>CAVSWM010000024.1:0-142219 GCA_963731695.1 uncultured bacterium | reverse complement strand
GAGGCGAATGGAGCTACCAGTCGATCTACGACCTGCTGGAGGCCGGAGGAGAGGTCCGACGGATCAAGGTTGGCACCGAGCCGGACATCGCTCACGAACACGTCACATCAGCGGACATCCTCACCATCCTGTTCGTGGTCAAGGCGAGCGGCCGGGTCCAGGTGATCACCGCAACCAACAATGAGCCACCGCGTGATACAACCCCCGGCGACACCGTGATCGCACTGGCCTCAGGCTCTTAGGCCCCGTTCCGTAGACCCCGGGAACTGCGATCGCCCCGGGGGACCCGTGTCACTTCGTCGGGCTGATCCTAATACGGTGGCCACGGCACCGCCGGGCGGTCGGTTGGAGGGTCGGGATGGATGGGATCGGCCAGCAGCGCATCGACCCTTGCCGCCAGCATCCGACGCTCGAGAGCGCCAAGCAGGTTCTGCACCCGATCGCCCAGATCGCCTGCTACCGCCTCCTGCAATCTCGCCAGCGCACTGAGATCCTGATCCGGTATGCGCTCACCGCTGAATACCCACAGCACGGTGCGCAGTTTGTCCTGAGGATGGAAGGTCAGACCGTGATCTATCCCGAGCAGCCTCTGCCCATCCGAGATGATGTGACCCAGCTTGCGATCGGCATTGTTGGTGACGAGGTCGAGCACGGCGATCGGCCATCTCTCGGAGCTACCGGCCTCGACAAGGGCCAACAGGGTCAAATTCGGGATCTAACTCGACAAAACGCTGGATGGCGCCTGGACCGTATGGCCCATCGCCGAGGACCGTCTCGGGAACGATGTCATAGCCAAGGGCGGCGGCGGTCTCGTAGGTGAGCACCTCACGGGCGGCAAGCGTCTCCACAGGGAAGTCCCACAGCGGGCGTTCCCCGGCGGTCGGCTTGTAGACGACTCGACCTCCATCGGCAGTCCCGGCCAGCAATGTCGCATTCGAGGCATCGACAAAGCGCCCTATCACCTCTGTTATGACCGGGTCCCAGCTCACCTCAAGGACGGTGCCCGCGCAGGTCACCGTTGCTACGTGGACAGTTGTGGCCATCCGGGTCCATCGGCAACCCGCAGCGAGGGCACTCCGGCCGACCGGCCGCTACGACGACAACGGCTTCCCTGGCAAAGGCATCGAGTTGTGGAAGACTCAGCTCATATCGCGCCGGCGGATCCTCCTCGGTCGAGAACAGGATGAGCTCGGCGAAATCAGCGTCGTCGCCGAGGACCAGCTGCATCCCGCCCACGCGGAACGCAATATGTGTTGACTCGTGGACGTCCCCGGGGTCGATCGAGAGTCCCGTACCGATCAGACCGCGCTCCCTCAGCAACTGTTTCGCCTCCTCAGCGAGGGCTTCAACCTGCAGCTTCTCGATAACATAAGCCGTCGTGGTGACCCCTTCCTCTACCTCCAGCAGAAACAGCCTGTTCCCCGGCTCACCCAGCGCTCCGGATGCGAAGCGATCGACCTTGCTCATCGCCATCTCCCGGTGTCGGATGTGTAGTTCATCACCGGTACCCGCGGTATTCCAGTCTGCGGAATATCAATAATCGAAACGCTGGCCGGCAGCGGGTCTATTCGGTTGGAAAGATCAAGCGGCATCCCCAGGTAGTGCACCAGGATCACCTTGATGACGTCCCCGTGGCTAGCGATACGCGATCGACTCACCAGAATGCTTGAGGACTAGGGCCTCTACGCCGGCAACAGACCGGGCCTGGACTTCCTGCAATGTCTCGCCTTCAGGAAAGCGGAACCGCGAAGGCGAGACCATGAGCTCCTGCCATGCCTTGAGGCGGTAGAGAGATTTGAGCGGTCGGCCGAGCCAGTTGCCGTAGTCGGCTTCGACGAACGCTTTGTCGATGCGGGGACGGAGCCGGCGCCCTCTTGCGATGGCGGCTGCGGTCTCGACGCAACGTCGATGCGGGCTCGTGTAAATGGCCGCCAACGGGATCTCTGCTAGATCCCGGCCAAGAGCCTCGGCCAGCGAATTCCCATCCGGCGAAAGGCCGATGCTGGAATCCTTGCTCGACAACCGCTTGCCGGTTTCGGGTGTGAGTGAGTGTCGAATCAGGTGAACGCGCACCCGGGCAGCCTACCCCGGAGTCCCGCAACCTTTGACGCCGTTTCAGACTGTCCGCGGGCCGCTCAACACCTGCGCCGGCAATCGCACGATCGCTTCGAGGAGCGAGAACACGCCACGCACGGAAATCCCGATGATCCGCAACGGAATACTGAGTAGCCAGACGAGCGGGTACAAAACGAGTGCCAGCAGGGCGAGTGGCCAGGCAACGATTGCCAGCAACAGCCAGATCAGGAACAGCAACATGAGATTCCCTCCGCGGGATTGTGAGTTTCTCGGTCGTGACGGCTGTCTTCGCAACAGGCACCCGCAGCCACAGGTTGAGTTCCTCGCACCACGTCATTATCTGGCCTCCGAGACCGGACACAAGCACACAAGTGAGCAGCATCCCGCCGACCAGCATGGGCACCGAGACCAGCCCGGCCGCGTTGCCCAACTCGATGATATGAACCAAGAACTCCATGTCACGATTATGTGTGCACAACCGCACCCGCAGTATCGGGTGTGCCCCTGATTCGACCCTGACATACCCGTAGGGGTAACCGGGGACGATCAATGCGATGTCGGGCCCTTTGCAGAGACGACATGACGAGCCACGTTCCCGACCGACTGCAGGTCGGCAACAAACGGCTGCCGATATCGGAGCCGCTAACCTCGACAATCGATGACACCAGAGCAATCAACGCCACCCGACCTTCGACCACTCGGGGTCGGCGAGACTCTCGATGCCGGCTTCCGCTTGCTGCGGCAAAATCTCGGGGCCTACCTCAAGATCACCGCCGGCTTCTTGATTGTCCCCGTTGTCATTCTCGGTGGGTTCATGGTTTCGCAGATCGTGCTCATCCGAAACGGGCTTCTCTTCGTCGACAATCCCGATAGCTACAACACGACCGTCGTACTGCTCGGGCTGCTGTCGAGGCTCGCCCAGTTGCTTTGCTTTGGCGTTCTCGTCCACCTCTCCACCAGGCTCTACATGAACCAGGAGGAGACTGCGGGCAGCATTCTCTCAGCCAGCAGACGCCGCTTTCTGCCATTCATCGGCCTGACCTTGCTGCTGGGGATGTACGCAATCGGCGTCTTGCTAGGGGCATCAATTGCCGGAGCCCCGTTCGGTGCGGGCGGCGCGCTACTGGTCGTGGTAGCGGCTATTGCCTGGTTCACCGTATACAGCCTCGCGGCACCAGCCTTCTGGTACGAGAGGCTCCAGGCATCGAAAGCAGTCGGGCGTTCCCGGGAGCTTGTCAAGGGCCGCTTCTGGAGGGTGCTCGGCTCGCTGGCCGTCGGAGTCGCCATTATCGGGGTGCTCACACTCGGGCTCGGCGCTCTCGTGGTATCGGCATTCCTGAACGTCGAATCGCCCGTCCCCTATGTGGCACTTACATTGGGCTTGGAGCTCATGGGTAATGCCATCAGTCTCATGATCCTGGCCCCCATCGTGACCATTGTGTATTTCGATGGCAGGGTTCGTCGAGAGGGACTGGATATGCAACTGCAGCTCGGCGATGCGATCGAGGACGAACCACCACCGCCACCACCGGTCCCCTGGTAGGGACCAATGCGCCGTCCACTCCGGCTGCTCATGGTCTCTGTGGCGTTGATTTCCTGGCTGAGCAACACGCCATCGGCGCTGGCAGTCGACGTGTCAACCGACGACTTCACACGACTCGTTGCCGGGGCCGTCGAGTCCAATCACTTTGAGTCGCTTGCAGATATCACGTCGATCAATGGTCAACCGATCGACATCTCCCGGATCCTCGATGGGGCCCCTGCCGACGTCAAGAACCGGTTGACCACCCTGGGACATGTCGCAGAAGGTCCGGAGGGACAACTGGACGCCGACACCTTGCGGGCCCAGGCCGACGAAATCGTCTCCAATCCGCCGTACTCGGCCGAAGCAGCATCGGGGGTCGGGATCCTCGCAAGGATCGCCAGGTTCGTAGAGAGCGCCTTCTCCAACTCGGCGACGCAGGGTATCGGTCTGATCATCCTGCTCGGATTGGTCTTCCTCGCCGCATTCCTGATTCTCGATCGTCTGGTCGACCGGCCCATGCATGTTGGGCAGGCATCTACGCCGACGGTGACCGAGGTTGACTACCGGTCGCAGGCGCAAGCGGCCGCAGCCTCCGGCGACTTCTCCGGTGCCGTACGCCTGCTGTTCATCGACGGGTCACACCTTCTCGAGGGACTGAACGTAGTTCGCGACGCCGGAGTGACCTCCAGCGCGACCGTTCGGCCTCTTGCCGAGGACCACGACTTTCTCGATAGGTTCGATGAGATCGCATACGGTGGCGCCGAGGCACACGGCGAAGACGTCACCCAAGCGCGGGATTCGTGGGACGCTCTCGGCACGAGGCTTCAGAAGCAATGAACGACGAACGACTCTTCCGATCCCGAAGCGGGCTGATACTGCTGATCGTCGCGGGTGGACTACCATCGCGGGCTTGTTCCAATCCGCCACCCCACCACAACCGCAGGACGGGCCACGGGGCTCCTCCTACGCCACACACAGCGCAGGGACCGCAGCTCTGGCCGACCTGCTCGAGCGCAACGGCTACGAAGTATCCCGGATGCGGCGCCCTGTTGCGGAACTCCGCCCGGGACCTGAGGACGTCGTGGTGCTGGTGCAAGGCGGCACGCTCGAACCCGACGACCTGGCGGCGCTCAACGAGTTCATCTCGTCAGGCGGGCGATTCGTCGCCATCGAGTCTGACCTCGACGGCATCGTGTCTGTTCCTCCCCGCAATACGGCTGCCACAGACGCCATCGCCACACGTCTGCTGAGTATCGGCCCATTTCACGGTGTGGTCAGAGCTACTCCAGAGACCGTGTGGGCCGATCCGGGCTCATTGCTTCCGATGGTCGCCAATCAGGACGGCGTCCTCGCCGGTATGGAAACCAGAGCTGAAGGGCTAGTGGTCGCACTGTCGGACGCGACCATTGTCGAGAACAACAAAATCGACCAGGCCGATCACGCGCTGCTCGCCCTCGACGCAATCGGCGATAAGACCGGTACGGTACGGTTCATCGAGTACGCCCACGGTTTCACGAGACCGACCGGTTTGGCGGCCCTCCCGGATCGCTGGAAACTGGCGTTTGTCATTCTGGCCGCCGCCGCCGTCATCTGGCTGGTGGCAAGAGGTAAACGGTTCGGCCCAATCGAGGCGGCCGACCGCAGCTTGCCGCCCCCGCGGTCGGCATACGTTGATGCGCTGGCAATCACCCTTGCCGCCGGCAAGGATCCCGATGCAGGAGCCACTCTCGACGAAGCGATCGTGAGGGAGTTGAGACGCCGCGGGATCACACCGGGGTCGCCGGAAGCGGTCGATACCGCGGTTGCCAGCGGCGTCGATCGGAATACTGCCGAGCTGGCTCTCTCCACCTCATCTCGGAAGGACGGTATCCACGCCAAATCCGTTCTGCTATCGCAACTCGTCAATAAGGAGCAACTGTGAACGACCTTCGCAACCGCGTCGCGACGGCTGTCGCAACGGCCGTAGTCGGGCTGGACTATCTCGTGGACGGGATACTGACGGCCGTCATCAGCGGCGGTCATGTTCTACTCGAAGGACCACCGGGGACAGCCAAGACACTGGCTGCGCGAGCGATAGCCAGAAGCCTGGGGTTGGAGTTCTCACGGATCCAGTTCACACCAGACATGCTGCCTTCCGACATCACAGGCACCATGGCACTTGTCGGCGGGGCTTTGCAGTTCCGTCCCGGGCCGCTCTTCGCAGGCACGATCCTTGCCGATGAGATCAATCGCACACCACCGAAGACCCAGGCCGCCCTCCTCGAAGCAATGCAGGAGAGATCGGTCACGGTAGACGGCACCAGCCACCCTCTGCCGGATCCATTCATCGTGATCGCCACACAGAATCCGATCGAGTACGAAGGCACATATCCGCTCCCCGAAGCGCAGCTCGATCGTTTCATGATGAAGCTCGACGTTGGATACCCCTCGGAGGCCGATGAAGTCAACATTGTCGTCATGAAGCGGGATGGTCTCGACGATGTTGCACTGGAAGATATCGAGCCGGTAGCAGGCGCCACCGACCTGCTGGAAGCAAGACGCTCGCTCGAGTCGGTGCGGGTTGACGAGAAGGTGGCGGCGTACGCAGTGAAGCTGGTGAGACAGACCCGTTCCCTGCCGAGCGTCGAGCTCGGAGCCAGCCCGCGAGCTGCCGTCCACCTAATCACTGCCACCCGGGCACGCGCCCTTCTCGAAGGGCGCGAGTTTGTCACCCCCGACGACGTTCGAGCGCAAGCACAACCCGTGCTCAGCCACCGACTGGTACTGACAGCAGACGCTTCGATCGACCGCTATCAGACGACCGACGCCATCAAAGCAGCGGTGGCGGCGGTGCCGGTACCGAAATGACCCCGACGCCGCGCCTGGCATACCTGCTCGCTATTGCGGCAGCATCCCTAATCGCGTTTGGCGCGGCCGTCGGCACAATCGTGGTAGCGATAGTTGGAGCCGGGTATGCGGTCGATGTGTGGCAGCTGCGCAGGAAACCTGACGCTACACGTGAGGTCCCACCCCTGCTGGAGAGATCACACCCGGTTCAATTCCGCTTGACGGCACATGGCCCGTGGGCCTCAACCACCCGGTTGCGTCAGCCATCGGTATCCGATCTGGGTCTAGACGTCTCGCAGGGAACCGGCGAGCTGTCCACAAGCCTGACCGCAAAACGGCGCGGCCGCCACGAGCTCCCGCCGGCGGTCATGCGCAGCTACGGCCCCCTCGGACTCGCCGTGCGCGATCGCGAGGTGTGCGGCAGCCATGCGGTGACTGTCTACCCGGATGTGACGGGGGCCAAGCGTATCGCTCGCGCCGTTGCCTCCGGTACTTTCAGCGGGGTTGGCTGGCGCAGACGGGGACCGATGGGCATCGGCACCGAGTTTGAGTCAATCCGTGACTACACCCCCGACGACGACATCCGTCACGTCAACTGGCGGGCAACGCTGCGCACCGGCAAACCGATGACCAATAGCTACCGCATCGACCAGGACCGCGATGTCATGTGTGTAATCGACGGGGGCAGGTTGATGACGGCACCGATCGAGGATCACACCCGACTCGATGTGGCCATCGATGCAGCCGCCGCAATCGCTCACACCGCAGACGTCCTGGGTGATCGTTGCGGTGTCGTGGCTTTCTCCAACCGGATCATCCGGGCGCTGCCACCGAAACGCCGCGGCGCACACGACGTGGTCGAGGCAATCTACGATCTCGAACCTCAGCCGGTCGAGAGTGACTACGAGATAGCGTTCCGGGCAACAGCACAGTCGAAACGCTCCCTCGTGGTGGTATTCACCGACCTATTCGAAGAGACCGCTTCGGCTCCGCTGCTCGAAGCTCTGCCGCTTTTGTCACGAACCCACGCAGTGGTTGTTGCGTACGTGCGGGACGACGATCTGCGCAACGCGGTCATCAACCCGGGAACGGACCAACTAGCACCGTACCGCACGGTCGTAGCGCTCGATGCTCTGCGGACGCATCGCAATACGGTCAAGCGTCTCCGGCACCGCGGCATCACTGTGATCGAGGGAGCCACCGGTTCCCTTCCGGCTGCTGCGGTCCAGGCGTACCTCGCTCTCAAACAGCGTGCCGTCGTGTAGCGCCGGGTGCCCGACGCAACCACATCAAAAACCAGAACCCACCGCCGACTACCACCCCGATGATCGAGACGGGTAGAGCGGACAGACCTCGCCTACTCACATACGCCTCGATGATCCCGGCAACGACCAGCCAGGGCATGATGCCCACCGTCATCAGCACCGCCGGTCGCGCTTCGGCAGCGAGGGCGGCTCGTCGCGACCGACTGCCGGGGTGGACCAGTGCCCAACCGAGACGGAGGCCGGCAGCCGCCGCCACAACGATGCACGACAGCTCGAGCAGTCCGTGCGCTGCGGCAAGCTCGACGAAGAAACCACCATTACCACCGGAAACCAGAGCGCCACCCACGACGCCCAGCATGAGACCGTTCTGCGCAAGGACAAACACGGTCCCGACGCCGAAGAGAATGCCGACGCCAAAAGCAAGGATCGCCACCGTCACGTTGTTGGTGATCAGGAAAGCCGAGAACTCGGCCTGCATGCCGAGGTCCCCACCCATGCTCGTGCCGCCATCGGGGTTGAGCGCACTGGAAAATTCACCAGGCACGATCCCCACTGCGGCAGACGTGTCGACGGTGGCCCAGATCCAGCCGAGAACACCAAACGCGACCAGGAGCGCAGCGGCCAGAGCAAGAAACACGGGGCGGTCAGTGCAGATCTCCCAGAAGGTCGTCGTCATGAACCGAATCGGGTTTCCCCGTCGTGAATCCGACCGGTACACAAGCGGACGGGCTCCTGTCACCAGCCCGGCGAGCTGGTGTGTAGCCGGGTGGTCCGGGTGACTGGAACGAAGTCGCGACAGATCTGCGGCCGCCGCCCGATAGAGTCTGCCGAGCAGGAGAACGTCGGACGCAGGTAGGCGGTCCGGCCGCCCCCGCGCTTTGGCTACCAGCCCCTCGAGTTGGGTCCAGTCTTCCTGGCGCTCACTGGTAAATGTGCCTATCTTCACGCCTGCCTCATGGATACCGACCGCATCGAGATCACTACGCCCGAGGGCCTCAACCTTGCGATAACACTCGCCGGTCTCGGGTCCCGCGCTGCTGCCGCGATTGTCGACACGCTCATTATTGCCGTACTCATCGCCGTGGCGGTTCTTCCGTTTGGCTCAACGCCGGGAACCGCCATCCGAATCTTCCAGATTGCCATGCCATTCGCTCTCTTCTTCGGGTACCACATGGTCTTTGAAACGATCGGCCGACGACAGTCTCCGGGGAAGCGACTACTCAGACTTCGAATCGTCAAGACGGACGGCGCCCCGGCCAGAGGAGTCGATTCGGTGATTCGTAACCTGATCAGGCTCGTGGATTTCCTCCCTTCGTTCTACTTGATCGGCATCATCAGCGTGTTCGCAACGTCACAAAACCAGCGTCTCGGGGATCTGGCCGCCGGGGTGGTGGTCGTGACCGAGCCCAAACCGGGTGCCGGCGTGTTCGCAGACGATCAGCCACCACCTTTCCGGCTTCCAGAGGGCTGGGACGTGAGCGCGGTGACCGATGAGGACGTAGCGGTGATGCGCCAGTTTCTCGCGAGACGAGCCAGCCTCGATCGGACGGCGCGTCTCAAGCTCGCCAACAAGATCTCGACGGCACTGGAACGGAAGGTAAGTCGGCCCGGACAGCAAATGACGGCCGAGGTATTCATCGAGATCGTCTTCGAGCTCAAACGGCGAAATGACTGACGTCCGCGGCGCATATATACGGCATTGAGTCGTCGATTCGGGCGACGAATTCGGATGTCGGTTACCGGGCGCTCCCTTGCACCTGCCGATGAGCGCAGGTGGCCCGGAATCTATCAGCCACATCACCATCCCCGGCGACGGTCACATCGGCGACCGGTGCCCGCCCCCACATCCACAGATACACCCGATCCGGCTCGCCGGTGATCACGGCACCAGGTCGGGCGTCGGGTTCCAGCATCGTCGTGCGGACGACGTAGTCGACCCCGTTCTTCGAACCGACGAACTTGCCGAGGCGAACAGTCCACGCCTGATCCTCGACCTCGATACGGACAACATCGTCTGCGGGTCGGAAGCCTGCCCACGATGGATGCCCGGATATGAAGACGTCGAACAACTCGGCGACACCGTCAAGAGCGAGATCCGGATCGATAGTGCTCTCGTATCCGTGGGCTTGCTCGGCGTCGACACGATGCACGACCGTCTCGTGAGCCATGCGTCGGTACCAGAACCCCACCGTCTTGTCCCGCCCGAAGGTATTGGCCGGAGCCGCCGGATCGGCGCCGGCGAGGGCCTGATACAGACGGGCCGCTTCCCGGCGATACCACTCCAGAGGGTCTACTCCATCGGGCATCTCGAGTCGTGGCGGCGGCTTTTCTACCCATCCGCCCGAGATGAGGTCGGCCTTGTGGCTGTGCACTCCGGCGGTGTGAATGACGAGATCACGAACCGTCCACCCGAGGCAACACGGCACCTCAGGATCGAGGCCCCCCGCCGCGGCTGCGGCGAGCAAGTGAGCATCGGCGTCGAAGAGAGCGAGATAGGAATCAAAGGAAAGCATGCCGCGAGACTACCGCCGGATCGGGTTTGGTGAGGGCTGCAACAATGTGGGGAAGGGCGTGTTGTTTCGAGGAGGCCGACGTTGACCAGTGAACCCACCGTTTCCCCCGACTACCGGCTCGACGGCAAGGTGGCCGTAGTCACCGGAGCCAGCAAGGGCATCGGACACGATCTTGCGCTCGCCATAGCTGCCGCGGGTGCCCGTGTTGTCGTGGCGGCGCGTGACACTTCGGCACTCGATGATCTGGTCACCCAAATCACAGCCGCCCGGGGCGAAGCCATCGCCGTGGCTCTCGATGTCGCCAGGGTCGGCCAGATCGAGCCTGTGCTCCGCCAGATCCGGGAACAAATGGGCTCTCTCGACATCCTGGTCAACAACGCCGGCCTCGGTGCCAACCATCCTGCGGAGGAGGTGACGGAGGATGACTGGGACGAGATGATGTCGGTAAATCTGAAGGGTCTGTTCTTCTGCGCCCAGGCAGCAGGGCGGATCATGCTCGAACAGGGCTCGGGGTCCATCGTCAACATGAGCTCGCAAGCAGGCGTGGTCGGGATACGTGAGCACGCGGTCTACTCGGCGAGCAAGGGTGGCGTCAACCTGCTCACAAAGGTACTGGCACTGGAGTGGTCGCATCGTGGAGTGACGGTGAATGCGGTGGCGCCGACCTTCATCTACACACCGGGCACCGCCGAGCGTCTGGACGACCCCAAATACCTGGCCGGGGTCCTGGATCGCTTGCCAATCGGCCGGGTGGGCACGACCACCGACGTCGCCGGGGCGGTCATCTATCTGGCATCGCCCGCCGGAGCGATGGTGACGGGCCACATCCTGCTGGTGGACGGTGGCTGGACGGCGCAGTAGTCGCCCGTCCCGCCACATTTAGAGTCCCGAAATAGAGAAAGTCCTTGACACGGCCATACATGTATGCGACATTGCTCCCAGGCCGTGACACCCCTTGTTTGGGGCGTTGCGGCGTTTCAGTTTCAGGGTTTCGAGGAGAAAGGAGACACGAAATGATGATCACCACCTTCACCGCTGATGGCAGCTACCGGCTCGTGTCTCCGCGTCTGCGCGGCGTCGGTGCCACGGGCACCGGGCTCATCAGCAAGGCTCCTCGGAACACCGGGGTGACATCCATCTAGGATTTGTCTCTCCGCACATATCGTTCACGAGGAGCCGCCCTTGGGGCGGCTTTCTTCTTGCCCGCCCCTCCGGCACCACCGGGGCGGACTCACTACGGGGGTTCCAGGAGGTTCGACTCCTTCCCGCTCCACGGCGACCTCGAGGGCTCGGTCGCTCGGAGAATCCTCCGGATTCTCTCGAGTAGCGAAATGCTCGAGTTTGCCGGACGTACCAGAGACGTCCACGGCGACAAAGCCGCCGGGACCTGTTGCCTGCACACATACACGGCCCATCGCAGTCTGCAGATCCCGGCTGCTTCCGTCGCCAAACAGAAGAAAGGAGGGGAAAGGTGAAAGCACCTATCGCCCGCATCAGCAATGTGCTGCGCACGTCACGGCGTCGATCCCGGCCGCAAAGCGCGCTGGATCGAAGATGCCGACGCTCGGCAGATCGCACACATGAACGAAGCTGTCGCCGCAATCCGGATGAAGTGACCGGTCCACAGCAGACAACACCCCTCCGGGGGAAGACAGGAAGGAGATTCGAGAATGATCATGCTCTCTCTCACAGGACCGATTCGGAGCCATCAGTGACATATGGATGGCCCTGACTCTGCACGACGAGCAAGAACGGCTACTACCCGGCCCGCGGGCCGCACCCACACGATGCCGTCGGGTGCGGCCTGCGGGCGTGTAGCCTCAGGTCATGAATGATTCGCCCGCACCCAACTGGTACCCAGACCCATCCGGAAAGCACGAGAAGCGCTACTGGGACGGGGCGAAATGGACTGACCGTGTCATGAACGGCGCCGTTGAGACCACCGACGTACCCTCCGGGTCACATGTTCCGACCGGGGAGCAGAGCGCGGCAAAGGTACAACGACAGGTCACCGAACAAGCCGGGCTCGCCGGGACCGCTGGTGGCGGCGGGACCATCTTCACCGAGCCGGTACTGGTGGTCAACCAGAAGGCAAAGCTTATCGAGGTCAACACCGAGTACGCCGTCTACGACCAGAACGGCAACCAGATCGGCGCAATCCGTCAGGTTGGTCAAAGCGCAGTTAAGAAGGCCCTGCGTTTCCTGGGGAGCGTCGACCAGTTCCTCACCCACAGCTTCCAGATCGTCGACATGAGCGGCAACGTCCTGCTGTCCATCACCAGACCGGCCAAGATCGTGAAGTCACGGCTGGAGATCTCCGACAGTTCCGGCCGCCCGATCGGATCGATTGTCCAGAAGAACGTGTTTGGCAAGATCGGCTTCGGGCTTCAGGCAGGCGGGAGCGAAGTCGGGGCAATCAAGGCGGAGAACTGGCGTGCGTGGAACTTCAGCATCCAGGACAGCACCGGCAACGAGGTCGCCCGCATCACCAAGACGTGGGAAGGCCTTGCCAAGACCATGTTCACCACAGCCGACAACTACGTACTCCAGATCCACCGCAAGCTGGAAGAGCCGCTGCGCTCAATGGTCATCGCGTCCGCACTGTCGGTGGATACGGCTCTCAAGCAAGACAGCCGGGGCTTGGGCTAGCACCAGACCAGGCGGTCTCTAGCCTCCCAGCCTCACCGCAGTGCCGTTGGTGAGTAGAGCTTCAACCACCGTCATGCCCGAATTGATGTCAGGCGCGGCACGGTAGGCGCCAACCGATGTGCCGTCGCCCAGGAACCGCGGCAGGCCGAGCAAATCGAGGGATACCAGCCGGGAAGTCAGATTGACAACACCCTGGCTGTTGAGCTCCGATGAGTCCTCGAGCCTGTAGTCGCCGTGCTCCCGATCAATGAAGTCGTAGCGCAGGTCAGCCTTCTCAGCCCCATCATCAAAGTAGTCGAAGGGGTCGGGGGCGGGCACCTCGCGGTAGTTGGCGTTGAAGGTGTCCGACTCGCCCCAATCACCCAGGTAGTTCTCGACACCGCCGAGGTAGTTGCCGAGAAGCAGGTTGTTGATGTAGCTGCGCCGGAACGTATGAAAGTCCCAGGTGGGATAGTCCATACGCTCAAAGTTCTCGGGACCGCCCGCGCCCCACGTGCCCACGTCGCCAAACCAACCGGTCTCGATGCTCCACAACCCGTCAACTGTGTTGTTGATAATCCAGGTCTGGTCAGAATCCCAGGTGAGGATGCCGGCCTTCATCCAACCTTCGCCCACCCGCAGGCCGGTGATCAGGTTGTTGGCAACCAGGTTCGGCCCGGGGTTGGCCTCGATGCCGATACCCCAGGCGAAGGGGTCGCTGATGGTGTTCCCGTCGACGCGGACCCCGTAGTTGTCACCGAGCAGCGTGATCCCCGGGCCACCGCCCTCGATTGTGTTGTAGGCGATAGAGCTTCCGGTCATCCGCTCGAACTCGATCCCAGATACCGAGTCGACCCGGTCATAGCCAATCCAACCGCTATTAATCACCGTGTTCAGCTCGACGGTGACCCGGGTACGTCCCGGGGCCCAGTCGTTCATTGTGTTGGCTGTGAGACGCTCACTCAGCCCGGATGCGTAGATACCCACGGCTCCCGAATCAACCACCCAATTGTTGCTGATCTCGATCGGAGCTACAGCCATGTCTCCCGAGACCGTGGCTCCGATCCCCGTATGCTGGCTCCCTGTGACTGTGTTGCCCTCGACTACGGCTCCCTCGACGTATACGTCGTCGACAGGGTCGATCCCCCGATAGCCGACGCTGATGAGAGCTTCGCCTTCGTGCTGGGCCCCACCCCGCACATCAAATCCGCGCAGTTCGACAAAGTCCCCCAGAATGGATACGACCGGGCCCGATCGAGCGGCCACATCGATGTTCAAATCGTTGGGATCGGCATCATCCGGCAGTCTGACAAAGATGGTCGGGTCGAACGACGATGGCACGGGACCGAGCACCAGGAATTCAGAAACGTAGCCAACAGCTTCGCCGCTGGGGATATAGCGACTCGACCGCGGCTTGGAGGCTGAGGTGACCGCCGTGCCGATGATCTCTGGCATGCCAAAACGGAACACGGGAATCTCGTCGGCAGTACCGCTCGCAGTCGTCGTGTCCCACTGGAACACGAGATGGTGCCACCCTTCATCCATGACAACGCCGCGCCACGTCTCGCCGTACACGCCGAGCCCGAGCTCCGGGTGAGGCAACCCGGCTTCGCCGTTGTCACTAGTGCCGAATATCTTCGAGTTCAGCAGCTCACCATCGATCCACACCCTGTATTGGTAAGGCTGGTTTGCGAGCGGCTCCCCGGCAATGCCGCCCGATCGGAAGGGACCAGAGACCTGAAGACCGAAACCGGACTTGTCTGTATACCAGTCGTAGTCGGATGCCTCAGATGGCCTGCGTACATATACCCAGGCTGAGCCCCAGTAGACACCTCCACCAAAGCTCTCACCGAACTCGGACCCGAGATCCACAAACCCGCCGCTGTCGGCTTCTCTCTGCTCCCAGATGTACTGGCTGGAACCGAAGTCGTAGACCGCTCCTTCCGTGGCATTGATGTCACCGTCGAAACGGGGAGCGGTGAACGCATCGCCCGCACCACTCACCGCAAACTCCCCAGGTTGCAGAGCCCACGGTGCCCCACGTTCGATCATCGGCTCGCCATCGACCGTCAAGGACCCGGACAGATCGCTAGACGCAGCCGTTTCCCATACGCCTGTGACGCCTTCGACCTCCCGCCACGCACCCGCCGGAATTGGATCATTGCCTGTGATGACCGGGAGAGCTCCGGATGCTCCCCGGATTCCCTCGATCGTGATCGGGGCATCGGCGGTTCCGTCGGCTCCGACAACCACGCTCTCGTGGTAGATGCCCGGATAAACGTGGATCACGGTCCCCGGCCCGGCCTGAGCAACGGCCGCGGAGATAGTGAGGAACGGGTGTGCGGCGGAGCCGTCATTGTCGTCGGAAGCTCCGGCGTCCTGGTTGTTGACAACGAAGTCGGGACCCGGGGTGACCGCAATCGGCGCGGGCCCTTGTCTGTCCTTCGGTGCCTCCACCTCACCAGCAGGTGCGGTGTAGAAGTAGTAGTTGGTGAGTTCGGAAGCCGAATGTCCAGTGAGCAACTCGGCGATCTCGTCTGTCCTGTACAGCTCGAGGCCCCGGATCCTATCCAATGGGTAATTGACTACCCACCAGCCTGCAGGATCGACTGTGAGCCCAGCGTCGGCGTCGTACGTAACGCTGACAGAAACCTCACGCAGCATCCGTCGTTGCCCGTCATCGGTGACCACAAAAGGGTCAAGCCGACCGACGCCGGGGAGCAATTCTGATGAGGGCAGAGACAGCACTTCCGGGGCGGCGAGGGCCTGCCGTGCAGCCCACGCCAGCGGCGGTGAATCGGGGTCGTCCTCCGGCTGGCTCATCGGCGGGACGGTTGTTGCAGATGAAGGGGCGGCCATCGCCGATGCTCCTTCCGCGGCTATCAACGCGGCGGGAAACTCGTATGGGTCTGCGACTCCCCTCGAAGACTCCCCCTGAGCACAAGCGGCGAGAGCCAGCGACAACGCCAGCCCCAACATCACGAGAGTGCGTGGTGCTTTCAACCGAACCTTCCTGAGTCAATGAAGGAAATCGGCTGATTTCAGGCTCCGCTTGAGCGATGCGTTGGTTTAGGAATCCCGTCCAGCTGAGCTCAGACCGACTCGAACCGTGCAGTGAAGTGGCGCAGCCACGGAGCCTGTTCGACGATGCGATAGCCACGGATCTCCGAAGCTCTCAGGGCCACATCGATGACCACCTCGGCAACAAAGTCAATATGGCTTTGTGTGTAGGTTCGCCGCGGGATCGCCAGCCGAACCAGCTCCATCGCAGCGGGTATCTCCGTGCCATCGGGTTTCGGCTTGCCAAACATGACCGAGCCAATCTCGACCCCACGAACACCACCGTTTCTATACAGCTCGACGGCGAGCGCCTGGGCCGGGTATTGGTGCGGGGGAATGTGTGGCAGCAACGCCCGGGCGTCGAGGTACACAGCATGCCCTCCGGCGGGTCGAACGATGGGAACACCTGCGGCATAGACCTTCTCAGCGAGGTACTCGGTGGAGCGGATTCGGTAACGCAGGTAGTTCTCGTCGAGCACCTCATTGAGACCGACGGCGATCGCCTCGAGGTCGTATCCCGCCAGACCACCGTATGTCGGGAAGCCCTCGGTGAGGATGAGCAGGTTGCGGCACTTCGCAGCGAGCTCACTTTCGTTGAGTGCCAGGAAGCCACCGATATTGGCCAGACCGTCCTTCTTCGCCGACATCGTGCAACCGTCGGCAAGGGAAAACATCTCTCTGGCGATTTCGCGTGGGGTCTTGTCGGCATAGCCGTCTTCACGCAGCTTGATGAACCAGGCATTCTCGGCGAAGCGGCACGCGTCGAGGATGAGCGGAACGCCATACTCATCGCAGACCTGTCTCACCTCACGGAGGTTCGCCATCGACACCGGTTGCCCACCACCGGAGTTGTTGGTGACCGTAACCATTACCATCGGGATTCGGTCGACCCCAACTTCGGCAATCGTTGCCCGCAATGCCTCGATATCGACGTTGCCTTTGAATGGCAGCACCAACCCCGGATCCCTGCCCTCCGCTACGACGAGATCGCGAGCCTCCGCACCCTGATATTCGATGTTGGCTCGAGTGGTGTCGAAGTGCGTATTCGATGGGACGACATCGTCTTCTTTGACGGCGACGGAAAACAAGATGCGTTCCGCAGCGCGGCCTTGATGGGTCGGGATGACATGACTCGAGACCGGTGATGTCTTTGACGCTCTTTTCGAATTTGTAGAACGAGCACCGCCCCGGCATACGACTCGTCTCCGAGCATCATGCCCGCCCACTGCTGGGCCGACATCGCCCCTGTTCCACTGTCGGTGAGCAGGTCGATGATCACCTCATCTGCGTGCAATCCGAAGAGGTTGTAGCCGGCACGCTGAAGCGCCTGCTCCCGCTCGTCAGCCGACGGCAGGTCTATTGCCTGAACACTCTTGATCCGGAACGGCTCGATGATGGTGCGGTGCGGCATGGGACTCCTCCGGTTACAGCTGCAGTCCCCTCTCACTCAACAAGCGGAGACAGGTTTGAGTCTGCCACAAAGCCATTCGAGTCGACTTGCATCGACGTCCCCGCATCACCAGTATCCCTGCAACGGCGGCCGGAAGACGGCAGCCGGCTACTGGAGGAGCAGTAGTGGGGACCCAGACTCAGACCGCTGCGAGAAGCGGCCTCAAGCTATCCGGCCCGGCCCGGGGGGTCCTGGTATTTGCACTCCTCTACTTGTTTCTCGTCGGCGTCAAACTTCTCGAGAACGGCATTGAAGGCCTGGGATCAAGTTTTACCGACTCACTCTTCCAGGGTGTTTCCAATCCACTTGCCGGTCTGTTTGTTGGAATCCTGGCAACAGTTCTAGTCCAGTCCTCGTCGGTGACGACATCGACGATCGTCGGCCTCGTCGGCACCGGAGTGCTCCCGGTCGCACAAGCAGTGCCAATGATCATGGGCGCCAACATCGGCACCACGGTCACCAACACCATCGTTTCACTAGCTCACATACGCCAGTCAGAGGAATTCAAACGGGCGTTCACCGCAGCCACGATGCACGACTTCTTCAACATCATCGCTGTTGCCGTGCTCCTCCCGGTCGAACTGTTGACCGGGGCGATATCTGGTCTCGCCCGGTTGATCACCGAAACCATCGCCGGTGGAGTCGGCGGGGCAGCTTCGACAGCCCGATCAAGGGTGCAGTGAAGTGGGGGGCCGTGGGATCGAGGATCTGCTCGGTTGGGTCAACAACGACAAGGTCGCTGCCACGTTCCTGTTGATCATCGGGATTGCATTGATATTCCTGACCCTGACGTTCATCACCAAGAATATGCGTGTCCTGGTGGCAAATCGCATTGAGCGATCTCTCAATGCGGCACTCGCCAAGAGTGGGACGGTGGGAATCATTGTTGGCATGTTGGTGACGATGGCGGTGCAGTCGTCGAGCATCACAACTTCGATCCTGATTCCCCTTGTGGCGTCCGGGATCCTCCTCGTGCGCAACGCCTATCCGATCACACTCGGGGCGAATATCGGCACGACGGTGACCGCTCTGCTCGCCGCGCTCGGCACCGGGGCAATCGACGGGCTGACCATCGCCGTGACGCATACCGTCTTCAACGTGCTCGGGATCCTTCTCATATATCCGTGGAAGAAGATCCGCTACCTACCAGTCACGCTCGCCGGGAAACTCGCCGAGACCGCAATTCGGCGCAAGTCGCTGGCAATCGGATACACATTCACCATGTTCGTTGTAATACCGCTCGTCGGTATCCTGATTCTCAGATAGGGGAGGTCACGTGGTTTTTGATTTCTTTAAGGGAGGTCAGTCGACCATCGAAGAGGTCGAGAAGACCCTCGTTGAAATGATGCAGAACGCTCGACAGAACTACGAAGAAGCCATGGATGCTGTCTTCGGTGGCGGAAAGTCGAAATCAACCAAGAAAGGGCTGAAGAAGACCGATCGAGAGATCAACCTCGCACAACAACAGGTGCGGCGGGATCTCATGATGCACGCTTCAGTGAGCCCCACCATGGATCTCGCCGAGACTCTTGCCTACATGAGCGTTGTCAAGGATGTCGAGCGGGTAGGCGACTACGCCAAGAACCTCTACGACCTGGCCAAGTTTGGTGCCGACTTCACAACGGCCGAGGACTTCGAGTACCTGGCGAGGTATCGCGACTGCATCGGCAAATTGATCGACGATGCTATCGAGGCGTTCCGGGCACGCGACACCGAGCGTGCCCGCGAATTGATAGCCGAGGCTGACAAGTACTTCAGCGAGTTCGACGACAACGTCAAGGCGGCCTTCAACTCAGATGGGCCTGCTTCCGACGCCGTGGCGCGAACACTGTATTTCCGTTTCCTGAAGCGAATCACAGCCCATGTGATGAACCTGTTGACGTCATTGGTGGCACCGGTCCATCGCCTCGACTACTACGACGAAGCAAAGGACGATCGGGTCGAGCTATAGCTCGACCACCTGAAAGAGAAGCGTCAGGCACTCTCGATACCGGCTGCGTCCTCCAGCCCGAGCTCGTCTATGGCCATCTGCCTCATCCGGAACTTCTGTACTTTGCCGGTCACCGTCATCGGGAACTCAGGGACGAAACGAACGTAACGCGGGATCTTGAAGTGGGCGATCTTGCCCTTGCAGTACTCCCGCAACGCTCCTTCGGTGAGTTGTGATCCCTCCCGCAATGTCACCCAGGCCATGATCTCCTCGCCGTATTTCACGTCGGGGACGCCGATCACCTGCGCATCGACGACATCGGGGTGGGTGTAGAGGAACTCTTCGATCTCGCGGGGGTACACATTCTCTCCACCACGGATGATCATGTCCTTGATCCGACCAACGATGTTCACATACCCGGCGTCGTCCATCGTCGCCAGATCCCCAGTGTGCATCCAGCCATCCTCGTCGATCGCCTCGGCGGTCCGCTCGGGATCGTTCCAGTAGCCGATCATCACTGAGTATCCGCGGGTGCACAGCTCCCCCGAGTCTCCTCGTTCGACTGTGACACCACTTTCCGGATCGACGATCTTCACCTCGACCTGTGGGTGAATCCGGCCGACCGTGGAGACACGGCGGTCGAGATCGTCATCCGGGGCGGTTTGGGTGGACACCGGCGATGTCTCGGTCATTCCGTAGGCAATAGTGACATCGGTCATGTTGAAGTCGGAGATGACGCGCTTCATCACCTCGACCGGGCACGGCGACCCGGCCATGATCCCGGTGCGGAGTGTCGACAGGTTGTAGTTGGCCACGTCCGGGTGCTCGAGAGCGGCGATGAACATCGTGGGCACACCGTACAGAGACGTGCATTTCTCGTCGCTGACGGTCTGGAGCACCGCATCTGGCAGGAAGCGTGGGCCCGGGACAACGATCGTCGCTCCGTGTGTTGTGCATGCGAGATTGCCGAGCACCATGCCAAAGCAGTGATAGAACGGGACGGGGATACATACCCGGTCGGCGTTCGTGTAGCGACACATCTCGCCCGTGAAGAAGCCATTGTTGAGGATATTGACGTGACTGAGCGTGGCACCTTTGGGGAAGCCGGTTGTGCCCGATGTGTACTGGATATTGATCGGGTCACCCGGGTCAAGCCTCGCCGACACCTCCTCGAGTACTCCCGGGGCAACCGTTTCCGCCCCGGCCAACAACTGCTCCCAATCCCGGGATCCGAGGAAAATCGTTCTCTCCAGAGCAGGGACCGACGGAGCAACTTCCGCAATCATCTTGCGATAGTCGCTGGTGAGGAACTCGGGTGCCGAGATCAGGAAACGACAACCGGATTGATTCAACGCGTACTCGAGCTCGCTGGTCCGGTAGGCCGGATTGATATTGACGAGAATCGCCCCGATCCGCGCAGTCGCATACTGAACGAGCACCCACTCGGCATTGTTGGGGCTCCAGATACCGATCCGCTCACCCGTCTTCAACCCCAACGCCAATAGGCCACGCGCCAGGCGATCGACCTCAGCGGTGAACTGCGCGTAGGTGAGACGAACCTGTTGGTATGGGACTACGACGGCTTCCCCGTCGGGATAGAGGGCAGCTGTGGCCGCGAGGTTGTCACCAATAGTCTGGTGAATCAGCGGAACATCAGTAGGGCCGGCATCGTAGGCGAGGACCATTGGCACTCCTTCCACCGGCACAACAAACACCGGCACTGAGCATCGCACTGACCTCAAGCTACAAGACCGTGAGACGATGTGTAGTGGTCGATCGGACTCAGTTCTGCAGGCCTCTGGCCGCAACCATGAATACCCTCGGGAACGGGTAGATCGTTCGCCCGTCCGCACCGGGGGGATATGCGTCATCAAGAGCAATCCGGTAGACGGCCAGAAAGAGCTCGAGATCAACGGGATCGAGCCCCTCGAGGATCGGGCGCAATGCAGTGCCTCGGACCCACTCCAACACCGCATCCGGACCGATCAGCTCCTGGTAGTAAATGGTCTGCCACACATTGACCCGATCAGCGATAGATCGGAGCAATCGGTGATAGTGGCCGGGCGAAGCGACCGGTGGATCGGCCATCTGCTCGCGGAGCGAATCGGGACCAAGCGGAGAGCCATTGCGCCCGCTCGCGAGAATCTCGCGCATGAGCCGGTGGGAGGGCTCGTGCCAGCTGAGCGGCATCTGCACCGCCAGCACGCCTCCAGGGCGAAGAGACTCGACAAGCCGAACCAGCAGTTCATCATGATCGGGTACCCAGTGCAGAACGGCATTGGAGTAGATGATGTCGGGAAGCTCAGACGGATCCCATTGCCGGACGTCCTGCTCGACCCAGTTGACCCTGGTCGAGGTGGCACCGGCGGCTTCGAGCATCTCGACGGACGTGTCGGTGCCAACTACAACTGCTTCTGGCCACCGATCGGCCATCAGGCGGGCTATCTGCCCGCGACCCGTTCCAACGTCGTAGATGAGACGGGGGTCGGGATGCTGGACCTGGCCGAGCAGATCGATGGCAGGTCTGGAGCGGTGACTGTCGAAACGGGAGTAGATCTCCGGGTCCCAGTCAAACACGGTCTGTTCAATCGCCGTGTTGGAGTTCGATGTCGAAGCTGCCGCAGGTGCGGCAACGCAACTGTGGACCACCGCTGGGAGCGCGAGGTACGGAAGCGGCCTTCGGTTGCATTCCCAACAGCGGGGCTTGCCGCAGAGCAGGTGCGTGGCCTCCGCCAACCGGCTGTTTTGACGCGACCCGGCCGCGAGCCGAGACGTCGGCTCCGCACGAGACGCACACCTCGACCGAGTGGTGCTGGGTGACCCCGCACCGCGGACAGTCGACCCACTCGCTCGGGATCTCCTCGACCGGGCCGAACGGGTTCATCTGCGCAGACGGTTGCTCCTGGTCGGGGACAGGTGAATGTAGGAATGCCGGCTCGAGCGGCTCACTCGGGACCAGGCTCCGGGCAAATGTCGTGTGCGGGTGGACATCCCCGATTGCGTCGATGTCCAACAGCCCGAAGCCGCGGCTTTCCCCCAACGACTTCGCACCGTCGGTAAAACCGGTGACAGAGAACAGCAGACGTCGCACCGGCTCACCATCGGTGGCCTTCAGCATTGCCAGTATCGCCGAAGGTGAGACTGCGCTTCGGTCGAACTTGATACGGGTGACCAGACCCGGGCTGCGAAGCTCGATAATCCCATCGGCGGGCTCCGTGATCTGTTCCGGCACAGCGCCCAGGAAGGTCAGCCAGCGCTGGGCAACGTGATATGCCTCAGCAAGGCTGACAGTCGGCGTGCGATATCGATCCATGACTTCCTTAAAGCAGTAACACCAGGATATCGGATAGTACTTAGTCTCAGTTGAGGTGTGAGCGGATCTTCGATCCCCACCCGCGCCAACCGCTCTCGCCTTTACGGCGGCTTTATCCGGCATCGGCTATTCGTGAGGACAGATAGGCAGGATGTTGCGCGCCTAACGGTGCGAGTATTCGAGGAGGACCAAGTGTTCAAGCAACTGAGGCGCATCGCATTGCCCATGCTGGGAGCAGCAGCGCTGCTATCGCTCCCGGTGTTACCCGCAGTAGCCCAGGATGCAACCACGGGGGTAACGCTCTCGACACCGTACGCCGGCGTCGCAGTCGAGCCAGGTGAGACGGCGTCATTTCCCCTCACCGTCATCGCTCCCGAGGGTGATCGGATCTCCTCTCGATCACCGAGGCGCCGGACGGATGGCCGATCACAATCAGCGGCGGCGGATTTGTCGTCGACGAAGTCATCGCCAACTCGGCCAATTCGCCACATCTCAGCCTCGATGCCAAGGTGCCTGATGATGCGACGGCGGGCGACTACAAGATCACGGCGTTAGCCGACTCAGCGGCCGGGAGGTCAACGTTGAACCTCGATCTCCGTGTCGCCGAGGCCGTTGGTGGCAGCACGACCCTGGGCACCGACTTCCCGGCGCTGCGTGGCGCCTCTGACGCCAAGTTCTCGTTCGACCTCACCTTGGACAACCAGACACCAAAGGATGCTGAATTCTCGCTCGGCGCAGACGGGCCGGCGGGATGGACCATCGACGTCAAGCCAACCGGTGAGTCGCAGGCGGCAACCCTCACCGTTGCGGCGGGCCAATCAGGTCAGATGAAGGTCGACGTCACTCCCCGCTCCGACGCACCCGCAGGCGAGTATCCGATTACGGTCAATGCGGTCAGCGCAACCACCACCGTGAGTGCCGATCTCAGCGTTGAGATCACCGGCAGCTATTCGGCAGTCCTTTCCACCCCGGACCAGCGGCTCAATGCAGACGTCGTTGCCGGAACCGACACCGTGGTCCCGCTCGTGCTGGTGAACAGCGGAACGGCGCCGCTCGAAAATGTACAACTCACCGCCACCGCCCCGTCGGGGTGGGACATCGCATTTGATCCCGCCGGTGTTGCCGCTGTCGCCCCAGGCGACTCGGCACAGGTCAAGGCCATCATCACCCCGGCGCAGGACGCGGTCACCGGCGACTACGTAGTCACCATCCAGTCGTCGACACCTGAGGTCCAGGCGAGCCTCGACCTCAGGACCACGGTCAAGACGTCAATGCTGTGGGGTGGTGTGAGCCTCGGCCTCATCGTTGTGGTCGTTGCCGGTCTCGGTGTCGTCTTCCAGCGGTTCGGGCGCAGGTGACACTATGGCAAGCAACCACGCCATAACCGCTACCGCCCTGACCAAGAGTTATGGAGATCTGACCGCCGTTGACCATCTCGATCTCGAGATCGAGCGTGGCGAGGTATTCGGCCTCCTCGGGCCAAACGGAGCGGGCAAGACCACAACGATCCTGATGCTGCTCGGTCTCGCCGAGCCGTCTGCGGGCCAGGTGCGCGTCGCCGGCCTTGATCCGGTGCGACACCCCCTGGACGTCAAACGGGTCGTCGGCTACCTACCCGACTCTGTCGGCTTCTACGAATCCATGACCGGACGCGAGAACCTGCGATACACGGCAAGGCTCAACGGATTGGCACACAACACAATCGAGCCCCGCCTGGCCGAACTACTCGCGCTGGTGGGGCTAGAGGGTTCGGCGGACACAGCCACGGGAACCTACTCACGAGGCATGCTGCAACGACTCGGCCTGGCTGATGCCCTGGTCAAGGACCCTGAGATCCTCATTCTCGACGAGCCGACAATGGCCATCGACCCCGAAGGCGTCATCGAAATCCTGCAACTCATCCGCAGCCTCGCGGACGAGCGTGATGTCACCATCCTGCTCTCCAGCCATCTACTCAACCAGGTCCAGGATGTCTGCGACCGCGTCGGCATCTTCGTCAGCGGCGAGCTCATCGCCTGCGGCCGCCCTGATGAACTGGCCAACAACGACGGCCCGGCAACGGTCGAGATCGGTGCCGACGGAGCGGCCGAGGACGTGCGCGCCGCGCTGGCGGGGGCACCAGGGGTCACCCAGGTGGTCTCACCCAACGGCAACGGCCGCGGGCTGTGGCGGGTAGCGGCACCGGCCTCAGATATCCCGACCATCGTCCGCACCCTCACCGGGCGAGGTATCGACATTTGGCAGGTGCGTAGACGAGACGCCGATCTCGCCGACATCTACCACCACTTCTTCGAACAGGAGAGCCCTCATGTCAGCAGCCGCTGAGTACCCAACCGCGGTGGTGACGAGACAGCGGTCGCGTGGATGGAAGGTGGTGGCCCGCAAGGAGCTGTCAGATCATCTGCTATCGGCCCGGTTCATCGTGCTGCTGATAATCCTCTCACTTGCCGCCGCCGGGGCCGTCTACTCGGCGGCCTCCGGGATCCGTGATGTGGCGCCGCAGGCTTCGGGTACTCCTTCGCTGTTCCTGCGCCTGTTCACCATCTCGGCCGATCCGATGCCGTTCTCCTTCTTCGCCATGATCGGGTTCCTGGCCCCGATCCTCGGCATCGCATTCGGGTTCGATGCGATAAACGGGGAGCGGGCTCAAGGCACACTGCCACGGCTGGTCGCTCAACCAATCCATCGTGACGATGTGATCAACGGCAAGTTCGTCGGCGGGTTCATCGTCATCGGGGTCATGTTGACGACTCTTGTGCTGATCGTCTCGGGTCTCGGCATGTTCCGACTCGGCATCGTGCCAACCTTCAGCGAAGTCATAAGGCTCCTCATCTGGTTGATGGTGGCGATCCTCTACGTGGGCTTCTGGCTTGGCTTTGCCATGCTCTGCTCCGTAGCGATGCGCCGGGCCTCGTCTTCTGCGATGGTCGCGATCGCCACCTGGCTGGTGCTGGCCCTGTTCGCCGCCCTGCTGGTGCATCTCCTCGCAGACGTCATCGCTCCTGCCTCTGCCGACGCCACCGGCCCAGAATTGCTCCACAACGCCCAGGTGGAACAGAACCTGTCGCGCCTGTCGCCGATCACCCTCTACGACGACGCCACCAGTGCACTCCTCGACCCTGAGGTCAGAGCCGTCGGTGTCGTCACCGTCCAGCAACTCGACCGGGCGATCATCACCGACCTCTCGCTCGATCAGAGCCTGCTGCTGGTCTGGCCACAGATCGTCGGGTTGGTTGCCCTCACCGTCGCCAGTTTTGCGGTTGCCTACGTGCTGTTCATGAAACAGGAGATCCGGGCATAGGTGTGTTCGTGACGGTCGACGGCTGAGCGACCCAGCGATCTTGTCGAACGCCGTAATAGCCCGGAGAGCGCGCTAACTTGAGAGATGTGCGGTTGTTGGTCGTTGAGGATGAGGCTGACCTGGCCGACGCCATCGCCAGGGGTTTGCGACGCGAGCGTTATGCCGTCGATGTCGCCTACAACGGCAATGCCGCCGTTGATCGGTTGGCCGCCAATGACTACGACCTGATCTGTCTCGACTGGAACCTGCCCGACATCGACGGCCGGTCGATCTGCGGGATGATTCGCCGTGGTGAGGTGGCCGCCGACGCCGATCCGCAGCCCCGGGTGCTGATGCTGACCGCTCGTGATGCCATCAACGACCGGATCTCCGGTCTCGATGCCGGTGCCGACGACTACCTGGTGAAACCGTTTGCCTTCGGTGAGTTGGCAGCCAGGGTGAGGGCCCTGCTCCGCCGTGACAGCGCTCCAGGCGATGTCGTTCTCCAGGTGGGAGGGCTCAGTCTCGACGACATCAGACACCGGGCGCGCTTCGGAGAAGAAGACCTGGATCTCACTCCCAAGGAGTATGCGCTACTTCGCTTCTTCATGGCGCACCGGGGCGAAGTGCTCTCACAGGAGACGCTGCTGGAGCATGTGTGGGATGAGTATGCAGATCCGTTCACCAACACCGTCAGGGTTACGATCGCCAATCTGCGCCGCAAATTGAGCGCCGCCGGGCGCCGCGGATGCAGTGGAGACGGTGACCGGGTTCGGATACCGCTTGCGGGAGACATCGTGAGCGGTTTCCACCGTCCCGAGTGGATGCAGTCGATCCGGTTCCGGCTGTCGCTTGTGTACTCCGGTCTGTTGTTCGGCGCCAGCGCCTTTGTGGTCGGCGCCATCTACTTCGGGCTCAAGGTGGCGCTGGAGCGCCAGCCGGTCTTCAACCAGCTGATGGTCTCCCCCACCTACACGATCAGAAACGGGCAGATCGTCACACTGGCGCAGCTACAGATGACCGAGGTAGAGAGCCTGGAGCGACTGGTCAACGAGCAAACACTGGCTCGTCTGTCGGCTTACTCATTCATCGCTCTCGGCGTCCTGTTCTGTATGAGCCTGCTTATCGGCTGGTTCGTCGCCGGCAGGACTCTGCGCCCCATCCATCGCATCACTGATGTCGCCCGCGACATCCAGGCAACTGATCTGTCTCGCCGGATCAGTCTCGACGGTCCCCCCGACGAGTTGCGGCGTCTCGCCGACACGTTCGATCAGATGCTGGACCGACTCGATCAGGGCTTTGAGCGACAGCGGGAGTTCATCGCGGATGTGTCGCACGATCTGCGTAACCCGCTGGCCGTTATCCAGACCAACGTCGAGGTCGCCCTCCAGGATCCCGAGACACCTTCGTCGGACTGGCGTCACACAGGAGAAATCGTTCGACGCACCGCCGGACGCATGTCTGAGCTGGTCGACGATCTGCTAGCGACGGCTCGGCATCGGCAACGGGTGGCGGCTCGTGAGATGATCGACCTCGATGGGCTGGTAGCTGAGGTGGTGTCCGAGATGACGGCAAGTGGCGTTGCCCGCTCGGTCTCGTTGGTGGCTGTCTCCGGCGATCCGGTAGCCGTCAATGGGGATCGGGCTGCTCTGAAGCGGGCGCTGAGCAACCTCGTCGACAATGCGATCCGACACTCCCCGCCGCAGGCAACTGTACGCGTCGGCTCAGGCAGGCGAAACCGTTGGGCCTGGCTTGGAGTCTCGGACGAAGGACCGGGGATCGACCCGGAGCTGGCCGATCGTGTCTTCGAGCGGTATCAGCGCGGCAACACGACAACTGAAGATGATTCTCACCTCGGTCTCGGGCTCGCCATCGTCCAGGACATAGCCGCCGCCCACAACGGGAGCACGAGGGTCGCCGCCCGGGGACCGGGCGGCACCACGTTCACGGTCTGGATCCCGCTCGATCCCAACCCACCCACTTCGCCACCGCCCGGGTTGCAGGAGTTCTAGAGGATCGGTTGGGTGGGCCTTCGAGCACGTCCCGGTACCACTCCTCGGGGTCGATACCGCTTTCCGGGATCCAACCGTCGCGCCACCAGGTTGCCCCGGCTGCTCGAGCTCGCGATGCCAGCTGGAAACATCCTCGCCGGGACGATGCGTTCCCGATAGCGCGATGTCGAAGGGTTCAGCCGTCATCCGATGCTCCCGTACGTACCCGGCGATGGCCGCAACAGTGTCCGTCGTCGGCGGCAGGAACTCGTCGTTGTCGAAGTCATATGTGATCGGGGCGATACCATCCCAGACAGCCGCCCTACGCACCGGTCGTCGTTTCGGCCACATGGCAGCCACCCAGATCGGAATCCGCGGTTGTTGTATCGGACGAGAGAGAAAGTGACTTCCTCGAGCTGATAGTGGGCCCCCGTGAAACCGAACGGCTCATGATGGCAGGCTTTGGACTGACGAGCCGGAAGGCAACTACAACCATGGATTCGGTCTCAAGGGAAGCCCGGCACCATTGTGCGAGCGTTTTGGAATCGCCCCTGCGTTAAGGGGAGGAGAGTGCGAACTCTGCTCGCACCGGCCATGGTCGTTGCCCAGACGTTGCGATACAGTGACAGCGATGGATGAAGAGCGTCTCCGAGATCCTGAGGACCAGTCTCGAGATCGGCTCCTGCGCGGTGTGAGGATCGTACTCCTCCTCTCGCTCCTGCCCTGGATAGAGACACGCTTCCGCTCGTACGAGTCAGCGAGGTCCCTGATGCAACTCGGGGCGGGCGTGCTCGCTGCGATCGTGGCGTCGCGGTACTACCGGCGTCGCGTACTCGTGCGTGTCCCTGCCCGGTTCATCGACAGCCGCTCAATGCCGGTCAGAGCAATAGCCCGGTTCGCCCTCGGGTATGGCGAGGTTCTGGTGGGGTTCTACGCACTGGTTGCCATTCTCGGGCTCTTCACCATCGTCGACCACTTCGTTACGTAGCTGCCGTAGGCGCAATCCGCCGGAAAGGCGTCGCTCAGCCCTCAGGCCAGAGACTTTCGGCGGGGGATCGAATGCTCCCAGTCGGCGAGCAGTGTTCGCAACGCCGCGACAAAGGCAAGCGGTTGGTCGAGGATCAAGTGGTGGTGTGCCTCGGGGATCGTCACTACCGGTGCATTGCGGTCCATCAGCTCATACATGTACTCGGCGGTGTCTTCGGGGACGGTCACCGAATGCTGGCCGCGGAACAACGCCACCCGGCACTTGACGCTGGCGAGCTGATCCCGAAGAGGGATCAGGGTGTGCTCGAATAGCTTCGAATCGAACTTCCAGGTCCACCCATCCCCGGTATTGCGTAGCGAATGGCGGGCGATGTGATCGATGATGAAGTCGTTCTCACATGGCTGCGGCGGAATCAGCCGAAAGTGCTGGAGCGCCGTCTCCATGTCCGGATAGCGTACCGGGTGTGATGAAAGAGCGCCCTCTGGCACCCTCTTCTGATTCGGGAGCGGGTCGTCGCACCGGGGTATCGACGATGACTGCCCCGCACAGCCGATCCCCGTAGTCCGCGGCCGTCTGAATCGTGACCATCCCGCCGAGACTGTGGCCGACCATCACCGGTGGCCCGGGGAAGCCTGCGGCGTCGGCAACGGTCATGACTTCTTGAGCCCACTTCTCGTGCGAGTAGCCGTCGCGGCGCCCGCTGTCCCCGTGCCCCGAAAGGTCCGGTGCAACGACGTGCCAGTTCTCGGCGAACATCGGGGCCAGATACGTCCACCAGTGTGCATGGGCCGCCCCACCGTGCACCAGGACGAGACCCGGTTGGTTGGTATTGCCCCACTCGAGGTAGTGAATCGGAATCCCGTCGACATCGACCCACTGGTCGTCGTACGGCGTAGCCATTGCCCGGTAGAACCACTCGGGGATGTTGTCGTCACTCATTTGCCAGCCTCACGACACCGCGTAACTCATCGGGCAGTGGGAACCAGCGCAGATGCTCGAAATCCGCGGTAACCACCGGTGGGCCGAGCGGCTCGGGTGGCTCTGCCGTCTCCAATTCGGAAGCGATCCTGCGAGCATCCTCGAGGTATCCGACGAGATCCTCATCCGAGTGATATTTCGGCCTGCGCCGAAAACCCATCTCCCCCGACGAGTAGTCGATGTCATGCAGGCTGAGCGGCGGTTCTGCCAGCGGTCTGCGATGGCGCCACAGCGCCGTCTCTGGATCGAAGCGGTAATACGGCAGAAAGCGCCAGCCCTCGTCAGCGACAAAATGGACCGCTTCCAGGATGAAGTCGCGCACCTGGTCGGAGATGAAGTAGTTGAAGTTGACCCGGACCCAGCCCGGCTTGATCCCCTCACAACCTCTGGCAATCTCCCGCTCGAATTCATGCGACTTGTCCAGGTCAATCCCGAGCAGCCGATGCCCGTAGGGCCCTGCACAGGAACAGCCGCCCCTGGACTGGATACCGAAGAGATCGTTGAGCAGGGCGACAACGAAGTTGTGATGCAGATAGCGGTCCCCGTAGCGCACGACAAAGGAGACGATCGAGAGTCTGTCGGCTTTGGGGTTGCCCAGGATCTCAATGTTGGAATTCGCCGACCACGACGCAATCGCCCGGCCGGTCAAGTCCTCCTCGCGGTCCTTGATCGCTTCGGTGCCTACGGCGCGTTTCAGCTGGAACACCATGCCGGCGCGGATCGATTCGATGATCGCAGGAGTACCGCCCTCCTCCCGGTGCTCGATGTCGCTCAGATAGCGGTGATCCACCGGATTCACGTAGGCAACTGTGCCGCCGCCTGGCACCGCCGGAACGCGGTTCACAAACAGCTCCTTGCGGGCAACCAACAGGCCTGGAGTACCCGGGCCGCCGATGAACTTGTGCGGCGACAAATAGATTGCGTCCTTGTACGCCAAATGCGCATCGGGCCCGGAGGCTGGCGGGGTCATGTCGATATCGACGTATGGCCCTGCGGCGGCAAAGTCCCAGAATGAAAGCGCACCGTAGCGGTGCAGCAGCACGGAAATCGAGCGAACGTCGGAGATGATCCCCGTTACATTCGACGCTGCCGAGAACGACCCAATCTTCAGATCTCGATCTGCGTAGCGCTGCAGTTCCTCTTCCAGGTTCGCGAGGTCGATGAGGCCGTCTGCATCCTCGGGGATGGTCACCACATCCGCTATCGATTCACGCCACGGCAACTCGTTGGAGTGATGTTCATAAGGCCCGATGAATACGACGGGACGTTCACGAGGTGGTATCTGCTCTGTGAGGTGATACCGATCCTCGAGATTGCAGGGGATACGGATCCCGAGGACAGCGATGATCCTGTCGATGGCTCCGGTCATCCCCGAGCCGCAGAAGAGCACTGCATGCTCGCCTGTGGCACCGACGCAACGGCGGATCAGGTCACGCGCCTCCTCCCGAAACCGGGTCGTCTGTAGTCCGGTGCCGGACGACTCGGTGTGTGTGTTGGCGTATAGCGGCATCACCGCTTCTCGGATGTAGTCCTCGATGAAGGCCAACGAACGACCGGAAGCGGTGTAGTCGGCGTATGTGACCTTGCGCGGGCCGAACGGCCCATCGACCACCTCGTCCTTTCCGATGACCGAGTCCCGGATCGTTTCGATGAGCAACGCTGAATCCATGCGGCAAATCTAATCTGATTGGCCGGCTACGACCGGGGACGATCGCGCCAATGGCTGATAACGACGGGGACGAAGAGAAGATGCCGCCGGCTGCGCTGGCGGGAGCAGCAGTTGCAGTCGGCGCCGGCACCGGCACCGCTCTCATGGCCGGATCGGGCAATGCGGCCTGGATCGGAATCGGCGCCGGAGTCGGACTGCTGGTCGCGCTCATCTGGCAGCGGCGAAGCTGACGACTACCCGGGCCGACAAACCTTGCAGGCCCGGAATCCGGCCGCTTGTGCTTGCTGCGGATTGGCGAATTCGACCCTGTTCTTCTGAGCGACCCTGCGGGCGTGACGGCACGTGACAAAGCAGAAGATGCCGGTGCTGGTGCAGCCGGTGTATGCCTTTTCCGCAAACTCCGTCATGCCCTCGTGCTCGAGCAAAGTGCGCTTCAGCGGTGTCCCAAAGGCGTAGTTGCCGAGCTCACCGTCGCTTCTGACCACTCGATGACACGGTATCGCGATCGGGACCGGGTTCCTGGCGAGTGCCGACCCCACCGCCCGCACCGCTCTGTCGCTTGCCCATCTCTCTGGCGACCCATCCGTAGGGACGGACCTCACCGGGCGGGATCGATGCAGTTGTGTCGAGCACCCGGCGCTGGAAGCTCGGTCAACTGCCGCAGGTCGACCGGCAGATTGCCGAGACGGCCGGTGTCGAATACACGATTGAGACGGTCTGCGAGTTTGCCGGGTAGGTCTCCCGGATAGGCATTCCGCCCGACACGGCGCTCGTGGTCGGCCAGGAACTTCTCCTCATCTTCGGTGGGCACGATCGAAGACACCCCCAAGGGGGTGAAGCTGACATGTACCGGCCCGACCGGGCCGTCGACGACGGTGTAGAGATCGGCGAGTGCCGTGCGCACCAGCATGCCACGGGATATGGTCTCAGGAGGTTCCTCTTGCTGGGCGAGGAGTCGTACGATCTGTCCTTCAGTAGCCATCACAATTCCTCCTTCACGACCATGGTGCGGAGCTGCTCCAAACCACGGTGCACATCGGATTTCACGGTGCCCGGGGGTCGTCCGAGCACATCGCCGATTTCCGCATAGGACAGCTCAACGACATGCCGGAGCACGATTGCATCACGTTGCCGTGTGCTGAGCTGAGCTAGACGATCCCGCCATTCGTCGACCACCAGTCCGTCGATTGCGCGCTTGCTCGGTCCCCTGCGGTGCCGGGTTGTCGGTTCGCCCGAGGGCTACCTGTGCCGGACGACGGCTCCTGGTGCGGGCCTGGTTACGGCACAGGTTGAGCGTGATCGCAAACAGCCAGGGCCGCAGCCGCAGCTCGACGATCCGCTCCGCCGGGTATCCCTGAAGCGCCCGGTATGCGCGCACAAAGACCTCCTGGGTCACATCCTCGGCGTCCTGCCGGGTCGGCAGCCAGCGGCGGGAACCGTTGAACACGGCACCTTGCATCTCGGCTACAAACCCCGGGAATGCCCCGTCGAGATCAACGCTGAGGCGTCTGTTGAGTGCGGTGGTCGTCATTGCCCTTCCCATGTTCCGTACACAACCATAAGAACCCCGGAGGCGGCGATTCGGTTGCGCCCGATGCCAATGAGCCCGATAGCTAACGGGCAATCTCGTTGCGGAGCAGGTCGAGACCAACCGGGCCGATCTCGAGCAGTCGTGCGTGGAATGCTTTTGCCTCGAAATCTGCGCCGAGACGTTGCTGTGCTTCGTCCCGGATTTCGAGAATCGCTTGCTCCCCAACCTTGTAGGCAATCGCCTGGCCCGGCCATCCCAGATAACGAGTGATCTCCGAGCGGGCATTTGGCTCAGCATGTGCAGCGTACTCAACGAGCATCTGCACCGCGGTCTCGAACGTCCATGCCTCACCTGGATGGAATGGCTGACCCTGCGGAATCGGCAATTCGAGGTGCGAGCCGATGTCGATGACCACCCGACACGCCCGCAGCATCTGACCGGAAAGCCACCCGAGCACATAATCCGGCTTCTCGAAGAAGCCCAACTCGTGCATCAATCGCTCGGCGTATAACGCCCATCCCTCACCCGCACCCGGCTTCCATACCCAGAGACGATGCAGCCGGGAGAGCTTGTCCGCCATCGAGACCTGAATGCCGATCTGGAGATGATGACCCGGGAATCCTTCGTGATAGGCGGTGGAGACCTCATCGAAGACGGGGTATGGGCCCTTCGGGGTCAACGACCACCACACACTCCCGGGGCGGGAGAAGTCTTCTGAGGGACCGATGTAGTACGCGCCGAGAGAGCCGCCGGCGGGGGCCATTTTCACGTCGACTGTTCTGATGGGCTCCGGGACATCGAAATGGGTACCGGCAAGCCGGTCGAGTGCATCGTCGAGCCGCTCTTGTATGAAGGCGGCGAGAGCCCCGGAGTCGGGCATCGTTCTCGCAGGATCTGTACGGAGCAGATTGTCCACCTCTGCCATAGACGCGCCGGGGAGAATCTCGTCGGCTACCGCTTTCATCCGGGCTGATAGCTCGGCGACCTGCTCCCAGCCCCAGTGGTAGGTGGCGATCGGATCGATGTTGGTTCCGAGAAACTCGTGTGCAGCCCGTATGTACCGATCCGGTCCGACCGCATCCTTGTCGGCGGCTTCGGTGGCATAGGTATCGGCGAGGTAGTCGGCCAGGCCGTCGTACGCGGCTCGAGCATCGGTCACTGCATTCTCGAGCCTGCTCCGGAAAGCGCCACTTCCGTTCTCTTCAAAGGCATCGAGCAGCTTGGTCAAACGAGATGTGCCTGACACGCTGACCCGGCACTGCTCCACCCCCGCCCGAACCTGACGTTCGGCGACGGCAAGCCCTTTGCGCCGACCCTCGTCGAGACTGGTGCGGTACCCCTCGATGGCAGCAGGGAGCCGTTCCAGCCGGTAGACGATGTTGGTCCACTCCTCCTCGGTCTCGGTGCTCATGTGGTCCCAGATCTCCCGCATCACCTGCAACGAGGAGGAAATTGGATTGAGGTCGCGGAGATGATCATCATGCTCGAAGTACGAGGCCTCCTCGTAGAGAGTCTCTTTGGCGAGGTCGATAGCAAGTCGATCCCACTCGTTGCCGGCCTCCGGAAGTGCATCAACACGCCGACGCAGCACACGGAGCTTGCGCAGGATCTCGTCAGATCCTTCGGGGCTCCGGTCGGTCCAACGATCATCGTGTCCTGCGATGCCGATCTCGGTGGCGATGTCGGGGAAGGAGGCCGCCAGCTCGTCGACAATGACGCTGCTCAACTTATAGATCGGATGCTCTTGCACGACGGGCTCTCCTCAGCGGCCGGAATGGAGGCAGGCTACCCGATGTGAATCGATGGTTGTTATGTGCCCTCCTGTCCTCCTGGCTCGCGCATCAGCTGCTCGATGTGGCTCCGGGCCGCCGCATCGTCGGGAACCTCTGTGAGGGCCTGGGTGAAGTCATTCTCAGCGAGGATGAACTCACCACGAGCCTGGTGGATCATCCCTCTCCCCACCAGAGCCAGAGCCCGTACCGCTTCAGCCCGATTCGGGTACTCGAGGACCCGGGCAAAAGCGGCAACGGCTTCGCTGTCTCTCCCAAGCTCGGCGAGAGCGCGGCCACGATACGCCAGAAGCAGTGCGGTGAAATCGTCATCGTTGACCGTGCCTTCGGTGGTTGCGACAACATCGTCAAATCTTCCTTGTTGGTAATACAGCTCCGCCTTGGAAAGCCGAACGTGGGTCGTGGACTCGGTCGAGTCCAGCACGGTACGCGCCTCATCCAACCGTTCTCGCGTCTGATAGAGCTCAGCCAGAAGCAACACGATTGCGGTGTGAGACAGAGGCAGCCGCACCATCAGGCCTTCGGCAATCACCACACTCAACCCGGCCTCCGGCAGATACTTGCGAATGAAATGGTCCTTGTGCACCTCCTCGCCGGAATCAACGGCGGTACGCAGCAACTCGATGCCACGGCTGACCGACGTCTCGAGACTGAGTAATCCGGCAATTGCGTTGGCCGCAACCGCGTACTTCGGATATTGGCCTGCGATACGAACGATCTCGCTGGGATCACCCGTTACAAGAGCCGCATGAATCGCTTTCTCACCCTTTGACGCCATCAAACCCGGCTTCTGTTGCCCGATCAGCTCAGCGTATTGGTCGGGCTCGGCGAACTCCCATGAGAGATCCCGAAGTAAGGTCGGCGTGTCGTCCCGATCGACACGCCATCGGAACACTCCACGTCGGTGCGAGTCCCCCATGTAGAAATAGGTGCTTGTTTCCACTGTCACCTCCTCCCGGCACCATATCTGAATTAACCCGGAATCTCTCGATTAGCATCGGGAGACTAACTATCTCAGGAGGTGCCGGGCACATGGCATCAGACGAGTTCCTACGCGGGCTCCCCAAAGCCGAATTGCACGTGCACATCGAGGGAACCCTCGAGCCGGAGCTCATGTTCGAGATTGCCAGCCGCAACAACATCGCCACCAGCCATAGCTCTGTTGCCGAGCTGCGAGCTGCATACGAGTTCAGCAACCTCCAGGAGTTTCTCGACATCTACTACGTCGGGGCAGCTGCGCTACAGACCGAGCAGGACTTCTACGACATGACCCTCGCATACCTGCAGCGAGCGGCAGCCGACGGGGTGCGCCGTGCAGAGATCTTCTTCGATCCGCAGACACACACCCAGCGCGGTATCCCATTCGAGGTGTTCATCAACGGAATGGACGCCGCTCTCCGGACGGCGCGCAACGATCTGCAAATCTCGGCAGATCTAATCCTGTCGTTCCTGAGACATCTGCCGGCAGAGGCGGCCATGGAGACGCTCGAAGATGGCCTCCGGTTCCGCGACCGCATCATCGGGGTCGGCCTCGACTCATCCGAGGTTGGCTTCCCACCGTCGTTGTTTGCGGATGTGTTCGACCGTGCCAGGTCTGACGGGCTACATGTGGTTGCCCATGCTGGTGAGGAAGGGCCGCCTGAGTACATCTGGGAAGCGCTCGACATCTTGCATGCCGAACGTATCGACCACGGGATCCGGGCCCTCGAGGACGAGAGACTGGTCGCCAGACTCGTGGAGGAGCAAGTCCCGCTAACCGTCTGTCCCCTGTCAAATGTGAAGCTGGGAGGGTTCACTGCGCTTGCCGATCACACCCTTCCCCGGATGCTCGATCTCGGTCTCAACGTGACCGTCAACTCCGACGACCCGGCGTACTTTGGCGGCTATATCGGCGCCAACTACATCCAGACCCTTGCTGCGTTGAACCTGTCGCTCCAGGACATGGCGACCATCGCCCGCAACTCACTGAACGCCACGTTCCTCACCAGGGAGCAGAAGCAAGCACTCGTCGCAGGGCTCGACGGATACATCGCAGCCGACAAGTGGCGCTAGCTGCGCGGGCGATCCCTCGGGCTGACTCTCGAGATCGAGGTTGAAGCCAACCGGCGATCTGATTCAATCGCAGCGAGCACGAATCCGACAATGACACTCCCAGAGACGTACGCCCGGGCGAAACCGGCCATCGGCGAACGCAGCAGGCAGCCATCGAGCGAGAGGTTGATCGCACCTGCTTTCTCGGTGATCGTCTCACCGATGGTCGCATAGATTCGCGGTGCCGCGCCGTGCGATCACCGTTCCGAGGGTCACATCGATGTCGCTGGCGATGAAGAGAAGAATCACCCCGGGCACGATCGCGTTCAGGTACGTCATGACCCACCTCCCGCGACCACGTCGACTGGACCGCCTACTCGGGCTCGAAGACCGTCCCGATCGCAGTTGGGGGCTCGCTGGCAAAGATCGAGCGTAGCGCTGGGAACCTGTCGGTGAGGCGGGTCAACCAGTCGCTGTAAATAACAACCAACGTTAGGATCATTAGGGGGAAGGGGATAGTTGGCAACACCTGGGCCAAGCCCGGTAGTGGCTCCTGCAATAACTGGGCGAGTGTAAGCAATCCCGCAAAGAGATAGGCCCCGGCAGCCGCCCGAACCGGTTGCCAGCCGCCAAAAATGACAATGGCCAAAGCAATCCAACCGAGATTGCGGGTGTGCTGGAACGACCAACCCAGCTTCACGGCAAGCGAGTAGGAGGCTCCGCCAACACCGACGAGAGACCCACCGACACCGGCATACAGATAGCGGAGCCGGTTCACCGGGACTCCGCGAGCATGCGCCGCCTCGGGACGCTCCCCGACTCCCTGCAACTCCAAACCGTGCCGAGTGCGGAACATGAAGTAGTAGGCGGCCGCCACCGTCAGGAAGCTAGCGTAGACGACGAGGTTCTGATCGAAAAGGAGCCGGCCCAGTACCGGGATGTCCTCGAGCAACGGTATCGACAGCGCCCCTACCGAAGGCCCGGGTATCCGCACGTACGAGTTACCGAGGAAGGTGCTCAAGTCGACGCAGAGCTGGAACAGGACGAATCCGACTGCCACCTGGTTCAACTTGAGTGCGATGCTCGAGTATGCGACCAGAAGGGCGACGAGGCTGCTGACCAGCGCCGCGGCCAAGAAACCCAGGATAAGACTGTTGGTTTCGTAGGAGACGGCGAAGCCGGTCATGGCAGAAAGCATCAAGCTGCCTTCCAGCGATAAATTGATGATCCCGGCCTTTTCCGTGATGGTCTCGCCCACCACGGCGAAAACCAGTGGGGCGGCAGCCGCGATGAGTGAGTTCAGTTCGTTCACGCCGCCACGTCCTCATAATCGTCTTGCTGGCCTCCCGAGGCCCGCCGCGCTTGCCAACCGCCTGCGAGCAGCACAAACAGAACCAGGACGCTGCGGATAATGCCGCCCAACGATGCGTCGATCTTCAACGTGAGAGGCAATTGTGAAGCACCGACGGCGACGACAGCGAAGAAGAAGGCAAGAGGGGCAATCCATTTCGCTTTGTAGGCCGCCAGCAGAATGATGAGAATGCCGAGGTAGCCGTGGCCGCCTCCAGGCCCGGGCACCAGCTTGTGATAAAAGCCGGTCACCCGAATTGCCCCAGCCAGACCGGCAAGACCCCCACCGAGAGCGAAGGCGGTCAGCAGGTATCGGGTGTTGGCTATACCGAACAGGGCCGAACTCTGTAGGTTCTGTCCTACCGCTTTCAGCCGCAGCCCGAACCGCGTGCCCCGCAGGAGTACATAGACCGCGACCAAAGCGGCAACTGCAACAACCACCGACACCATGGACACCCGTAGATCGCCAAAGGTCGGAAGCCACGCGTCGCTGGGAAACGGATCGGTCCCGGAAGTCGACGCGATGCCTTCGCGTTGCCAAGGGCCGATAATCAGATAGGTGGACAGGCTGATAGCCACGAACGTCAGTCCCAAACCACCGAAGATCTCATTGACCTTGCCCTTGACCTTGAGCAACCCGGCAATCAACGCCCAAACGGCACCCCCGACAAAGCCGGCAAGCAACGTGCACACGACCATGACCGGCATCGGAGCCACCAGCTCCCGAGCCACGAATGAGGCGGCGATGGCGCCGGCAATCACCTGACCTTCCACGCCAATGTTCCACAATCCCGCGGTGAAGGTGATGGCCAGACCGGCCGCGGCCAACGAAAGTGTGGTCCACGCGGTGAACGTGTCACCGACTCTGGCGGAGTTCCCGAGACCGCCGTCGACAATTGCGCTGAGGGCTTTGACCGGGGATTCCCCAACCAGCAGGATGAGAGCCACGGCGACCGCCAGAGCTCCCAGTACCGGGGCCAACAAGCGAAGCAAGGAGCGGACCAGGCTCATTGCGCTTCCCTCACCTTGCCGCCGATGAGGAAACCAAGCTCCTCCACGTCGGTGTCATCTGCATTCAGTTCGGCGTTCACTCTTCCTGCGAAGAACACGAGGATCCGATTGCTGTACCGAAGCAGCTCATCGAGATCTGCGGATGCAAACATGATGGCGGTTCCGCCCGCGGCCGCTCCAGCATCTGACCCCAGACCCAGTTGGCCGATTCGATGTCGAGACCACGAGTTGGGTGCTCCATAAGCAGCAGCCGCAGTCCCGGCCGGAGCATTGCAAGAAGCAGACGCTGCTGATTGCCACCGGAGAGCGCGTCAGCCGTCGAGGTGGGACGGCCTTTGATGAAATTGGCTTCAATGATCTCGGCCGCAGTCTTGGCCGCGTCCTCCCAATCCACGAAGAACGGAGTATCGGCATCCGCGAGGACGAGATGCTCGGTTAACGTCAGCCCGGTGATGAGCCCTTCCTCGAGGCGACCCGCTGGCAGGAACTGGAGGCCACAGGAGAGACGACTGGCGTAGTCCTTTGCAGTCACGTCGACACCATCGAGCTCTATGTCCCCCCCATCGGCGGAGCGCAAACCGGAACAAGCACGCAGCAGTGTCTGCTGACCGCTTCCTTCGAGACCGGCAAGCCCGACGACCTCACCGCTCCGGACCTCGACATCAAGACCATCGATCGACAACAGCCGCTCGTTGACTACCAGACCCCGGGTTGCGAGTACCGGATCGCCAAGCTCCACATGGGAACGTCCTTCGATCTCGATTGCAGAGCCGAACATCATCTCTACGAGCCGCTCAGAAGGACACGGCATCTCCGCATGCCCCACAACCCTGCCCCGCCGCATCACGGTCACCCGTTCGCACAGCTGGTCGACTTCTTCGAGCTTATGCGACACAAAGATCACACTCATGCCTTCTGCGGCCAGCGTCCGCAACGTCTCAAAGAGCTTCGCACGCTGCGGAGCGGATATGCCGGTGGTTGGCTCGTCGAGAACGAGCACCCGGGCTCCCAACCACAACAGGCGCACCATCTCCAGCTGTTGGCGTTCGCCGACGGTGAGCGTACGCACCAACGATCCGGGATCCAGATTGAATCCGAATCGCTCGTTCACACTGGCCAGCTCCTGACGGGCGGCGCGTCGGTCGAGGCGAAGACCACCAGGTCTCGCCAACATCAGATTGTCGAGCACCGTAAACGGAAGGAACACCAAGGGGTCTTGATGGAGCATCCCGATGCCGTGAGCGATGGCATCGCGCGGCGACGACGACTGGATCGGCGCTCCGTCCAGGACGATCTCTCCGGCGTCGGGCGCGTAGAAGCCGGAGAGGATCTTCATCAACGTCGATTTCCCGGCGCCGTTTTCGCCAAGCAGTCCGTGCAACGTCCCTGCCTCAACCGTGAGCGAGATGCCATCGTTGGCATGCACCGGTCCGAAGTGCTTGTGAATGTCACGTAGTTCAAGGCTCATCGTTGAGGACGAACCTTACATGAGCTATCTAGTGACGTCGATGTGATCGGCCAGATAGGTGACATGGGTGCTCAGCCGGCTCCTCGATCGGATGCTGATAGGTGAAGGGGGATTCTCGTCCCATCCCCCTTCACCTGCAATCGGCACAGGCTCTACGGGTTACTCGCCCCGACTATGCCCTCGAGAAGCTGCTTGGTGTACCACAGTTTATGGTCGGTGACCTTCTCACCGTCGGCAAGATACTCACTGCCGTCCTGGTAGTTGAGCGGACCGACGAATAGTTCGATGTCACCGCTGGCAAGACCGGCAATGAACTCATCGAGCGTGGCTGAGTTCTCCGCTGACAGCCCGGCGCCGGTGACCCAACCGACGCCGCCCTTGTCTTTGTCGGTGAGATCGTCCCAGTAGGGCTCGACCCAATCGAAGGTCGCTTCGAAGTCGCCATTGATGGCGTCCGTTACCAACTGCAGGTAGGACGGGCGCCAATTGAAATAGGGAACACCCAGACAAACATCGGGAGCCTCGTCGCATGCGCCCTCGAAGTCGTAGGCGACGTTCCAAACCTGCTCGCCTGCGGCGGCGCGCTGGCCCGCGACTACCAAGCCCTCGGTGGTGTCGGTCCCTGAGATGATCACATCAGCCCCGCCGTCGAAAAAGCCATTGGCAACCTGGGTCGGATCGAGGGTAACCCCGGGGATGTTGAACCAGAACCCGATCCAGACGACCTCGAAATCGAGCGGTTCGGTTTCGCCGCGGTACTGCTCCCAGCAATACTTGGCGCCGAGATATGATGAATTCACGAAGCGACGGGTCTCGTCATTGATCAGTGCTCCGAGGTAGCCGATGGATCCGGTTTGCGTGGTTAGCGCCGCCGAGCAGCCGGCGATCATCTTCCCGTATTCGAGCTTGGTCATTACGTTGCCCAAGTTGTCCAGACCGGCGAACGATTCGCCTTCCTTCCAGGCGCTGTCACCCGACGTCCAGACCATCGGGATGTCCGGATTCGCCGCGGCGGCCAGCAAGATCCCGTCCTTCATGTCGTCTGAAGTTGCGAAGATCATCTGCGCACCCTGATCGATCATGTCCTGGGCAACCTGATCCACACCCTTGTCGGGAAGATCGGCAACGTTGACCTTGTCGAGAGAGATCATGGTGGCACCGGTCGCCGCTTCGACATACTGCCCGGCCTCGTAGTTTGCTTGGCTCCAGCCGCGGTCATTACTCGGACCGACCAGGATCATGCCGAAGGTGAATCCCTCGACCTGCCATCGCAGGGGTACTTTCCGCCGTTGTGGTGGTGCCTTCCCCTGCAGCGGCGGTTTCCGCCGTTGTGGTGGTGGCTTCCCCGTCATCGCTGCCGCCGCAGGAACCGGCGACGAGCGCAAAAACAATCAGCATGGTCGCAAGCGCCCACGCTTTGCTCCTTCGTTGCATTGCAATTCCCTTCGTTAAGCACCTGGAGGAATCGCGTGTCTGCGCCCCTTCCCGATGGTTCCCCAATCCTAGACGGCCCCCCTACGACGACCCAAAGCAAGCACATCCGCTCGGCTGGCAGTGGGCGACCGCCCGTGGAATACTGTCGTCGAAAGACCGTACGAGCCATGCGGAGCATCGATTGTCACAAGGAGATCAACCGTGAGTGGAATGCAGACGTTCATCGAGGGCCTACCGAAGGCTGAGCTGCACCTTCATATCGAAGGGACACTGGAGCCGGAGCTCAAGTTCGAGCTGTCGGAAAGAAACGGCATCGAAATTCCCTATTCAACCGTCGAAGAGATCAAGGCGAGCTACGTCTTTCACGACCTGACCTCGTTCCTGGTCGGCTACTACGACGGGATGAAGGTCCTCATTCAGGAACAGGATTTCTACGATCTTGCGATGGCCTACTTCAAGGTCGCTCACTCGCAGAACATCATATACGCCGAACCCTTCTTCGACCCCCAGGCCCATACCTCGCGTGGGTGCCTTTCAAGGCGATCATTACCGGTCTGCACCGTGCCCAGGTCGACGCCGAGTCACAATTTGGCTTGAAGTCCAACCTCATCATGTGCTTCCTCCGCGATATGTCGGCAGAGTCGGCGATGGAGACTCTCGAGGCATCGCTACCTTTCAAGGACTGGATCTTGGGTATCGGGCTCGACTCGGACGAACGGGACAATCCTCCGATCAAGTTCAAAGATGTCTTTGCCCGCGGTCGTGAGGCGGGCTATCGCCTGACCATGCACTGCGACGTCAACCAGGCGAACTCTGTCGGGCATATCTGGCAGGCTCTCGATGAGATCGGAGTGGAGCGGATCGATCACGGGGTCAATTCGTTGGAGGACGAAAAGCTCATCGCCGAGATCAACCGGCGCGGTATTCCGTTGACGGTGTGCCCCATCTCCAATCGGTATGTCACCGGCAGCCTCACCGTCGACGAGATCACAACCATGCTCGACAAGGGCATGAGGGTCATGATCAACTCCGACGATCCTTCCTACATGCAGGCGTACCTGAACGAGAACCTGATCGAGCTGGCCGAGGTCGGCGGCTTCACCAAGGAACAGATCGTGCAGCTTGCCAAGAACTCATTCATGGCGACGTGGATGCCAGATGAAGAGAAGGCGAAGTACGTCGCGATGGTCGATGAGTACTCGGCCTAGCCTCAAGCCACCCTTGGCTCAGGAGACTTCGTCTCGGGACGTGGAGGGGGAGCTGAACCCCGCCGAACGCGGTGGTAAAGAGCCTTGCGGCTAGGGAGGTCGAAGATATGAACGCGCCCGTTGGCCGCTAGAAGGTGATCTGGTGCCACACCCACTCGGCCGATTCGATGTCGAGACCACGGGTGGGATGCTCCATCGGCAGCAGCTTCATTTGGTCGGGCATCATGGCCAGCAACAGCCGCTGCTGGTTGCCACCGGGCAGCGATTCCGGTGTCAACGCAACGGTCCGTTTAACCAAGAAGTTGGTGTTCTTCGTCTTTGCTTCCTCAGCAGCTCCGCTCCAGTCGACGATGAACCCTTGCGGGGCGTCCCCGGCCAGGACAGAATGCTCCGTTTTGGTCGATCCTTCACCAGACCTTGACCGAGTCGAGCGGCGGGCAGCCAGTGGACTCCGGCATTCACAGGATCGTTGTGAGCAGCGGAGGCAATAACAATTCCGTTGAGGAATACGGCACTGGAGTCTGGTTCGCGATGGCCTGCACAGACTCGGAGCATTATGCGCTGACCACTGTCGGCAGGCCCAGCAAGCCCAACAACCTCGCGCCAACGACCTCAAGTGACATATCCCCGAGCGTCACGTGATGCTCCGCGACGTGATGTTCCCCAGCTCGAGAACGGGGCCCCGACGGGGGCCGCCGGCCATTGCCTACAGGGGAGAGACCTCTAGGAGAACTTGGTTCGGGGCTGCTCTTCCAGTTTCCCGTCGACATGGATGTCGACCTTCTCGTTATAGAAAGCTACGTATCCGGCGATCTTCTGGCTCTCGGCTGCCGGCATTGGATACCACCAGACGATGTTCTCGCGGGCTTGACCATCGATGACCACGTTGTAGTAGCTGGCGGTTCCCTTGTACGGGCACTCGGTGTGGAGGTCGGATTCTTCGAGCAGGTCCATACGGACGTCGGTCTTGGGAAGGTAATAGCGAGTGGGGAGGCCGGTCTCGAACAGCACCCGCGGCATCCGGGATTCGGCAACCACAACCCCGTCGACCTCGACCCGGATATGTCGGCTGCTCTGCAGGATGTCTACTCGTGTGTATGGATCGCGGGCATGGACGAAGACCTCCTCATCCTCTTCGAACCACCCGTCCATCGCATCCCAACGGAACGCCACGTGGTCACGCAGTGGCTCAACCGGTGAGTCGATGTGGCGGTATGCCGCGTCCCCGGCCAAAGCCCCTTCGACCGACACGTTGTACATGGTGCCCTCTCCCCGACTGGGAGATCGCTTCGTCTCACCTGTTGCAGTCAGTTCGGCGGAAACATCGTCAAGCGGGAAGTAGTAGACGGGGTAGTACGGCTTCTCCCACACCAGCAACGGCCGGAGGGTGTCCGCTACCGGCCGACCACCGAGGTAGACGCGGACACGACGACCGCCATGCTCAACACGAACTCTTTGCCGTTCGGCCACGGTTCTCCTCCTCGCATTCGTCGCCACTAATCGGTCACTCGACCATCAGCGCTCTGGTAGTGACAACAAGCACGGCACGGCCCCTCATTCCGCACCCACAAGATCAGTGCCCGGACCAGGGGAACCGTCGGCGGTCGAGACGGCGGCCTGCGCAACCACCCACATTCGTATCCGCGGTTTGGTCGCTTCTAAACAAAGTGTAAAGATGAAGAGTGCGCCCGCGTTGCCCACTACCTCGACATCGGGAGGATGGCCTGTGAAGGTTCTGATAGCCGACAAGTTTTCCGAGGACCACCTCGCCAGGTTGACCGATCTCGGTCACGAAGTCACTCTCGAGCCGGGGTTGTCCGCCGGTGACCTCCCCGCAGCCATATCGGGTTTCGAGGTGCTGATCGTACGCTCCACCAAGGTCACGCCGGAGACCATAGATGCCGGCGACAAGCTCAACCTGGTCATCCGCGCCGGTGCTGGAGTCAACACGATCGCCACCGAATATGCGGCAGAAAAGGGAGTCTTCGTCTGCAACACCCCTGGCAGGAACTCGGTGGCCGTCGCCGAACTGGCCATGGGGCTGATCCTTGCCCTCGATCGAAACATCCCCGATCAGGTTCAGGATCTACGCAATGGGGAATGGCACAAGAAGCGCTACGGGACGACCAACGGCCTCGCCGGGCGTTCGATCGGAATAGTCGGGCTTGGTGCAATCGGGTTTGAGGTGGCCAAGCGTGCCCACGCATTCGACATGAAGGTGGTGGTTGTAGACCGGCCCGATCGTGACCCGGAAATCGTGCATGAACTGCATGCCATGGAGGCCCGGTTTGAGCAGGACCTGCTCTCGCTCGCAGCCTCGTGTGACATTCTCAGCTTCCATGTCCCGGCAACAGCGCAAACGAGGGGCTGGTCTCGCGTGAGTTCCTTGATCGAGTCAAGCCGGGGACGATGATCATCAACACGTCGCGAGGAAGCATCGTCGACGAGACGGCGCTGCTCGAGGCGATCGAATCCAAGAACCTGCGCGTCGGCGTTGACGTTTACCGGGATGAGCCCAGCGCTGGGGATGCCCGGTTCGACTCTGAGTTGGCCAAGCACCCTGCGGTCTACGGCACCCACCACATCGGAGCATCAACCGAGCAAGCGCAGACCGCTATCGCAGATGCGGTCCTCGCGACTCTCGAGTCCTTCCAGCATGGACAGCCGCTCAACTGTGTGAACCTGGGCGACGGCGATGGTGAGGCGGCGACGGTGACCGTTCGTCATCTCAATCGGCTGGGAGTGCTCGCCGGGATTCTGACCACTTTGCGCGAGGTCGGCCTCAACGTGGAGAACATGGCGAACTTCATCCTCTCCGGAGGGGAGGCAGCGTCGGCCGCTGATCCACGTCACCGGGCCCATCCAGCCAGAAACGATTACGCGTTTGGAGACGGTAGACAACGTAATCGCGGTTTCCGTGAACAAGCGATGACCGGGCGGGCTCTGGTCCGGCCGACCAAGCTCTTTATCCCGACGTCCGATTACGCCCCGCGGGTCGCCGTCGTTCCCAGAGGCTCGGTCCCAGCCGGCTACTGGAGAGACCTGGAGGCAACCAATCCGTTCTCGTTCGACCTCGTGATGCGTGACATCATCCCCTCAGAAGGGAACGAACCTGATCTGGCGACCCCGGTGGGACGTGACCGTCTTGCGATGATGATCGAGCGAGGCATCTATGAGTACCACGATGAGCCTGCCTACTACGTCTACCGGGTATCGGATGGGTTGCATATCCAAACCGGGATCGTCGCCGAGGTGGAAGCGGATGCGTACGACCGTGGGTTGATCAAGCGCCACGAGCACACACATCCGAGTTCCGAAGAATCGCTAGTCGCGGCCCTAAAACGAATCCAGGCGAACTCGTATCCGATGTGTCTGACCTACAAGCACGCGGGGGATCAACGCGTTGATCGATCGTCTGGCTGCAGGTGCGCCGCTTCTCGATTTCCCCGGCAGGGACGGTGTACAGCAGACGGTATGGAAGGTCGATTCCCCCGACGATCTCGCTGAGCTCGAAAACTGCCTGTCCCACATAGAAGCTCTGTACATAACCGACGGTCATCACCGGGCTGCCGCTGGGGCGGCGCTCGCCCGGGAGATGGCTACCGAACACCCGGACTCGACCGGGACGGCGCCTTTCCACTACATGCTGGCCGTCATCTATCCGTCACAGCAGCTGCGGCTTGTCGAGTACAACCGTCTCGTCTCCGATTTGGACGGTCTCACTGAGGTCGAGTTCGTCCAGAAGGTCGCCGAGCAGATGCACGTAGAGCGGATCCACAGCCAGGACCCCGAAACTGCGCGACCCGGCCGACCCGGGGTATTTGGCATGCACGTCGGTAACAAGTGGTACCGCCTCACTGCACCCGATGGCATGCTTGATCTCGATGACCCATACAACTCCCTGGACGTTGTCATCCTCAACAACCTGATCCTCGGCCCGATCCTCGGTATCAGCGACCCACGCACCAGCGAGCGCCTCGAGTATGTACCCGGAACCGTGCCCGTCGAATACATCGCGGGCAGGGAGCACCCGGGGTGCCTTCTTCCTGGTACATCCCACCACCATCGATCAAGTCGCGGCCGTCGCAGACCGTGGCCTGGTGATGCCACCAAAATCGACCTGGTTTCTCCCCAAGATCTCGAGCGGACTGTTCATCCGCCTGCTGGGCGAGGCGTGACCGCCGACATTGCCGTACCGCCGCGCCGGTAGCCGGTGCGTTACTAGATCAGGTGCGCGCCGCCGTCGATGCGGACTATCTCCCCGGTCACAAAGTCGTTTCTGATGAGGCTGAGGCCGGCCTCAACCACGGGATCGGTCCCGCCGACTCTCTGCAACGGAAGCGACGCTGCCAACTCCTCGACGTAGCCATCACCTTCACCCGGTGGAGGGAGAATGACACCGAGCGCCACCGCGTTGACACGCACCAACGGAGCCAGGGCTAGAGCTGCGGCACGCGTGAACGTGTCCACACCGCCCTTGGCGAGCACGTATGAGAAATGCTCTTTGTACGGTTTCATGGTCCGAGCATCGGTGATGTTGAGAACCGCCCCATTCGACTCGTCGCCGAGTGCGGCGGCAAAAGCCTGCGTGAGAAAGACCGGAGCGGCAAGAGTCAGGTCGTGGCTGCGACGCCAACCGTCGATGGTCAGATCGGAAAGCGTATCGGTGGCGAACCCGGATGCCGAGTTCACCAGGATCGACACCTCGCCTAGCCGACTCGCTGCCATGGCGATCAGCTCTGGAGTCTGCGATGGATCTCCCAGATCAACCGACCCCACCTCGGCTCGTCGACCTATCGCCTCGATCTCCCCCTGAACCGATCTCGCCGCCTCATCCGACCGGTTGTAGTGGATGAAGACGTCGGCACCGGCATGGGCAAGGCCGAGCGCAAGAGCCCGCCCGACTCGACGTCCGCCACCTGTTACCAATGCGACTCGACCTGTGATATCCATGGGTGCAGGGTACCCGCCGGCAGCGTTGAGAGCAGGCGCCGGCGCGGCGGGCAACAGGGGGCTCCTCATCGTTCGGTGGCGTCTTCGGACCAAGAAAACGAGGATGCCGGGCACGGTCCCGATCGATATGAAATGGCACACGTGCCGGGACGGACTATCTTTGCCCCGGTGAGCAAGCAAGATCCAAAACACGGCCGCTGGATTCTCCCGTTGGTTGTCCTGTTCCTAGTCGTGTTCACGTACACGTTCGTTAATAACCTGCCTCCCGCCGAGACTCCGACGACTACGACGGCGGCGGCGGGCGGGACCACAACGACCTCCCCGGAGGAAGAAACGACGACCACCACCAGCCTCGCCCCCGAGGTGGTGGAGTTCGCTGCGACCGCGGATGCCTTGTCGAGCCAGGCCGAAGAGCTCCGCATCCAGGCACAGACGATCAATGACGACTACGCAGACAACGACGACTATGGGGCTGCGCGCGACGGTCTCAGTGAGCTGCGTGTGTCGACGAGCGAATTCAACGACACCGTCGCCGACCCGGACTTCGCTAACACGGTGCCGACCGGTGCGTCAGAAAAGTGGGGCGACGTCACAACGGCTGCTCAGGCCATGAAGGCGGCGGCCGACGACATGTTCGACGGATTGACCAACTCCGCCGGATCCGAGAAGCGACTCAAAGCTCTAGACGATTACAACATCGCCGCCGGTACATTCAGCCAGGCGATCGAACTCGCCAAGGAAGCGGCCATGAACCCGCCTGCATCGAACGAATAGTCGATCCGACAACTCATTACGCAGAGAAAGGGCGGAACCCCGTACGGTTCCGCCCTTTCTCCAATCACCGGAGGAGACCGGTGCGGCCTGTTAGTTGTCGTTCAGCTTGCCATGGCGTCGCTGCAAACCGTCTCTGTGATCAGCGCAGTGACGATGTACGGATCCATGTTGGCGTTGGGGCGGCGATCCTCGATGTAGCCCTTGCCGTCGCGGGCAACCTGCCAGGGGATCCGCACCGATGCGCCACGATCAGAAACGCCGTAGTTGTACTCGGTCCACGGAGCGGTCTCGTGGAGACCGGTGAGACGTGTCTCGATACCGGCACCGTACTGCTTGATGTGGTAGTCGGCCTTCTTACCGAGAGCCTCACAAGCGGCGATGATTGGGTCATAGCTCGAACGCATCTGCTTGGTGGAGAAGTTGGTGTGTGCCCCGGCACCGTTCCAATCCCCTGCCACCGGCTTGGGCATCAGGTGAGCCGAAATGTCGAAGTCCTCAGCGATCCGGTACAGCAACCAGCGTGCCAACCAGATCTCGTCCGAGACGGCGAGAGCGTCGACGGGGCCAATCTGGAACTCCCACTGACCGATCATGACCTCGGCATTGGTGCCTGAGATGGCCAAACCCGCGGCGATGCAAGCCTCCGTGTGGGCCTCAACAACGTCGCGGCCCCAGATCTCATCGGCGCCGACACCGCAGTAGTAGCCGCCCTGGGGAGCCGGAAACCCACCTGCCGGCCAACCGTGGGGACGACCATCCTTGAAAAAGGTGTACTCCTGCTCGATACCGAAAAGCGGCTCGAACGAGGCGTACTTCTCGGCGACCTCAGCACAACGGGCCCGCGTGTTGGTCTCATGGGGAGTCATGTCGGTGTTGAGTACTTCGCACATCACCAGTTTGTCGCTGCCGCCGCGGATCGGGTCGGGCACGACACGCACCGGCCGCAGCACGCAGTCCGAGGAGCTGCCAACAGCCTGCTCAGTGCTCGAGCCATCAAAACCCCAGATGGGCGGCTCTTCTCCGTCCGGAATGACATTGGTCTTGGACCGCAACTTGGCGGTCGGCTGCTGACCGTCGATCCAGATGTACTCGGCTCTGTAAACCATTCGTGATCTCCTTGATCATGACAACGCACCGGAGGACCGGTGCTTGCCGACAAGTATCTCAAGTGAGGGTTTCCTTCGAGTAACAGGAATATGAACGCTGTGTTTCAAGGGACATTTCGGCTGTGAACACCACCTGATCTGTCTTACCATCCGGGCCTGGAGGTATCGACATGGCCAGGCAAGAGGACTACGTGCTGAGAACGGTCGAGGAGCGCGGTGTGCGGTTCATCAGACTGTGGTTCACCGACATCCTCGGCTTGCTCAAGTCGTTTGCAATCACACCGGCAGAACTGGAATCGGCTTTCGCCCATGGTATGCGATTCGACGGTTCCTCCATCGACGGGTTTTCCCGCGATCAGGAATCCGACATGCTCGCCAGGCCGGATCCCACCACCTTTCAGATACTCCCCTGGCGACACGGCAACGTGGGCGTCGCCAGGATGTTCTGCGACATAGTTCGACCAGACGGCAAGCCCTTCTCGGGGGACCCCCGCCTTGTGTTGCGCCGCAACCTGAATCGGGCCCGCAACCTTGGCTTCACCTTCTACGTCGGTCCCGAGGTCGAGTACTTCTATTTCGCCGACAGTGGCACCGAGCCGAAGATCCTGGACCGGGGTGGCTACTTTGACCTCACCCCGCTCGATGTCGCTCAGGAATACCGGCGTAGCACGATCATGGCGTTGGAGCGTCTCGGGATCCCTGTGGAGTCCTCCCACCATGAGGTCTCACCCAGTCAGCATGAGATCGATCTGCGTCACACCGACGCGCTGACGATGGCCGACAACCTCGTAACCACAAGACTCGCCATCAAAGAGGTGGCGATGGAACACGACATCTACGCCACGTTCATGCCCAAACCACTCGAAGGTCACGACGGCTCCGGATTGCATCTACATCTGTCGCTGTTCCGCGGGGATGACAACGCCTTCTTTGACCCATCCCAGGCAGACAGCCTCTCCGAAACAGCACGGGGATTCGTAGCGGGGCTGATCCGCCACGCACGGGAGATCACGGCGATAACCAACCAATGGGTTAATTCGTACAAGCGTCTCGTCAGCGGCTTCGACGCACCTGTGTTCACTACCTGGGATCGCACCAACCAGGCGGCCGTGGTCCGGGTACCGAGCACCGGCGTCGACCGCCCCGGTGCAACCCGGATCGAGTACCGGGCACCGGATCCAGCATGCAATCCGTACCTGGCGTTGTCGGTGATACTGGCGGCGGGTCTCGAAGGAATCGAGAACGGTTACAAGCTGCGTGACGACTCACACGCCGACCGGTTGCCGACCAGCCTCTCAGAAGCCCTCGATGCCATGGAGTCATCGTCGCTGGTCAAAGACGCTCTCGGCACCCATGTCTTCGATTGGTTCCTGCGAAACAAGCGCCGTGAGTGGCAGCGCTACGAAAACCATGTTTCGCGCTTCGAGCTAGAGCAGTATCTTCCGGTGTTGTGATGTTCCTGGCCGTATACCCCGCCACACCGACGCAGCCGCTGATTGCCGGCTTGCTCGACGCAGGGTATCAGCCGGTCCCCATCGAGACGATCTCCGATATCGAGGACCGTATCCCCAAGGGTGGTTGGACGGCAGCGGTGGTGGAAGTCACCTCGGACCTAGGACGGTCTCTGGCCATGGCGGCCAAGATCACAGATGAGTACGGGCTCCCCGTTCTGCTGCTGATCGACAGGACCATGACCGGCGACATTGTTGGGGAAGTTGGCTTCACCGACTTCATCCTCTCGCCCGTCGACCGCGTTGAATTGCGGGTTCGTTTGGGAAGGCTGCACACGGTCAACCCGTCGATCACCGAAGACGAGATAATCCGCTTTCGCGACCTCGAGCTAAATACGGCGACATACCAGGCAACCGTCGGCGGCGACCCCCGGGATCTCACATTCATGGAGTACGAGCTGTTGCGATTCCTTGTCGAGAATCCGGGTCGGGTGTGGAGCCGGGACCAGATCCTGAACCGGGTGTGGGGTTACGACTACTTTGGCGGTTCCCGCACCGTTGACGTCCACATTCGCCGGCTCCGCGCCAAGCTTGGCGAGGAACGAGCTTCATGGATCACTACGGTCCGCAGCGTCGGCTACCGGTTCGGCTAAACACGCCGACACGCCAACGCCGTGTAACGTTTGACTCACTATCAATGGGGAGTTGTCATGGCGTATCCGGTAGATGTTGTCGTTGAGTACGGGGATGGACAGCGCAGCAAGGGCCTTGCTGTTCTCGGGATCCTGTTTCCTCTAAAAGCAATCGTGGCCATTCCACATTTCTTCTTGTTGTACTTCGTCGGAATCGGTGCCATGGTCGCGTCCTGGATCGGGTACTGGGGCATCGCAATAAACGGAAGCCTGTCTCCCGGGATCGCCCGGTTTCTCCACAACTACCTCGGGTGGTCGACCAGGGCTGCCACCTGGGTCGCATCCTGGAGCGATGAGTACCCCGTATTTGCCATGGAACAGCCCGACTATCCGGCACGAGTCGTGGTTACCGAGCCAACCCTGGAACGACGACGGGGACTGGCGGTGGCAGGCATCATCTTCTTCGTCAAAGCCATCCTGTTGATTCCACATTTCATCGTGCTGTACTTCGTGCAGATCGTTGCCGGGATCGCCGGATGGATCGCATACTGGATCATTGCCTTCACCGGCGAGTACCCGAAGGGGATCTTCGACTTCACAGTTGGGGCTATGCGATGGAACGTTCGACTACAAGCCTGGATTCTCAGCATCACAGACGAGTACCCGCCGTTCACCCTGAACGAGTAGCCGGCTGAGAGGGCCGATCAGCTACCGGTCGGTCCCGTACAGCTCGAGCATCCGGGAGGAGATCCCCTCGGGGAGAAAAGCCTCACCGCGCTTCTTGCCAACAGCGCCCGCTTGCTGCCTTGCGTCCTCATCGGTGACGAAGACTCGAATCGCATCCGCCGCAGCCTGAGTGTCCCCGGCGGGAAATAGAAGACCCGCCCCGTCGCCGAGCAGATGTCGCAGCGGTGGGATGTCGGTTGCCACTACCGGGATCCCGTTCATCATGGCCTCGGCAGCCACCCGACAAAATGATTCATCTCGGGACGGGACGAACACGATGTCGGCACCCGCGTATGCCCGACGCACGTCGGCAACCCTTCCTGGAACCGTGACCGCGGTCATGGAGTCGATCTCAGCCCAGATCGCCCTGTTCTCTGGTGTCGGTCTGTGGGCGATGTAGAGCTGCCACACCACGCCGGGTTCTTCGACCCGGCGGGCCACGTCCGGGATGAGATCAAATCCTTTCCGGCCCGTCGATCCTCCGAGGACCGCGACGGTGACACCATCGTGTGGCTCCGGCTCGTCGAAAACAACGTCCCGAGGATCGAGTGGGTTGGGGACGATCGTCGCCTCGCCTTTAGCGCACAGGCCGCCCTCCACCGCGACTGCTTCGGCGGTTACCGAGACGGCGGCGATGTGGAGCTCCGGAATAAGACGGCGCACCCACGGGCCGAGTCGCCTGCCCCAGGGTGTCGAGACCGGATCGTGAATCCAGGCGACGACTGGACGCCCCGACAAGATGGCTGCCGGAGTCACGGCATTGAGACCCGTCGTGGCGTTGGCATGGATCGCCGCCAGCCGGTGCCGGTTGCGCAACGCCCACCACGCCAGTCGCAACCCGTCCCAAAGCCGCCGCACCCGACTGAATCGAGCCTTGGTGCCGAGGTTGAACCACTCGTCAAAGGCGTCCCTTGCCACTGCCAGGTCTGCAAATGCGCCCGGCCGTGACGAAGCCACCACCCGATGCACCCTGCCGTCCAGGGATTCCAGCAACGTAACCAGGCTGCGGTTGCTGCCGCCGATCGCGTTTGGCAGCGAGACAAACAGGACAGTGTCTTTTGGCCTAGTAGCCACTCAGCAAACCCATCTTCCTCGAGAACTCGAGGGTGCGTCGCCATAGCCAGATGCCGAAGGCGAAGACAACCACATCAAAGATCGACAGGACCGTTACGGCACCCGAAAGCGATACTTCGTAGGATCCGGGGTTGGCCATGAGCGCCGTACGGATGCCGTTGATCACGTAAGTGTGCGGCAGAACGGCGCTCAAGGCCTGAGCCCAACCGGGAAGCTGGCCAACCGAGAAGATGCTGCCCGCCAGCAACGATGCCGCGATATCGTAGATACGAATGACCGGCGTGGATTTGAGGGTGAGCAACAACACGGCCGCCGAGACAATGCCGATTGCCATACCAGCGATCACTCCAAGAACTCCGATCAGGAGGGCCGCGGGGACACCTGCGAGGTCGTAGTGGGCGCCCAGTATCCAGCCAGTACCCATCAGCATTGCCGTGTAGAGAATCCCGTTCATCACCTGCCACTGATTCATCGCCAGGGGAATCGCAGTCCAGGGGACGGGCTCGACCAGGAACGTCTCCATCGTGCCCCGTTGGAACGCCCGCTGTAGCGTGGTCCCAAAACCATTCATCGCCGTCGACAGCAGAGCTGTGAGGGCAAGACCGATGACCGTGAATGTCATGTAGTCGCCACCAACCTCGGGTGAGTTACCAACGAGCTTGCTGATGAAGAAGAAGGGCAGCAGCGGTGCGACCACTCCGAGCAAGCGCATTGCGAACGAGATCGGGTAGTTGATCTCTTCGATCAGGTCCACACGGAAAAAGGACGTTGCCGTAGCGAAGACCGCCTGCGTGGTCGTCATCGGTTTCTTGGCTGCGCTCATTCTGCGGAAGCCTTTGTTCGGTATAACTCAGCGAGCACGGCTTGAAGTGGTCGGCGGGTCTCCCTGAGGTTCGTGACATCTTCGATCTGGTCGCGAAGGCGAGTCAGCAGATCGGAATGCGTCACACCGTCCTTTAGGGCAACGGAAATGGTGACATCTTTCCGGCTGACACCCGCAAAACCAGCGTTGAGCAGCGACTGCACCGCCGCATCGGCAGCTTCAGTCGACCGAAAGTCGACCTCGAACGTAGGCTTATCCCACAGCCGGCGCAGATCATCGAGACGGCCGTCGTAGCGAACACGGCCCTCATCCAGCAGCAGCACGCGCGAGTCGAGAGTTTCGATCTCCTCGAGACGGTGCGAGCTGATCAGAACCGCGATGCCGGTCTCAGCCACGATCTCCTTGATCAGCTGGATAAGACCATGTGCGGCAACTGGATCCACAGCACCGGTCGGCTCGTCAAGTATGAGGATCTCCGGCTCGTGAAGAATCGCTCTGGCGAGTTGCAACCGCGCGAGCATGCCAGCCGATAGCGAGAATCCGTTGCTGCGCGCTCGACGCTCGAGACCGACCATCTCGAGTGTCTCCCTGATCCTTCGCATCATGGATTGCCCGGACATGCCCTGCAATCGGCCATGGAATCGCATGTTATCGAGGGCCGAGTGACGCATGAGAAGGCTACGGTGATCACCGGGCATCCAGCCGATCGAGCGTCGCACCTGAACCGACTGCTTGATCGGATCGAAACCCATGACACGAGCATTGCCGGATGTTGGCGTTGTCAATCCGGCGAGGATCTTGAACGTCGTCGTCTTTCCGGCTCCATTCGGTCCTACGACGGCAGCGATCTCTCCTGTGCGTAGCGTGAAACTGACGCCATTGAGGGCGTGAACCGGCTCTTTGATGTTTGTCCTGACAAGCGCTCGCATCCATAGCGGCGTCGGCTCATACACCTTGGTGAGCTGATCGACGACTATGCGGGCGTCGTTAACCGTGTTCGTCAAATGAAAGCTTTCCCCTCGTTTGTCCCTCGTTTGGCGCATTCAAGCATGGGCGACGGCCCGTGGGCTAGGGAATTCTTTTCGATGCCCAGCGGTGAGCAGCGTGGTTACACTTCCGACGCACCACCAGGGAGAGGGGGAAGTGCATTGGATTTCCGTTGGACGGAAGAGCAACTCGCGTACCGGGCTGCCGTAATCGAATTTGCCCAGAAAGAACTCAACGATCAGGTCGGGGCCCGCGATCAAGGGAGCGAGTTCTCTCGAGAAGCATGGCAAAAGGCAGCAACGATCGGCATCCAGGGTCTCCCGTTTCCCGAGGAATACGGAGGTCAGGGGGCAGATGCCCTCACCACCATCCTGGCAATGGAAGGTCTCGGCTACGGCTGCACGGACAATGGCCTGATCTTCTCGATTAATGCCCATATCTGGTCCGGCGCCATGCCGATCGACCGTTTTGGAACCGACGCGCAGAAAGCCAAGTACCTTCCCGGGCTCAACGACGGGTCTCTGATCAGCGTCCAGGGCATGACCGAGCCCGACTCCGGCTCGGATGCCTACAGCCTGAAGACGACGGCCAGGCTCGATGGCGACGTATACGTGCTCAATGGGTCGAAGACCTACATCACCAACGCACCGGTCGCCGACGTGTTCGTCATCTTCGCAAGCATCGACCGATCGAAGGGCTGGGCGGGGCTTTGTGCGTTCATCGTCGAGAAGGGAACCCCCGGGCTCGAGGTCGGCGTCAACTTCAAGAAGATGGGCCTGCGAACGTCGCCCATGTCGGAACTCGTGTTCAACGATTGCCAGGTTCCCAAGGAGAACCTGCTGGGCAAGGTTGGCAGCGGGATGATGGTTTTCAATCATTCAATCGAGTGGGAACGTAGCTGCATCCTGGCCAGTTCCGTCGGCACCATGGAGCGACAACTGGAGAAGGCGGTCAAGTACGCCAGGGAGCGCCGCCAGTTCGGCGACCCTATCGGCAAGTTCCAGGCCGTATCGCATCGACTGGTCGACATGAAGATTCGTCTGGAGACATCGCGCCTTTTGCTGTACCGCCTCGGTTGGATCCTTGATCAGGGCAAGACGTCTGCGCTCGATGCGGCGATGGTGAAGTACCAGCTCAGCGAATCGTTCCTCCAGTCAAGTCTCGATGCCGTCTCGATCTACGGAGCGCTCGGGTTCATGACCGAGACCGAGGTGGAGCGGGATGTACGCGATGCAATCGCCGGGCGAATCTACTCAGGGACAAACGATATCCAGAAGAACATCATCGCAAGGCATATGGGACTGTGACGTGAAATACCTTCTCCACCACTATCTGCGTGATTCGGCGCTTCGGGCCCCTGACTCGATTGCGCTCGTCGACCGGGACCGACGGTTCACCTACCGGGAGCTCGACGAGAAGTCCGATGCCGTGGCAGCACGCCTCATCGAACTGGGTATTGAGAAAGGTGACCGGGTCGGCATCTACCTACCCAAGGCAGCAGAGGCCGTCATCGGCATCTATGGGGCCATGAAAGCCGGCGCAGCTTATGTGCCCATCGACCCATCTGCTCCCGAGTCTCGAGTCCAATACATCGCAGGCAATTGTGGTATCCGGCATGTTGTCAGCAGCGCAAAGCGAGCCAGGACGTGGGAGGGGCTCGCCACCGCCGGTGTCGAGCATGTGCTGGCGATGGACACCGACGACGCCGCCGACGCCGCCGGCGTGACAGTGCACCCATCTAGCTGGGTCGAGGCCGGAAAGACACCGCCCGATCCCGGTGTCATCGACCAGGACCTGGCGTACATCCTCTACACATCAGGCTCGACCGGGGACCCGAAGGGCGTAATGCTCTCGCATCTCAACTGTCGGGCGTTTGTCGAATGGGCGGTCGAGGAATACTCAGTGACCAGTGATGATCGTGTCTCGAGCCACGCACCATTCCACTTCGACCTCTCCACGTTTGATCTCTATTCGGCTGCCCTGGCTGGAGCGCCGCTCTACCTGGTACCTGCCAAGGCGGCGCTCTTTCCCGCCGAGGTAGCGAAATTCATCCGAACCAACGAGATCAGCGTCTGGTACTCGGTGCCTTCGATACTGATCATGCTTGTCGAGAAGGGCGGGCTCGAGACGGGCGACCTTCCCAGTCTGCGTCAACTGCTATTCGCCGGTGAAGTGTTCCCAACCAAGTATCTGTCGCGGATCATGAAGCGCCTACCGCACGTCACATTCGCCAACCTCTACGGTCCCACCGAGACCAACGTGTGCACGGCATACACAGTCCCGGAGCCGCCGGAGGAGCACGGCCCGACCATCCCCATCGGCGGGGCGATCACCAACGTCGAGACCTTTGTCGTCGACGAGGAGGACAACCTCGTCGAGCCTGGTGCAGTCGGCGAGTTGCTGGTGCGTGGCCCGACGGTGATGACGGGATACTGGGGGGATCCGGAACGTACCGCCACCCGGCTCATCGCGAGCCCCATCGAGCGACATCACGACGCCCCCGTCTACCACACCGGCGACCTCGTCGAAGAGATGCCAGACGGCAACTACCGGTTCCTCGGTCGTCGCGATAATCAGATCAAGAGCCGCGGCTACCGCATCGAACTCGGCGATATCGAGGCCGCCCTGAACGCCCATCCCGCGGTCGTCGAGGCGGCGGCACTCGCCATACCGGACGAGATGATCTCGAATCGGATCGTTGCCTACGTCTCGGCCTCCGATGAGGTCACCGATCGTGCGCTGACGGCGTTTTGTGCTGAGCGAATCCAGCGATACATGGTGCCGGAGACGATCCTGATTCAGCAGTCGCTACCCAAGACCTCGACCGGGAAGATCGACCGGCAGACCCTGTTGAAGCAGCATACCGCTCGGGAGGGCGTTGACGGTCGTCGCTGAAGTCGCCAAGCCGGTGGGTTTCGCTCGGCTCAATCCGAGAAGAACGGCGATGCTCTGTGGAGGAATGCCGCCATCTGGCCACGGGAGACGTAGGCACCGGGACAGAAGCGATCGTTGATCGGCGGGTTGCAGCCAAGCGTGATCGCCGATTCAGCCAGCGCTTCGATGCTCACCTCAAATAGGTTGCCGTTGTCGTCAACAAACGAGTCCCCTGACCCGGGAGACAGGCTGAGCGCTCGAGCCAGGAAGGCGGCCATCTGCCCTCTGGTCACGTAGTCGGCGGGGCAAAACAGATTGTTGAGCGGCGGGTTACAGCCCTGGGTGATGTCATCAGCGGCAAGCGACTCGATCGAATCCTCGAAAACGCTCCCATCGTCATCGAGGAATGGGTTTCCCGCTCCCGCGACCAGATTGAGCGCCCTCGTCAAGAATGCTGCCATCTGCCCCCGGGTTACATAGTCATCGGGGCAAAACAGATTGTTGAGCGGCGGGTTACAGCCCAGGGTGATCCCCGCATCAGCGAGCCATTCGATATCGGCCCGGAAAGTCGAAGTGACTGTATCAATGAAGTCAGGATCCTCACCCGGAGGAGGTGGTGGCTGTGGGTTGTCGAAGAATGGGGAGATCGACTGCGGCGAGCCATTTCCGGTGAACTGATAGGCAGCGTCACCATCCTGAACCCGGATCACGGTGTCGCGGTGAATCCCACTGCGATCAAAGTCGTTGATATTGAGACCACATTCGATGAAGTCGTAGCCACCGGCGTTGTTGCCGGCCTCATCGAACACGATCTCGGAAAAGTCACAGAACATGAAACGCACATTGGACTCGAGCGGCGTGTTGTGACCGAGAATGAGCAGTCGTGCGCCTCCTGTGTCGATTCCACTCCACTCCTGCGTGTCGGTCGCTCCCGACCCGAACTTGGTGTAGGACTCCTTACCGAGTGCATGCGAGTGAATAGCCGCGTCGAACTGCTCCCCGAGTGACTGGTCCTGGGCGTTCTCGAGGAGAGTCAGATTTCTATATACATACGAGTTGCCGTAGGCACCGTGGTCAATTGCCGCGCCGCCGTTGTAGTAGGCGGTAAACCCGTCGACGAGATGATTTTCGTCCTCTTCACCCGTCGTGTTCTGCCACACGAAGATCCCGTGGCTCGCGTTGTTGTGTGCTTTGTTGTTGGTGAAATCCCAAATGCCACGGTCCTTGGATGGCCAGTGGTATGCAGATACGTTCTGTCCCGAATCGAGCATGCCAACTACCACCGCACCGATGATCGTCATGTTCTCTCCCGCACCGAGCTGGATAGCCGCAGCCTCGTGCTGGCGATCAGGATTTGGCGTGATGGCAGCGGCAACAACGTGGTCGTACACGAGGTCGAAGGTCTCGTTACATCCCTCATTCTGGCCACAGGTCTCCTGGGTTGACTCGTCCCACCAGTACGCCTCAGAGGTGACGTTGTAGGCAATCGTGTTCGTCAATGTGACTCCGTGAGAGGCATGGGTGACAAAGGCATGGTTGTTCGTATCGCGAACCACGACGCCTTCAACGACCGATCCCCGGGTCCCGTCTCTGCTGTGGTGGAAATGAAGTCCATACCTTCCCGAATCATGCTTGCCGATCCAGGGAGCCATGTAACGAATGGCGGCATACTTGATCGTTTGTGGGGCCGTGGCGTTCGGGGCGTGGATCAAGATGTGAGCTCGTCCACCCGGGGTTCCCTCGATCCTCACATTCCGGGTCAGGTTGAGCAGCTCTGTCTTATACCCGAGCGCATTCGGCACGGGCACGTTGCCCGGTCCATCAACCTGAGTAAACGACGTATAGTCGCCGGGCTGGTTGGGAGCAGCGACGATGTCGTCGGATGCGGACCAATCAGACTCCCATTCATAGGACCACGGTGTTATCGGCGTACCGGAGATATCAAGAACACCCGTGTCCTCGACCCACAGCCCGATGTCATCAGGTGCGTCGCTATGAGTCATGCCGCCACCGACGAATTTCGATTCATCGACATTGGTGAACTGAAGAAAATGCTCGTAATCCGCCGAACTCGGACGCATCCGAAGCGTCCCGAGTACGACGACATTGCCGGAGGTGGTCACCGTCGTATCTGCGTTCGGGTCGAATTCCCACGTCGCTCCTGCCGGAACCGTGAACCCATTGGGAAAGCTCTCGCCGTCGTGAAGGATCCGGGTGGTCACAGCGGCCGCAGGTGATGCGGAGACCGACACGCCGAGCGTGGCCACGAGCACCGTGAACAACGAAACCAGCGCGATCGAGAACGAGCCTTGTCGTTTTGCCATTGCCATCCCTCCTTCCCTCATGCGAAGGTAGTACGCGAACGGCGCTACCGGAACGAGTTTCTTCTTCTACCGATCCGAGCTATGGCCGTTGGCCGGCACTCGATGAGCCCCTGGCCCCGGCAGCCACCGGCTATGGAAGGTATGGCTCAGCACGGTGCAGAAAGGCTGCCATCTCTGCCCGGGTGATTTCCTGACCGGGGCAGAAGTGGTCGTTGACCGGTGGATTGCACCCGAAGGTAATCCCGGATTTGGCTAATGCCTGGATGTCCGTTTCGAACACCGAGCCGTCATCGTCGGTAAAGACGTCCCGACCGTCAGGAAGGTCGAGAGCCCGCACCAGGAATGCTGCCATCTGCCCTCTTGTCACCGAATCACCCGGACAAAACCTGGTGTTGCTCGGGGGATTACACCCTTCGGTGATCGTGGCAGCTGCCAACGAATTGATGTCAGACTCAAACACGGAACCATTGTCATCGGTGAATGCATCGCTTCCGGAAGGGAGGTCGAGGGCCCGGGTGAGGAACGCTGCCATCTGACCCCGGGTGACGGCGTCGCCGGGACAGAAGCGGCTGTTGTCGGGTGGGTCGCACCCCTCCGTGATGTTGCGGCCCGCCAACCATTGGATATCGGCGAAGAACGGGCTTCCAGTCGGGACGTCATCAAAGACGACCGGGGCAGGCCCACCATCGCCATCACCACCGGCTTTGATCTGTCCACAACTCGAAGGATCCTGGAGGAACCACTGGCAAATAGTCGGATCGCTCGAGAAGAAATCCCACAGCATTGAAGCCGTCTTCTCTTCACCGGATGCAGACGGGTGGACGCCATCGGCTTCATAGTCGCTGCACTCCCAGATGAGGCCGTCGCTCCGACCGGCCAGCCCATCGGCCCACAGGTATGGTCCCCAGGCCGTCCACGCTGCCGTCTGGCCGGCCACAGAGTCGGCAACGATGGCCCGGACCGACAACCCATTGCCCCACCCAGTCTCCGGTTCGGAGTGGCTGGGTGTTGCCGAATAGCCGGCGTAGGTGCGCGACGAGATGTAGATGCGCCGCAGGTTTGGGAAGGAGTTGTGCGCGTTGGTGATCGCCGATTGCAGCCACGCTCGCTCCTGAGCAACCCGCTCATCCGCTGTTGAAGCCAGCTCCTCGAGATGTGAGCCCATCTTCATCCAAACCACCTGCACTTGGTTCGGAGACAAGCCGGCGTCTCGGATCTTCTGCAGCGAACTCGACCACGCAGCGCCACTTGCGATCGCCCATTCAGACATCGTTTCGCCACCCACCGCACCGTCAGCGAGAACCACATCGCCGGCTACGCCCGAGGACGAGCCGACGAGCGACATGAAAGCTCTCCATTCTTGCGAAGTGTTGGACATCCCAAGCGAGATCACACCTATGACGCCATCGATGGGAGATATGGCGGGGGCGCTATCGACAAGCGACGGAGGAATGGTATTTCCACCTTCGTACAAACCCACACCGTCGATCAGCGGCACATACCCCACCGAGGTCCTCGAACAAGGCCCGGCGAGGGCGTGCGCAGGGGTTGAATGTGAGCTGGGGACTGCAGACAGGGCGGTGAGCACGCCGACAACCAGAGCCAGACGAGCCAGCCACCCTCTGGGGGTAACGAGGCTTCTCATGACGTAGATCGAGCGTAGCGCTACCCGGGGCCTATTGGTGTGTTGGAGTCCCCGGGAACTCGCGGATGGCGATGGCGCCCGTGCGTAGCTCGGATCAGAGCTTGCTCTCGACCAGCTTGGTCACAGCATCGACGGTCTCGAAGTTGTCCAGGTTCACTTCCTCGGGATCAACCGACACCCCGAATTTGTCTTCGATGAAGCTCACGAGAGTGAAGATGCCGAGCGAGTCGATGATCTCTTCCTCGAGCAGATTTGCCGTGGCAACATCAACTCCGCTGTCGTTGGCAAACTCGCTCTTGATGTAGTCGGTAATGATCGGGCGTACTTCTACAGCCATGGTGGCTCCCTTTTCTTTGTTTCAGTCATTCAGGTTTGTGTGTTTCAGTCAATCGGGGTCTAGCGATGCGGTGACACCGAAAATGCGGAGAGGGATACCCTGCAGCTTCCGTCGGCATCCGCAACGAAAGCCGGGGGCCATCTCCGGGTCGCAAGACCCCGCACCAGAGGTGGTGGACGATCTGAGCAGGATCACGTTGCGGACCGTGGTCTCGATTGGTAACACCACGGAACCGAGCCTGCACGCTCGGTTCCCGGCGATGACGACATGAGCACGTTTGCTGCCTCCCCCGAATCCCTGATCAATGGCGCCGCAAGAGTGCCAGGTAGCGGTCAGTCCGTCAACGGCATCAGACCTGTCACCATGGCCAATTATGAGTGCAGCAAACTACTCCGTGTCTTGCGACGCCTCAGCCGCTTCGCTGCTGTCTCGCTTGCTGATGTAGACATACGTCGCAACGGCTCCGAGGACGAGAGCCAGCACCGCCACCGTCCCCAGCAGCCAGACGATGTCGGACCCGGACTCAGCTCTCTCCGCCTCTCGCTGCGCTCGTTGCTCCTCCTCGGCCGTGCGATCGGGTGGGCCAGGCCGGTCCGCGCCCAAGAGGTCACCGGTCGTAGTTGTCTGGGGCGCCGAGGTCGCTGTGGTCGTGGTCTCGACCGCCGTCGTAGATGGCGCACCTTCAACCACAGGAGGAAGGGTGACATCCCCGATGGGGTCAGCACCGGGTGAGAACCACGGCGCCGCCGTCGGCTCCTCGGTGAAGAAGTCGTTCAACATAATGGCGATCTTGGCGGCACCGTCGGAGGATGGATGTGTGCCGTCGGAGCGAAAGTCGCCGCATTCCCAAACCAGACCATCGCTACGCGGGTTGAGCCCGTCAGCCCAGAGATACGGTCCCCATCCCAGCCACGGCGCCTCAACGGGCCCGCGCCTGGCATCGGTATTGAGACTCATGTCTCCGGCTATCTGATCACCTATCAACCACTTGACCCCGAAGCCGTTCTCGTACGCCAGCGGCTCAGGACTGGGCCGCCCGCTCGTGTTGTAACCGCCGTAGGCGCGGCTCGACAGGTAGGCCACCTGGAGATTCGGGTACAGGTTCATTGCGTTCCTGACCACCTCGGCAAGCTGATCGCGGTACGCCTCCGCATCTGCAGGGAAGGAGAGGATTTCGGACCGGTTGGCGACGCTGTTTGGGAGCATGATCCACAACGCCTGAACTTGCTCGGCCGTCACACCGCTGTCGGCGAGAGTGGTCGCGATATTCGACCAGGTGGGGCTCGCGATGTTCTGCCACATACTGATGTCTTCCCCAGGCTGTGAACCGTTGACCATCGTGAGATCGGAATCGATCGCGTCATGAACATTCCTCATGAACACGCTGTACTCGATACGGGTGTTCGAAACGCCTAACGACAGCAGCACCACTTTGCCGGCGGGATCGGTCCCGCCCGCCTTATCGCGGGGCACGATCTGCGACGCACGCCACAAGCCGAGTGCTTCGTGATCCGAGGGGATCTCATTCGAGCCACCCGGATATAAACCACCTTGCTCTCCCTGGTAGGTGTCTGTGCCCAGGTCGTTGATTGGAATCGCACCCGTCGACGTTTGGTCGCATCCGACCTCGCTCTGGTTCTGTGCCAGCGCTGGAGCGACAAATACAAGCGATAGCTGGACTGCGACGAGGACGACAGCGGCCCGCAACTTCATCATTCCCTACCACCATTCCGGATCTCGAAGCGTTGGAAGGATAACGGACGACTGGCTATACGTTCCCAAGTGACCAACGATGGTTCGACAGATGACGAGAGGTGCACGCACAGATTCCGTCTTGTAGCGTGGCGCCCGACCTCAACGGCGAGGGGAGACGTGACCACTGCGGACAAGAAACTGATGGTGCTGGTCGCCAGCAACCGACGGCGTGGCGCCGAGGTCTTCGGCGAACGTCTCGCTATGGGGTTGCGGGACCGGGGGTGGCGTGTCGACTTCGTCGCGATCCAGGCAACCGACGCCGATCGGGTAGTCAACGCCCATCCACTCGCTCCCAGTGGTGTTGCCGGCAAGCTGAACGCACGCACCATTCTGCAACTCAGACACCGTCTGGCCAGCACGAGCCCGGCGATACTGCTCGCTAACGGTGGCGCCACGTTGCGTTATGCCGTTGCCGCCCGGGCCCTGCTCCGCAGGCGGCCGGTACTGGCATACGGCAGCATCGGCGAGCCGCGGTACTGGATGCGTTCTCCGTGGCACATCCGCATCAACCGCTTCTTCCATCACCGTGCCGGCATCGTCCTGGCCGTCTCAGAGATGACCCGGCGTCAGCTGATCTCCGCTCTGGGTGTCGCACCGGACCGCGTTCACGTCGCACCGACCGGGGTACCGCCCGAGTTCTTCGTCGACTCCGTCAAGGGGAGCGAGCAGCTTCGAATGCTGTTCCTCGGCAGTCTCTCTCCTGAAAAGAACCCGCTCGCCGCAGTGTCCGTTGCCGAGCAGGTCGGGAGAAGCTCCGACGTTCAGCTGCGTCTGGTCGGTGCCGGGCCACTCGAGACAGAGGTAGCCGCCAGGGGTGCGATGACGTCGCAACGAGTGACCATCGAAATGACCGGCTCGGTAGCTGATGTCACGCCACATCTGCAGTGGGCCGATCTGCTTCTGCTCACATCGGAGACGGAAGGGTTGCCCGGCGCGGTGCTGGAGGCCGGAGCGGCCGGCACTCCAACGGTTGCATTCGACGTAGGCGGCACTGCTGAGACCATGATCGACGGAAAGACCGGGATCCTGGTGCCGGCCGGTGAGGTGCCGGCGATGATCGCTGCAGTCGAGCGACTCGCCGCGAATCGACTGCGACTCGAGGAGATGGGCAAAGAGCAACGCGAGTTCGTACGCAACAACTACGGCCTGGAACGAGCCATCAATCGGTTCGACCAACTACTCACCGGGGCGCTGCGGTGAAGATCGCCCATCTGACTACCGTTGATCTCAGCCTCCGCTATCTCGTATATCCCCAGCTTTCGGCGACCAGGGACCTTGGTATCGAGACAATCGGGATCAGCGCCCCGGGCCCGTGGGTCGAAGGGCTCGAGGCCGATGGTATTCGCCATGTGCCGTTGACCGCGTCCACCCGTGGCATGAACCCGATGGCTGATCTCAAAGCCGCCGCCCAACTCTGGCGAATTCTGCGCCGGGAGCGTCCGGACATCCTCCACACGCACAACCCGAAACCAGGATTGTATGGAAGGATTCTGGGGCGCATTGCCGGTGTCCCGGTGGTGGTCAACACAGTGCACGGCCTGTACGCCACACCAACGGATCGGTGGCTCAAACGAGCCATCGTCTATAGCCTCGAAGCGATCGCTTCACGTTTCTCAGCTGCCGAGTTGGTGCAGAGTCAGGAGGATGTCCTGACGATGCGACGCCTCCATCTTGCTCCTGCCCCCAACATCCACCATCTCGGTAACGGTGTGGATCTCACCCGCTTCGACCCCGACCGGGTCGGCGAGGAGGGACGACTCCGGCTCCGCCGAGAACTTGGGGCTCGCGGCGATCAGATCGTTGTCGGCATGGTGGGGCGGCTGGTCGCGGAGAAGGGATATCCGGAGTTCCTCGAAGCAATGAGTCATCTAGACGACCGCTATCTAGCAGTCTGCATAGGACCGGATGATGAGGACAAAGCTGATGCCCTGCCCCGCGAGCTGATTGCCGGGGCCGAGAGCAATGGTGTGCGATTTCTCGGGATGCGCACCGATGTCGACGAGCTGTACCGGGCCATGGACATATTCGTCCTGCCCTCCCACCGCGAAGGCTTTCCCCGAAGCGCCATGGAGGCGGCCGCAATGGGCCTGCCGGTCGTCGCAACCGACATCCGGGGGTGCAGGGACGTGGTGGTGGAATCGAGCAACGGTCTCCTGGTGCCGCTAATGGACTCCGTAGCTCTGGCAGCCGCCATCACCCTGATCGGTAACGATTCCGAGCTGCGAAGGGCCATGGGAGAGGCCGGGCGGTTGCGCGCACGGGACCACTTCGACGAACACCGCGTCGTCGGCCGGGTAGTTGGTACCTATCGCCGCCTCGCTCGGGAGAAGGGGCTCAGCCTGCCCGATCCGGATGAACCTGAAATCACAATCCGCCCTGCTACCGCTGCCGACGCCACCGTTCTTGCCCGTCTCCACAGCGACGGGATAAACACGGGTTTCCTCCCCCGCCTCGGGATGCCGTTCATGACCCGTTTGTATCGGGCGATGGTCGCCTATGAGGACGGCCTCGTTCTAGTCGCCGACGATGGCCACGGTCCTGTCGGCTTCGTCGCAGGCGTCCTCGATACCGGTGCCTTCTATAGGGAGTTCATCCGGCACCATGGCGTCGCCGCGGGTCTGGTGACGATCCCCAGGCTCGTCAGACCCGGTGTGGCTAGGCGCGTGTGGGAGAGCCTCACGTACACCTCGAACAGCAACGGTGCCGATGGAGCAGAGCATGCAAGGCCCGAAGCCGAGCTACTGGCGACCGCAGTGATTGCTCGCATGCGCGGCCGCGGGCTTGGAACCCGGCTTGGCACGGGCTTCCTCGACGGCCTGAAACGCAAAGGCGCCGATTCGGTGCAGGTGGTTGTCGGCGCCGACAACGAGCGAGCGATCGCGGCATATCGCAAGATGGGCTTCACCCCTTCTGGCACAACCGAAGTACATGAAGGCGAGCTGTCGGCGGTGATGACATGGTCGGCGTAGTCGTCGGCTTCGCAGTCGCCCTGGCATGGTCGTATTTTGCGACCTGGCTCGGTCCCCGTGTCGGCATCATCGACACGCCCGGCGGTGACGCGCTCAAAGTCCACACTCGCCCCACACCACTACTGGGTGGCGTCGGCGTCTTCGCGGGCCTCCACATCGGGCTTCTGATTGAGGGAGCCGATGAGGTCGCTCTGCTGACGGGGAGTTCGTTGGTTCTAGTGCTGGGTCTGATCGATGACCGTTCCGGTCTTTCCCCGAAGGTCCGCCTGATCGCTGAAGTAGTCTTTGCCGCGGTGCTGGTCGTCCTCATCGGCGACGGATTGAGGAACCCGGCAGGCATTGCTTTCGGCCTAGTTCTCGTCCTGGTAGCAATCAACGCCGTCAACCTCCTCGACGGTATCGATGCTCTAGTCGGCTCAACCGGGTTCATATCGGCTCTCGGCATCGCCTGGGCGGGAGCTGCGGGATTTGGCGAGTGGCAACTCGGTGCGGTGCTTGCCGCTGCCCTTGCCGGGTTCCTCATTCTCAACAAGCCGAAAGCACGCATCTTCCTCGGCGACAACGGGGCGTACACGATCGGCGTGTTTCTGGCATATGGGGCGCTGCGTACCACGCAGGAGGGAGTGTGGCCGATGGTGTTGATCGCCACCGGCCTGCTCGGCGTTTTCGTCATCGATCTCACCGTCACCATCCTTCGCAGAGCACGAAATGGCAAGGAGCTCTTTGGGGGCGATCGAAGCCACATCTACGATCAACTGCGCGACCGTGGATGGTCGACGGGCAGGGTCGTCATCGCAGCGGCCACTCTCCAGACGGCCCTGGTGGCAGTTTTTGTGGGCTTCGCACTCTCCAACCCGGGTGCGGTCGGTAGCGTCGCCGCAATCATCGCCATGGGTGCCGCCACACTTGTCGGGGCGTGGAAACTTCGCTTCTTCGCAGCCGTTGACTAGAAAACTCATCATTTCTTGACCAAGTGTGGGCTACAAGAGGGCGGTCATGCGATGTCTGCGAAAATGCCCACTCCACCGCACCCGAGAGATCTTTAGAGTCGGTCTAGTCAATTAGCGGGAGGAGTAATCATCCTCCGCCGATCGGATCGGGCGGTTAGCTTTCCGATTCGTCAATGAATAGGGGTTGGTGTTGCGGGGGCTCGCCAGAGTGGTAGGGAATAACGCCGACGGCAATGGCCGTCATTTAGGCACGCGATTTGCGCGAGCTTCTGCTCAGCTGCGATCAGATCTGACGTTTGCGGCGATGGATGCCGTCACCGTGCTCGTCACGTACTCAGCGGCGCTCGGGCTAAGAGCACTTGATGCACCCGCCGCCGTTTCCGACTACCGGATCGGGTTCCTCATCCTGCTACCGGTGATCATGTTCACGCACCTCGTCGCCAACTTTGTCGCGGGTGTCTACGGCCACGAGTGGGAGCACGCATCGGTCGAAGAAGCAATGCGACTGTTCTTCGCATCGGCGGGCGCAGCCTCCCTGCTGCTGACGGCGATTGTCTTCGCACAACGAATTGCCGGGACCAATCTTCGGTTGCTGCCCATCGGTGTCATCGTTCTTGGCAGTGTCATGGCGCTCGGAGGGATGGGGGCTTCGCGTTTCCGGGCTCGCATGTTCTCATTTCGTCGCTCATTGGGCATGATCGACACCGAGCCAACCCTCATCATCGGCACCGGCGGAAACGCCGCCAACCTGGCCAGGACCGGCAAACAGGGCAAGACGCCCATCCGGGTCGTTGGGTTTATCACCACTGAACAACACCGCAGCTCCAAGAGAATCGCTGATTTGCCGGTGCTCGGTACGCTCGAAGAAATCGAGGCTGTTGTCGCTGAGCATCGGGTCCAGCAAGTATTGATCGCAGAACAGCTCGAAGCGGGGAGGCTTCGCGATCTCGTTGACCGTTTTGTTGAAATAGACGTTCGATTGCGGATCATCCCGCAGCTCGAAGATGTCCTTCGGTCCGACGGCACCCTGCAGGACGTCAGAGACCTCTCGGTCTCCGACCTTCTCCCCCGCCCGGCAGTGGATACAGACCTGACCCCGATAAAGGACCTTCTTGCCGGCAAGCGAGTCCTGATCACGGGTGCCGGTGGATCCATTGGATCGGAGATAACCCGCCAGGTCCTAAGCTTCGCTCCGGAGGTGGTCATCGCTGTTGATCACGACGAGACACACCTCCACGACGGCCAGTTCGTCTGGAACGACTACTCCGCCAACCTCCTCGAGCCGGTGCTGTGCGACATCCGGGATGTCGAGCGTCTCGACCGTGTCTTCTCCGACCACAAACCGCAGGTCGTCTTTCACGCAGCCGCCCACAAGCACGTGCCGATCCTCGAGTCATGCCCCGATGAAGCGGTGAAGACAAACGTCTTCGGGACCAAGAACATCCTCGACGCATGTGAGCGTCACGCAGTCGAGAAATTCGTCTTGATCTCAACGGACAAGGCCGTCGAACCAACAAGCGTGATGGGCGCCTCCAAGCGTGTCGCCGAGATGCTGACACAGACAGCCGCCGAACGCCGCGACAGCCGGTGCACCCACACCGCCGTTCGGTTCGGGAACGTCCTCGGTTCCCGCGGTAGCGTGGTCCCCACATTCATGAGGCAGATTCGTGCAGGTGGGCCGGTGACGGTCACCGACCCCGACATGCTGCGCTACTTCATGACCATCAGCGAGGCTGTGCAGCTGGTGCTCCAGGTCTCCGCTCTCTCCAGGGGTGGCGAAGTATTCGTCCTCGATATGGGTGAACCCGTGCGAATCGGTGACCTCGCCAGACGTATGATCCGACTCGCTGGGCTCGTCCCTGGCAGAGACATCGAGGTGAAGGTCACCGGCGCTCGACCCGGTGAGAAGAAGGTTGAGATTCTGTCGACCGATCCCCTGAAACAGAGCGAACACGGCAAGATACAGGTCACACGTCCCGGACACCCGGGTATGGTGACAATGCTCGATATGGTTGCGGCCCTCGACCGATTGGCTGACCACGGCTCCAATGAGGAGATCCGGGAACTACTTCTCGACGTCTCGAACAGCGACTGGGGACCGGGTGGGACCATCATACTCACCGGTCTTGACGGCCCCAGGGCCGTGAGCGAAGCCAGCTAGACAACAGAACAAAGGTGCGACACAAATGCAATTGAGGCGCGTCATCAAGACACTGGTTGCTCGATGGCCGGTCATTGTCGTATTGGCGATCGTCGGAGCGGCCGTCGGAGCGATCCTGGCTAGCAACCACAACAAGAGCATTACACCGCGCTTTCGCGCACAAGCTCCGATAACCTTCTTTCAGCTGGAGGAAGGCGACGCAGCCTCGGGGACCACCAACAACGCCCGCACCAACTCCAACACCACCTCCACAGCCACCGATGCAGAGGCAGAGCGGACCAGAGCCGGGTTGCTTCTCGAAGATGCGCTGGCGGCCAATCCCCAGCTCGACATCCAGGTCGACCGGGATACCAACACCCTGCTATTCGTTGCCGTCGGAACTGATGGCGAAGAGACGTTGAGTGATGCCGTGGGTCTTCGCTCCGAATACCAATCCAAAGTGGCCACCGTCCTCAACGTCGACGAGATCAAAGCGACGATGGTGGGCACGCTCGAGGAGATCGATCAGCTTCGTGGGCAGATCTCCGAGCTCCAGGTGGCCGATCCCTCACCCGAAGACCCCAAGGTCACCGCGCAGCGAACCACTCTCGAGGAACAGATCAGCGAGCTTGCCCAACGACAGGCGCAGATTGAGATCTGGATCGACAACCCGGAGCTCCGACCCACCGAGACTGAGTTCTTTGGAGAGGATCCCGCGAACGCCTCGAGGGCCACCGGCGACGACACCACCCGCCCGAGCCAGACCGACACCACTACCGACACCACAACTGAAGAAGAGCCGATCATCAGCCTCGAAGCTCTCGAGGAGGAGCATTCGAGGAACGACTTGATCCTGTTCAGGTTGGGGAACGAGCTGCGTGCCGTCCCCGACCCACCGGTAGCTGAGGAGCTCAGCTCGGAAGATTCCTTGCGCCTCGAAGCTCTCCAACTGGATCTCGACGATCTCGAGGCCGAGTATGTCGATCTGGTACGCGGCCTGGGCGGGCGTTCCCCTGGAGCGTTCCCTGAGGAGCCGACATTCACCGACGAGACCAAAGCCGCCAGATCGACCCCGCTTTCCGGGTTCCTCGGCATGATCGTCGGCATCTTCATCGCCGGAATGGCAATCGTCGGCCACGATCAGGTGCGCAAGCCAGTGTGGGCAGCGAGTGACCTCGGAAACGTGATGTCACTCGCCCTGGTGAACCGGAAACGTGAGACCGACGACGAGCACCAGATCTGGTATCCGACCGCAATGACGCAACGGCGCCGTGACATCCAAACGCTTCGCTCGGCCACCGATAGCATCACCAACGAGCAGCCTACCGTGCTTGGTTTGTTCGGAATCGGCGTCTCCCGGGAAGAGGTAGGAGAACTGGCTGCAGATCTGGCCATGTCTTACTCGGTCGGCGATAGGAACGTCCTGCTCATCGACGGCAGCTCATTTCACCCCAACATCATCCCGGAGTTCGGCAACGGTCACAACACGCTCAATGAGGTTCTGATGACCCAGGCGACTCCCGACGAGGCAGCCGCCAGGATCAACACCTTCCTCGACCACGCCATCCCGTCGGCAGCACGTCTCACCGCAGTGCACGTGAACGCCGATCTTCACGATCCGATCGATGTGTTCGCTGCGCCCAACGCCCGGATCTTCATCGACGTGGCATTGCATCGCTACGACATGGTGGTCATCGCTGGACCGGATATCTCCGACCCACTCGCCGACGCCGTCATGCGGCGCACCGAACTTGTCGCCCTGGTGGGCTATGTGGGGGTAACCGCGAAATCGGCCATTGAGAACGCAGCGGGGGCAATCAACGATCGCAGGGCGGAGGTCGCCGGTGCCGTCCTTTTGGAGGGTCGACGCGTTCCGGTGAGCGAGCAGGTTCGCACCTACCTGCGTGGCAGCCGCGACGAAGAGCAAGCCGCAGCAGAAGGTGACCTCGAGATCGAGGTTGACCTGGACGCCACCGGAGAGGACACACCAACGCTGCCGTCGCCAGCGACGCCCCCTTCGGGTCTGGGAAAGAACTCGAGGGCCAGGGTCGAAGGCGAACACGTCGCAGACGACGATGTCAAAGAGAGCGCCGACTCGGTACTGGAAAAGGCCAAGGCCAGGAGAGCCAGGAGCCAGTCCCAGTAGGCGACGATGCCGTCAGGCCGGTTCGACTGCGCCGCACACCGGTCGGCCCGGCATTCCGTTCGAGCTACGACCGGGCAACTCTCAGCATGAGGTCGATGCTCTGGGGGATGGAGTCGGTGGCATCAAAGCGATCATCGAAGACGGCGATGCTCCGCTCGCCGTAGCGTCGGCGCAGGTCGGGGTCGGCCAGCAACGAGCCGATGGCTGCTGCCAGGCTCCCGGCGTCGGCAGGCGGCACGAGTATCCCGTTCTCACCCGCGGTGACCACCTCTCGAAGTGCAGGAATGTCCGAGACCACGAGGGGCAGACCCATGGCAAGCGCCTCGAGACTTGCCCCACCGAGACCCTCGTAGACCGATGGAAAGACAAAAACGTCAGCAGCTGCGAGTAGATCACCGATATCGGAACGGTGACCGAGGAAGCGCACCGTCCCGGCGATTCCGAGCGTGTCAGCGAGATGGTGCAGTTCGTGGGAAGCGTGCCCTTCCCGGCCGACGACCAGCACCGTGAGATCGGGATACCGGCGGAGCATCTCGGGAACGGCCTCGATCAGATAGCGCTGACCTTTTTGGTACTCACGGCGTCCCACCGTGATCAGGACAGGAGCATCCGCCTCGATGCCAAGCGACGCACGCACCCGTGCCCGACGTTCCGGCCCCGGCATACCGAGCCTGCCCCGGCCACGCCCCCGATACACGACGGTCACATCGTCGGCGTCGATTCCCAGATGCTCCACAGCAGAGTCCTTGACCGCACCGCTGACTGCGTGGAAGTGAGCCGTCAAGTGGCGTGCAGTCCAGGCATCGAGGACCCGGAGTATTCGCAGCTTGCGGGCGTTCACATTCGGATCGGCATAGCGGGCGGGGTCATAGGCGACGTTCGTCAGGTTGGAGAGGACGGGGACATTCGTCCCGATCGCAGCCAAACGCCCGACGATGTGTGCGTCAAACAGCGCTGTGTAGATCAGCGAGGGCCGCTCCCGTCTGATGATCCTGCGCAGCTGCCAGGTGAGCGTCGGCATCGACTTCCCCGGCAAGATCACGACCTCGGTGCCCGCATCACGCACTTCCTGTTCAAAGCCAACATCGAGCGATTTGAAACAGACGACGACGGGCCGGACTCCATTGCCGGGGAGATGCGGCAAGATGTCGGCAAGCGATCGCTCTGCGCCGCCGGCACCAAGCGAGTTGATTACGTACAGGAAAGTGCTCGTCATGGGCCGTCGTAGTGAGCAAGACGGCGACGCAGCCAGTCCTCGGCGAGGAGCCCCGTGAGCATCTTGCGCTTGAAGAAATAGAACCCATCGCTGAGTTGGATCGGAACCCGGTTCAGTTTGAGTAGATCGGTTTGGGGTGTGATCGGTGCGCCACTGCCCAGGGTGGCGGTCTCGTATGACAGCGGCTACCGCCGGGTGAGCTACCTCAGACCAGTAGCCCCACGGATAGGCAAAGTGAACGGGAATGACACCCGTCCGTTTTGTGATCAGATCGTTGGACGTCCCGATCTCCTCCTCGATCATCTCCACGGTCATATCCCCGAGCTCACGGTGCCGGTGCGTGTGCGCACCAAGGGTCATCAAGCCGGAAGCGAGCATCTCCTCGATCTGCTCCCAGGTGATTGGCTCGGCCTTGCCACCCGGCGTCAGCGACTCGCCAGACTCCGTGGGGTGGGTCGTCAGGTAGAGAAGAAACGGCATGCCCCTCTCCTGCAACAACGGCCATGCGTGCTCGTATACGTCCTGGTAGCCGTCGTCGAACGTCAAGACGAAATGGCGATCGGAGCCGGGCAGGCCACGCTTGGCCAGAGCGTGCTCGAGGCTCACTACCGTCCCGTTACTCGTCAGCCATTCGACCTGCTGCCGGAAGGCGGTTTTGGTGACTTCCATCTGCCGGCCCAAGTCGGCGCCAACCTGGTGATAGATCAGGATGCGCGGGCCCGGCATCGGCCTGGCAAACAGGTCGGTCGCGGTGAACGCCACCTTGGATGCCACACGCAGACCGCGCTTGAGGTCTTGCACGATCATCACGTCTCCCACACGCGGGGAAAACCTTGATTCCATGGACTATTCATAACCCCCACCTATTGGTCAAGAGGTCAGCGTAGCCTCAAAACCGCTCGCCGGGTGAGGGTGCTCGTAGTACATTGCGCCCACGAGGGAAGGTGGCAACTCGGTGGGGTTCCTGACATGAAATCTGCTCGTCCTACCGTCGTTGTGGCCATAAAGGGCCTCGGCATCGGGGGCGCCGAGAAACTCATCGCCGAAGGCGCGCGGTTCTGGGACACAGAGCGTTACGACTATCGCGTCGCCTACGCCTTGCCGTGGAAGGATCAGTTGGTGGCAACGTTGCGCGAGCTCGGCGTGCAGGTCACCTGCTTCGGCACAAAGCGGGGTATGACCCCGGCCGCGATGATGCGATTCCGACGGCTGGTGCGATCTACCGACGCCGATCTGGTGCACGCCCACCTCCCCGCGATGGGAGCCGTCGCACGGATAGTCTCCGGGATACCGGTTGTCTACACCGAGCACAACATCGCAGGCTCGTACCGGCTTCCCGTCCAGATCGCCAACCGCGCCACCTACTTCCGCAACAGCGCCGTCATCGCAGTTTCCGATGCGGTGGGTGACTCGATATCCGCGTACCCGGGGAAGTCCGGGACAGTCATACCAAACGGAGTCTACGTCCCCGACGACGTCGACACGTCCGGGGTCCGGCACGAGCTCGGCATCGACGACAACACACGGCTCATCGTCCACGTCGGCAATATCCGACCGCTCAAGGGTCATCGCAACCTGGTCATGGCTGCCACCCACCTCGACCGGGACGATATCCAGATCGTCTCGATCGGAGGGGAAAGAGATCAGGGCGATCTCCAGGAGATCCGGGACTTCGCCGCCGCCAACCGTGTGCAGGACAAGTACGCTTCCTCGGGCGACGGCCCGACGCCATCAAGTTCATGGCCGCGGCCGACATCTACGTGAACCCGGCAGACGTCGAAGGATCTGCCGGTTTCGATCCTCGAGGCGCTCGCTCTGGCACGCCCGGTAGTAGCGACCGCTGTGGGCGGTGTCCCCAGCATTATCCGTGACGGCGAGACCGGGCTGCTGGTACCACCCGGAAGCCAGAAACCTGGCTACCTGCATCAAACGGTTGCTCGACAACCCGCGTACGCCTCCGAGCTTGGGGCAAAGGGAGCCGACCTCGTCCGGTCTCGGTACAGCCTCGAGGCCATGGTGAGAGCCACCGAGGCCATCTACGACGAGGTGCTCCATGGCTGAGTTCGACCTCGAGATCAGGCCGTTCGATGACGGCGACCTACCCGCAGTGCTCGACCTACTGCGGGCATCTCTCGGCGAGACGGCTTCGCTACAGCGCACGCCGGAACTGTTCGAGTGGAAACACATCATCAACCCGTTCGGTCGCTCGCTGATGTTTGTCGCAACCGACGGCGAAACCATCGCCGGCTTCCGCGCCTTCATGCGCTGGGAGCTGACACTCCCCGATGGCAGGCGCATGCGATGCGTCCGTGCCGTCGACACGGCCACTCACCCGGAGTTTCGCCGACGGGGCATCTTTCGGAACCTGACCATCGCCGCGCTCGATGCCGCCCGCGCCGACGGGGTGGACATGGTGTTCAATACTCCCAACCCACGCTCCGGCGCCGGCTACTTGACGATGGGCTGGTCCGAAGTCGGCACCATCCGCCCTTTCGCATCACCGGCGCCCGGACTGTTCCGAGCAAAACCCGACACGACCATGCTGCCGGAACCAGCCGACTTCATCAGACACCCGGCTGGAATTCAGCCATTCTCCGACAGACCCGGCAAGGGTTTGCGCACGCCGCGAACACCCGATTACCAGCGTTGGCGGTTCGGCCAGCACCCCACTGCGCGATATACACATATCGACGGAGGAGATGGCGGAGCGATCGCCCGGCTTGCGTTCCGGGGCACGCGTCGCGAGTTGCTGCTGTCGGAGTTGTACGGCAGGGACATGACCCGCACCGTCTGGAGAGCACGCAACCAGGCGCGCACCGCGTATGTCGGTGCGTACTTCAGCGAAGGATCACACGAGCGCGGCGCGCTGATTTCGCTCCGGGTTCGTACCGGTCCCCGCAGCCACCATGACGCTGATGGTCCGGCCGCTGCGGGAACTCGGATTTCGACCCGACCGATCTCGGCAAATGGGATCTCTCCCTCGGCGATCTGGAGTTACTGTGAACCGCGGTGCGACGTGGGCAATAGGCGGCCTACTCATGGCGTCGGGGATGGTCTTGCTCGTTCTCGGGTTCATCGAAGGCGGCTCTCTGATTTTCGCAGCACTCGCCGTCGCGGTCACCGGTGCGATCGGGCGTGGGATGGTCATCGAAACGGACAAGAAATGGCTGCCCCAGGTGGTGCTCGCCGGCTTTGCCGTCAAGCTGGTCGCATCGTTTGGGAGGTTTGCGGTTCTCGAGTTCGTATACGGCGGCGGCGGCGACGCCACCGGGTATCACGGTTCGGGCAACCGCCTCGTCCAGGAATGGCGCTCGTTTCACATACCTTCGATGAATATCGGCACAGAGTTCGTGAACGCTGTCACCGGCTTTCTGTACATCCCGTACGTGCCAACGATGCTCGGCGGCTTCTTCCTCTTTGCAACTATCGCATTCTTCGGTCAGCTGATGTTGTACGCCGCGTTCCGGCACTCAACCGGTGGTCGGCGTAGCGGCTGGTATGCGATGGCTGTCCTGTTCCTCCCGACGATCGTCTACTGGCCATCGAGCATCGGCAAGGAATCCCTGATGTTCTTGTTCCTGGGCGCAGGGTCGCTCGGAGCCGCAAGGCTGCTAACGGATTACCGCATCCGGTGGATGCTCCTGTTTGGTGTCGGAGCCGTCGGTGCGGCCGCAATCCGGCCGCACGTTGCACTCATTCTCGGCGGATCACTTACGGTGGCCCTCTTGTTCGGCAAGTCACCGACAAAGGGATTAGGCAGCCGCAAGGTGCTCGCAATTGCCGTCATCAGCCTGGTGCTAGTTCTCGTCGGCGCCTTCACTGCATCCAAGTTCGGCATCAATGTCTCTTCAGGGCTGGACGGCGACCGAGGACTTCGAGAACGTGCTCAACAACGTCGAAGGCTCAACGAGCAAGGGCGGCTCGAGCGTCACAGGCACCGGCATCAGGAGCCCCGTTGATTTCCCGGCCGGGTTCCTCAAAGTGCTGTTTCGCCCATTCCCCCAGGAGGCGAACAACCCCCAGGCGCTCGCCAGCAGCCTCGAAGGGGTGTTCTTGCTCCTACTGTTTGGGTTGCGATTCATTCCGATGATGAAAGGAATGGCCCGGATCAGAAGACAGCCTTACATGATCTTCGCCCTGGTATTCACTCTCGGTTTTGTCATCGCCTTCAGCTCGTTCAACAACTTCGGCTTGCTGGCTCGACAGCGCTCCCAGGTGATGCCTTACTTCGTCGCGCTCCTTGCCGGAATGGGCCCTGGAATGGTCGTCGACCGTAGTGACGAAACCGCAAGCGTCGACGAACCGAAGCAACGGAGAAATGTGACATCCGCTACCTTGTCACGCCGGGAGGCGGTAGCAACACGGGCTCGCTGAGCCGGGAATCACGTCGACGTTCGTCCGATCGACGGCTCAACTCAACCAGTGGCGCCCGCCCACCGTTCTGCCACCACAAGCGCCACGAGCACGGCGCCCGTCACAACCACGATCTCGCTGGTGCTTCGTACGATCAACCCGAGGAACAGCCCGATGACGATCTGCATCGCGACTCTCATCCAGGGCTTTTGCGCGACACCCGGGCCCTTCGCGATGCGGTGGGCCAACAGGTGCGCCACCGGGTCGGCGACCAACACACCCAACACCGCAGCTGCAACTACGACCGTCTCCGGCCTCGCAATACCACCTATGCCCGCCATCCACAGCATCAGCCCGGTTGCACCAAGCGCACCCGGCCGGCCGAGACGTGCCCAACGCAGCGGGTATCCGACCAGGATCAATGGGAGCGCGGCACCGAATGCGAGGACGACCCAGTCGGTGTCCGGGACGAGGACCACCACTGCCCCGTACGTGATCACCATGAGAGTGATCCCAGTGCCGTCATCGTGGGTATCGTCGAAAAGGACAACCAGCGCACCCAGCAAGGTGGTGCCCGCAACCACCAGGACAATGAGCTCGGGGGCGTTGAGATCGACGAACGTGTACCCGAGGGCGGCTGCCCCGGGCAGGCTCAACGCCATGGTCCCGACCACGCTGCGCACCGGCAGCATGCCGGCAACAATGAGCAGCCCGATCCCAACCGTCAACTCAACCGGCACCCGGTAGATCCGGTCGAAGGCAAGGACGCCTGCAATCGCCATGACGACACCACCCACCGGAACCGGCCTGGGTCGGAACATGGACACGATCGCGACCACGAGCAGACCGACGAGGCCGATTAGATATCCGACCACGGCGTCACTCGAGGTCAGCAGCTGAATCGTTTCAGGCGACATCTTCCGCTCAGACCTCGATCTCGCCGATCAGCCGCACCTGTTCCTCATTGAGGTCCGGTGCCTCCTCACCCATCATCTTCATCCAGTTCTCCGAACGCTTATTGAACTCAGACACGACATACATGATCTCTTTCATCGCATTGTGCTCGAGCCCCACCATCTGTCCGGCGAGCCCGGTGACATGGCCACCGCCTTTGTACCGGGGCAACGCCAGGTAGCGGGCCACCTCGAAGCGACCACCAGGCTGTGACGTGTCCATGAGAACAACCGCTCTGCCTGATCCGGCCGTTCGACAGGCCCGGCAGGGCCGGTGCCCGACGATGACTACATCTGCTGTCTTCGGAATGCTCACTTAGTCTCCCGGATCTGATTTGTCGCGTCCCAACATTTCTCCGGCGAGGTCGAGAATCCCTCCCTCTCTCCGCAAAGCGATTCCACCATGGCTCGATCCGGTTGCCGGTTCCGGAACGTGGAGCAACTCGAGATCACGCTGTTGTTCCAGCAACCGAACGGCGGGGATGATGTGCTTGACCCGGTAGACAAGCATGCCCAGGAACCAGATGATGCTTCCCGCTGAGGCGATCGTCGCCAGGTTTCTAGCCGCAGGCGAGAATGGCACGAGGATGAGAGTCGACACGAGCTCGACACTGATCAACGAAAGCAACAAGTAGATGATGTGATCCCGGGTTGCCTTCGATGCGGCATAGGCACCGAGCGGCGCACCGAAGATGACCACGGGAACAGCTACCAGCCAGTACTCGAACGCGGGACCCACGTCGCCTGTTATCCCCCGGAGCGCAAACCCGACCACCGAGTTGAGACCCATGATGACAACTGTGGTTGGGGTGCTCACCTTCTCGTTGATGCCGATCGCCAGAGTGAGCACGATGAATGTGAACATGTCGATGCCAGATCCGGTGTTTGCCGCGAAGGTGCCACCGATGACTCCGACGCCCGTGTAGAAGATCTTGTCGTTGAGCCGCCAGCTCGGCATCTTCTCCAGCGTCGGGAGCCTGAACCCCCAGCGGGAGAGCGCAACCGCGGCGCCGAACACGCTGGCGATGAACGTGAAGAGGATCTTGGAGTTCGGGCTTCCTATCGCAACCCACCAGGTCCCGATCACCTGACCGAGAACGCCGCCGAGCGAGACCCACAGGATCACCTTCGGCAGGATCGGGACTCGCCGCACCACGATAACGAGCGCGGCCATGGTCATCCCGACCGCCTGGATCATCAACCCGAACGTCCTGGCGGTGCCCGGGTCGATGCCGAGCACCTTGGTGAACACTGGAAAAGCGACAGCAGCGCCACCTTCGGCTGTCGCCCCTGCGACAAACGAGCCGAAGACCATCGTCACAGTGACCGACCAGAACTCCGAGAAATAATGCCACGAGTTGGACACGGTCATGTAGATCGACCACGTAGTCAGGATGACCACGAGAGCGGTCGGATAGGCGCGACGGCGTGCGAACTCGATATTCTTGGTGCGAGGCGAAATCAAGTAGTTGGATCCCCTGCTGGCATTACCCTGCTCTCCACATTGGGCGGCCACAGCCGCTCGTTCCCCTCGGCGGAGTGTATCTGGTGGCCGTACACCCATCTCAACTTTCTCCCTGGAGACGCTATGAGCCGATAGAGCGGCGTGTGAGCCCCCTCCACACGGTCCCGGCGCGGGTGCGAATCGCCCGGCTCCCAGCCCGCAACTCGCGGTCCACGGGCCACCACCGGTTGGGTGGATTGTCCAGTTCTCCAGGTCCATATCCGTATATTGCTGCGACCGCTCGTAGATCGTCGCTTGGTTGGTAACCGAATCGGCTGTCGGCTTGCCAGGAACCGAGCGAGCCACGGTGAAAGCCCTGTCCTACACCGGGTTCGGGTGCCACGCCGATGAATCCCAACAGGTCCTCGATGACGGCCGGGTCGGAGACGAGATCCTCGTAGCGGACGACCATGGTGCGGTCAGGTGCTGTCTGCTGGAGCCACTGGAGGTTGGTGTAGACCCGGCTCCACTCGGCGGATCGCTTCTCGGGAATTGTCCGCCACCGTCGCCACATCGAATAGAGGGTGTCAAGCGGATTGCGCACCAACCCAATAAATCGAAATTGAACGTCGTCGAGTTTCGCCTCCGCGTCGAGCAATAGCTCGAGCACGGCATGGTTGTGCAGATGATGTGGCGACTTCTCGAGGAACACGGGCTGATATTGGGCGGCAAGACGCGCCCAGGTCTCGAAGACTTGCTCCCTGGTGACAGGTGGTGGTCCGGGCTCATCGAGGTTGTCGGCGATCAGCCTCGCCAGCGCAACGCTCGCATCTTTCCGTGACATCGGCAGCAACTTGGAGTCGATCATCTCCGGCTGTGGAAGGCCGAGCAGCGCAGCCGCCTTGCTCCAGAAGAGAGTCTCCCCCTCCATGTGGGGTGGTCGGCGCATGGTGTTGATTTGCGAGTGTCGTTGCAGCTCACGCTGAAGCGCGCTCGATCCAGAGGATTTGTCCGACAAGATGAGAACTGATGTCTGTGTCAATTGGCTCTCACCGCCGATCGATGGCTTGGGCAAGCGATCGTGCCCGCATAATTGTTTAGCTCAATTCTGGTCAACTCGCGGAAATCCCGTAGTGGTTGATGGTCCCCGTCGCGCACCGGAAGGGGCGACTCCTCGCGCGCCAGACTCGTCAATCCCCCGTCGGGTCGGGTGTATCCGGACCGAGCGCAACGCGACCTTACACTCCGTCACCGCCCGCGAGTGAGCGTTGACACGCTCTGGGTAGGCGGCCAGAAATTCTGTCCGCACCGGAAGAGCCGCTGGCTATGCTGCGCGCCAGCAGCCTCGTGGAGGATGATGGCTTTGCCAAACCAGGCATCAGGGGAAAACGGCCGCGTGGTCACGCTCACGGAGTCGGCGGACATCGTCGCGACCATCGGACGACCCGGCTTGCTCGAAAACCGTGTGGGTGCCGCTGCCGTGGCCCGGATCCCGGCTCTCCGCAGCGACGCTCTGCTCGATCACCTTCGCACCGTCGGCGCACCTGTCGGAGCAGTGGTCACGTCTCTACACGCCGACCTATTGGCCGAGCCCATCGAACCTCAGCAGACGCTCGACAACCTCACCGCGGTAGCCGCGCTGCTTGCAGAGCAGGACACGCAACTGTTCGTGTACAACGTCTCCACCTTCGACCCCACCGATCGGGTGCACCGGTTCGTCGGGGTGCCGGACACGTATGCGATGAGGGCCCACCGCCTGCTCGCCGGACTCGAGAATCAGGCAGGCGACGCCGGGATCAACGTGATTGACGTCGATGGTGCGGTCGCAGAAGTCGGTGGCATCGACACGGTGCCTGCCCCGGGGGCGCTCAGCGGCAACGCCGTCGAGTTCGTTACCGAGGAAGCCATTCTCGCGATAGATCAATCTGGATCGCTCGGGGGGACTCTGCAAGCTCCTGTGATGCGTCTCGTCGTGCCGGTATTCGACCGAAGGACGAAGACGGGCAGCCTGTCAAAATGGCATGTGGCTCCAGGTGACTCGGTCAGCAACGGGGACCCTCTGTTCGACTTCAGGTTCGAGACGAGGGTGCACCGATTTGATCTCGGCCACGATGACGAAACACGCAACCCCGAAAAGCACAGCGGGCGATCCAAGAAGGCAGAGCGAGTCCGCTTCATAGACGTCACTGTGGTTGCCGGCAGCGATGCCTACCTGCACCAGATTTTGCTTACGCCCGGCGCCGCAGGCGACGCAGGCGACGTCGCAGCCATCATGACTACAACACCGACCGCGGGACATTGATCCTGAGTCTGCTGCAGCAGACTTCCGTGTTGGTGCCACGACGGCCGAGTGAAGAGGCGGAACACACCATGAAGATCAAGAAGAGGGCGGTGCGCACCCTACGCCGCATTGCAGGCGACGACAGCAGGCTCGAAACACAGCTGCGCTGGGTGCGTGATCGGACCCGGCTCCGCACTTCCGGAATCTCCAAGCAGACGACCTTCGTGGTGTTCCGCGGTGACGAGCAGAAGTTCGGGGTATTCGGCTACGGCGGTTGTGATACCTGGGCGATCGCCGAGTCCGGCCCGTGGCTGCGTCGTTCCACCAGCGCAACGGGCGCTGCCTGGGCAGCCGGTCGGGCCCAGTTCACGCGCTCCGATCTGATTCTGCAAACGTTCGACGGGGTGAACCCTGACCAGACCGCCGAAGTCTCCGAGCGACTCCAGCTCGAGGACAACATGTTCCGGCCCGTCTTGCTCGAGCCTGAGTTCGTCGTGCCCGGGCACGAGCATCTCGGCGCGTTCCCGAAGAGTGTCGTAGTGCTGACGATCTCGACGGACCTATACGCGAATCCTCTACCGACACAAAGAACACGGTTTCCTCGTTGATCCAGGCGGCTTCTGGCTGGCGTCTGACATCAAGGAAGCCCTGGGGGATCTCGACACCGTGAAGTGGTTCGCTCGCAACTTCCAGAAGACCCGGCGGCTCACCCTCGATGAGTCGATGGCGAACTTCGAGAAGATCGTGACTGTGGTTCGCCAGCAGCTGGGGGCCGAGGTCGTGCTCTTCAACACACTCACCGTTGACCCGGGTAGGCACGTCTTCGACTACAAGCTGAGCCACAGCCCTCACCGCACCCGCCGCCGCGAGTTTGCGCTCGGCCTTATTGAGTTGAGCCAAAAAATGGATTTCTCGATCGTTGATGCCGACCGGATCCTCAAGGGCGTAGGGGTTTCAGGACTTGGCGACTTCGTCAAGTACATGCCAAACCACAAGAAGGCGATCGGCGAGGAATTTGTCCGGGTTCTTCGCGACCGCGAGCTGGTGTAGCTCCCGTTCAGCGACCGAGCAGGCGGCGTGCGCGCCTGGTCAGTACCCGCACGAGACCCCGCTCCTGGCGAGCGTTGGCATGCGGAAAGGGGCTCTCCGGGACGGCAACCCCGAGGAAGCGGCACAGCTCGTCCCAACCATCGCCGCCTGCGAGATTGAACATCAGAAGCTCACCGGGACGGTTCTGGAAGTACTCGACGACGTCACGATTGTGTTGCTCGTACCTGTTCCTGTAGATCTCCTCGTGACCGATGGGATCGCCTACGCCGTAGATCCATTCCCGCATCGGAGTCGTCTCCCCCCCGAAATGCTGCATAATGCTGGCCAGCCAGCGGTCCGTGTCACGGACCGTGAGAATGAATTTCGATCCGGGATACGCCTCGTCCAGCTCTCGGTAGACGAGGGGCCACGGATTGTCCTGAACGGCATCCCATTCGGCAGCGATGCTGATAGCTCTGGCGACCGCCGTGGCAGCGATAGCGTCATCGTGGACACCAAAGGGGCCTGCCACGCGATAACCGAGCACCCTCAGCGCACGCGCAAGCGACGTAGTCCCGGTCTTGTGAAAACCTATTCCGAAGACCTTCTGACCTGCCATGTGCTTCCTCGCTACTTCAAGTTGGTAGCGCACGGAGTATAGGAAGTGGGCGCGCACGGCCCCGGCAGTGGCGTATTCCCGGGCATGCCCGCCACAATGACGATGTGCGACTGGTACGCTCCCTGCGCTCAGGCTAAGGGGTAGGGGAGTTGGCGGTCGATGAAGTTGCGCCAGAGGGCAATTGACGCGCTCAAGACGATCACGCCGATTACCGCACGGCGCAGGCTGGTTCGCATCCGGCTGAACATTCGCCGTCTCACCGCTCGCTACAGGGCCCTCCCCGACTTCTTGATCCTCGGCGGACAACGCTGCGGCACCAGCTCCCTCTACAAGTACCTGGGCAGGCACCCCGACATAGCCCCCTCGCTGCGGAAGGAAACCGAGTACTTCACGATCGACTACGGCAAGGGTGAGCTCTGGTATCGGGCGCATTTCCCACTGAAGCTGCGACGCCTGCTCCATCGTCTGATTGGTCGACGGCTACTCAGCTTCGAGGCCACCCCGGACTATCTATTCGACCCGCGGGCGCCACAACGAGTCAACGCGCTCGTCCCAAACGCCAAACTCATTGTGCTGCTTCGCGAGCCCGTCGAGCGGGCATTTTCGCATTACCACCACATGGCCAGGCTCGGTCTCGAGGATCTCTCGTTCCTCGATGCTGTCGCAAGCGAGGAGCAACGACTCGACGGCCAGCTCGAGGAGATGGCTCGTGACCCACTGGCGCGCGTGCTCCCGTTCCGGCGCTACTCATACGCGGCTCGCGGTCTCTACGCCGAACAGCTGGCCCACTGGTTCGACCACTTCCCCCGGGAGCAGTTCCTCATTGTGGACAGCGCGCAGTTCTTCGCAGACCCCGGGGCGACTCTGCGCCAGATCCTCGAGTTCGTTGGGGCCCCCGCATGGACACCCACGGAATTCCGCAACTACAGCTACACCACCAAGCCGACCAGGAACCCCGAAATCCCCGAGCCGACCGGCACCGATCTGCGGGAGCGATTCGCCGGGCCAAACCGCCGGCTGGAGAAGCTGCTCGGCATTGACTTGAACTGGGGCAAATAGCAGAAGCCCTCCTGGCGGGATGCCCCCCGCTGCTACGATCCGCATTGGGGTAGGAACCACTTCTGTGAGGGGATATCGATGGCCCTAATAACACGCGTCCTTGGCCTTGGCGGGCCCATTGTGCGTGACTCGTTCTTGAACAAGGAAGACGGCGGAGCGCATCTCGAGGTCGGCCTGGCGGCGGCACTCGAGGCCAGCCAGCCGGGGAACGAGCTGGTGGTAACGTGCGCCGGCTTCACCGGCCTCGGCGATCTCCGCACCCACCTGGCCGCGGCCAGCATCGAGTCGCACTACGGGTTGAACCCCGACGTCGTAGTGCTCGACATGACCGTCGAGGTCGAGCAGCTCGGCAACCGTTCAGACGACCCACACACTGCTGTTGACGGGCTCCACGACGATCTCGTCGCGGTGTTCGATGCCATCAAGGCCGATTGCGACGCACACGTGCTGGTGCTCGGCGTGTCAACGTTCGATCCGGGTGACCCTGTTTCCAACATCCACGGTCTTGCAGTCGAGCCCGTCATGCTTCGCGCCCATCGAGTCAACCTCGCCCTGTTCCAGACGTCCCATGAAGTCGGTCTCTCGGTAATCGACACCGATCGGCTTATTGCAGAGGCAGGTGGCAGCGATACAGTCCCGGCACCCCTCGCCCTCGCACCGAGCGGGCTGGCGCTCGTTCGCGACGAGACCATCAGGATCATGGCCGACTACGGCTTCTTCGACGGTCGCACTCTCGTCGCTCAGGTAGGCAACCGTGGAGTGAGTAAGTGAAGCTTTCGCTCCAGATGCCTCAGGTTGGCCCGGCATTCGAAGGTGGCCGTGTGCTCAGCTGGGCAAAGGAACCCGGTGAGTCATTTGAGTTCGGCGATGAGCTCTGCGTCATCGCCATCGAGCAGATCGTTGCTCTCCGAAAAACCCAGCAGGCGAGCGTTCTCACCTCACGGCGTCGGAAGAAGAAGATGCGCGATGAGCTAGAGCACATAGAAACATCGGGGCCGCACTTCCAGCTGGTCGCATCAGAGCCCGGGGTCATGCTCGAACACATCGTCCCGGCAGGCGGTCCCATGCGAATCGGCGATCTGCTGGCCGTGATCGGATCTGGTGGCGACGATGACAGCGCCGTCGACGACCCTGCATCGCTGCCCCAGATTCGCGTCGTCAGCAATCACCTCGAGGAGGATTGAAATGCCGGTACCCAGAGCTTTGAAAGTGGGCCAGGGTGCCCTGCGCTCTCTCATCGGTGAGAACTCCAGAGTGGAGCAATTCCTCAAGCACCGTTACCTGGAGCGAAACCGACGGCGCATCAACACCGAGAAGGGCCCTGGATGGTTCCAGATTGCCGGAAACGGGTTTGCGCTGATCGGTGAGAACGAGAATTTTGACGGTCCGCGCCGTGGCGTCGCACTGCGCGGCGGCTGCGACCTTCCTTCGCTTTTCACCGGCATTCCACTGATCCACGATGGGATCAAAGGTAGCGTTGCGATCTCCCGGGAACGATCGGGGGGTGTCGGCTCGCACGCCAGCAGCCAGCTGGTGCAGATGCTCGACGGTGTCCCCGAAGAGGCGACCAGGGAGCTGCGTGAACGGCTCAACATAAGCGAGCATCAGTTCACTACCACGTTCTATGGCACCACTCTCGAGTATCCAGTCGAACCCCGCTACGGTGAGTTCCCCCGCACAGTCGTCGTCATGTCGGGTGGGACCGATATCATCCGGACGCTGTACCGCAACAAGAAATACGGGTACATAGTCGACCCGGGCGGGTGGTGGCTCAATCGTGACATGGGTGAGGTGCTCGGGGATCTGAGCAACGTTGAGTGGTTCCGCAAGGAGTTCGAGAAGCTCGGTCGGATCACGATCGACGACTACATGAAGAACGTGACCACGATCGTCACCGAGTTGCGCGCCCGGGCACAGGCAGAGCCCATCATCTATGCCACTCTTGTAGTCGACCCACAAGATTTGACCCACAACTACCAGCTGGTCAAGCAAGCGCACGTCACCCGCAGGCGCGAGTTCCATATACGCGTTGCTCGAACTATCGCGCAAGCTCAACTTCCACATCGTCGACGTCGACCGGATCCTCAAGGAAGCCGGCGTGTCGGAACAGGTCGACTTCGCCCACTTCGGGGTCGATGGCATGAAGCCGGTGGGAGCGGAGTTCGCCCGCATTCTGCGGGAACTCGAAGTCGTCTAGTGGTCGACCGCCAGGATGTATTCCCCATCTTTGTCGGGAGTGGCCGTTCCGGCACAACGCTGCTGCGAACCATCTTCGATGCCCACCCTGACCTGGCGATGGCACACGAGCCACAGTTCGTCGGGACGGTGGCTCGCAAGGAAAAGATGCTCAATGCCGGCGGCTTCGACCTCCACCGCTTTCTCGAGACCATCTATGCCAACTCGAATTTCCGGCGTATGGGCCTCGAGCGACAAGAAGTGGAGACCGCACTCGCCGGAGACCCACCCCGCAACCTTTCAGACGCGGTACGTGCGGTGTTTTCCCTCTGGGCGGTAGCTCAGGGGAAGCCACGTTATGGCGACAAGACCCCCGGCTACATCATCCAGATCCCCGAAATGGCCCGGCTCTTCCCGGAGACACGATTTGTCAACGTCATCCGCGACGGCCGCAACGTCGCCCTCAGCTATCTGGAGCGTCCCTGGGGACCTTCCACGATTGTTGAGGGCGCCTTGTACTGGCGGTCGCGGGTCGGCCGCGGGAGGAAGGCCGGCCTCAACCTCGGCCCGGAGCGGTATCTCGAGGTGCGCTACGAGGATCTGGTTGCCGATACGGAGCCCGCGGTACGTCGTGTCTGCGAGTTCCTGGGGCTGCGGTGGGAGCCGGAAATGCTCCGCTATCACGAGAAGGCAAGCAAGTTCGTAGCCGATTCCCATGAGCCGGACGCATTCCGCAACGTGGCCCGGCCTCCCACAAAGGGCACCCGGGACTGGTCTGACGTGATGAGTGATAAGGACATCGCCGTATTCGAGGCGATCGCAGGTGACCTACTGCGGGATCTGGGATACCAAACCCGCAGTTCCGGCAGCTCACTCCAAGCGCAGGTGCGCGCAAGCTGGGAACGGGTCAAGTGGTCATCGAAGCGAGCCCGGGCATTCTTGTCTTCCCGGTTGAGGCGGTGACCGGTATGATCGGCGCCATGAAGCCGTTACGAATCAGCCGACTTCTCATCCAATAGCGCAGACCACCACCGGTCTGTGCCAAGCCTCCTATGCCCTGCGCTGGGAGGTTTCTTGTATCCCGAGCAAAGGAGACGCACATGCGTCAACGCAAACGAATGGAGGGCCCGCTCTCATGGAAATGCCCTACCCCGTGCGAGTCATCGAAACACATTGGCGCCGGCAATGGGATGCCGCTGCCATAGGCCGGGTCGACCTCGATAGGGTCGACCCGGATCGGCTGTTCTACAACCTGGTCGAGTTTCCCTACCCATCCGCTGAGGGCCTACACGTAGGTCATGTCTTCCGGTATGTCGGCGTGGACGCCTACGGCCGCTACCAGCGCATGCGGGGCCGTGAGGTGTTCCAGCCGATCGGTTTCGACGCTTTCGGCATCCACACCGAGAATTTTGCGATCAAGGCCGGGGAGCATCCGGCCTCTCTGACCAAACGAACCACCGCCCGATTCCGACAGCAACTTTCGGAGATCGGAGCCTGCTGGGACTGGTCGCGAGTCATCGACACCAGCCACCCCGACTACTACCGGTGGACCCAGTGGCTGCTGCTGAAGCTGTTCGACGCCGATCTGCTGTACCGGGCCGAGGCCCCGGTTATCTGGTGCCCCTCGTGTTTGACCGTGCTGGCCCGCGAGCAGACCGAGGATGAGGGCACCGTCTGCGAGCGTTGTGACTCGCAGGTCGCAGAGCGCGTGATGACCCAGTGGTTTCTGCGGATCACGGCATATGCCGACGGGCTGCTCGAAGGATTGGACGATCTGGATTGGCCTGAGCGATCCAAGCGTCTCCAGAGACAGTGGATAGGCCAATCGGACGACGGCTACCGGCTCCACGACTGGCTGATCTCCCGACAGCGCTACTGGGGACCGCCGATCCCGATGGTGCACTGCAGAGACTGCGGGGTGGTCCCGGTGCCCGAGGACCAGCTCCCGGTGTTGCTCCCGGAGGTAGCTGACTTCCGGCCTACCGGCGAATCACCGCTGGCAAACGCCCGGGATTGGGTGGAGACCGCATGCCCCCGCTGCGACTGCCCGGCGGAGCGGGAGACCGATGTGAGCGACACCTTCCTCGACTCGGCGTGGTATTTCCTTCGTTACCCGTCGACCGAATTCGCTGACCGTCCCTGGGATCAGGAGCGCACTCGCAACTTGCTGCCGGTAGATTTCTACGCCGGCGGATCGGAGCACGTCCAGCGTCATCATCTCTACGCCAGATTCATCACTATGGCGATGCACGATCTCGGATTAGTGCCGTTCGAGGAACCCATCCCCCACATCCGGCTGGGCGGCTTGATCGTCCTGGACGGCGCCAAGATGTCCAAGAGCCGTGGCAATGTGGTCTCTCCCGATGAGTACATCGAGGAGCACGGCTCCGATGTGCTGCGATGTGGTCTGCTGTTTGCCGCACCATGGGAGAAGGGTGGCGAGTTCTCCGACCGAAGCATCGCCGGTGTAGAGCGATTTCTGGCGCGATGCTGGCGAGCCGTCGAGCGACCGGATGCGGCCGGCGATGAGTCCGCTGCCGACCGGGTCATCACCGCAGTGACCGAAGCGGCCGAGCGCTTCGCCTTCAACGTCGCCATCGCCAGGTTGATGGAATTCGTCGGTGAAGTGCATTCTGCCGACGACAAGCGTGTCCTGGTACGGCTGCTCGCACCATTCGCCCCGCATCTGGCAGAGGAACTGTGGTCGCGACTGGGCGAACCGTTCTCGGTACACACTCAACTGTGGCCGCAGCCTCGCATGGCGAATGGCGGATCCGACGTTGAAGTCGCAGTGCAGGCCGACGGCCGGCTGCGCGGTGTGATCACGACCGACGCCGACGCGCTCCGAGACGAGGTGGTGACGCTTGCCCGCAAGGAGATAGAGACCGTCCCGGGACAGGCGGAGACGGTGCGGGTGATCTATGTCGCCGGAAAGGTGGTCAATTTCGTGACCCGCTGACGACAGCCACCATCGGTGGGCAAAACCAATGATGCACTGCATCGTCGGGCGTCTCGGGACCGCGGTGCGCACCGACCCAATCCAGAAGCCTTGCTGATCGCATCGCCATGGCCGATCACTCCCGGTGGTTCACAGATAAGGGGAAGGCGAGCAGAATTGCCGGCTCTGCGTGGAACGAGGCGCGCCATATTGCTGCTGGGCGTGAGTGATATGTGCGTCCGTGAGAGGAAGCTGGCAGCGTCATGATTGTCCTATCTTTGGGTCATGCGCTTTCGAGTCCCAGCGATCGTCTTCCTGATGGCTTTGCTGGCGACTGCTTGCAATGGCACGGACAGCAACTCGATCTCTGACGACTCGTCGATCGCGTCGGCGTTGTCGTCGACGACGAGTGCCCCCGGCCTCCAGTCGGTGGTGCTTCCGTGTGGTGAAGCGATCGGGGTGGAGGACGTTCCACCGGCGGACTTCAGCGTCGTGCTCGATGTCGTAGCCCTGCCCCAGCCCCCGGTACCCAAGTGCTCTGCAGACCTCAGCTTCGAGTATTGAAGATCCTGCCGCCCGCCTCTTCGCCAAGACTGGTCTGCTCGTTCGACGTGACGCCGAGTTCGACCTGACAGTCGGCGAAGAGGACCGAGCCCGACTCTCCATCGGGTGGGGAAGCCCGGCTGACCGCACTTGGCAGCTTCGCGTACCCGGTTGCAGAGGATTCTCTGCCGAGTGGATGGCCTATTCCGGTGGTTACTGGGTGCGTGATCCTCACTGCGCGGTGGTCACCGTGGCGACAGAAGACAGCAGCGAGCAGGTATCGATCGGCATTGGCGCACCCTGTCCTGGGCAAGACCCAGCACCGCCGCCGACAGAAGAATGACTGGCCGGGCCCGATCACTCGGTCTGAGCAATAGCACATTTATCGCCGAACCGCCCAGACCGGCACTTCGAAGTGCGGGGTGACGAATGCTCGCAGTAGCTGTTGGAGCTAGTCGATGCTGCCGGGTGGTACGACCCACTGGCATGTTTGTCCGGTCATTGATGCGATGAGGTCGAAGTCCGTGTCGTAGTGCAACACGGTATAGCCGGCTTGCTCTGCGGCTGCTGCAATGAGCAGATCCGGGATCTTGCGGCCGCGCTGGCTGTTTGCGGCCAGTAGACGTTGGATCTGACGTGCCCGCTCAAAGTGATCTGCCGTGGTCTCGACCAGCACGAAGGCGTCAAGCGCACCGACCAGGGCGTCCCATTCGCGCTCGTTGCGTGCCGAATAGCCGATCTCGAGATCGCTGATCCGGGCGCGGGCTGCTCGGCCGACGGTTGCCAGCGGTTCGACCACTGCGCGGACCGAAGGTTTACTCAATCTGGTCAGCACACTTGTGTCGAGTAGGTGGCTCACCGCCACGCCTCAGAGCGGTCAATGAGGTCGGCCTTGGCGAGTACGTCAAGCGCATTTGTCACGCGAGGGTCTCGGGGACCCGCCGCGGCCAGGAGTGCCTTGTTCACGGTTTCTTTGATCGTGGCCGTGCCGAGTTCTCCGCGCTTTGCTCAGTGCTTCCTCGTCGATGTCTACTAGATGCTTACTCATACAGCGAGTATATATCATGCCGTGTTCGTATATCTAGCCCTACAAGAGAAGTGCACCCGATCGCCAACATCACCTGCATATCGACGATTCTGCAGCGATAACAAGCATTTCGCCGACAGTCCGATATCCTCACTGATGCGTTCGGTTGGTCGAACACGCAGCGTTGTGTTTGTGCGTAGTGAGCCGCTCTCACCGGTGCGGATAACGCCGAACTCGGTCTCGTCCGGTGGTGGTCCATCGCCTCAGCCAGGCCTAGAAGGCAACAGATAGGCCTCGATCGGTATCGTCGCATCCTGCGATGTCAATAGGGACTCGACAATTCATCGGAACCGGAAGGTGTTGCGACCGAGGGATGTGGCACCGACGGATACTCTGGGCCGTGGATCGATCAAGTCAACGGTTCGTGTCGAGGAGCTGCTCGAGTTTGTCGAGTTGCTGCTTGTAGCCCCATTTCATGCCGAAGGCTGCCATCTTGGCTTTCGGGCCGATCTTGGTGATGGCAACGTGGAACCGCACGACTGTTGCTTGGTCCTTTTCGATGAGGGTGAGGTCGTTGGTGTGGTGGATGGTCGAGGTCTCCTCTTCACCCGCGGTCCACGACCGTGCGTCGTACCGCAGGCGATTGGGCTCTTCGATATGGGTGAAGGTTCCGGTCATCGGCCACCGCGTGCCTTGGTACTTCCCCATTCCTTCTCCGGCTTCCATCACGATGCGGATCGTTCCGCCGACGCGAAGATCGATTTCGCACTCGGGGACCACGGTCTTCTCCGGGCCCCACCACTGCCGGAGCATGCTGGGCTGCGTCCATGCTTGCCACACAGTCGCCGGCGAAGCGGGATATGTCCGCTCGAAGTTCAGTTCCTTTGTCTTCTTGAACAGTTGCAGGATCACGGTGAGTTCCCTCCTGTCGGCGATGGCTGCTAGCCGGCGGCGCTGCGGACAATTTTGGCGATGCGGTCCTCGGTGGGTTTGTCGAGATCGGTGAGGAACCATGCCGATCCGATGAGCAGATGGCCGGCGCTCTCGTCCGGCGCGAGGTTGGCTTTCTCGGTCAGTCCGAAGGTCACATAGTCGTGGCCGTCGACACGGAAGAAGCAGATGACGGGGCTGCTCTTAGCCTTGGCGTATCCAGGCATGCCGTACCAAAGGCGGGGTTTGAGGTCGGGTGCGCTGCGCATGATGATCTCGTGCAGGCGGGTGGCGATCTCCTGGAAGGCCGGCAGGGATGCGATCTTCTCCTTCACTGCTGTTTGGTCATCGGCCGATTTGTTCGCCATCGGTGGCCCTTTCCATGTTGATTGATTCCAAAAAGTTGCCCAGGGAATCGAGGCGGGCCTCCCAAAGTCGTTCGAACGAACCGATCCAGGAGGCGATCTGGTCGAACGGTTCGGCTTCGAGGTGGTAGATCCGGTGCCTGGCCATCCACTCGGCGGCCACGATGCCGGATTCTCCGAGCACTCGCAGGTGCTTGGAGACCTGTGGCTGGCGGATCCCTAGTTCCTCTGCGATGTCACCGACCGAGCGCGGACCAAGGCGCAGTAACTCGACGATCCGCAGACGACTCGGTTCACCGAGCGCGGCGAACGTGCTCGCGCCCAGGTCAGCCGCCGCGGTCACATCAAATCCTGTCGAGCAGCGCGACGCTTCGATCGGTACGGCAGCACGAATAGATACGAACCGGTGATCAGCAGCAGAACCAGTGGAGGAAGCGCAACATACCCGACCCACACGGGACCACTGAACGCAGCCGAGGCGATGTTGACGATGACCGTGAGGGTGAACACTGCGGAAAGCCAACGATCGGTCTGACGAATCGATGTACTCGGTGCCATGCAAGGCACACTAACGGAAACCACATATTCCCGTCAAGGAATACGTGAGCTGGCGGTTGTGCGGGCGCTCTACACCTCGCCGTCGACCGCTCAATGGGGACACTCTGTCGGTGCTTGTGAAGCAGGTCGACGCTGTGGATGCGCAGCGCCGAACCCACCAGTCACAGGAGCCGAGCGTGGCCGCCGTGACTGCTCATTACCCGAACTCGATACCCTGTGCCAGCGGCAACTCGTCGCTCCAGTTGATAGTGACGGTCTGGCGCCGCATATAGGCCTTCCATGCATCCGACCCGGATTCACGGCCACCGCCGGTCTCCTTCTCCCCGCCGAAGGCCCCACCGATCTCGGCGCCCGAGGTACCAATGTTGACGTTGGCGATCCCGCAGTCGGAACCCTCGTGGGACAGGAACCGCTCCGCCGTCTTCATCGAGTCGGTGAAGATCGCAGACGACAGACCCTGCTTGACCCCGTTGTTGATGGCGACAGCCTTCGCTGAGATCGTCGAACTCGATGATGTACAGGATCGGGGCGAACGTCTCGACCTCGAGGATGGGGGCGCCCGCTGGCATCTTGATCAGCGTCGGCTCGACAAAGTGCCCTTCCCTATCGAGCACCTTGCCTCCGTACAGAACCTCTCCGCCCTGCTCCTGCGCAATACCCGACCGCAGCTGCGAACGTGTCAACGGCGCTTCTGATTGATCAGCGGCCCCATCGAGTACCCGTCCTCCAGCGGATCACCAACCGGCACTTGGCATACGCCTCGACCAGACGCTTGCTCACCTGGACTCGGAGATACCTCGCTGCATGATCAGACGACGCAACGAAGTGCATCGCTGCCCGGCGGTGCCCACGGCAGCGAAGAGTGCGCCACGGACGACCAGATCGACGTCGGCATCGTCCATGACGACGATGGCGTTGTTGCCGCCGAGCTCGAGCAGCGACCGGCCCAACCGCTTGGCGACGGCGGTGCCGACCTTCTCCCCATCCCACATGAGCCGGTTGCCGAAATGAGCGGAACCCTACGGTCATTGATCATCGTGTCGCCGACGGTGCCGCCTGACCCGACCACCAGGTTGAACACACCCTCGAAGCCCGATCCGTCCATGACCTGCTGGGCGATCCTCGTGACCGCCACCGCGGTGAGCGGCGTCGAACTGGATGGCTTCCAGATCATCGTGTCGCCACAGACCGAACCGATGCACGAGTTCCAACTCCAGACCGCTGCCGGGAAGTTGAACGATGTGATCAGACCGACCGGGCCGAGCGGGTGCCACTGCTCATACATGCGGTGACGGGTACGCTCCGACGTCATGGTGAGCCCGTACAGCTGCCGGGACAGGCCGACCGCAAAGTCGGCGATGTCGATCATCTCCTGGACTTCACCTTCGCCCTCGGCCTTGATCTTCCCCATCTCGTACGCGACCAGGGAACCGAGCGGCTCCTTGTACTTGCGCAGCGCGTTGGCGAGATGCCGCACATATTGACCACGCTCAGGAGCAGGGAGCATTCGCCACTCGCGGAAGACCTCGGTCGAATTGGCGGCGACCTTTTCGTAGTCGCCAACGGTGGCCTGCTTGATGGATGCGATCGGCTCACCGGTTGTCGGGTCGTAGCTGGTCAGTAGATCGCCACTTGTATCAATCCACCCGGCGGCATACGCACCGGGATTGACATCGTCCAATCTAAGCGTGCTCAGAATCTGATCGCGGTTCACGGGTGGGACCTCCTCCAAAATGCTGTAGATCAAACGCTACTACTACCCGCCCCTTCACCCATCTGCGACGGGTCGCCTCTCATCTGGCAGCGATGACCTCGATTTCGACCTGGATCCCAAGCGGCAACCCGGCGACCTCGACGGTAGAGCGGGCGGGCTTTGCTTCGGCGACGTACTTTCCGTAGATCTCGTTCACCTTCGGGAAGTCACCCATGTCTGTGAGGAAGATCGTTGTCTTGACTATGTCGCCGTAGCCAAGACCGACATCCGAGAGGATGGCTCCGATGTTCTTCATGACCTGCTCGGCCTCGGCTTCGACACCACCGGCAACGATCGTGTTGGTGGCAGGGTCCATGGCGCCCTGCCCGGAGACGAAGACGAATCCGTTGGCCTCGGTCACCACAGAATAGGGACCTACCGGCTTGGGGCCACTCGGGGCTTCGAGGATCTTCTTTGGCATGGGCAAACCTCCTGGTCACGTTGTGACACCAGGCTAACGGGGGACGATGACCTCGTAGTTCGCGGGATTGCCGGGTTCGATCCGGACTTCGACCTGGTTGCCACGTTGCATCAAGTCGAGCGTCGGGTCGTCATCCAACCACTCGCTCTCGAAGCGGCGGACCTCGTCACCGATCTCAGCGCGAGCCCTTATGCGGTATCGCACACGGCCACGGTCGTCCATTTGTGATGTCTCGGTTCCCATGAAGGTCGCAGTGATCGTATCCCGGTCCGGATCTGTCGCTGCGGACGGTGGCCCCCACGGGGGGGCAGCAGCGCCGGTCGGGATCGGTTGCGCTTCGCCGTACTGGCGACGGAGCGATCGTCTCGCCGCGCTCCAGATCATCGCAAGCAGGATCAGCAGTGGGATCACTACCAGGAGAGCAGGTAGCACCAGTAGCAGGAAGGTGTTGTTGACCCGGGCGTCCGCCGGGTCATCCGGGTTGTACAGAAGGGTCTTGGTGTCGCCGATCTGGGGGACGAGTAGACCCCCGAGGCTCACTTTGGACTGGTAGCGGTAGACCTGTCCACCGACTTCGTACTCGTAGACGGGGGCATAGACGGTGTCACCATCGGAATCGACGCTGGCGACGAGATCGATCACAACCGCATCGATGGGCTCATGATCGATGACCCTTGCAAGATTGGGCAAGAACCAGGCGAGGCCGCCCACGATCATGGGCACCAATATGAGCCCTAAGAAGATCTTGAGACAACCACCGCCGCGTCGCGCCATGGCATCAGGCTAATTGCGGCGACCGCCGGGTGGTATCAACGCCTTGTCTAATGGTGGTTGCGATCGATCAGCAGAAAGACTGACCGCAACCGCACGAGCGCTGCTCATTGGGGTTGTTGATCGCAAAACCGGAGCCCTGGAGCCCGCCGTCGCGGAAGTCGATGCTGGCCCCGCCCACCATGGCAGCGCTCTCCGGATCGACGACAACTCGAACGCCGTCGGTCTCGTTGACGATATCGGTGTCGTCGATCGACGCGTCGAAGTACATATCGTAGGAGAAGCCGGAACAGCCACCGGGACGGACGGCAAGACGTAGCGACAACGAGGTGTCACCCTCGGCCTGGATCAGCTCCTGGACCTTGGCGGCCGCGCTGGTAGTGAGGGTCACGCCCTGGAGGGCTGTGGTCTCGTCATTCGTGATCATGGTGCTCTCCACAGGTTGCGAACACTTCGAAGTGTATTACATAGTTAACACTACGACGATAGGTCATTTGGTCCCTGGAAGGGAGTCTACGCTGCTACCCATGGTTCAGATGACGGAAATCGAGTCAGCGCTCCAGCGGGTCATGGACCCTGAGCTGGGTGCCAATATCGTCGATCTCGGGATGGTCAAGGACATCCGAATCGACGGCACCCACGTCACAGTGAAGGTGGCTCTGACTATCGCGGCCTGTCCCCTGCGCGACCAGATCGAAAAGGAGGTCGTGCGCAAGCTCAAGGCTGTACCCGGAGTCGAGGAAGTATCGATGGAGATCGGCGCCATGAGCCAGGAGGAGCGATCCGCCCTAATGGATCGGGCCCGCATGCGGGCCCGAGACGAAGCGGAGCCAACCATGGTGCATCCGAACACCAGGGTTGTGGCCGTCTCGAGTGGCAAGGGCGGTGTCGGTAAGTCGTCGCTGAGCGCCAACCTGGCGCTCGCGCTGTCCGGGCAAGGCCACAACGTCGGCTTGCTCGATGCCGACATTTGGGGTTTCTCGATACCCCGGATCCTCGGGTTGGGTGGGCAACGTCTCGAGGCCGGAGCCGATCGCAAGATCGTCCCCATCGACCGCCTCGGCATCCAGGTCGTGTCGACAGGCCTGCTGCTTGACGACGAGGATACGGCGCTCATGTGGCGTGGTCTGATGCTGTCCAAAGCCGTCGAGCAGTTCCTTCGTGACGTGGCGTGGAGCCAGGACCTCGACTACCTGCTGCTCGACATGCCCCCGGGTACAGGCGATGTGCAGATGGCGCTGGCCCGGCTGTTGCCCCAGGCAGAAATGGTGGTGGTGACCACACCGCAGCTCGCCGCTCAGAAGGTGGCGGCCAGAGTCGCCGACATGGCCAGACGGTCACACATGCCGGTCATCGGAGTGATCGAGAACATGTCGGGCTTCACCGCCCCCGACGGTGAGCACTACCCGCTCTTCGGCTCAGGGGGCGGTCAGGCTCTGGCAGACGACCTCGGCGTCGAGTTGCTGGGACAAGTGCCGATCGATCCCCGGGTAGCCGAGGGCGGCGACGCGGGCAGGCCGGTGGTTGAGGCCCAGCCGGACTCGCCTTCCGCCGTTGCCATCACCGCTGCCGCCAAAGCCCTCAGCGAATTACTGCCTCCCATCCAGGACGACAGCTGCTCAGCCCGCCTCAACCTGGTCGCCGAACAACTCGCCCAAATGGGCTGATTCCCTGTCTTTTGGCGTCAGAAACCGGAACATATTCCGGTTTCTGACGCCAAAGTGGTCTTCAGCGGCAGAGGCTGGTGACTAGCGGGGTCGGGTTGACGGCGGAACCGCCACCCGGGTGGTATTCAAAGTGGAGGTGGGTCACGGTGTAGCGGGCGTTGCCGCTATTACCGACGTAGCCGATCAGATCGCCGACGGTCACTGACTGGCCGGTGGTGAGACCTGCGGCCCAGCCATCGAGATGGGCGTAGTAGTACAGATCACCGCTGTTGCCCGTGATATACACAGTGATCCCGCCGAGACCGCCGTTGCCCATCCTCTTGATGGTTCCTGACTCGATCGCCACCAATGGCGTGCCCCGGGCGGCGAGCATGTCGACCCCCTTGTGGCTGCGACCCCCGGAGCGGGAGGCGCCCCAGGTGTCGGTGAAACTGACCGCACCGTTGACCGGGCAGACCATCGATCCGCTCGGTGGGGGCGGAGTCGTTCCGGTGGTCGTTGGAGCTGTCGTCGTTGTCGTCGTGGCGGCCGTGAGCGCTGCCTGGCGACGTGCTTCTTCTTCGCGTGCCTTGCGCTCGGCTTCCTCGCGAGCACGCCGTTCCGCCTCTTGCTTCTCATAAGCAGCGACGACATCGTTGTATTGCTGGTTTGCGTCTTCGAGCTGACCCATGATGTCGCTGGCCATTGCTTCGAGCTCGACGTTGGTTGCCTGCTGCTCCTCGACCGCCTGGGCCACCCGTTGCTGCTGCTCCTCATAGTTGCCCTGGAGCCCGTACATCCTCGAGATGACGTCGCTCCCCTCCTGGCTGAGCCGGCCCAGATAGCTGGAGCGCAGCCTCATGTCATCGATAGAGGCCGATTCGAATAGTGCCGACTGCCCGGAATCGGCGTATATGTAGCGTTGGGTGGCGATCTGCTGAGCCGCCACCCGGGCAATGGCTACTTCCCGTTCCAGATCGGCGAGCTCGGTGCCGAGAGAGGTCAGGGTCTCTTCGAGGTCATAGAGTCGATTGACCGCGGTGTCGTACTTGATCGTTGCGGCCTCCAGGTCTGTACCCACCTGGCGACGGTTTGCGTCGGCCTGGGCGATATCTTCCTGGGTGATCTGAAGGCGCGCCGATGCCGTGAGCGCGGGGACGACGGCGATCAGAAAAACGGCTGCCGCTGTCAGATAGCGGGCAGCCGAGTTCCATCGAACCGATCTTCTGGCATTTGTCACGGTCTCTCCGCACGCTTGACGACCGTCGCCCCGTGGGCTCCACCTCCGCCTAAAGATACTCGACCTTCATCCCTTAACTTGATCAGCTGGGTATGCACCTGCATCGTTGCGGCCAGGCGTAGGGATGGAACTAGCCCGACATAGACCACATCAACGATGTCGCCAATCGTTTCGGCACCGTTGTCGACCGCCTCGAGAATCTGCTGCTCACGTTCGACACGGTGTGCGATGTACTCGGTGATCACAAGCTGAGCCTCCGGTAGCTCCGGGCCGTGCCCCGGATACAGATGATCAGGCTTCAGTGCGGCGACCTTCTCCAACGACCTCATGTATGCCGCAGCATCCTCGATGATCACCGTCGACCCACCCATGATGTGATCGCCCGTAAACAGCAGGCCCCCAAGACGAAAGCACAGATGGTCGACGGTGTGACCCGGCGTGTGCACCGCGACCAGACGATCCGCTCCGAAGCCGATCTCGGCCCCGTCCTCGAGACGGCGGGTCGGTTCGAACTCTCGACCCGGCGCAAAGCCGAGCACGGGGACGTCGAGTTCGCGCCCCAGCCCATTGGCTGCTGGTGCGTGATCGGGATGGGTGTGAGTGACGACAATCGCAACCGGCGTCAGCCCATTGAGTGCCACACGGATTGCTCTCAGGTGCTCGGCCATGACCGGGCCTGGATCGAGAACGAGCGCCTCACCATCAGATTCGATGACGTAGGTGTTGGTCCCCGGACCGGTGAACGGCCCCGGATTCGGTGCCAGGACTCGCTCAATCGTCGTCATGGGCTACCTCTACGACCGGGCTGTCTGTTCCGGCAGCCACCCGGGCCGCCTGGGCCAGGGCCTCAGGATCCGAATCGGCATCTTCCAAATCATCAAAGCCGGGCTCACCCGGCATTACCACCTCAATCGCTCCATCATCACGCACACGCAGGCGTGGCTGGACGCGTTCAACCACACGGTGCTGCCATCGGCCCACGGCATCTTCGACTGATGCATGTTCTTCGAGTTGATGCAGGATCCGCTGGGTGGGGAACGGAACCAGCCATTCTCCGACAGCGGCACGTCTCAGGGCTTCGGCGGGGGCCACGAACTCGGCCGCATCGATCTCACGTCGATCCGGTTCTGGCATGACCCGTTCCTCGATAGCCACGAGAAAGAACCGGGCGTCGAAGCGCACCGGCACCATCGTCGGCGTGACCCAGTTGGCGAAGTACGCAGCCCGCTCCCCGGTGAACCGACGGCTGCTCCGGTGCGCTACTTCATAGACGGAAAGGCCGTCGACCGCCTCGACACGGGGCGGATCGGTGAGCCACACGCCGGTCTCCTCTACGAGTTCACGGAAAGCCGCTGCCAGCCAGGGACCGCCGTTGGGGTCCGAAGGGGTGCCTCCTAGCAGGGCCAGGTTGTCGCTCTCGTGGTCCTCGGGATCAACGACTCCTCCAGGGAACACCCATGCGCCTGCCATGAATTTCGCCGATTCGCTGCGTCGCACCATCAGCACCTCCACAGAAGGGTCGCCCTGATAGAGCACACAGATTGTTGCCGAAGGACGCGGCTCGGCCCTCACAGAACCGTAAGGCGGTTTGACCAGCGCCGGACTGCCCACTTGCGAAGTGTCTCGCGAACCTGGGGGACCATCAACAGGAACCCGGTCAGATCAGTGAGAAACCCCGGCGTGAGCAGGAGCGCACCTGCGATCAATATCATGGCACCGTCCGCCAGAGTCGTTCCGGGGAACTGGCCTGCGGCGAACTCGGCCCGCAGCCGGGCCATCACGCCCCTGCCCTGACGCGAAACGAGGTTGGCTCCGAGCATTGCCGTGAGCAGGACGATGCCCATCGTCGGCCAGATCCCGATCCGGCTGCCGACGACGACAAACAGCCCGATCTCGACCGGGGGGACTATGAGAAAAGCGAGAAAGAGCATGGTTCCAGGACGCATTACACCGAGCATACCGGGGTGGGTAGGCTCTGCCACACATGGACCTACAGGATCTTCCCGCGTGTCGACGAACTGGCCTCACAGGTGGGCGGGACGGGTCTACCCCGTCTGCTGGCAATCAGCATCGCCCGTGACGCCATCGACACAGCCCGCAACGAGATTCGCAATGGGGGCACACCGGACCCGGAGGCTGGCGCACTCGCAGCCGCAAGACTCATTGCCGCATGTCGGCCGACCCGGATCATCAATGCCACCGGTGTGCTGCTCCACACCAACCTGGGAAGAGCGATTCTTCCCGCCCCTGCCGCGGATGCCGCAGCGGAGACGACCGTCTCATACGGGAATGTGGAACTGGACGCTCTCACCGGAGAGCGTGGGAGACGTGCCGCATACGGTGAGCACCTGTTACGGGCCCTAACCGGAGCCGGGGCAGCGTTGGCAGTCAACAACAACGCCGGGGCGCTCCTGCTGGCTCTTGCAGCAATTGCGGGATCGGGCAACACAATCGTGTCCCGTGGCGAGGAAATCGAGATCGGTGGATCGTTCCGACTGCCGGAGCTGATGGCTGCCTCGGGGTGCCGCCTGGTGGAAGTGGGGACGACCAACCGGACCAGGCTCAAAGACTACGAACAAGAGATCGAGTCCGCTGCTGCGATCCTCAAGGTGCATCCGTCCAACTACCGGGTGCAGGGTTTTGCTGAAGCTGCCCCGCTCGAGGAATTGGCGGAGCTCGCACGACGCTACGACGTTCCTTTGATAGCGGACATCGGCAGCGGCTTGCTCGACGCCAACGTGCCCTGGCTGCCCGGCAGCCCGCCGGCCTGGCTCGCCGAAGAGCCGGCAGTGCGCCAGTCCCTCGAAGCTGGAGCCGATGTCGTCCTCTTTTCCGGTGACAAGCTGTTGGGGGGACCACAGGCCGGTATCGCCGTTGGACGCCACGACCTCATCCACAAGATGTCACGACACCCCCTGGCCAGGGCGCTGCGTATCGACGGTGCCACCCATGTGGCGCTGGCGGAAACCCTTAATCTGTACGCAGACAACCGGGGCAACGAGATCCCGTTCTGGGCGATGGTGTCGCTCGGATATGACGAACTGGAACAACGACACCTGGCGCTGCTCGACAAGCTCGGCGGCCGTGGCACCATTGTGCGCGGCGAGTCGGTCCCGGGGGCGGGCTCTGTGCCCGGGGAAACCATCCCGTCACCGAACCTCCATGTCACCGGCAATGCCGACGAGCTGTTCGCACGGCTGCTCGGAGCCACAACGCCGGTCCTCGCCAGACGGCGTGACGGCAAGCTCCTCATCGACCTGAGGACGGTAGATCCGGGTGACGATCTGTATGTGGCAGAGATCCTGGCCTGACCATGCCGATCATCGCAACCGCAGGCCACGTCGATCACGGCAAATCGACGCTCATCAAAGCACTCACGGGCAGGGACCCTGATCGCTGGTCGGAAGAGAAAGAGCGCGGTTTGACCATCGACCTCGGGTTTGCCTGGCAGCAAATCGGCAGTTTCGATGTTGGCTTTGTCGATGTGCCCGGTCACGAGCGGTTCATCAAGAACATGCTGGCGGGGATGGGTGCAATCGATGTGGCGCTCTTCGTCGTAGCCGCAGATGAAGGGTGGATGCCGCAGACGGAGGAGCATCTGGCAGTATTGGACCTACTCGGGATCGGTCACGGCGTAATTGCGCTGACCCGGGTCGACCTCGCCGACGGTGACACCATCGATCTTACGGAGCTCGAGATCCTCGAGCGCGTCGAACACACCGTTCTCGCCGACTGGCCGATAGTCCGCGTCTCACCGATCACCGCCACCGGAATGGACGACCTGCGACGGGCTCTCGACGATCAATTGCAGGCGGCGGGCGAACCTACCGACCGCGGCAGACCTCGTTTATGGGTGGACCGCTCCTTCCACATCAGCGGAGCGGGACTGGTCGTCACCGGGACCCTGGCCGAAGGCTCGGTCTCGGCCGGTGACGAGCTGACGCTGTGGCCGGGTGAGACTCCTGTCCGTGTCCGCGGGCTGCAACATCACGACACCCCGGTCGACTCTATCCGTCCCGGCAGCCGAGCTGCGCTCAATCTCACCGGCACCGAGAACGTGGGCCGGGGAATGCTGTTGGCACGCCCTGGTTCGGTGTCGACATCGAGTCGTTTGCTGGCAAGTCTGCACACTGTTCGGGCACTAGAGGAGGAGCTGACGGCACGGGGGGCATATCACCTACATCTGGGCAGTGGCTCATGGCCCATCCGGCTGCGAATCCTCGAACCCGGCGTCGGCATGATCCAGACGCGGAGCGCGGTACCGGTCCGATGCGGGGATCGGTTCATCCTGAGGGAAACCGGGCGGCGGGCCGTCATCGCCGGTGGTGTTGTGATCGACCCGCATCCACCGCGCTGGGGGAAACAGGCTGCGGCGGCTGCGCCGAATCTGCTTGCCGCCCTCTCGGATAGCCCCGACCATGTAGCAGACGTGCTGCTTTCGATCCGGGGCACTGCTCAGCTTGCCGACCTGCAACGGGATTCCGGGGGTGGGAAGCCCACAACGAGCTACACCACCGGTTCCCTGGCAATGGCCGACTCTGCTGCTCACCGGTTGGTCGACCAAGTGACGGAGATAGCCGAGCGTTTTCAGCAGGATCACCGGCTCCGCCCCGGCATTCCAAAAGCCGAGCTGGCGACAACGCTGGGGCGGGACGTCGATTCGATCGCGCTGGTGGTATCGGCGACCGAAGGCCTCGTCGATGACGGAGCGACGATCCGCACCGCCGAATTCGACCCCGGCATGTCTACCGCTGAGGAGAAGGCCTGGCAGGCGGCACGGCTGATGTTGCGAGCCGGTTTGGCAGTGCCACGCGCCGACCAGCTCGGCCTCGACCGGGAGTTGTTGCACGCGCTCATCCGCGAGAATCAGATGATCAGAGTCTCCCCAGATCTCGTCTACCTACCCGAGCAGATCGAGACAATCACCACTGCGTTGCGCACGATGGATGGTGAATTCACCGTTGCCGATTTCCGTGATCTGATCGACGTCACCCGGCGCCAGGCCGTTCCACTACTGGAGTGGTTCGACACGCAAGGCATCACGCGCAGAAACGGTGACACGAGGATCGTGCGAGATGTCTAGAACAGGACCGGGCGTAGTTCGCAGAAAGGCTCAGACGGCGGCAGCCACACGCTTGCGTGCCGCGGGGAGTTGGCGTCGCTCGGTCTCGGTGTAACCGCCCCAGATGCCGTACTGTTCGGTGGAGTCGAGGGCGTATTCGAGACAGTCTGACCGCACCGGGCAGACCCGGCACACCGCTTTGGCTCGCAACTCCCGCCGCTCCCGTTCCTCCTTACGTTCAGAGGTTGTCGGGGGAAAGAAGAGGTGGGAATGATTCCCGCGACAAAGGGCTACAGGCTGCCAAGAACGGTCGTACGACGTCACAGACTCCTCCTCCACAAGATGTGACATACCGGCAAACAGGGGCTTTGGACGCTAGACATGTGATCCAAATCACGCCAGGAATATTATGGCATTTCCGTTATTAGGATTTCGCGGTCTGCCGCGGAGCCACCTGGAGAGTGATCCCCTCGACCGAGAGAACCTCTATCTGTTCACCTGCCGAGACGGCCGTAGCCCGATGTGATCGGGCACGCCATTTGGCGCCGTCGATCAACACCACGCCGTCCGGGTCGAGCGCCGATTCAGCCGTGCCGAACGCCCCAATGAGATGCTCCCGCCCGATCGTCGGTGTCCCAAATCGCGAGCGAACGATGGTCGTCATCGCAAACAGATAGAAGAGCATCACGCCGACGACCGTCAAGACCACCGCCCAGACGCTCGTGCCGATTTGAGGAGTACCCCCGACAAAGGCAATACCGCCCCAGAGCATGAGGATGGTCCCCACGATGCTGCGGATTCCGAGCTCGTGCCTCTGAAAGTCCCAGGTGTACCCGCCGATACCGACAACTGCAGCGACAACCGCCCACCAATTCATCGACAAGGTGGCAAAGCCGTAACCGGCGAGGAACAGCGACAGTGCGGCCACGGCCGCGGCAACACCGGCACCGGCGGCATAGAACTCGAAGGCGGCGACCGCCAACCCTGCGAGCAGGAAGAAGAACGCCGCGTCCGGGCGAGTTCCCAGCCTGAGAAAGCGAGTGAGCAGCGTCGGCTTGAGGAACCGGACCTCGACGGAGCTAACCACGGCAGTCGAACCATCACCGAGGATGACCTCCTTGGCAGTCTCCAGCATTACGGGACCGTTGGTGGTCTCGACAGCGGTTCCGTCGAGAGCGGCGATAAACTGGCCGATCGTCGGCTGCACCACTGTGATCGGAATGGTTGGCGGGACATCGGCAGAGACCTCGTAGAAGGTATCGAAGAGCTGCTGAGTCAGTGGCTGTGGCCCGAGCTCGGCAAAGTCTGTATGGCCTTCGAAGCCCGGTTCCGAATACCCGACCTTGGCTCCGGGAGCGGCACCGACAATCGCAGCAAAGTCTACGATTTCGAGTACGTCGCCGTAGGCAGTTGCCCCGTCGGGGCCGATCCACGCCACAACCGGGATTGTCGTCGACTGTATTGCTGCGAGCAACGGCTCGAGGTCACCCGAGGCAACACCAGGGTTGTCGATCTTGAGCACGATCAGTTGGGCGTCTTGATCACGGATGACCTCTTCGAGGAAATTGAGCGCACGCTGATCCAAGGGCCCTCGCACATCGGCCACAGCGACCGCGCCCGCGTCGGACTGCTGTGCCATCGCCGGGGCGATCACGACGACGGCACTGAGTATCAACAGGAGGAAAGAAAGACGTCTCAACACGACAGGACATGGTACCCAATCCGGGTGCCGGCGTGGTCAACAAGCGCGCTACCCTTGCCGACATGGCATCACGAATAGTCGTCATCGCAGACGAGACCTGGACTCGAAACGAGGTCCACGCCGCCCTGACTGAACCGGATTTCACACTGGTCGACCACAGCGACCCCGGCACCGTCGGAGAACTGCTCGAAGCCGAAGCAGCTGATGCCCTCGTCGTCGATCTCCAGGTGGCGAGCATGGGCGGTATGGCAATCGCCAGGGAGATTCATCAACAGGCCGCGATGGCGGGCGTCGACGAAATCCCGGTGGTGTTGTTGCTCGACCGAAAGGCCGACTCATTTCTTGCCAAACGCGCCGGTGTGGCGGGCTCTGTTGTCAAGCCGTTCTCCGCTTACGATCTTCGTACCGCTGTCGAAAAAGCTATCGCCGGTTAACGCATTCGCGTCGACAGATTCTCCATTGTTATGAGCCCAACCAATATCGCCTACATCGCAATCCTCACGATTTGCGCGATCGGATCCGGCTTCTTCTCTGGCTCGGAGACCGCCCTCATCGGTATTGGCAAGGAGCGCGTGCACCAGATCTCGAACCACGGCAAGCGCGGAAGACGCGTTGCCCAACTGGTCGCCGAGCCCGAACGATTGCTGTCGACATTGCTGGTCGCCAACAACCTGGTGAACATCCTCGGTGCCGCCGTCGCGACAACCCTGTTTATCTCGCTGATCGATGAGCGGTGGGGTCCGTGGGTGTCGACACTTGTGGTGACCATCGTCGTGTTGATCGTCGGTGAGATCACCCCGAAGACGATTGCCGCCCGCTATCCGGAACGCTTCTCGCTCGCCGTAGCTCCTACGATCTGGCGTCTTTCGCTGGTGCTGAACCCGGTCGCCCGTCTCTTCACCGGGGTAACGAGAGGATTGTTGCGGATCTTTCGTGTGACCGGGGACATCTCGAGCGGGGTGACCGAAGCAGACATCCTTGCACTGGCCGAGTTGAGCGCCGCAGGTGGCGAAATCGAGATTGCCGAACGAGAGATCATCGACGCTCTGTTTACGCTCGCCGATCGCCCGGTCCGCGATGTGATGACGCCCAGAGTCGACATCGTGACCCTCGGCGACCCGGTGAGCATTGAGGACGTCCGGGATGCAGTCAACAAGGCGGCACACTCCCGCTTCCCCGTCACCGGTGGCAACCTCGACGACCTGATCGGCATCCTCTACGTCAAGGATGTGCTGCGCTTCACCGGTGATCCATCGCCACAAGCAATCGCCGGGCTGATCCGCAAACCGACATACGTGCCGGAATCGGCACCATTGCTCCGGGTACTCCAGGACATGCGGGTTCAACGGTTCACTCTCGCCCTCGTCCTCGATGAGCATGGCGGCATAGAAGGGCTCGTGACGATCAAGGATCTCGTTTCCGAGCTGGTCGGCGAGCTGCAAGACGAATACGACCCCGGTGTGCCCTCGATGGTCAAGATCGGCCCCAACCGATGGATGGCCGATGGCAGGCTGTCCATGGACGACTTCAACAGCACGGTGAGTCACGAGTTTCCTGAAGGCCCGTACTCGACAATCGGTGGCCTATACCTGGCAACGGCCGGCCATATCCCTGCAGACGGCCACCAGCTGACCATCGACGATTTCCGTCTCGTGGTAATGCGGATGGACCGCAACCGCATCGACAGGATCCGTGTAGAGAAGCTCGGATAGCCCACCGGGTGCTCGCAGCTTCAGAGCGCGGCTACAATCGTCACTTCTCGGGACGTAGCGCAGCTTGGTAGCGCGCATCGTTCGGGACGATGAGGTCGCCGGTTCAAATCCGGCCGTCCCGACCAGGGCCGGTGGCAACAGCCGCCGGCCTTTCCCGTTACCGCTTGGCGGACAGTCCTGCCCGCAGAGCCTGCAGCTCCTCCTGGAGACGTCTGTGGATGCCACGCCGCACGATCGGCCCGAGGAAAATGTCGGCGAGACGGTTGGCGAGGCTCTCATCACCCGTGTCTATGTCGGTGGTCACCTCTGTGCCATCCGGGACAGATCGGAACTCGAATGTGCCGCGGAACGGGAACGAGAATGGCCCACGCTCGGACTTGGCGACAAAGCGCCGCGGTGGGTCGAATTCGACGACGCTGAAGTCGATTCTGGCGTTACGCCAACCTTCGGCGTACTCGGTGGTAAACCGGGCGCCGGCCTTCAGCTTCTTGGATACCAGCCGCGCCCTGCGAACACCCGATACCCAGCGCGGCATGTTCTCTACGTTGGACACGTAGGCAAATACCTCATCAATTGGTTTGTCTATGACTATCGAGCTCTTGGTATTCATCAGGCACCTCACAAGGCACTTCATACGGTACCTCACCTATCGGCATATTAAGTCGCGCGCATTAGGTCAATCCACCATCCGCTTCCTGCAGGGTGGCGGTTAATGTCCCCCGAATGGACCAGACAGTCAGCTCCGACACTTCACGCACCAACGACGGCACCTGGGTCATCGCCCTCGGGGCGATAGTTGCCTCGCTTGGTGCATATGTGTTCCAGGTCGTCGGCGGCCGGACGCTCGGCGCCGATGGGTTCGCACCGGTCGCGACCGTCTGGACTATCGGATTCCTCGTCTACACCATCGTTATGCTGCCGGTCGAGCAGATGACAACCAGGACCGTCACGCTGCGCGCCGGGCAAGCGCTCGCCGGTGACACCCGCCGCCAGATCACGATCACCCTCGCCGGGGGTGCGCTGCTGGGGCTTGTGATCGCCGCGCTTGGTGTCGACCGTTTCTTCTCCGGTCGTGCGGTCTTCATCGCGCCGATCGCTCTGTTGCTCTTTGTCAGAGCACTCATGACGGTCGCCCGCGGAGTGATGGCAGGACGACGGCGTTTCATGGCTTACGGCGTGACGATGATCCTCGAAGCGGTAGCGCTGATCGGGCTTGGCGTCATCTTCTCGGTGATCGACGTCGGCTCGTTCTGGTTTGCCATCTCTCTAGGAGCCGCACCCCTCACGTTGCTACTGGTGCGCCCGTACCAGATCCGGATCGACCCGACCCGCACCGCAACCGACATCCCCACAACGACTGGTTTGTTGCGACTCCTCGTCGTAGCTTCGGCGCTGTCCCAACTGATACTCGCGGGCGGGCCGCTCGTCGTCGGTTTGGTCGGCGGCACTGCAGCAGAGGTGAGCATCTACTTCATCACATTCACACTGCTCCGAGGGCCGATCACCGCCTCATACCCGCTGGGAACTCGATTCCTGGCTGCGATGACGACGGCGCTGAGCGAGGACAAACCTGAGGTGCTCCACATCTGGGCGGCAAGACTGGCCGGGATCGGCGGAGCTCTGGCTCTGGCTGCGGGTGTTGTGAGCTATGTGATCCTGCCCGAGATCATCCAGGTGCTCTATGGAAGTGAGTTCCGCCCGAGTGCTCTCGTCGGCGGGCTCGGTGGCGCCGGTGCGGTGGCTGCGCTTGTGATCCTATTTGTAACCCAGATCGTCATCGCCCGTGGCCGAACACGCGACCTCGCAATAGGTTGGGTCGTCGCAGCCGGCGTGGCAGCGGCCGTGCTGGTGATCTCGGGAGCGGAGCCGTTGACCAGGGTTGCATATGCATTCGCAGGCGGTGAGCTGACGGCGCTTGCCGTCATTTCGCTCACCGCCTACAGAAGCTCAGGAGCCGGGCCTCAGGCCTGACGTGCTCCGACGCCTGCGATTACGTAGCCGACCCAGGCGATGAGGGCACCAAAGATGGTGGCACCACCGGCGTCGAATAGATTGCTCTCGAGATCGGTGAGGATCTCGACGGCACCGATCACCGCCAACGTATAGCCGGCCAGCTTCAAGAACACAGGAATCGGTGCGATCGAGGTGATCGCAGCCGAGTCGATCCTTGGCAGCAGCACGATGATCGCCGCCAGGGCGACTGCCACGGTGGCTACCAGATAGTCGTCGGTAATCAGGTCGAAGATGAACCACGATGCGAATACCACCAGCGCGCCAATTGTCACTAGATCGAGCCCACCGAGGTTCAAACCTCCCGATGTGCCGCCTTGATCCTCTGCCATAACTGTCTCCTCATGGTCGAAACCCCCCTTCTGGTCAACGTCCTGAGGCTACACGTCAGATCAAGGATCTCGCAGGATCCGAATATGGCCTGCAGTCCAAACAAGGAGATGTCGCGCCGTCAGGCGACACCCGGACCTCCCAAAACGGCGGTGGCTGCTAGAGCAGCTCGGCGAGTTGAACTGCGTTGAGCGCGGCACCCTTGCGGAGATTGTCGCCGACACTCCACAGACTGATTCCGCCTTCGGTTCCGACCGTCGGCCGAACCCTGCCGATCAGAACATCGTCGATCCCCGCCGAGTCGAGCGGAGTCGGCACCTTGGAGTCATCCCACAGCTGCACCCCGGGGGCAGCGGCGAGAATCTCCTTTGCCTCACCAACCGAAACTGGCCGGTCGAAGAACATCGTGGCGGCGATCCCATGGCCGACCATCACCGGTACACGTACACAGAACGGCTCGACCCGGATTCCCGGTGCCTCGAGGATCTTGCGGGTCTCGTTGACCAGCTTCCATTCCTCGTCGGTGTAGCCCTGCTCGGTGAACGACCCGGCGTGCGCCAGCACGTTGAAGCCGATTGGGCGGCTGTAGACGTCGCTACCCGGCTCGGTCCAGCCACCTTTGGCGAGCAACTCGCGGTCCTTGCCGAGGACATCGATCTCATGGGCGAGAATGTCCATCCCGGTTTGGCCGGTGCCCGACACCGATTGGTACGAAGTTGCCGTCATCGATTTCAGCCCGGCAGCTCGATGCAACGGGCCGGAGGCCATCATCAGCACCATCGTCGTGCAATTGGGGTTGGCGACAATGCCCTGATGATCCTTGATCGCATGGTCATTGACCTGGGCAACCACCAGCGGGACGTTGTCGTCTTGACGGAACGCCGATGAGTTGTCGATGACAACGGCGCCGGCCGCGGCGAACTTGGGCGCATACTCCTTGGACCGGCTTCCGCCCGCCGAAAACAACGCCACCTCGATCCCGGTCGGGTCGGCGGTTGCCAGGTCCTCGACCGTCACCTCACCCCACTTGGTGGGGATGACACGTCCCGCGGACCGGCTGGATGCAAACATCCGCAGGTTGGAAACGGGGAAACCTCGCTCTTCGAGAATCGAGAGCATCGTGGTACCGACGGCACCGGTTGCACCAACAATCGCCGTTCTTCTACCCATTATCCGGGGCCTCCTCTTCAGCACCGAGCTCAAAACCGTCGTGCAGAGCCTGCACCGCGGCCGCGACATCATCGCCTCGAACCACACAGGATATGCGAATCGGAGATGTACTGATCATCTCTATGTTCACCCCGTGTTCGGCGAGGATACGAAACATCTTCCCGGCGATACCAAATTCGTGCTTCATACCGGCCCCGACCAGCGACACCTTGGCAATGTTGTGGTCGACATCGACACCCGCTGCCCCGATGGCTGCGGCGGTGGTCTTGGCGACGTCTTCAGCTGTGCCAAGATCGATCCTCGGCACGGTGAAGCTGATATCTGTGACACCCTGCCGGGACACGTTCTGGACGATCATGTCCACAGTCAGGCCCGCATCGGCAAGTGGCTCGAACAACCGCGCCGCAAGACCGGGTGCGTCCGGGACCCCATGGACCGTTACCTTGGCCTCCGAAACGTCATGAGCTATGCCCCGGATGATCGCTTCTTCCATGGTTTCCTCCTTGACCCACGTTCCCACTCCGCCGTGGAACGACGAACGGACGTGTATCGGAATCTTGTAGCGGTGGCCGAACTCGACCGAGCGGGCCATCAGGACCCCGGCGCCCGCCGAGGCCATCTCGAGCATCTCTTCGAAATTGATCTCGTCTAGCTTCACCGCATTTGGCACCAGGCGAGGATCTGCGGTGAACACGCCGTCGACATCGGTGTAGATCTCGCAGACATCAGCCTCCAATGCGGCGGCAAGGGCAACCGCAGTAGCGTCTGAGCCGCCCCGTCCGAGCGTGGTCACGTCACGGGTCACGGGGTTGACACCCTGGAAGCCGGCAACGATGACGATCTTGCCCTCAGCGAGACCTTCCCGCACCCGGTCTCCGCGTATCCCGGTGATCTCGGCATGGCCGTGGGCCTCTGTCGTGAGGATCCCCGCCTGCGAACCGGTGAGGCTCATCGAGCCGACACCGTGATCCTGAATTGCCATGGCCACCAACGCCATCGAGATGCGTTCACCCGAGGTGAGCAGCATGTCCATTTCACGCGGATGGGCGTTGGGGGTCACATCATTGGCGAGCTTGATCAGATCGTCGGTGCTCTTGCCCATCGCGCTGACAACAACGACAACATCGTTACCCGACTCATGGGTGGCTACGGCGCGTGCTGCTACCGCTCTGATGCGTTCCGCGTCGGCGACGGACGTACCACCATACTTCTGCACTACGAATGGCATCGGGCGAGTGTAACCCGGGTATGAGAATGGTTGGCAATCACCGCCCGAGTCGTCTCGAGGGTGCCGTGATCACTCGAGGTCGCGGTGCCCGAAAGCCACCAGCCCCGACCCGGCGAGCCCCGTGGCGACGGCGAGCAACACGATGACGGGTAGCACACCGAAGGCACCACCGGGGAGGCTGGGCGTGTGGGTGAACGGAGATAGATCGAGCAGCCACTGATCGAGGTTGAGCGCACCCCCGAGCAGCGTCAGGATCAAAGCAGTTCCGAGCGCAGCCCATCCGAGACCGCTCCGGCGCGGGATGACGCCGAACACGAGGAGCGCAAGCCCGACCATGACCCATGATGCGGGCACATAGACGAGGGCCGAGCCTGTCAGTCGGAACACCTCGGTGAGATCACCAGCCGAGATCCCGAATGACAAACCCATGGCTGCGCCAAACACCACAAGATCGACGACAGGAACCACTGCTCCAAAGAGCAAATGGCTACCCACCCAGGATCGGCGATCGACGGAGCCGGAGAGAATCACCTCGGCATGGCCGTCACTCTCCTCGCCACGGAGCCTGAGCACGGCCTGCAGACCGTGAGCGGCAGCCACGCCGGAAGCGACACTCAACATCGAGGCGAGGTATGCGTTGGTGAAGATCGACGAGCCGCCCAGTCGGGTGATCACATCGCTAAGAGTGGGCGTCTCGTCCATCAAGGCCCCAAAACCGTCTGCAAATGCACCAAGCAACAGACCGAAGACGAGGAGTGCAGCGGTCCAGGTCACGGCAAGACCGCGCTGTAGCCGCCATCCCAACGCCCACTCGGAGCGGAGCGAGGGACCGGCTTCTGCCGGACCGAGCCGGGTCGGTATGAGCGTTGAGCCCAGGTCACGGCGATCCGAGATGGCATACGATGCGCCGAGAAGCACGACTGCGAGCAGAGCCAGCACCACGATGGGCCACCACCGCTCCCCGGCAAAGGCCCCCACTCGCGCCGCTAGACCGATCGGTGATATCCACGAGAGCCACTCGGCTCCGCCGGCACGACCGGCGTCGCCTGCGACGCGCAGGGCGAAGGAGGCACCGATGACCGCCATGCCGATGGCGTTGCTGGTCCGGCTGCTTTCGGGAACCTGGGCGGCGAATGCCGCGATCCCGACGAAGAGCCACCCGACGGTGACGATGGCGAGAGCGAATGCCATCGTGCCCGCGACATCGAGCCCTGCTTGGAGCAACCCGGCAACGATGAGTAGCCCGGCGACGAGATTCGCCGCCAAACCGACGACAACTGCAGCCGCAAGCGGCGCTTGCCGCCCGATGGCGGTCGATCCGATCAGCTCACGACGTCCCGTCTGCTCCTCGGCACGCGTGTGGCGGGTGATGAGGAGCACACTCATGATGCCGACAAACACCGAGAGGGCCGCCCCGATCCGCCACACGACAAGGCCGCCGAGGGTTGGTGATTGCACCGGCCCGAGGAAGGCGACGAACGCCGAATTCGACTCGATGGTGACTGCCGCGGCCCGCATGGCAGCGTCGGTCGGGTAGAGGCCTATGAACGCGGAGGCAACCCCGGCGGGGAGCATCCCGATGACGAGAATCCAGATCGGCAGCTGAATCCGGTCCCGGCGCAGGACCATTCGGATCATTTGGCCGAGCCCGGCGACCCCGCTCACTGCAACGCCTCCTGGTAATGCCGCAGGAACAGCTCTTCGAGTGTCGGGGGACGGCTCACCAGCGAAACCACGCCTGCGGTGGTGAGGGCTTTGAGCGCTGATTCGAGCGTGGCCTGATCTACCTGGAAGTTGACGGTCGTCCCATCGACGGCGAGATCGTGCACACCGTTCAGCTCGCTGAGATCGGGGGGGACCGAAGCAAGCCGGGCGGAGATCGTGGTTCTGGTTAGGTGACGGAGATCCTCGAGAGTCCCGCTCTCGACGATCTTGCCTGCTCTGACAATGCTCACACGCTGGCATAGAGCCTCGACCTCGGAGAGGATGTGACTCGCCATGAGCACCGTACGCCCATTACCGATGTCTTCTTTGATCACCCGGCCGAACTCAGCCTCCATCAATGGATCCAACCCTGAGGTTGGCTCGTCGAGGATCAAGAGCTCGGCGTTGGCGGCGAGCGCGGCGATGAGGGCGACCTTCTGCCGATTGCCCTTCGAGTAGGTCTTGCACTTCTTGGTGGGGTCGAGCTCGAATCGCTGGACGAGGCTCGTCTTGCGTGACTCGTCGATCCCGCCACCCATGCGGCCGAGGAGATCGATCACCTCGCCGCCGGATAGCATCGGCCACAGCGCAACATCACCCGGTACGTAAGCCAGCTTCTTGTGCAACTCAGTGGCATCACGCCACGGGTCGCCTCCGAGCACTCTGGCAGAGCCACCGTCTGCTCGGATCAGCCCGAGCAGGATCCTGATTGTCGTCGACTTGCCTGCCCCGTTTGGGCCGAGGAACCCGTGAACCTCACCACGGGCAACGGACAGGTCGAGACCGTTGAGAGCAACGGTGGATCCAAAGCTCTTCTCTAGGCCATGGACTTCAATTACATATTCCATACCAACGAACCTACACTACATTTACAAACTTGTGAAGATACAAAATATTGTTTATGCTTCCGGTGTGACAGAGAGAACAACACACGACCCTGCCGTCCTCGAACTCGTCGAGGAAATCGCCATGCTCATGGTCTCGTGGGGCTTCCCCAGAATGCCGGCGCGGGTGCTGCTCCTGCTGATGGCGAGTGAGAAAGAATCACTCGATGCCGGAGAGCTGGCGACAGGCCTTGGAGTCAGTCCGGCCGCGATCTCAGGAGCAGTCAGATACCTGACAGACGTCGGTTTAGTGGTCCCCCGACCCCACCCGGGGCGTCGCCGCGCTGCATACGCGATACCGAATGCAGCCTGGTACGAGGTTTCGGTGCTGAAGACCGCCTACTTCAAAACGGTCGCCGACCGGACCAGACGCGGGGTGGAAACACTCGGTGGACCGGCGACCGCGGCGGGTGGACGTTTCACAGACATGGCCGACTTCTTCGACTTCATGGCTGATGAGATCCCGCAGATGCTGGAGCGCTGGCGGGAGCGCCAGCGTGATGACGGCTAACTCGTGTCTGCACCCGTAGAGACCCGGGTGCCCTAGCATCGTCCCTCATGCTTTCCCACACCACGAAACTCGCTCTCCTCGCGCTGGTGATCGTCCTCCTGGCGGCGGCGTGCGGCGGAGGAGACCAGGACAGCAGCGCCTATTCCTCCGGCGGAGCGGCAGCGGCAGCGACAACAAGCACGGCAGCTGCAAGCACATCCACAGAATCGGTGCCGGACATCACCCTGCCCGCCGTCCCACCATCTGACTACGCGGGTTTCGCAGCCCAGACGACCGCGTGCGGGGCCGACGCACCACAACCTGCCGCGGAGATGTCGTTCGACGCACCCGAGGACCAGAACCTCGATCCGGGCGAAATCGTCCGGGCAACGATCTCCACTTCATGCGGGGACATCGTCATCGAGCTGGACCCGTCGATCGCACCCGATACGGTCAACTCGTTCGTCTTCCTCGCCCGAAGCGGATACTTCAACGGCTCGGTATCGCACCGCATAGTCCCCGGCTTCGTCCTTCAAGCAGGGGACCAGAGTGCAACGGGCCGGGGCGGTCCCGGCTACACCATCCCCGACGAACTACCGGAGGCAGGGTTCCTCTACGAAGCGGGCTCCCTGGCGATGGCCAACTCGGGCCCCGGAACAACGGGCTCGCAGTTTTTCATCACTCTCGCCGACGCCCCGCTTCCCAACGACTACACCTTCTTCGGCAAGGTCGTCGACGGATTCGACACGCTCGATGCCATCGCTCAGATCCCGCTCGGGGTCAACGCTTTCGGCGAGCAAAGCGTCCCGCTCGAGACGCTGTACATAGAACAGGTCACCATCGATGGGTAGGACCACGTATCGATCGCTAAGCTCTTGACGCTATGGCGACTGATAAACGTGAGCGACAGCGCCAAAACCGCGCTGTCAAGCAAGTAGAACAGAGCAAGCAGCAGCGGCGACAGAAGGCCCTCGACCTTGCCAAGCGGGTAGCCATCTGGGCAATCGCCTTCCTCGTTCTGCTCGTGCTGGCCAATCTTGTTTGGGGCTGATCCTGTCCGAGTGCACACGTGACGGTCGATCTTCACCTTCACAGCATCTTCTCGGACGGGTCCGATACGCCCGAGCGAATAGTTGAACAAGCGGCAGCCGTCGGGCTATCCGCGATTGCTCTAACCGATCACGACACCCTCGAAGGGCTTCCCAGGGCTGCCGCGGCGGCATCCACGCATGGGCTCGGATTCATCGGGGGGACCGAGCTCTCGGTGATGTGGAAGGACCAGAGCATGCATATGCTCGTCTACTTCCTAGATCCTGAGGCGGGCCCGCTCGAGGATCGTCTCGCCGAGCTCCGCGATTCACGCGCATGGCGCAACGAGCAGATAGTGGCTCGTCTCCAGGAGATCGGTCTGGACATCACGATGGACGAGGTATCGCGCGAATCTGGCACCGGCGTCGTCGGTCGGCCCCACTTCGCCGGAGTCATGATTGCAAAGGGCTTCGTCGAATCCGTACCGGAAGCCTTTGACCGCTTCCTGGCTGCAGGCCGTCCGGCTTACGTGCCGCGGATGCGCCTGAGCGCCGCAGAAGCAATCGAGCTGGCCCGCAAATCGGGCGCCGTCCCGGTCATCGCCCATCCCCATACGCTCAATCTGCGGGCCGAAGAATTCGCCACCGGGTTCCGGGATCTCGTCGACCTGGGTCTGGGAGGTATCGAGGCTCACTACGGCGAGTACACACCACAGATGCGGGATAGGATCGCCACGATCTGTGCCGGACTGGGGATCGTGGCCACGGGCGGATCCGACTACCACGGCAGGTACAAGCCACACCTCCAGATAGGAACGGGCAAAGGGGATCTACGCGTTCCCGATGGGGCGTTCAGCAACCTCGTTGCCGCCCGCCGAGGTGTGCCGGGCCCTGGTAGGTGATCGCAATGGCGTATCCTGCCCACCACCGGGGGGGCGAACTAGCCGTTGTGGACTAAACAGGACGCGTTGTGAGCACCTCTGAGCTGGCCAGAATCCAGGCGCCCGTCGCATACACGGAAGTGCGCAACCGCGTCAACACAGTACGGGCACTACTCGGCGGCGTCGTCCTGGCCCTGGCGCTTGGTGGAATGGTCGAGACGGGCATCCAATGGTCCGCTGTGGTAGCCATCTACCTCATCGTCGACGGTCTGTGGCGCCGCGACCATGGGACCAGTGCCCTCCCGATGCTGCTCACCGACACTGCCGTCTTCGCCACTATCGAATTGCTCAAGGGCGACGTGAGCCTCTCGATCTCGGTGACGTTCATGTATCTACTCTCCGGCGCCCTCCTCCTGCTACCGATCCCCAGGGCCGCCGCGCTCGTTGGCATCGCACTTGGAGTAGGCATACCGGTTACCGTCTTCTCCCCCCTCGTCGATCGACAGGTCGAGCGCGACACGGGCGAATGTCTTCGACATCGTCTGGGTGATTCTCATGTCACTGCTTGTCGGTTCGATGCTCTACGCGGCGGCGCAAGCGATGCACGCGTCAACGATGCGGCACCGAACAGCACTCGCCGCAGAACGACGCGCCGTGGAACTCAAGGACGAATTCGTTTCCATGGTGAGCCATGAGTTTCGAACCCCGCTGACCAGCATCGCTGGATTCTCGGAGACTCTGCGCTCGAATTGGCTCGACCTCGAGCCAGACGAGATCGACGAGTTCCTCGTCATCATGCGACAGGAGGCCTATCACCTCAGCGACCTCGTTGAGGACATCCTTGTCATCCCTCGCATCGAAGCCGGACGGCTTCGTCTCCGACCTCAGGAGTTTGACCTCGCCTCGGAGATCGCGGCGACCGCCCGGCTTGTGTTTGCAAACACCGGCACCGAAATCGACATGTCCGTGCCGGGAGGAGTCATCATCAATGCCGACCGCGGTCGTACCGGGCAGATCCTCCGCAATCTCTTCGACAACGCCAGAAAGTACGGCGGAGATTCGCTGCAAATCGCCGGTGAAGAGGGGACGGACATCTATACCGTCACAGTCTCCGATAACGGCCCCGGCATCCCCGACGGACAGTGGGAACGAATCTTCGAGCACTTCGAGCAGCTCCACAAAGGCGACAGCCGGTCTGCCGACGGAGTGGGCCTGGGACTCCCGATCGCCCGTCAGCTGGCAAGAGCAATGGGTGGTGACGTGTGGTACGTGCCGCGGTTCCCGACCGGAGCGTCGTTCCGGTTCTCGCTCCGCTTGTCGAAGATCATCCCCGACGCCGATACCAGCGATGCCCACACCATCGACACCGAGCCGAGCCGTCCTCCGATCAATTCGACGGAAACCTAGCGCTCGCTATTCGGTCGGCTCGCTCGGAGTACCGGGATCGATCTCTGCCCACTGCTGAACATCGTATGTGTGCGACGGCAGCGGGGTAGATACCTCTCGCGGCCTCCAGGCAAGCACCCATGAACTTTGTCGCGGCGCCTGTGCCGGAACGGCTAGCGCCCGCGACTCTTCGTCGACAATGGCGTCGATTGCAGCAATGATCGCTGCCGACTCCTCCGTGCTCGGTCTCCCGGAAACCTCAATCCTCATGCCGGTGACTCTACGAGCTCGACCAGGGTTCCGGCGAAGGATTTGGGATGGACGAATGCGATACGGGCGCCCTGGCCGCCGATACGTGGCTCCTGGTCGACCAGCCGTGCACCCTCTGTCTTCAGATGATCGAGAGCCAGTTCGATGTCGGCGACTGCCGAGCGCGATGTGATGCATACCCTCGCCTCTGGATTCGATGAAGCGGCCCACAGGAGTGTCGGGCTCGAGTGGCTGGAGCAGCTGAATGTGCGACCCGCCAACCGAGATCATTGCCTCCTCGACACCCTGCTCGGCAACCACCTCTCTCGAGATCGGCTCGGCGCCAAAGAGGCGGGCATAGTCGGCAAGCGCCGCATCGAGATCTCGCACGGCGACGGCAACATGGTGGAGGTTGTAAGCGAACATAGTCACAAGGTACTAGACGGCGGCGGCGAGCCGCACGAAGTGAGCCACCCACGACCGGGACGCTCCGGGCTCCTCGCTCTGCGGTGCCTGGAGTACCATGGCCGCGACCCCCATGGCTGTACGCATCTCTGAATTGCGCGCCCGCGCCGACGGGCTCATGCCGGCCGATCGCCGTCAATTCCAACGCAGGATTTCCGGTGCGGCAAGAATCAGCGCGCCCGACAAGCGCGAGCGTGTCCTGGCGTCGCTCGATCGCGAGATCGAGACTGCCAACCGCAAGCTGGAGATCCGTAAGAGAGCCCTTCCTCGCAAGATCTCGTATCCGGCAGAGCTGCCGATCACCGACCGCCGCCAGGAGCTGCTCGCGACGATTCGCGACAATCAGATCGTGATCGTCGCCGGCGAGACCGGGTCGGGGAAGAGCACGCAGCTCCCCAAGCTGTGCCTGGAGCTGGGGCGGGGAGTCAGTGGCTGGATCGGTCACACCCAGCCACGTCGAATTGCCGCACGCTCAATCGCCAATCGGGTCGCCGAGGAACTCGGAGCCACCGTCGGTGGCCTCGTCGGCTTCACAGTCCGCTTCAACGACCAGGTCGGTGACGACACCCTCGTCAAGCTGATGACCGACGGCATCCTGCTCAACGAGATCCACCACGACCGCAACCTGAACCGGTATGACACGATCATCATCGACGAGGCTCACGAACGCAGCCTCAACATAGATTTCCTGCTTGGCTACCTCAAGAATCTGCTCCCGAAGCGACCCGATCTCAAACTGATCATCACCTCGGCCACCATCGATACCGAACGCTTCTCCGCTCACTTCGAGGACGCCCCGATCGTGGAGGTGTCGGGCAGGATGTACCCGGTCGAAGTGCGCTACAGGCCGCTCGATGATCCCGGGGCACCGGAACCGAAGGACCAGCCCGACGGGATCTGCGATGCAGTTGTCGAGCTATTCACCGAGAAGGACGGTGACATCCTCGTTTTCTGCTCGGGCGAGCGCGAGATCCGTGACGCAGCCGAAGCCATCGAGGAGCTCGGGCTGCGACACACCGAGGTCGTGCCACTCTACGGGCGGCTCTCCACCGGTGAGCAGAATCGGGTGTTCGCCCGCCACACAGGGCGACGGGTCGTAGTCGCCACCAACGTCGCTGAAACGTCCCTGACGGTGCCGGGCATCCGTGCCGTCGTGGATGCGGGGACCGCCCGCATTTCACGATATGGACGGCGTACCAAGGTGCAGCGGCTTCCTATCGAGCCGATATCCCGGGCATCCGCCGACCAACGTGCCGGCCGATGTGGGCGACTCGGGCCCGGAGTCTGCATTCGTCTCTACTCCGAAGATGACTTGAACTCGCGCCCCGAATTCACCGAGCCCGAAATCCAGCGCACCGGCCTCGCATCGGTGATCCTCAAGATGGCCGCTCTCGACCTTGGCGACATCGAATCCTTCCCATTCCTCGACCCACCCGACTCGCGCAGTATCCGCGACGGCTACGAGCTACTCGAAGAAGTCCAGGCTCTGGAGACCGGCGGGAGCGGCAAACGAAAGCTGACCAGGATCGGCCGCCGCCTCGCCCGGATCCCGCTCGACATCCGGCTCGGCAGGATGGTGCTCGAAGCCGACGGCAACAACTGCTTGCTCGAGGTCGAGATCATCGCTGCTGCCCTTTCAATTCAGGATCCTCGTGAACGGCCGCTCGAAAAGGAAGAGCAGGCCGACCAGATGCACGCCCGTTTCCGCAACGAGCAGTCGGATTTCCTCGGCTGGCTCGATCTGTGGAACTATCTGAGGACCGAACGCCGGGCGCGAACATCGAACCAGTTTCGCCGTCTGTGCCGGGACGAGTATCTCAGCTACCGCAGGGTCCGAGAGTGGCAAGACGTTCACGCCCAGCTTCGTGACATCTCCGATGAGCTCAACCTGCATCGCAACCGCAAGCCGGCCGACGCCGACACGATTCATCGCACCCTGCTGCCGGGACTGCTGGCGCATGTCGGCAAGAAGGACCCGGAAGGATACGAGTACCGGGGGGCGCGTGGCGCACGGTTCTTCATCTCCCCCGGATCGACCCTGTTCAAGCGAGCCCCAGATTGGGTGATGGCGGGCGAGTTGGTGGAGACGACGAGGCTGTGGGCACATAGCGTGGCCAGCATCTCCCCGGACTGGATAGAGCAGGCGGCGCAACACCTCGTCAGACGATCACACTCCGACCCGTGGTGGGATCGCGAGCGCGGCTCGGCAGTTGCCCGCGAGTCGGTGTCCCTGTTCGGAATCCCGCTGCATGCTGATCGAGTCGTTCAATACGGCCGCTTCGATGCCGCCGCCGCACGCGAGTTGTTCGTCCGTCACGCCCTGGTGGCAGGTGATTGGGAGTCACCCCATGACTTCGTGGCGCACAACCGGGAGCAGATCGACGGCGTACTCGAAATCGAGGCGAGAGAGCGTCGCGCCAACCTGCTCGTCGACGACGACACCCTGGTGTCCTGGTTTGCGGAACGCCTTCCCGACGAGATAACCGACGTCCGCCGATTCGATCGCTGGTGGCGCGACCGCCGATCGACCGACCCGCATCTACTCGACCTGAGTGAGCAGATCCTGATCGATCCAGCAGTCGCCGCCCCCGATCCGGAGGCGTTCCCGCAGATATGGGAATACGGAGACCTCGGCCTGCCGCTCGACTATGAATTCGACCCAACGAGCCCCGACGACGGCATGACCATCGATATCCCGTTGCGCTGGCTCGACCGGATCGACCCGGCTGTGTTCGAATGGCACGTTCCCGGATATCGCGAGGAACTGACAACCGAGTTGATCCGCAGCCTGCCCAAGCGGATTCGTAAGAACTTCGCCCCAGTGCCCGATACGGCACGTCGTGTGCTCGAGAGGATTGCCGCCGGCGACGACTCAGGGCTGCTGCACGCCCTGCGCCGCGAGCTGCAACGCATCGGCAACGAGCCGATCCCGGTCGATGCTTTCGACCTCGACTCGCTTCCGGCTCATCTTCGCCCGACCTTCCGAATCGTCGATGACGACGGCGGTGTCGTCGTCGAAGGCCAGGACCTGCGGGTGTTGAAGGAGAACGTGCGGGCTGAGACCGCCTCTGTGGTCGACTCGACGACGCACGAGCTCGAAAACTCTGGCCTCACCGGATGGAGCATCGGCGTGTTGCCGGGGACCGTTGCCGTCTCGGGAACCGATCACACGATGAATGCATATCCGGCACTCATCGACGAAGGCGGCTCGGTGGGAGTGCGCTTGCTGGCCACTCCGGAAGAACAGGCCGCCGCCATGTGGCAGGGGACCATCCGGCTGCTGCTGTTGAACCTCCCGTCTCCGGGGAAGCTGCTCCGGCCCATGCTTGATCGTGAGGCCAGGGCCACGCTCCGGGTGGGGCCTCATGCAGATCCGACCGAATGGGTCGAGGATTGTCTTGGCTGTGCCCTCAGTGAGATCATCAAGCGGGCCGGAGGACCTGCCTGGGATGCGGTCGAGTTCGACCGCTTGCTGTCTCTGGCCAAGGACGAGTTGCATCCTTTGGTGACCCGCGTCGCCGAGGAGTCGCTCGATCTGCTCGCAGCTCTCGAGGATGCCGAAACCGCATTCAATCGCCTCGATGAGACACGCCACAGGGATGTGCTGAATGATATCGCCAGCCAGGTCGGCTCCCTCATCTACCCCGGGTTCCTCACCCGGATCGGTGCCGACCATGTCGCAGACGTCGGCCGCTATCTCGAAGCCATCGTGCTCCGGATCGATCGCGTCATGACTGATCCGGTGCGAGATGCGGCCAAAATGGCCATCGTCCACGATCTCGAGGCGGAACTCGACCGAATTGCTGAGGGCCTCCCCGGAGAACCACGGCTGATGGAGGCCGCATGGATGATCCAGGAGCTCCGGGTGAGCCTTTTCGCCCAGACCGTGGGGACTCGTGGCAAGGTCAGCGAAGTCCGGGTGCGTCGTCTCCTTGACGAGATCGAGATGGGCTGACCCCGAATTACCCCTCATGGAAGTCATTGCGGCCAGTTACCATCGCGAGAAGCCATTCTGAGAGGAACCAATGAACCCGGTCATCTGTTCGATATCCCGTACCCCGATCGGCAGGCTGAGCGGCGCTTTCACAAAACTCCGGGCCGCGGACCTGGCGACCGTTGCGATGAGAGGCGCCATCGACCGTGCGGGCATCGACCCCGCTGATCTCGATGAGGTCATCTTTGGCCATGTGATCCAGGCCGGCCAGGGTCAGGTGAGCGCCCGCCCTGCGGCATTCGCTGCGGGAGTTCCGATGCGGGTTCCGTCGAGTGTCATCAACAAGGCCTGTCTTTCCAGCATGACCGCCATCCAGGAAGCGGGACGACGAATCCGGCTCGGCGAGGCGAAGTTCATCCTCGCCGGCGGCATGGAGTCAATGACGAACGCCCCCCATCTGTTGATCGGCGCCCGGCAGGGCTTTCGACTTGGCGACGCCACGCTGACCGACTCGCTTCACCACGACGCGCTCATGTGCTCCTTCGACCACTGCATGATGGGCGAGTCCACCGACCACAAGAACATGCTGCTCGGCATCACCAGACAGGAACAGGATGAATGGTCCGCCGCCTCTCACGAGCGTGCCATCGCAGCAACCAAGGCAGGTGTTCTTGCCGAGGAGATCGTGCCCGTACCGGTTCCGCAACGAAAGGGTGACCCGATCCTCGTCGAGCAGGACGAAGGCATGCGTCCCGGGACGACTGTGGAGAGTCTCGGCAAACTCAGGCCTGTATTCGTTGCAGACGGATCTGTCACTGCGGGCAATTCGTCACAGATCTCCGATGGGGCATCGGCGGTGATCGTCGCCGACCGACAAGCGGCAGAGGAAGCCGGCATCCCGGTCCTTGCTGAGATCCTCGGCTACGGACAAACGGCCGGGCCGGACGCCACTCTTCAGGAACGTCCAGCTGAGGCGATCGAGATCGCCCTGGCCGGCGCCGGGCTGGAAAGCACTGACCTCGACCTGGTCGAAATCAACGAAGCGTTCGCTGCCGTTCGCGCTCTGGTCGACAAAGATGCTCAGGCTCGATCCCGATAAGGTGAATGTCAACGGGGGGGCGGTGGCGCTCGGTCATCCCGTAGGGGCAACGGGAGCTCGAATCACCATCGCTCTCATCAACGCTTTGCGTCAGCGTGGTGGAGGGATCGGCGCTGCCGGTCTATGTGGTGGCGGCGGTCAGGGAGATGCCCTGATAGTCAAAGTCTCTTAGGAGGACATCAGCAGATGGTCGAAATACCCGAGAGAAATCTAGCCCTGGAACTGGTGCGAGTGACCGAGGTGGCTGCGATTGCGGCGGCCCGCCACCAGGGCCGCGGCGACAAGGAATCCGTCGACCAGGCCGCCGTCGATGCGATGCGCCAGGTACTCGCAACCATCGAGATGGACGGCATCGTCGTGATCGGTGAAGGCGAGAAGGACGAAGCGCCGATGTTGTACAACGGCGAGAGAATCGGCAACGGCCAACCTCCCATGGTCGACGTTGCCGTCGACCCCGTCGACGGTACGCGGTTGACGGCCCACGGTATGCCGGGGGCTCTTGCCGTCATTGCTCTGGCGCCACGCGGGACGATGTACGCACCGGGGAGTCTCGTCTATATGGACAAGATCGCGGTCGGCCCGGTCGCCGCCGGTCGAATCGACATAGAGGCGCCGGTGGCGTACAACATCACTCAGGTCGCCAAGGCGTACGAGAAGCCGGTCTCAGATGTGACCGCGATCATCCTGGATCGACCCCGAAACGATCCATTCGTCCAGGCTGTGAGGGAAGCTGGTGCCCGCATCGCCCTCATCGGCGACGGCGATATCTCGGGCAGTATCGCAACGGCAAAGACCGACAGCGGCATCGACATCCTCTTCGGGATCGGCGGTTCGCCGGAGGCAGTTACTTCAGCATGTGCGATGGCCGCGCTCGGCGGCGAGATCCAGGCCAAGCTGTGGCCACGGGACGACAGTGAACGAGCCTACGCGGCTGAAATGGGGCTCGACCTCAACCAGGTGCTCACGACCCGCGATCTCGTGGATTCGGATAACACCTTCTTTGCGGCCACCGGGGTTACAACTGGTGAGTTGCTCAATGGAGTCAGGTTTGGAAGCCACACGGTGAAAACGAACTCGCTCGTGCTCCGCTCCAAGACCGGAACGGCCAGATTCATGGAAGCCACCCACCGGGTGGAGCAACTGCGCGATTTGTCGGCCTTCGAGTTGTAGCGCGCAGACACGGGATTGCGCGCCTCCCGCCCGGGAGCGCCATCGGTACGCGGGCTAGCGTGGCGTCGACCGGCATGTCGTTGCCAGGACACCGAGGGAGACCACCGTGGAAGACGTCGACGCGACTGATGAATACGCAAAGCTCGCCGCAGAGGAGAATCAACTCCAGTTCGACGAGTTTCGGCGTTCAGATGCGCTTGCGATCGGGACGAAGATCGTCGAACTGGCCCGGGAATACCCCGACCCGGTGGCGATTGAGATAGCGGTCAACGGACTCGTTGTCTTTCGCTGCTTTACCGATGGAGCTCTCGCCGACAGCGAGCTCTGGCTAGAGCGGAAACGCCGGGTCGTCGACCTGATGGCGATGTCGTCGCTGCGGTTCATGCACTGGCTGGATATGAAAGGGGAGACTTTGGAGAGCCGGAAGCTAGATCCCGCCGAATACGCCCCCGGCGGTGGCGGCTTTCCGATCGTGCTCAAGAATGCCGGGATCATTGGCTCGATCTGTGTTTCCGGAATGGACGATCATCTCGACGATCACAAGCTGGTGATCGACGCTCTGGCGGACCATCTGGGGTCGTAGGCGAAAGCAGATGGCCGCCGACAGTATTGCCGGCGGCCATCGCGGGGAAGGGCGGGAGGGGATGCCCTTCAGGAGATGTCGAGAGATTTCAGGAAATCGATGCTCTTCTTGGCGTCGAAGATCGGCCCTTCACCCGGGGCAGGGTCCTCCTCGAGGACACAGTCCTGCTCGAGTACATACCAGCCGTCGTACCCGGCGTCCTCGAGAGTCTTGATGAAGCCCCGGAAGTCGATTGCCCCATCACCGACCGGCACGAAGATCCCGTCGATGTTGGCTTGACGGAACGGAAGAGTATGGGCACGAACCTGTTCGGCCATTGCACCGTCGACATCCTTCAGGTGCACGTGAGAGACACGTCCCACGGCGGCTCTGGCGATCTCGGTCGGATCGGCGCCACCAAGAAAGAGGTGACCGGTGTCGAGGCAGAAGTCGACGTTGCTGTCGTTGAGCAGTCGGAGTACGTGCTTTGGCTGTTCGATTGCCATTCCCCAGTGCTGGTGGAAAGCAGTGACCAGGCCCTCGCCTTCGGCGATCTTGACTACCTTCTGCATGTTCTCGAGGAAGATCTTCCATTCCTCCTCGGTCATGTCGATCGACTGGTCGTACCCGTCCAGGCCCGACCCTGCGGCGAGCACGACAACGCTCGAGCCACAGCCGGCAAGCGTCTTGCTGGCGCGGGCGAAGTAATCGAGGGACTCCTCGACCCGTTCCGGGATATGCAGCACGACAGGCACAAACCCGCCGACCAGGTCGAGGCCGTACTTGTCGAGCATGACGGCCAATTCGCCCGGCTCCTTCGGTAGGTAGCCGTCGGGTCCGAGCTCAGTCGCTTTGAGCCCGACCTCCTGCATTTCGCTGAGGACCCTGTTGGCATCCATCAGGTGGCCCCAACCGGGACTTCCGTCAACACCCCACGTGATGGGAGCTCCGGCGATTCGATTCAGAAAGTCGCTCATCAGGTCTCCTCGTTTGAGCGCCATCGGCATGGAACGTTCCAACTCAGATAGTAGACCTTCCCCGAGGGTATCGAGCTAGGGCCGAAAGGCCCGAGTGGTGGCTACCCGAAGTGCCCAGTTTCCACAATGCACAACGACCGGCTGTCATCCTTCGGCGCGGCCGGTCATCGTTCCTGTCACAGCCTCCGGGTATGGTTCAACCACTGTGACTATCAACCGGGAACCGACATCGACTTCATCGTTCGGAGTGGGCAGACGCCAAAGCCACGACGCTTCGAAATTCTATGCGCGCTTCCAGCCGCCGGTGGTCTCGGACAACGAGGAGCTCGGGGATCCACCACAGCTCGCCGACCCCTGCATTCTCGGCGACTCGCGAGACATGAGCGAGATCCCGGACGGATCGGTGGCACTGGTCGTCACATCACCGCCCTACTTCGCCGGCAAGGAATACGAGGAGAACCTTGGAGAGGACGGCGTTCCTGCCTCGTATCTCGAGTATCTAGAGCTGTTGCATGACGTATTCGCAGAGTGTGTGCGCACCCTCGAGCCCGGGGGCCGGATTGCCGTCAACGTTGCCAATCTGGGCCGCAAGCCGTATCGCAGCCTGGCGGCGGACGTCATCCACATCCTGCAGGATCGGCTGCAACTTCTTCTGCGGGGCGAGGTCATCTGGAAGAAGGCAGAGGGGGCATCCGGCTCGGTGGCATGGGGGTCGTACCGCAAAGCAACAAATCCCGTCTTACGTGACATCACAGAACGTGTGATCATCGCCAGCAAGGGACGGTTCGACAGAGCGAAGTCGCCAAAGCAGCGCGAAGCACTCGGACTTCCTTTCGACACCAAGATCACCGCAGACGAGTTCATGGAAGCCACACTCGATATCTGGGACATACCCTCAGAGAGCGCTCAACGTGCTCGTCACCCCGCCCCCTTCCCGGTCGGGCTTCCGATGCGGCTGATCAACCTCTATACATATGAGGGTGACCTCGTGCTCGACCCCTTCATGGGCTCCGGGACCACGCTGGTAGCGGCAATCAAGCGGAAGCGGCATGCAGTGGGCTACGACCTCGAGGAGGCGTACGTCGACATCGCCAGGGAGCGTGTCGCCGCAGAGCGAGAGCACCAGGACAAGATCGATGCGATACGTGCGGCTACCGATGAGCCCACGGAATCCATCGAACCGCCGTCCGTCGACCCGAGTGATGATTTCCAGGCTCGCGCCACCCGTGAGGGCAAAGCAGCACAGCAAATCGCACAGGACACCCTCGAGGCGGCCGGGTTCACAGTTCAGAAGCGGTCTTATCGGGTCAAGGGCACCGGGGCACAATTCAACTTCCTTGCGACCGACCAGGCAGACAACCCCTGGTATGTCGACGTCTCCGGGGCGTTCACCACCACCAGAGGCGGGCTGCGTCGAACCGACACTGTTTGGAAGACACTTGGTCGTGCCCTCGTGTTGCGCGAGAGCCAGCAACTCGACGACCCGAACGCACCGCCGATCCGGTTGCTGTTGCTCACCTCGCATCTCCCGCAGCCCGGCAGTGAGGGTGACAAGGCGTTGCGAGCAGCCGGCAAGGGGGGCGCATTCTGGGATGCGGTCGAGATGCTCAACGACAACGGCCGCAAACGCCTAGCTGCATATGCCACAGGCAAGACTGACCGTCCCCTCCCCGGGTTCTGGACCGAGGACGAGGTCGAGGACTTCTCGTGAGCCATCCGACTGTCGCCGTCGCCGTCATCCGGGACAACCCACCGGGTGTGCTTGTCGCCGAGGATTTTGCCGTTCTGCACCGGGCACTCGCGGTGCGGTTGGTAGCCAGGGCCGACCGGCGCATCTTCTCTCAGGAGCAACTGGATGCCCTCCAGAACGCCTTGCTCGGAGAAAAGTGGAGCGATGCCGTCGCCATGTGGATCAAGCACACAGGTATCCCCATCGACGTGTACACCGAGGACGTCTTCACTTCCGAGCATTTCCCTGCCGCATTATTGAGCGCCCAGATGCAGTTCTCGCCGTTGTTCGCCGAACCCTGATCTAGCTATGCCAGCACCCAGAACCGAGGTCACCGAGATCGTCACCGGCATGGCGACGATGGGGTTCCCCGACGTTGCCCGTGCCCTTCAAGTACGGCCACGCAACTTCCTCAATGTCGAGGATCAGCACTTCGACGCCCTCAGTGAAGTTCTTGCCTCGGGCGAGTACACCTCCGAGTTTGCGACGGCTTGGGAAAACGGGGTGGCCTTCGCCAGGGCTGCCGACGGTTTGCGCGGTCGGCCACCGTGGTCGGTGGAGTGGAAGGGCAACCAGCGCCCACCCGGATACGAGCAGATTCCGGCCGATCTGCGCATCGACCACGTCTATCTCATTTCCTGCAAGTACGGGTCGAACATCCTCCACAATCCTTCTCCCGGCAATCTGTTTGTCAATCTGCTCCTCGACCGTGACTACCGCAGCGACCAGGGTTGGTATGAGGAGGTGGCTCCTGAGGCCTACCAGGATTTCTACGCCGCATGCCGCACAGAAGTCGGTGACGACCTGCCAACACTTGTAAGCAAGCTCGGCGACCGTGACCTCGAGAGGCTGCGCAGCAGGCTGCCCAGCCGACTCGGCGGGGCGCTGGGGAATGCATACACCGAGTTCTCTCACACGGTGGCCGCAGCCACTGCAAAGCGGTGGGCGGCCAACATGGCAACGGCGAGAAGGCGTGAAACGATGCTGTGGCGGCTGCTTCGCCTCGAGTCAGCGCCCTACTTCGTGCTCGGCCAATCGACCGACGGCCAACCACTGCGCTATCGCGTCGCAACACCCTGGGACTTCCGGCTCCGCTACCAGTTCCGTGATCTGTTCGTGTCCCCTAATCGTGATGCCCAGCAGCCGGTTGTCCATTGGAAGGCGGTAGTTCGCAACAACACCACCGACATGGAGGAGACGGTGGAGGGTCATGTCGAAATCCGGTGGTCACATGGCCGCTTCGGCCCCTCACCTGAGGCAAAGGTCTACCTGGACACACCCCACCACGAGGTCCCCGGCTACTTCCCACTCGATGAGGTGGCACCCGCATCCCAACCGGCGCTACGTCTGTTCGACTGACCCGGCTAGCTTCACGTCGGCACGTCGTCGATGGGCAGAGCGGCGGCGCCTCAGCCCGCAAATACCTCGTCGTAGCGGGGAGCGACCAGCCCCCAATCCGCATCGGCCATCACGGGTCGCAGTGCGTCGACTATCTCGCCGGCCGCCACCTCGTGCGTCATCGCCCAGGTGAGCTTGTCTACTAGATCATTGGCATCGTCGTACAAGCAGTGGGCATGGAGATGGCCGGGGATACGCTCCGGATACACAACACGATTCGGGAGCACCGGTAATGAGCCGGCGTAGATCGCTTCCGTAATCGAGATACCGAAGAACTCGTGGTGGGCGGTCGACACGACCACGTCACCAGACGCCAGCAGCCTCACATACTCGTCGTCATCTGCCCAGCCGAAGTGGACGACACGGTCACCAAGCTGGTCATGTAGATCGACGAACTCTTCCGGATCGGTAGGTGACTGTTGTCCTGCCAGCACCACCTCAAAGACAATCCCACGTCGCTCGAGCGTCAGCAGAGCCTCAGCCAGCTCCTTGGTGCCCTTGTCATACTCCCATCGTTGATTCCAGATGATCCGCGGAACCGGCGTGAGGTCCCGGGGCACGGCGTCGAAGCGGCGCAGATCGACACCGACCGGCAGCACCACTGAACGCCTTGCGACATTTGCTACGAGACCGTGTTGGGAGTGGTCGGGGAACTGCCGCAGGAATTTCGGGACGTCGTCGAACCACTGGTCGTGGTGATACCGGGAGTTGAATACCACCAGATCCGAGGCCAGCATCGATGTCCAGTTGATCATCGGGTATGTCAGATCGGCACGATCGCGTGGTGACAGCGGGTAGCCGAGTTGGTTTTCGTGCATGAAAATCACGACGCGAGATGAGCCAACCGCCGACCTGGCTAGACCCAGGAACCCCGGCACGTTGAGCATGCTCGAACAGACGATGACATCGAAAGGACCCCCAGCTTCTACCGCCGCCATGAAGTCGCTGGCGAGTGTCACGTGAGCGCCATGCATACGCCATTTCCAGAAACGATCGGCGAGAGAGATGACAGCTACATCATGCGCAGAGAACTGCCGGTAGCCGTCCGCCCAGGCAGCATGCGACCCCCCGAAATACGGCTCGATGACTGCAACCCTCATACCCCAAAGATAGGCCCGCCACGGACACTACGTCCCACCCGTTCGTGCGTAGCTCTGTACGACATGTCGTACAGAGCTACGCAAGAACAGAGGGGTCTTACCGGTCAGAGCTCCTTGCGGCCGACAATCGCCCGACCGAGCGTGATCTCGTCGGCGTAGTCGAGGTCGCCGCCCACGGGGAGACCACTAGCAAGGCGGGAGACCATCACACCGAGCGGTTTGAGCAGCCTGGCAAGATAAAGCGCTGTCGTGTCACCTTCGACGGTGGGGTTGGTGGCAGCAATGACTTCGGAGATAGACTCAGCGCCAACACGAGCGACGAGCTCCTTCATGCGCAGTTGCTCGGGCCCGACTCCGGCAATGGGCGAGATCGCACCGCCGAGTACGTGGTAGCGGCCTTTGAACTCCTGGGTCCGCTCGAGGACCGCGATGTCTTGTCCGCGTTCAACGACACACACCATCGTTGGATCACGACGGGGGTCGAGACAAATGGAGCATTCGATCTCAGCGGTGATGTTGAAGCAGCGGCCGCACAGGCGGACTTGTTGACGCATATCGATGATGGCGTGCGCAAGGCGATCGGCATCAGCTTCCTCGACATTCAGCAGATGGAAAACAAGGCGTTGCGCGCTTTTCCGGCCGATGCCGGGAAGACGCGCAAACTCATCGATTAGCCGCTGGACCGGGGGCTCGAACATCAGCCGAGCAGACCGCCCAGGTCGAGACCTCCGGTGAGCCCGCCCATGGCGGCGCCGGCATCGTCCGCCGCCTGTTTGAGCGCGTTGTTCACCGCGGCAACAACGAGGTCGCCCGCCATCTCCGGATCTTCCGGATCGAGGACAGACGGGTCGAACTCAACAGAAACCAGATCGCCGGTTCCTTTCACAACGGCTTTGACGACACCGCCGCCGGCGGTCCCCTCATAGGTGCGTTCTGAAAGGTTGGCCTGAGCCTTCTGCATCTCTTCTTGCATCTTCTGCGCTTGCTGCATGAGCTGGCGCATGTCTTTTGGCATTCGTCCCATAGGAGAGAGAGTAGATGAAAGCCACACCTCGCGGTGTCAACACTTGCTCAATCCTCGATCGGGACAGGGATGAGCACCATTTGTCGGCATCCCCATGTCACCGATGCGAGAACGAGATCGTGCTACTCGTCGACTATCTCGCCGTCGAGCATGTCGACCACCAGAGACATCGGGTCGGTGCTCCCGGCATCACCGTCCTCGGTCATGTCGTCCTTTTCCGGTGCGCGCTCCGGGTCTTGCTCCGGTTGCGACTGTTGAGATGGCGACGTAGAGCCGCCTTCGGCCTGAAACTCGACGGCCAGCCTCACACCCACGAACTCCGCTCCCGTTTGAGCCAGCAACTCGTGCAAGGGCGCATCCGCTTTCAGCCTCTCCAGATGGAAGGGCAGATGGGCAGGCAGTTCGAACACAACGGTGCCACCCGCTACCGACTTGGGCCTCACTTCGAGTAGCAGCGCGTGCTTCGACGGCCCTGCCAGATCACGCATCCTCGCGGCAATGGCCGGCCATGCCGACTCATAGGTCGCCAGATCGATCTCGCGGTCACTCGATGGCGAGGTCGGCGAAGGGCTGATCGGCTCGGATGGCGGCACCGTGTCCTCTTGCTTGGCTTGCTGCTTGACCGCGGGCTCGTTCGCTCTTGCGACAGGTTTGGCTGCGGGTGCCTGCGTGCTCGGCTCAGTGGGGGTGGCCGGGACGGCCGGCGTTGCGACGCCTCGCTTCTCCAGACGCTCGAGACGTATCGCAAGGGCTTCTGGGTCCGTTGCCGTCTCGGGCCGGGTGAGCCGGATGAGTGCCAGCTCGGTAACCAGACGCTCCTCACGACCCTGGCGGAGATGAAGCAACGCATCCGACAACTGATCGATCGCCCGCAGCACCTCGGCAGCCGACAAAGTCTTGGCGTGGCGACGCCACTCGTCGATGACGTCGCTCGGCTCGTCTGCGATCTCCTCGATATTCGGTGTGTACTGCGCGAGAAAAACCCCGCGGAAGAACGCCATCGCCTCGGCGACAAACCTCCGCAAATCTCCACCTCGAGCGGCGAGCTCGGCGACGAGCGCCAACGCAGCCGGTGCGTCCTGGCCTGCGATAGCAACTGCCAGCTTCGAGAATGCGTCGCGGTCGGCAAGGCCCAGAGCTTGCGAGACAGTCCCAGCCTCGACGGTGCCTTCGCCAAGCGCGGCAACCTGCTCGAGCAAGCTCATAGAATCCCTCACCGAGCCACGGGCATGCGTGGCAACAGCGGCCAGTCCATCGTTGGCGACGGTGAACTTCTCACGGTTTGCGATGTCACGCAGGTGGTCTATCAAGATTTCCATCGGGACCGGCAAGAAGTCGAAGCGCTGCGCCCGACTTCGTATTGTGTCGAGCAACTTGTACGGCTCGGTGGTAGCCAGAACGAAGAGGACGTGCTCCGGCGGCTCCTCCAGCGTCTTCAGCAACGCATTGCCCGCCGCCCGCGACAGCATGTGCGCCTCATCGAGGATGTACACCTTGCGGGCGCCACCTGCTGCAGCAACGGTGCCGACGTTGGCCCGGATCTCCCGGACATCTTCCACCTTGTTGTGAGATGCAGCGTCGAGCTCGATCACATCGAGCGAGTTCCCGGCAGTGACCGAGACACAAGACACGCATTCGTTGCATGGCTCGCCGTCCGCTGCCCGGTTGGCGCAGTTGAGTGACTTCGCCAGCAACCGCGCCGTCGTCGTCTTGCCCGTGCCTCTGGGACCGGCGAAGAGATAGGCGTGAGCGACCTTGCTATCGACAACTTCCCTGGCAAGGGTCCTCGTGATGTGGTCCTGGCCAACTACTTCGTCGAATCGCTGCGGACGGTATTTGCGGTAAAGCGCCTGATACTCCATTGACGGCGATGGTACCCGAGCGCGGGGACATGCCGCCGCGAAATGACACGCATGTCATTTGAGTTGGCTTACCCTTCCTCCTGTGAGTACTTCCCCGGGTACTCGACGATGGTGGACAGCACGCTTCGCCATCGTCGGTGCCACAGTCTTTGCATCAATCACCTCGACCACTGCCGTCGTCGGCCTCGACAATCCCGGGTCAGACGCGGTTGCGCAGGTCGTCGTCCAGACGACCGCCCCGATCACTCAGGCCGCTCGAGATGCCGACACGACTACGGCCAATTCCGTGGTGTCTGCCGTCGTTGCTCCAGACGATCCCTGCGGTGCCTATCTGGCCGACTTCTGTACCGAAGTGGAGGTACCCACACCGGCGCCGATGGAGCACGTCGCCTCATGTGCAACCGGCGGCGAGGACATCCCGACGGGAACCACCGAGGTCGTCCCCGCAGCAGTACCTGCCACCGAAGACGCACTGAGAATCCGGTTCGAAATCGAAGGCGGACTGGCGATCGACCCCGGGTGCTTCGCCGCCGAAGCTCTCGAGATCCTCAATGAGGAGCGCGGCTGGGCGGATGTCTACAACGTCAGTTTCGCTGCAGTTGATGACGACTCATATGACCTCCGTCTCGTGCTCGCCTCACCGGCTACGACCGACACGCTGTGCTATCCGGCCAGGACGGCCGGCCTCTACTCCTGCCGCACGGGAAGCCGTGTCGTAATCAACCTCATGAGATGGCTGTCTGGAACCGATGACTATTTAGGAAACCTCACCGTGTACCGGCAGTACCTGATCAACCATGAGGTCGGGCACTTCCTCGGCAGAGGGCACCGACAATGCCCTGGTGCAGGGGAACCGGCACCGGTGATGATGCAGCAGACGAAAGGCTTGGATCAGTGCGTTGCCAACGGATGGCCAACGGAAGGTGAAAGATAGAGATGCGGCTCGGTATTGACTTAGACGGCGTTGTCGCCAATTTCATCAGCGGCTGGATGCTCCGCTACAACACGGAATTCGGCGCCCATTTGATCGAAGACCAGGTCGATCACTGGGATGCGGCCGGAGACCTGACCCACTTCGAGGATCTCGCCGATTTCTGGTACTGGGCAGGCGCTTCCGGCCATGGGCCAACTGTGTTCCGCAACCTGGAGCCATACCCCGGCTCCGTGGAGGCGCTGTGTCAGTTGGCGACGTGCCACGACATCGTCATCCTCAGTATGAAGTGCGATTGGGCAGCCTCAGATACGTACGCCTGGATCGGCGATCACCACATCCCGACCCGTGAAGTCCACCTGCTGCGAGACAAATGGAAAGTCGACTGTGACATCTACCTCGATGACTCGCCGCATGCACTACCCGCTCTCGTTGAGCACCAGCCAGACGCGATCGTGTGCCGCTATGTCCGTCCCTGGAACAAGCCGATCGAAGGGGCTATCGACGTCAACGGCTGGGGAGAGTTTTGCTCTCTCGTCGCTCAGGAGATGGGTGACCGCGACTGTGCCAGACGATTCTGACCGCTGGCCGACCGATCAATCACCCAGTTCAGCGCAGCCATAACAAGGGCAAGCGCTAACAGATACGGGCCTAGCGCCTCGAGACCGGCAGCATCGATAATCCGACTAGCCAGCCACGGCATCAGCGCGGTCCCCGCCGATGCCGCTGCGATCTGGAATCCGATCACGGTCTCGGCTCGCTCGTTGCCCACCCATGCCGGAGTGAGCGCCACCATCGTCGGGAACACCCCCGCAAAGCTGAACCCGAGCAAGGGCAACCCGAGCACACCGAAGCCCGCCGGGTCCACCCAGAACAGCACGCTGCCCAAAACCGAACCAATCATGCTCAGTTGGAGAATCACCCGTGGTGCAAACCTGTCGGCGATAACGCCGAGCAGCAATCGACCTCCCGTGAGGCCACCCCAGTAGAGGGCGACCCATATCCCGGCGGCGAATGCGCCTACATCGCGGCCTTCGGTCAGGAGAGAGTACGACCATTGGCCGGCCGTGATCTCGATGCCCACGTACAGAAGGAACATCCCGAGCAAGCCGAGCACCATGGGGCCGAGACGGCCCTGAGAGCCACCAACCGCCAACGCCCCCGCCGAGGACGGCCACAGGCGGTGCACCCTCACGACAGTCACGACGAGCAGCGCTTCCGCTCCGGCCAACGCAAAGTATGCCACCTTCCACGACAGCCCTTGCGCCAACGTCGATGCCACCAGGATGGGGCCGCCGGTCGCACCGACCCCGAAGAACGCGTGAAGCAAGTTCATCGTCCTGGTGTTGTGGTTGAGCGCCGTGTAGGCATTCATGACGGAGTCGACAATGCCGCCGGTGAATCCCGCTCCAATTGCACACAACAACAAGAGTGACCAGTCGGACACCAGCCCGTATCCGGCCAGTGAGACGGTCCCGATGGCGAGCGACCGCGATGAGCACTCGCCCGATTCCGTATCTCCTGGTCAACCAGCCGGCCAACATACCCTGCGACGAAGTAGCCGCCGGTCCCAATCGCGAGCAGCGATCCGAGGTCGGCGAGCGGTCGGGAGAAGTCGGATCGCATCGACGGCCACGCAACGCCGGTCACTCCTGCGTTTGCTCCGAGCACGATGAAGAGAGCGAAGGAGACGATGGCGAGACGACGACCAGATACGTTGCGAGACATTTGTGGCAGACTACATCTGTGGCAACAGGCGCTCGACCCGAGTCGCGAAAAGCCACGCTATGAAGTGGGAGCACAGGCTCGCCGGGTCTAGTCTTGTACCTTCACGCGAGTGAGAAACAAGTGGGCTAACCAAAGGGAGTGCATTCGCAATGACCATTCGCAAGATATTTGCGTTGCTCGCCGTCCTGGCTCTGCTCGTCGCCGCATGTGGCGATAGCAGTGATTCCGGAGACACGACGACAACTACAGCGGCGGCTGAGACCACAACCACCGCAGCGATGGAAGAAACCACCACCACCGCAGCGATGGAGGAAACCACCACCACCGCAGCGATGGAGAGCACCGTCGGCACCGCCGATAATCCAATTGAGGTGCTGTACGTTCCTTCGGTGAGCGCCGAGGAAATCGTCGCTGGCGGTGAGTTGCTCGCCCAGGCGCTGAACGCGGCCACCGGCCTGCAGTTCGACGTCAAGGTCGGTTCCTCATACGCAGCCACCATCGAGGAGATGTGCGCATCCCCCGAGACGTCAATCGGGTTCATCCCGGCACAGGGTTATGTGCTGGCAAGCGACCTCTGTGGTGTCGATATCCAGCTCAAGGCGCTGCGGTTCGGCTTTGACGTCTACTGGACCGAGTACATCGTCCCGCGCGATGCCGGCTACACCAGCATCTTCGATCTGGCAGGCAAGAAGTGGGCGTATCCGGATCCAAGCTCGACCTCCGGTTTCCTGATCCCTTCGGGTCAGTTCGCCAAGTCCGGTATCAAGCCCGGTGAAACTTTCGAGGCAGGCGGCCATACCGAGGTGGTACGGGCGATCTACAACGGTGAGGCCGACTTTGGCACCGTGTTCTACAGCCCTCAGATCGATGGCGACGGCAATGTCATCTGGGACGGCACCAAGGAAAATGCCGACATCAGCGCCGACAACGTCGACGCCTGTGCTAGTGGACGCCGACGGCGAGATCGACTGCAACGGCGAGTTCCCGCGTGATGCCCGTCGTAACATCCGGGAAGAGGCTCCGGACGTGATCCAGAAGGTCGCCATCCTGACCCTGTCAGATGAGATCCCGAACGACGGCATGGCCTTCGGACCCGACTTCCCAGAGGAGCTGAAGACCCAGATCGTCCAGGCAATGACCGACTTCGCAGCATCCGATCCCGACGGGTTCGCAACTGCGTTCGACGCCTATAGCTGGAGCGGTGTTTCGCCGACTGACGATTCCCAGTTCGACTCGATCCGGGCGCTGCTGGACGCCCTCGGCTTCTCGCTCGAGGACTTCTAGGCCTAGATGACCGATTGACACCCAGATACGGGTGGGGCGGCAACGCCTCACCCGTATCGCATTTTCCGAGCGGCCGGACTTGAATAGGCGCAGCCGCGGGAGGATGGTGCTGTGCTCAAAGTTGAACACCTGACCAAGATCTACGATGGGGGCACGCTTGCCCTCGATGATGTGTCCTTCGAGGTGGAGGACGGCAAGTTCCTGGCAGTGATCGGTCTTAGCGGATCCGGCAAGTCGACCCTGCTCCGCTGCATCAACCGACTGATCGAGCCCACCGAGGGACGGATCATCTGGAACGGTGTCGACGTAACGAGCGCTTCGCAGGAGGATCTTCGCCGCATCCGGCGCCGTATCGGGATGGTGTTCCAGCATTTCAACCTGGTGAACCGCTCCAAGGTGACCACCAACGTGCTCGCCGGGAGACTCGGGTACACGAACCCGGCGTTCGCCCTGCTGAATCGGTTCTCGGCAGAGGATCGCCAGCGGGCCCGTACCCAACTCGACCGGGTGGGCCTGATAGACCGCGATCACCATCGCGCCGACGCGCTGAGCGGTGGCCAACAGCAACGAGTCGGCATCGCCCGCGCCATGATCCAGGAGCCCGAGATGATCCTCGCCGACGAGCCGGTGGCCAGCCTCGACCCGGTGCTCGCCCATTCGATCATGCAGTACCTCGAGCAGATCAACCAGCACGACGGAGTGACTGTCCTCTGCAGCCTCCACTTCCTCGACCTCGTCGAGCGGTACTCGCAGCAGGTGATCGCTCTGAACGAAGGGAAGCTCGTATTCCAGGGCACTGCTTCCGAGCTCGACGACGACAAGTTCCGGGACATTTACGGACAGGAGGCCGAGCGAGTTGGCTGACAAGAACCGAAGCAAGCGGCGCCGCAGAGCCATCATCCTCGGGGGGCTGACGGCATTCCTTCTCTACGGGCTCGCAGTACAGAAGACAGATGTCGATCTTGCTGAGATCCAGAGCACCCAGCGACGGGAAAGCTTGGTTCGCATCATGCGGGCACTCGCTCATCCCACCCTGGTCCGATACGACTCGGAAGAGCTGACCATCTCAGCGGACATGCTCGTCCCCTGTCCCGACGGGGCGGAGGTTCCAGCGGTTGACACCACTCAGGCGACCTACCTAGTGGTTACCCCGTCCTGTGTGGCGCCCGGAGCAACGGTGACCGTCGAGGGTCATGGCTTCACACCCAACTTCGATGTCGCTGTTGAGTTCCGTCCGGAGTCGGACTTCGACATCACCAGAAGGATGGATTCGTTCACCACGGACGACAACGGCAACTTCACCGGTTCGGTGACTATTCCAAACCGGGAGTCGGAGAGCTTCCAACAGGTCGAGGCGACGACCAGCGTTCGGGTGGGGTCCTGGTTGCATCGTGTCGTCGTCTGGACTGATGCCAACAATAACGGGGTGCGCGACGAGGAGGAGATGGGCCCCAGTGGCACCCTGACCCTCGAGATACCCGACGTCGCCACGATCCCGGGTGCAGGGCTTGCTCTCGTCGTCGGCGATAAGGTGGTACAAACCGTTACGACCGATGGGGATTTCACCGCGATCGGAGGTCCTGCCGCAGGCTTGCAGATGAACGCGGGCGTCATCACAGATGCCCCCATCACAATCGACTCGCTCAGCCCCGAGGGAGCGGCTCAGATCTCAGCTCCAGCCGGAACGGATCTGAGCGGAGCCGAGATCCTGGTATACAATCCGGTAACCGGAGACCGGGCGGGGATTCAGGCGATTACCGACACCTTCGAGCTGTCACCCCGTTTGGACAAGAACGCAACGGACACACTCGACAAAATCATCGAGACCGTGTTTATGGCGTTCCTGGCCACCACCCTCGGCACCTTCATCGCCCTCCCCCTCTCCTTCATGGCCGCTCGCAACCTGATGCGCGACATCAGGACGACGGTCACCAACCTGGCGCTAAATCTGCTGGCCATCCCGGTCGGCGGTTTCGTCGGTCTGTGGGTGAGCCGATGGGCCCGAGGGCTTGCGGGTCTCGTCGGTAGTGATTGGTTGAACCTGCTCTTGGTGATCGCGTTGCCGATCGCGCTGATCGCAACACTGCGGGCGGTGCTGAGCGAGGAAGACACCGAGGTTCCGACGAACAGCGAGCGTGCCATCCAAATGGCGATCACCATCGCATCCGGCTTCGTCGTCGCCATCTGGACCTACGTGGCCGGGACGTTGCTGCAGCATGTCGGGCGGGCCATCCAACCCAACCTCGGGCTGTTCGGCTTCCTCGGAAACTTCATTGCCATCGTCGGCGAGGTGGCACGCCTGTTGCTTCCCGTGATCGCTATCGTGGGCACAGTCGGGGGCTCACTATGAACTTCGGCTCGAAGATCGGCTTCGCCCTCAACGATCGGATGTCCGAACAGGCAATCCGCAAAGTCAACCTACCGCTGGCGGCAGCGGCGGGGGCGGTCATCGCCGTAATGCCTGGATTCATCATTGATTGGTTCTATCAGTTCGGGAGTTCCTTGCCCACGTTCTGGATCCCGCTCATCGTCGGAGCGCTGATCGGCGTCTACCTGGCAGCGCGCAGGAAGCGGTCGCAGGGAGTGAGCGTCGGGATGATCGTGTACTACATGGCACGCACCCTGTTCAACACCCTGCGCTCGATCGAGCCGCTGGTCATGGTGATCGTGTTTGTCGTCTGGGTGGGGTTCGGCCCGTTCGCCGGGTCGCTGGCACTGTCGCTTCACACCGTGGCGTCAATCGCCGAAGCTCTACTCGGAACAGGTGGAGAGCATCGCAACCGGTCCGATCGAAGCGGTACGCGCCACCGGCGCCACC
>CAVSWM010000023.1:0-82499 GCA_963731695.1 uncultured bacterium | reverse complement strand
TGGCGCACCCATGCCCCAGGTCTCTCATAGCGACCCACCCGATCCCACTTCCGGTATGCCGCCATGAAGGCATCCTGAGTCAGGTCCTCAGCCAATGCTCGCGAGCCCGACAGGACGTAGGCGAGGGCGGCTCGACCTTGAATTCCCGCTGGTAGAAATGCTCGAACTCCTCGATCCCGGGGTGTACGGGAGAATCAGAGTTGTTCATCAACGTTGCTCTTTCCATGGCACTCGTCTGGTAACTCGCACGAGGAGCCACCCCGGTGGACATGGAAATCGGTTGATTTCGGCTCTGAGATAGAAGGCGTCAGTACAACAAGCCTCCCTCGGACTTCACCTTGTCCGTCCAGAGTTCAAGAAGTGCCTCGAGGTCGGCTTTGTTGTCGCCGCCTGGTACCTCCGGCGGGGAGGAGATCAACGACGTCGAACTCGAACGCATCCTCTCCGTCCTCGGTCCAGTCGGCCTGCAGTTCTTTGTTGGGAAAGCTGTCCCAGCCGAGTTGGGCCACGATCCGGTTGAGCATCGCAGGCGCATCAGGGCTCGTTCCGAGCAGCGTGCGCCCGCTCGGCTTGTGGATCACGCGGTATACGCCGGCCGGGCGCGGCGTGTCCTTGTATCTCCGAATCAGCTCTTTGCGGTCCATGTGTCTTCTCCGGTGTCTGCGTCAAGCATTCTACGCGGGCGCGTTGAGTTGCGGGCCATCGCCGCCGAGCCTGAGACGAAGCTCAGGTTGGCCGATCTCCTCATTGAAATGACGGCCGGTGACTTCGAATCCGTATGCGTTGTAGAAGCGGCGCCCGTCGGCGTTGGCCTCGAAGACGGTGAGCTCCAGATATGGGTGGGATTGGCGGACCCTGTCCAGGAGGGCCCGACCGATGCCCCGTCTCTGATGGTCGGGGTCGACGAAAATGCCGCCCACCTCATTGCCGATCATGGACAGGAATCCGACTATGTGCCCGTCAACCTCATAGACCGTCGTTTCAGCAACCGGGAGCCAGCGATCTGCGATATCGCTCCGTTCGGTCTCGAGGAACTCATCTGACAGGAACGCGTGGGCAATCAGCGATGCCCGGTACCAGAGATCGAGCAGCTCAGCCAGGTCCTCGTCGACATAGGGGCGAATCATGACCAGGCAAGGTAGCGCAATCGTGTCCCGTCGGTACGGGTGTCCGCAATCTCACACTTCCCGGTCCAACCGGGATTGCCATCCGATGATCACGTACTCACCGCCGTCGACTGTGATCGTCACCAGCAGTTCTCCTCTACCGTTGGCAAACGTGACATCCAGCCAGTACTCGGCCGCGTCGTGGACCACGCCGGGAGCGAGCTCGACGTCACCGACCTCGATGCCGGCGACAACGGGGTCTCCCACCACGAGTCCATTCTGCTCGATGTGATCGTTGAAGGCTGTTTCGTAGTCTGTTGATTCCACCAGCACGTCCCACGATCGACTTTCGAGCTCGGTGTACGAACCGGATTGGAACGCTGATTCGACGGCCTGCCGGACGAACAATTCTGCATCGGCGCTGGTGACCGACGGCGGACCGCGCGAACACCAGTAGCCCGATCCCGACAAACCCGACGACTGCGGCGACAACCCAGGAGCCACGATCCCGGTGTGGTCTTTCGACATCCCCGGCCACGGCGTCGATCGTGGCACCCGCATCCAGGCGATGGATGACAACGGTCTTTGCCGCCCGATCTCCCAGCCGCTGGTCACGGCCGGATATCGCAACCGACAGTATCCCTACCGGGTAGAAGGCAGGAATCCAGTCGACAAACCGAACCAGATTGCGGATGAGGCTCCGTCTCCAGCCGACCCGGTCCCCGGTTACCGATCGGACCTCGAGGTTCATGACACGTTTGCCGGGTGACGTTCCCCACATGGCCTCCGTCACTGTGAAATAGCCGAAGACAATGATCGCAAAGATGGCCAGCGGCCAGCCGAATAGCCGGAAGCTCATACCGCTGGAGACCTTCAACTTCCCCAACTGTTTGGCCATCCCCAGGAATAGGAGAGTCAACGGAATCCCATCGATCAGTGCTGCCACGATGCGGGACCCGACTACCCCTTCCCGCGGGAGCTCGTATCCGGGTCGCGCCCGATCGTCCGCGTCGGTCTGCGCAAAGTAATCGGGATCGCTCAACCCTCACCGACCTGGATCTGCCACGAGTGCAAGTATTGACCGTAGCCACACGCGAGCGGGCAGCACAATCGCCGATCCGGGCGAGGTGTCGGTGGGCGTGTCCGGTCAGCCGATCGCTTTGACGTAGTCGTCGAGCACGTGCCAGGGTCGGAACCCGGCGCTGCGGTATAACGCCCCCGATGCCGTGTTGGCCTCGAAGTTGGCGACGATGGCGTACTCCATCCCGGCGGCGGCCATGTGATGTGCCGCATACCTGACGACGGCGCGCCCCAACCCACGTTGCTGGTGCTCGGGATGGGTACCGACCGCTTCCAGCAGACCGGTCCGGTTGACCTGGTCGTACCAGGTGACGGCAAATGCGGCGAGCTCGCCATCGGCTGATTCGGCAATCAGCTCACGCCCCGGGTCGTATCCGGGGGACTCCATCACATGCCGGTACAGCTCGGGTGTCCAACCTGCCCCGGGGAATGCAGCGCCGTGTAGGGCGGCCACCGCGGCGGCTTCCTCGACACCGGTGACCGGTCGTATCTTGTAAGCGGCCGGGATCGATGGCTCGGGCACTTCGGCAATTCGTGCCCGGTTGATCACGTATGGCGGCTCCTCGTCCGGTACCCAGCCGAGCTCGGTGAGCAGATCTTTACGTATCTGATCACACCGGAAGGCGTCACAGATCATCTTGTCGCTCTCGATGCCGTAGCGGCGCATCAACTCCGGGGTGCGGGCATCGGCGTACTCAAGGGCCTCGCGCTCGAGGTCGCCGCCACGCAGATCGGGCCGCACCTGTGCGTCGAAGCCGCGAAAGCGTGGGCTGACCAGCACCCACGCCGCTACCCCGGAATCGTCCTCCCAGATGGTCATCACCTCGGCCGGGTCGTAGAACTTGTTGCCGTTGAAGAGGCGATGCGGGACGTCCCCGGGGTGCACGTACCCGCACCCTTCTGTGGCGGCTACGGCGGCTGAGGTGAATGCCTGTAACAGATCGACATCGGCTTCGCTCTCATAGGAACGGCGTCGCATTGGTCCTCCTCGGTCAGTGTGGCCCTGCTACATCGCCTTGTCCCGGCTTGCCTCCGCAAGGCGCTTGATCTCCAGCATCATCTTGCGGCTCATCACGAACGTGATCGATTCGATGGGGAAGCGCCCGAATGCAAGCCGGGCAGCCCAGCCGGGGGAGTAGTCGCTGCGGCCACGGGTGAGGAGGCGGCTCTTCCCATCCGATCGCGCCTGGATGGCGAATTGCCACGTGGACATGCCCCAGCTCTTCTCGGCGGCGATGTCGGCAGGGGAGCCGAAGAGGACGAGCGCGTGTGGTGCGTCAACGATCTCGACACGCATCGGCGGAGCAGTCGGATGCAGGTATATCTGATCGCCCACCTGCGGGTGCTGATGCTCGGGGAGGATCTCGGTGGTGTTGGTGATCTTGCACCCGACCATGTTCTCGAGGGTCTGGTAGGTGTAGAAGCCTCCACGCTGCTGTCCGATCTGAGCAATCCACGGCCAGATGGCTTCCGGTGACGCGGCAATGTCAACGCCGAGTGTGTAGGTCCACTTCGGGGACGGGACCAGCTCGTCGCCTGGAAGTGGATCGGTGGCCTCGGTGCCCTGCGTTCCCCAGCGGAGCCGCTTCTTCCCTACGAATGGGGTGGCAACGAGGTTCCAGGCGATGAGCCCTGCGCCCTCGAGGGCGGCAGCGACTCCGGCGCCGGGGGACTGGGTGCGTGTGGTCATGTCTCCTCCTCGCCGGACATTGTGGCGCGCGCGAGTCCTGCTGAGAAGTGCTGGTCTTGCGAAACGTCTCAGTCGCGGAAGCTACATCGTTGACGAGCACGGTCGGCCGACAATCAAACATCGGCCCTCGAAGGGAGCCAATCGAATAGAGCTCCTAGCTTCTCACGTCTCCTCGACCTGTGGGTCAATATTGCGCTCTTCGAGGTAGTGGTTGTAGCGCATCCATCCGTCTGAACCATTGACGAGACGTATCTTGCCTGCGGGAGATTGAATGGTGAGGTCCCCATTGTCATGGCGCATGGTCTCTCGCAAGACCTCGTCAGATGGTCCATGCAAGGAACTTCCAGTGCTTCCTTGAATCTTGTCGCCGTGGTTCGTCATCCTTCCACCTTACGCCTCACAAGGTGCTCCTCCAACATCAGTGCGCTCATCTCGCACGCATATCCTCACTTCGTACTTCGGTTGCATCCACCGACCTCAGCGCCCCGTTTCAAACCTTCTCGCGGCTCGGGTTTCCGTTGAGGTGGCGGCGTAGCTATGTCGGATGATCGGGAACCGGTCGGGACCGACCGGGCGTGGTCGGCCCCGAAAAGACGCATCGCTCTGCGGACGGATCGCTCAGCGCGACTACTCGGTCATCAACGTCGATCGTTGCAGGGCGAGGCGGAGGCCGGGAATCGCTTCCGGGTCAAGCTCACAAGCCAGAGCGGCGGCGACCACACTCTCCTCAAGGGCGGCGTTGCCTGCAGTGAGGAAGTCAGCTTCAGTCATGGTCAGTATCAGCGTCTGCCAGGTGCATACGGCTGTCTCGCGATTGATCGTCTGAGCGGTCATCACATCGAACAAGGTACCGCCTGCCGGACTCTCGGGACGATCGGCTGAGAAGGAACTCAGGCGATCCCAGAACTCTTCAATGCGAACAATCTCGCCTCGGTCGGTCGTGATCGTCCAGGTCTTGACATCGGCAACAACCTCTCCGTCTCCGAACGTTATGTGGGTTTGGAAGCGTCCGTCGTCGAGCGTCTTGACATCGGTCGTGCGCTCGACAACCGGTTCGCTTGCCAGGATCGGAAGTATCCAATCCATCAGCTCTGCTCCCTGGCGGCACGTGGGTCCGCGTTCGCAATGTGTGACGCTCTCGAGCCAAGCGGTCACCGCGGCCTCGTCGCCGCGGTTCCAGGCCGCGACAAACTCGTCAACGCTCCGAGTGACGCCTACTTCTGTGAGCGCGACATCGTCCTCCCAAAAAGGGAACCTGCGAAGACGGCGGCTCCGATCACCACAAACACCACAACCGCCGCGGCGATAGCGGGTTGCCACCAGGGCCGCTTGCTGGCCTGTTCACCTGCTTTTCGTTGCTCTGAGTCTCGTTCGATGAGTTGTGTCATGTCATCCCTCTCCTGATCGATGTCGGTCAGGAAGGCCGATGCTTCGGGTCGCTGCTCTGCGCCGGTCGGGTGTGCGTACAAATGTACATCCGGGATCGGGTTCGCCTCTTTCAGCATTGAGAATGCTTGGTTGCGATTCATTGCCTTCCTCCTTCCCTGAGAGAGGTTGGATGGGTGACAGCTGGCATCCGTGCGGCAAGGACCTTGCCTAGCCGTTTCTTGGCACGGTGGACCCGCTGTTCCGCCGCGGAAACGGAGCAACCCACGACAACTGCGATCTGTGGAGCCGTCAGCTCCTCCCAGGCAGCCAATCGAAGCATCTCTGCATCCGCAGAGCGAAGCCCGTCGAGCGCATCGATCACCATCTGATCCTGTGCCCGACGGACCACGATCTCGTCTGGCCGGTCAGCGCTCTCGGCCCCCAGCCCGCTGAGTCGATTCGACAGCTTCTGTCGCCGCCCAATGCCTCGTAAACGATCGCCCAGAGTCCGATACGCTACGCCATAGAGCCACGGCAAAGCCGTATTGCCGTCAACCGTGGATAGCTTTCGCCAAAGCACGACGAACACCTCGTTGGCGACTTCCTCAGCATCCGCACGGTTCACCCTGCGGCCGCAGTACGCCAGAACCTGGTCGTAGTGTGCCCGGTATAGCTGAGTGAACCGCGTCTCAGCGGTCAGATTCATCGCCAACTCCTCGTCTCCCTACCAACTAATTGGCCACCTCACAGGCAATCCTGACAGGAGGTGCAGGAGTTTGTCACGAGAATCGATGGACAGCGGGACATCGGTCCTGTCCGCACACCCTCAGCGCCGCTGACCTTCCCGGGGTAGATCCATACCCCTAGTTTCTGTCACTGAGGGTTGATACTATCGAACATATGTTCGATAGGTGTTTGTATGTTGTCTTCTGATTTTGAGGAGATTCCGCCGGGTGCCGAGTTGGCGTCGGTGCTGGGCTTGCTCGATTGGAGTCAACTTTCGGATCATGATCTGGTCAGGGCGATGCAGGCGCAGCAGCGGCAGATCTCCCACTACCAGGCCGGACTGTGCTGGTCGATGAACGAGGTCACGGAGCGGTACCAGCGCCCGTATCGGGAGGACTCGTTCGATTTCTATAAGGCTCAGGATGGTGCTGCCGCCGAGATCGGCGCTGCGCTGTATCTGACCCGTCGCGTCTGCTGAGTCCGAAACCGGGTTCTCGGTCGCTCTGCTGCGGTGGCGGCCGAGGGTGTTCGAGGCACTGTTGTTTGGCCGAATCGACACACGTCGAGCCCGGATCCTCGTCGAGGCGACCCTCCATGTCCCCAAAGGGGTCGCCGAGACGATGATCGACGAATTGCTCGACAGGGCACCCACCCTCACCACCAGTCAACTCAAGGCGAAGACTCGGAAGATGATCATCGATGCCGATCCGGCTGCTGCATTGGATCGTTATGTGTCATCGGTCCAGGATCGGCGGGTCCTTGTTGAGGCGAATGATTCTGGGACAGCGAATCTGTGTGGCTTCGATATCGCACCCCAGGACGCAGTGACGATCAAGCAGTACCTGCATCGGGAGGCTCTCAAGTTCAGGAACAACGGCGACTCGAGGACGATGGATCAGCTGCGTTGCGACATCTTTGTTGACCTGTTGAAGCGTCGATACAAGGGCAAGAAAGCCAGCCGTGCAGACTATGGGAACCTGACTCTCACCGGCACCGGAGAAACGTTCACGGGTAGGTCGGACGAGTCTGCTGAGTTGCACGGATACGGTCCTGTCCTTGCCGATATCGCCCGACAAATAGCCGAACATCAAGAACATGCCGAGCGGCGGTGGGCCTTGATTGACCCCGACACCGGGCAGCCCATCGACGGTGGCATCACCCGACGCAGACCCACCGTGGCGCAGCGTCGCAGAGCCGAGATACTCCACCCGACCTGTATCCATCCGGGATGTCGCATGCCTTCGGTCGATTGTGACATCGACCATCGCATCTTGTTCAGTGACCAGCCGGTCACTTGTACCTGTGAACTCGGTCCCATGTGCCGGCACCACCATGTGATTCGTCACAAGTACGGGTGGAGCTATGACCTGGTTGATGGTGGCGACTTTGTGTTCACCAGCCCGTTCGGTCACTGCTACACCACCAGCGGCAAACCCGCCCCCGTTGCCCAACCCCCATAACCAACCAACCCACCAAGGCGCTGGCAAACCCCACCAAATTGCCATTATCCGTCGAATAGGGACGACGCCCGCCCTACCATCAAAGTATGCCTGTTGTAGCTATTGACGCCGCAGTGATCACCGATTTCGCCTCGTTTCACGAGGCTTTTCAGCGCGAGCTCGGCTTCCCCGAGGTCTACGGTCACAACATGGATGCCTGGATCGACTGCATGTCCGAGCTCGACGATCCGATGTCGAAGATGACCAAGATCCACGGCAGCGCTGAGGACCCGGTAGTCCTTCATCTCTACAACGCCGGCGACATTCCCCGTGAGGTGTTCGAGGCGTTGAACGAGGCTGCGGCCTACGTCAACTGGAAACGAATCGAAGACGGACAGCCTGCAATTCTGATGCTGTCCTACCGGCGCTAGCGAGTCGCGTCTGAGGCGGCGCTAGCCGGAGAGCCGTTGATACGCCGCGATGAAGTCGTCGGGGTTGCCGATGTTCGACGCCTCCATGAGTGCTCCGGAGCCGTCGGAGAATTCGAACACCATTTTGGTGACGATCTTGCCTTTCTCATGGCTGATCGAGACGAGATCGTCCACCGGGATCGCCAGGTCGAGGCCCTTTGGCTTGCCGCTCAGAGAGGAGTGGCCCCAGATCAAGACCCTTTTCGAGGTGAGTCCGACCACGTGACGTTTGTCACCGAGTTGGACGCCGATGCCCGAGTCGGTGACGATGTCCATGGCGTCACGTTTCTTCTCCTGGCTCCGCGTCACCGCAACCAGGCCACCGATACCGCCGAGCTGCACCCCCAGGCTTCGTCCTATCGCCCCCGCCGGCTGTACGAACAGACCCGCTTCGAGCTGTTCATCGGCCTGGAGGTCCCCGCCAACCGACTTCACGATCTTCTTCTTCCAGTCGACCATGCCCACTCCCTCTCGAAACGCTGAGACGGGAACTTAGCAAAGACCGCCCGCTCGCGCCGTCTCCTCGTCACCCTGTGAGCACGCTCGAGACGAGATCCCTCGCCGCCGACTGCACCTCGGCGAGATGCTCGGGCCCCTTGAAGCTCTCGGCATAGATCTTGTACACGTCCTCCGTCCCCGAGGGGCGGGCAGCGAACCAGGCGCTCTCGGTGGTCACTTTGAGTCCCCCGATGGCCGCTCCGTTGCCCGGAGCCGCCGTCAGCACGTTCGTGATCCGCTCTCCCGCCAGATCCGATGCGGACACCTGATCGGGGGAGAGCCTGGCCAGCACCGCCTTCTGCTCTCGTGTCGCCGGAGCATCGATCCTGGCATACGCAGGCTCCCCGTACCGATCGGTCAACCCGCGGTACAACTCAGATGGGCTCGACCCGGTCACTGCCAGGATCTCGGATGCCAGCAGCGCCAGCAGAATCCCGTCCTTGTCGGTGGTCCACACCGACCCGTCCTTGCGGAGGAACGAAGCGCCTGCCGATTCCTCGCCACCAAAACCCACCGAGCCGTCGAGCAGGCCCGGGACGAACCACTTGAATCCGACCGGCACCTCGATGAGGCGCCGTCCCAGACCATCGGCGACCCGGTTGATCATCGACGAAGAAACCAACGTCTTGCCGATGGCGGTGTCGTCACCCCAGCCGCTGCGATGCGAGTACAGATACTCGATGGCAACGGCGAGGAAGTGGTTCGGGTTCATCAGGCCACCATCGGGGGTGACGATCCCATGTCGATCCGAGTCTGCATCATTCCCGGTCGATATCTGGAAAGCATCCCGGTTGGCGATCAGCGACGCCATCGCATTTGGCGACGAGCAGTCCATGCGGATCTTGCCGTCCCAATCGAGCGTCATGAATCGCCACGTCGGATCTACCAGCGGGTTGATCACGGTCAGGTCGAGGTTGTGGGTCTCTGCGATCCTTCCCCAGTAGTCGACGCTGGCACCGCCGAGTGGGTCCGCGCCGATTCGGATCCCGACGTCCCGGATCGCGTCGATGTTGAGCACCGAGATCAGATCAGCCACGTACCCATCGCAGAAGTCATAGGTCAACGTGGTGCTCGCGGTCAATGCAGTCTCCAGCGAGACCCGCTTGACGTCGCGATTCCCGCCTGCGAGTAGGTCGTTTGCCCTGTTGGCGATCCAGCTTGTGGCATCGCTGTCTGCAGGTCCGCCGTGCGGCGGGTTGTACTTGAATCCTCCGTCGCTCGGAGGGTTGTGAGACGGTGTCACGACGATACCGTCGGCTTGCCCGCCGCCGCTGGACATGGCGTGGACCCGGTTGTGGGTGAGGATGGCGTGGCTCACCGCGGGCGTGGGTGTGTAGCGGCCGTCTGCGTCGACAAAGGTTGTCACACCGTTGGCGGCGAGTACCTGGAGCGCAGTCGACCATGCAGGCTCGGAGAGGCCGTGGGTATCGCGGCCGATGAACAGCGGTCCTTCGGTTCCCTGGCTCGCCCGGTACTCGCAGATGGCCTGCGTCGTCGCGGCGATGTGGGGTTCGTTGAAAGAACCGTTGAGGCTGGTGCCGCGGTGGCCGGAGGTGCCGAACGCCACCTTCTGGGCCGGGTCCTCCACATCGGGGTTGATCGTGTAGTAGGCGGTGATGAGGAGGGGAACGTCTACGAGGTCATCGGGTTGGGCCGGGGTTCCGGCACGTTCATGGGCCATATCAACCATCCTCTCGTGTCGTTCCGATCATAGGGAACGAGTGGAGTGGACGGCCCCGAGTTCAGTTCGTTGTCAGATAGAGGATTAGCGGGCTGCGGAACGTCGACGAAGGCATCCACGGCAGATCCTTCTCGACACGCTCGTACTCGGGCACAACATCGTGGAATTCTTTCATGGCGATCTTCACGGCCATCCGGGCGATGGTTGTGCCGAGACAGATGTGCGTCCCCCCACCGAAACCGAGATGGGCCTTGGTGCTGCGGTCAATGTCATATACATCAGGGTTCGGGAACTGCCGCTCGTCCCGGTTGCCCGATCCGTACGCCAGGCACACGAAATCGCCCGCCTTCATCATCTGGCCATGCATCTCGTTGTCTACGGGTCAATCGCCTCTTGAACCGCTGCGCCGACGTGTTGTAGCGCAGCGACTCCTCGATGGCGGATCGCAACAGGCTGGGGTCCTCCACGCAACGTCGTCGTGCCTCAGGGTGGTCGGCCATGTTGAGGGCGAACATCGACATGAACCCGCCAAGTGACTCGACACCGGCCATGATCAACGTTGTCGTCGTGAGCAGCACCTCCCGCTCATCAAGTCGATCACCGTCGATCTCTGCTTCAGCGAAATGAGTGATGAGGTCATCCTGGGGGTGTTTCTGCCTCTCTGCGATCACAGCCGCGGCGTAGTCCTTCACCCACTCGAAGGCGGCGATATGCTCCGGTCCTTTGTCGCGGGTTATCGGATCGTTCTGAACCATGAGCACCACCTTTTGGCGGACGATCTCCTCATCCTCCATTGGGATGCCGAGCACGGCGAAGAGCACACGCACGGTGTACTTCGACGAGAAGTCCAGGATGAAGTCGAAACGGTCGACCCCATGCAGTGATTCGGCCGCATTGCGGGCGATCGCCGTCATGTCGGGCTCGAGGGCGTTGAGGTTGCGGCGCACAAACGCATGCTGGACCAGCCCACGCAGCCGATCGTGATACGGAGGGTCGGTGGTGCCGAGAGTGGCGCCGGCCCGGCCGGGGAACTCGGTCATCATGTTGCCACTCGCCGACGAGAACGTCTCGGGATCGTTTAGTGCGGTGACGATATCCTCGTGGCGCGACAAGATCCACATGTCGGCTTCCTCGCTCCAGAAGCACGGGTATTCGTCGCGTAGGGTCCGATATGCCGGGAAGGGATCTACGTCGATTTCTGGTGCGAACGGGTCGAATCTGAACATGCGCCGAAACCTACGCCTGCTGAGTCGAGGCGGGAAGGGAGGATCGGCGCAACCTCTCTGTACTATCCAGTCACTCGGGTGGTCACGCCGGTCGGTGGGATCGGCGGAATTCGTTGGGGGTGACGCCGGTGCGGCGCTTGAAGAACCGCGAGAAGTAGGCAGGATCGAGGAAGCCGAGCTCGCCGGCGAGCCGCTGGATCGGCACTGTCGTGTACATGAGGCGGCGCCGTGCTTCTAACTCGAGCCTGCCCTGGAGAACCTCGAACGCGGTTGCCCCGGCGATGGCGCGACACGTCCGATTGAGCGAGCTCTCGGACACGTGGAGCAGATCCGCATACCGCGATAACTGCCAGTGCTCGGTGTAGTGGTCTTCGACCGCCATGCGGAACTCGCGAAACAGATTCGGGGCCGGACGTCGGCCCGCAGGGGTAGCGGCGTTGTCGACCTTGCGGGCGATGCTGAGGAGGATGGCCCCGAGGATTGCCTCCAATATCGGCACCCTCCCGGTGTCAACGGTGTCATGCTCTTGGAGCATCTCAGAGCACAACGCTCGGAGTCGATCGACAATGGCGTTGTCACCGGCCAGAGACAAAGTGACACCGTGATGGAACAATCTTGTCCTGGTCCACGATCCCAGAGCCATGCCGTCCAGCTGACCATCAGCGAGTGTGATTACATAACCGGAGGTGCCCGGTTCGAAGGCGAATGAGTGAACTACGCCGGGTGGGATTGTGACTACGGCGGATGCCGCAAGGTCATACGTCTCCGCGTCGAGGCGCATCCTTGCGGTCCCATCGGAAACGAACACCAACTGGCACAGCCCGGGATGGGCATGGACGTCGATGGACCAGTCGAATCGCTCGCTCCGGCTTCGGATGCGCTCGATGTGTAGAAAATCGACAACGCGGGCGGTCGGCTCTCCATAGAGGGAATGCACCGGGACGGTGCTGCTGAGCCTGTCGCGGGTGCCGCTCATCGGCGGGTTTCGCTCAGCGACGGGAACGGGCGACTTCTACCCGGTCCAGTAGGTACCGATCGAGGTTGCGGATGATCGGAGTCAGATCGTTCTCGGGGATCCTCGCAGCCGCTTTCTCCGATGCCCTCATTCGCTCGGTTGCCTCGTCGAGCACCCGATCTGCGAATCCGCCCGCGATAACGAGCCGGATCACCCTGTCGATCTTCTCCTGCTCGTACGGAGCACCGCCTTCGAGCAATCTGCGGATTTCGCTGCCGTCGGGCCCACCGGCGGCATATAGCAACGGCAATGTAAAGGTGCCTTCGCCGATGTCGCTTCCCGCCGGTTTGCCCAGCCATTCCTCATCGGCGACGAAGTCGAGGACGTCGTCGGCGAGCTGAAACACCAGACCCATCTCCCATGCCCAGTCGCTGATTGCCTCGATTGTGTCCCGGCCGGCACCACCGGTCATCGCTCCGAGCCGCGGCCGAGGTGCGGATCAGGCTGGCCGTCTTGCCGCCGATCACGGCGTAGTATTCCTCAGGCGCGTGGTCGAGGTCGTCGGTGAGCTGGAGCTCCATCACCTGGCCCTCACACAGAGTGGCGTAGGTGCTGGCAATCAACGCCACCGCCTCGGCACCCAATGGTGCGGCAACCTCGGATGCCCTTGCCAGCAGGAAATCACCGGCGAGGATGGCGATCGTGTTACTCCAATTCTCATTTACGGAGACGGCGCCGCGACGGGTGTCGGCCTCATCGATGACGTCGTCGTGATAGAGCGAGCCGAGGTGCACCAATTCGACCGCAACTCCGGCCTCGACTGGCTCGGGGCCGTCGTTGTCGCCGAGCTCGGCGGCAACCTGGGCGAGCAATGGTCGGTACCGCTTGCCGCCCGCGGCCAGGCCGTGCTGAGCGATCTGGGTCAAGAAACCGTCGTTAGATGTGGTTGCTTCATGCAGCCGACGTTCAACGTCGAGCATACGCTGCCAAACGCGTGGCAGAGGAACCAGGTCCTGGAGAATCGGGCTATCCATGAGGGACGCGATGGTAGTCCTCTCGTCGGCACTGGCTCCCGTCTGGTCATAAGCCGGCGGCGCCGTCGTCGTATATCACATAGAGGGATTACAGTCCTCTATCGAGTTGTTGCACTAATAGTGAACGCAAAACGGCCGATGACCCTAGTGTCGTCGATCGCGGGGCCAGGGCTTTTGGGCCGGTCCCGGGCTATAATCAAAGAGGCGCACGGAAAACCCAGCGCCGTCATTCAGAGGTGAAAAGTGTTCGAACGGTTCACCGACCGGGCCAGGCGGGTCGTTGTACTCGCCCAAGAGGAAGCCCGGCTACTCAACCACAATTACATAGGGACAGAGCACATACTTCTCGGCCTCATCCACGAGGGCGAAGGTGTAGCTGCTCGCGTCTGGAGAGTCTCGGAATCAGCCTGGAGTCGGTGAGGGCACAGGTTGTCGAGATCATCGGCCAGGGATCGCAGGCCCCCAGCGGCCATATTCCCTTCACTCCGCGCGCCAAGAAGGTTCTCGAGTTGTCTCTGCGTGAGGCGCTCCAGTTGGGTCACAACTACATCGGCACCGAGCACATCCTGCTCGGTCTGATTCGTGAGGGCGAAGGAGTCGCGGCTCAGGTTCTCCAGAAGCTCGGCGCCGAGCTGCACAAGGTGCGGCAGACCGTCATCCAGCTGCTCTCGGGGGTCCAGGGCGAGGATGTGACTCCTTCCCAATCTGCCCACCCGGGTGGTTCGGGCCGTGCCGGCAAGAGCGGCGAGGCGTCTGCGGGCGGCTCGACCGTGCTCGACCAGTTCGGCCGCAATCTCACCCAACAGGCACGTGATCACAAGCTCGATCCGGTCATCGGTAGGGCCAAGGAGATCGAGCGGGTAATGCAGGTGCTGTCCCGCCGCACCAAGAACAACCCGGTTCTCATCGGTGAGCCCGGCGTCGGCAAGACGGCCATTGTCGAGGGCCTTGCTCAGCGCATCGTCGCAGGGGAAGTTCCCGACACGCTCACCAACCGTCAGCTGTACACCCTCGACCTCGGTGCTCTGGTGGCCGGTTCCCGCTACCGTGGCGACTTCGAAGAGCGTCTCAAGAAGGTTCTCGAAGAGATCCGTACCCGCGGCGACATTATCCTGTTCATCGACGAGATCCACACCCTCGTCGGTGCCGGTGCCGCCGAAGGCGCCATCGACGCCGCCAGCATCCTCAAGCCGATGCTTGCCCGTGGCGAGCTGCAAACAGTCGGGGCGACCACCCTCGAGGAGTACCGCAAGTATCTCGAGAAGGACTCCGCACTGGAGCGCCGGTTCCAGCCAATCCAGGTCGAAGAGCCTTCGGTCGCCGACACCATCCGAATCCTTGAAGGGCTACGGCCCAGCTATGAGGAGCATCACCGGGTGCGCTTCACCGACCAGGCGCTGGTCAACGCCGCCAATCTCGCCGATCGATACATCGCCGACCGTTTTCTGCCGGACAAGGCCATCGACCTCATCGACGAGGCGGGGAGCCGGATGCGGCTGCGCCGTGGCCATCTTCCTCCCGAGGTGCAGGAACTCGACGACCAGTTGTCCAAGACACGTTCCGACAAACGGGACGCGGTGCGGGCTCAGCAGTTCGAGCGAGCCGCTCAACTCCGGGACAAAGAACGGGGCATACTCAGCGAGCGAGCCGAGAAAGAGCAAGAAGCCGTCGCCGCCGGTGCCGACTACACCTCGGTCATCGACGACGAGGAGATTGCACAGGTGCTCGCCCAGTGGACCGGGATCCCGGTGCACCGTCTCACCGAGGAGGAGACATCACGTCTGCTCAACATGGAAGACGAGCTGCACAGGCGGATCATCGGCCAGACGGGCGCCATTGAGGCAGTTTCCAGGGCAATCCGCCGTACCCGTGCCGGTCTGAAGGATCCCAAGCGCCCCGCAGGGTCGTTCATTTTCCTTGGCCCCTCGGGTGTCGGCAAGACCGAGTCCGCCAAAGCGCTGGCAGAGTTCTTGTTCGGCGATGAAGACTCGCTCATCCAGATCGACATGTCCGAGTACATGGAGAAGCACGCCGTCAGTCGTCTCGTCGGCTCGCCTCCTGGCTACGTAGGTTACGACGAGGGCGGCCAGCTCACCGAAGCAGTGCGGCGCAAGCCGTTCTCAGTTGTGCTCTTCGACGAGATCGAGAAGGCGCATCCGGATGTGTTCAACATCTTGCTGCAGATCCTCGAGGACGGGCGTCTCACAGATTCGCAGGGTCGCTCAGTCGACTTCAAGAACACCGTCATCATCATGACCTCCAACCTGGGCACCAAGGACATGCGCAAGCAGTCAATTGGCTTCAGCGCCGGGGGCGAGGAGCTGAACTACCAGCAGATGAAGGACAAGGTCATGGAGGCGTTGAAGACGCACTTCCGTCCCGAGTTCCTGAACCGTATCGATGATGTCATCGTGTTCCATGAGTTGACGATGGATGAGGTCAAACAGATCGTCGATCTGTTCCTGCGCCGGGTCCGTGAGCAGCTCGAGTCGCAAGCTCTCGATCTGGCACTCAGCGAGGCCGCCAAAGAGCTCATGGCCAAGAAGGGTTACGACCCGCAGCTCGGTGCTCGTCCGCTGCGTCGTGCCATCCAGCGCATGCTGGAGGATCCGCTCTCCGAGAAGGTGCTCTACAAGGAGTTCCCCGCCGGAGCGACGGTGCTGGTCGACGTGGACGAGGATGACCCGACGACTCTGTCGTTCACATCGTTCGAGACGCCGGATCAGCCCCCACTGGAGATGGCCGACGAAGTCGATGGATCGTAAGCCACGTCACCCGAGACATAGATAGTCCAGAGGAACCCCGGTTTGCCCGGGGTTCCTCTTGTTTGCATTTCCCCCTTGACAAATAACTGAACAGCGGTAACTTATCACTCATCAGTTAACGATGTTAAGTTGGAGGGAGTCGATAGTGAGACGTTTTGGAGAGGCGATTGTTCGCTTCAGAGTGCTTGTTGTGATTGCCGGGCTCGTTGCTTTCGGCATCGCCGGTGCCGTCGGTGGCGGAGTCTCCGACTCGCTGACCAACGGGGGCTTTCAGGATCCTGGGGCGGAGTCGGTCGCTGCAGGTCAACTCCTCGAGTCGCAATTCGGAGCCGACGACCCATCGGTTGTGCTGGTTGTGACCGCCCCGGCGGGCTCCGTCGACGATCCGGCCGTCGCCGCAGCCGGGATCGGGCTCACAGAGGAACTGGCGGCAGAGCCCGGGGTGACCTCCGCATCGTCGTATTGGACGCTGGGTGGTCCTGCGTCGCTGCGATCGCTGGACGGCGGCCGTGCCCTGGTCTTCGCCACGGTCGGCGGCACCGATGGTGAAGTGCTGACCACCTCAGGTGAGATCGCCGATGAGTATCGGGGTACTCGATCGGGTCTCGACATCGCAGTCGGGGGCACGGGCCCGCTCTTTGCCGAAGTGCAGACCACCATTGAGGACGACCTGGTGCGCGCCGAGGCAATCGCCTTTCCTATCACCGCACTGCTGCTTGTCTTGATTTTTGGCAGCGTCGTCGCGGCGTCTCTGCCGCTGTTGATCGGTGGATTTGCCATCGTGGGCACGTTCCTCGTGCTCCAGGTACTCACCGGATTCACCGAGGTGTCGATCTTCGCCCTAAACCTGACCACGGCGCTCGGCCTGGGCCTCGCCATCGACTACTCGCTATTCATGGTCTCCCGTTTTCGTGAGGAACTGGCCTCCGGTTACGCCCCCGCCGAGGCGGTAGCCCGCACCGTGCAGACCGCTGGAAGAACCGTTCTGTTCTCAGCAGGGACCGTTGCAGTTTCTCTGTCGGCAATGCTGGTATTTGACCTTGCCTTCCTTCGATCCTTCGGATATGCCGGTATCGCCGTCGTCGCGCTGGCCGCCATCGGCGCGGTCGTTCTACTTCCCGCCATTCTGGCGATGCTCGGCCACCGGGTGGACCGGCTCAGGGTGCGCCGGGTATCGGTTGCCGCCGAGGGCACCGGAATCTGGCACCGCATCGCCACTGCGGTGATGCGCCGGCCTATTCCGATCGCCACGGCCCGCGGTCCTGCTGCTTGCAGTGCTCGGCGCCCCGTTCCTGGGTGTCGAGCTGGGACGATCAGATCGCCCGCGTTCTGCCACAGACCGCCCATGCCCGTGAAGCCGGCGATCTGCTGCGCACCGAGTTCGATGCATTCGAGGCATCACCGATTTCAGTGGTCTCGGATGGCGCAAACCCGGGAGCAGACGAGGTGGCCGGCCTTGCGGCAGCTCTCTCCGCTCTGGACGGTGTTGCTCGTGTCGACGCAGCTACCGGTTCCTACATCGCAGGCGACATGGTGGCCCCACCGGGGCCGGCCAATGCGAGGTTCAGTAGCAGCACCGGTACCTACCTATCGGTTGTGCCATCCGTCGAACCGATCTCGACCAAGGGAGAAACGCTCGTCGGTGAGATCCGGTCGATGGACGCTCCGTTTACGACCCTGGTGACCGGTGGATCAGCAGATCTGGTGGACACCAAGGCGTCGCTGTATGGGTCGCTGCCATTTGCCCTGGCCATCATCGGGCTCGTGACGTTCGTGTTGCTGTTCTTGATGTTCGGCTCGCTGGTGGTCCCGCTCAAAGCCGTAGTCCTCAACATGCTCTCGCTGTCGGCGACGTTCGGTGCTCTCGTGTGGATCTTCCAGGACGGCCACTTGTCGGGGTTGCTCGGTTTCACTGCCACGGGGAGCATCGAGATCACCATGCCGATACTGATGTTCGCCATCGCCTTCGGGCTGTCGATGGACTACGAAGTGTTCCTGCTGAGCCGGATAAAGGAAGAGCACGATGCGGGCCGGAGCAACACCGACTCGGTTGCCAGCGGGCTGGAGCGCACCGGTCGGATCGTCACCGCTGCCGCGGTGTTGATCGCCGTTGTGTTTATCGCCTTCGCCACTTCGAACGTGTCATTTATGAAGATGTTTGGTGTCGGGATGACGCTGGCCGTGTTGGTCGACGCTTTCATCGTCAGGGCGACTCTGGTTCCGGCGTTTATGCGTTTGGCCGGTGCCGCCAACTGGTGGGCGCCATCGTGGATGAATCGCATCTACCAGCGTTTTGGCATACGTGAGCATTCCGAGCCGATGCGACCCCCTATGATCGAACCGGCACCAAACGAAGCTTAGAAAGGCCCAAGTGGCACCGTCTGAAGGATCTATGCACCGTTCCCGGCGTCAAGCTGCGCCGGGAACGGGCGCGCCCGCAGTTCATCGAAAACGTGCTCGTAAGGGGGATGGCGACAAGCTCCGTACCGAGATCCTCGATGCAGCCGAGCGGCTCCTCGGGGAGAAGGGCTCCCCGGATTACGTATCCATGAGAGCGATAGCCACTGCCGTTGGCGTGTCGGCGCCCGCCATCTACATGCACTTCGATGACAAGGATGAGCTCTTCTTCGAGTGCTGCTCCCGCCGCTTCCATGAGATGGCCGAGCTGATGGCCGAGGCCGCAGAGAGCCATGACGAGCCTGTCGCCAAGATCCGTGCGATCGGCCGCGCCTATATCGATTTCGGTTTGACCAGGCCCGAGCACTATGAAGTCATGATGCTCGGGCCCATCCCCGACAAGGCAGCAGGTGACCCCGAGGACGTGCCCGGCGCCCGGGCCCTGGTGCTGGCAGCCGAGATCGTCGCGGGAGGGATGGAGGCCGGTGTCTTCCGGGGAGACCTCGACCCATTCGCCACGGCGGTTGCGTTGTGGGCGTCGGTCCATGGGGCCGTAATCGTCCTGCTGGCGAAGCGAAGACAGCCGGTGAAGCTGTTCGACGACGAAGAGAAGGTCATCGAACAGCTACTCGACATCATCGGGCGGGGCCTGGTCGCTTGACCTCGGTTCGTGCAGATGTCTATGTGTGGGTTACCGCTAGATTGACGGAACCGAACAGGGATTGGCGGCGTCCAAGGGGGCATATGAATCGTATTCGCCGTGTGATGCTGCTGGCGCTGACGCTGCTCGCCGTCGCTAGTCCCGTCGCAGCTCAAGATGCGGTCGAGCTCGACGCCACGATCGGGCTACACGGATACGTTGTGCCATACGAGCCATCGACCGTCTCGGTGCAGGTGCATGCCGATGTCCTGTTCGTCGGAGATCTCCAGACGACTGCCGGTGGTGTGAGCCTGTTTACCCCGATCGAGGTGCCTGCGGGCAGCACCAAGCAGTACACGGTCGAGATCCCGGCCGTAGGCCCGAGCAATCGGGTCACTGTGAGGTTATTCGTCGACGGGGCCGAAGAGCATTTGGCGCAGAAATCTGTCAACGTCCTGTTCCCGGGTGAGAAGACCCTGGTCGGGTTGCTCAACGCTTCCGGGATCGAGGGTGACCTCGCCAAGGTGACGTCGGTGCCATTCGGGAAGGATCTCGCCATCCTCAACCTGACCGACGAGGATCTCGACGGCGGCATCTCTCCCCTCGGGTACCTGGTGGCGGGCCGGGGCGCATTCGACGCAGCGACTCCCGACGCCATCGATGCGGTGAATACGTGGGTGAAGAGTGGAGGGCGGCTCGTTGGTGAAGCCCATGAGGTGGCCCGCATCGGCACCGGCGGCGGAACCTCGCTGACCGAGGAAGCCGCATCTGCGCCCCTCGGAGCCGGCGAGCTGATCACCGTTGATGACATCGCTGCGGTATCGGCATGGAGCCCGGCGATCAGGGACATACCGCCGCTGACGCTGAGCACCAATAGCGACTTCATGAACGAGGCCGGTTTCCAGATGTTCCAGGCGGCGGCAGCTGCCGGAGATTCTGCGACTCCCGGGATCCCGTGGCTGTTGGCAGCTCTAACGGCATATGTGATCGTGGTCGGCCCGGTCAACTTCGTTGTGCTCCGGCGTTTGAAGCGCAGGGAGCTGGCCTGGATCACCATTCCCGCCGTCAGCCTCTTGATGCTGATTGTCCTATGGGCGGCGGGCCGTACGCAGGTGGACAGCCGGATCGTCACCCATGCTTCGGTAGTGGTTCAGGAAGGCAACGCGGGTCGGGCAACGTCGGCCATGATCGTTGTCGCCGGAGCGGGAGGCGAGCATTCGGTGGACACACCTGCCGGGTGGAGGCTTGCCCCCATCGATGCCTCCATGATGTTTGGCAGGGCCAGTGGCGTTGAGGCAAGAGTTGGGGCGGCAGATGCAGGCGGCACCAGGCTCACATTCGACATGCCGGATCTCGGTGCCGCGACGCTGCAGGCCTCGTGGAACCCTGAGCCTATTGCCCTGACCACCGACATCGTCGCCGACGGGGATGACCTGAAGCTGACGGTCGGCAACGCTAGCCCCTTCGAGTTCTGGGCATGGGGTATTGGCAACTCAGGCGCCGCCCAGGCGGCTCCCGGCACCCTGGGTCGCGAGCAATCCGACTCGGTGACTCTCCGGGCTATCGGTGTGAACCCGGGTGGGGGATCACCGATTGGTGACGCGGTCATGTCGCGGGGGAATTGGGGTTGGGACGAGGAGCCGTGGGAGAAGGTCTGGCCGTTGGGGGAGACCGCCGGTCGTCAGGAAGCAGCCACTTTGAGCGCAGGTCCCTACTTCTTTGGGTATACCGACGATCTCACCGCCGATGTTCTGGTGGACGGCGATATCGAGCAGGTTCACGGCCCCGCACTGGTCATCATCCCTCTCGACCTGCCTGACGGTGTGGCGGAGAAGCGGGGTGTCGCCGAGATCATCCAGGTTGTCGGCGCCGACTATGTCGACGCGTATCCAGGCTGGTTGTATGCCAGCGGCGCTGATGCCATCGAGTTTCGTTTTGATGTCGCCCCGAACTCGGACGGCCAGGCCAGGGTCGGCAACCAGTTTGCCGATCTTCCCGGGGTTGTCAGCTTCGAGGTGTACAACTGGCAGAGTCGAGAGTTCGACGAATACCAGTGGCTCGGTGAGTTTCCGCTGATCGACCACGTATCGCCATCTGGCGATCTGATGGCACGAGTCAGCTTCGAGCAGACTCAGTTCAGTGATCTGAATCTGCCGGACAACTCGTTGACGTTGTCGATGGTGTCACCATGATCATCGAGTTCTCCGAGGTCACCAAGAACTATGGAGATGTTGCCGCACTGGCAGGCGCCGATCTACAGATCGCCGAAGGGTCGATAACCGGTCTGATCGGGCCGAACGGGGCGGGCAAAACGACCTCGATGGAAGTCATTTCGACCTTGATCGAGCGGGACGGCGGGCAGGTGAGCGTTGCCGGTCACGATCCGCAGGAGGATCCAGAAGCCGTTCGTCGTGTGCTCGGCTACATGCCGGATTTCTTCGGTGTTTACGACGGCCTGATTGTCCGTGAATACCTCGACTTCTTTGCCGCCGCCCACAATCTCGGCCCCCAGACACGGCGCACGGTGGTGGGTGACCTGCTGTCGCTGGTCGATCTCGAGCAAAAGGCCGATGCCGATGTCAACACGCTGTCGCGGGGGATGAAGCAGCGGCTCTCCCTGGCGAGAGCCCTTGTTCACGACCCCGAGATACTGGTTCTGGACGAACCGGCGTCCGGGCTCGATCCCAGGGCCCGTGTCCATCTCCGCGAGCTCATCGCCGAGTTGGGGCGAATGGGCAAGACGGTGCTCATCTCGTCGCACATACTGTCCGAGCTGGAAGGGGTCTGCTCTCACATGGCAATCGTCGACCGCGGTTTGGTGAAGGCCTCCGGATCCATAGACGAGATCCGGTCCGCCCTGATCGGCAACCGGCGGGTGACGGTGCGCGCTCCTTCCCATCAACTCGTCATGGCCGAGGACTTGTTGCGTGCCGAACGTGATGTCGAAGATGTCCAGGTAGAGCGCGACCACATCCGGTTCAACGTTGCCGACGATTTGAGCCGTCTCGCCGAACTGCTGCGTCTCCTCGTGGCGGGCGACATAGCGGTCTGGGACTGGCGTGTGGATTCGGCCGGCCTCGAAGAGTTGTTCCTCCAACTCACCGAGGGGGCGGAGGAATGAAGCTCAACCCTGTGACCATGCGAGAGCTCAGGGAACGGTTCCGCCGCAACCGGGCCGGTCTCTTCGTCAGCCTATGGATAATCATCGTCACCGGCGTCGGCTACCTCATCTATTTGGCGGCACGGGCGTGGGCGTCCAGCGTCGGGTTCTTTGGCGGCGGGTCACCCTTGCTGATCAGTTCCTCATTGGGACGCAGCATGTTCGAAATGGTCAGCCTCCTGCTGCTTTCCGGAATGCTGCTGGTCGTGCCGGGGGTGGCGTCGCTTTCGATAGTCGGGGAGAGAGAGCGGCTCACGCTGCCGCTACTCCAGGTGAGCCAGCTCAAGCCACGTCAGATAGTCCTCGGGAAACTGGGCTCGTCGCTTGCATATCAAGTGCTGTTGCTGGTGGCAGTCGCACCGGTGATGCTGGTGCCGATGCTGTTCGGAGGCGTGGGCATCGGAGACGTGACTGCGGCGCTGGCAGCGATGATCACCACTGCAATCGTTGTCGGCAGCCTATCGGTGTGGGTATCCGCCCGGGCGAAATCGACACGGGGCGCGGTCGCCGGTTCCTATCTGATCACCTTTGCTCTAGTGGCCGGGACGGCTCTTCTGCTCATCGGCGAAATCGTGTTCTTCGCCCCATCCGATCGGGACACCTGGGGACCGAATGGGCGTGAGCTCTACAGCCTCTGGCTCAACCCCTACATGGCCATGGTCTCTGCGGTTGACGAGCCGCTCGAGACCACCAACGAGTTTGTGGCCCTCGGGACGCCATTTGATCCGTTCGATACCCTGTTGCGATATCGGCAATGGGGATCGAGGAACGATTTTGGCGGCGCTGTCTTCCTGGATTCCGGACCCCAGTTGGACGTCACCTTTGGAGCGCCGGGCGAGGGACGGACGGCGATGAACCGCGGACGGCTCTGGGTGCGCTCACTCCTGCTCGCAGCTCTGGTGACGGTCATGGCGCTCTGGTTCGCCGCACGCAGAGTCACCGTTCCGGCTCCGCCGCGGTTGCTGGGTAGGCGGCGGCGGAGGGAGGACCCCGAGCATGCCACTGCCTGACGCAGTTGCCCGCATCATCGATGCTGCCCGCAGACGTCTCCTCCTGGCCGCGACCATCGAGAAGGTAGTGGTGGCGATTGCGGTTGCATCATTCATCGCGGCCGGTGCGATCGGTGTTGCCCGTAACACGCCCGCTCCGTGGGTTGAACCGACCGCCGTTGTGGTGCTGGCCGTTGCCGTCGTGATCGGGCTCCTGCTGGCGGTTCTCTCCCGCCCCTCGGCACGTCGGAGCGCTATCGAGATTGATGCACGCATGCACGGCTTCGATCGTGTCTCGACGGCACTCGAGCTGAGTGCGCGAACCGGTCTCAATGACGCCGAGCGGCGTCAGATCGAAGCTGCAGGAAAGTGGGCCCAGAATCGGCAGCTCTCCGGGTTCGACGGGCTCTTGCCAAAAGGACCTGTGTTACCGCTGCTGGCGCTCGGTGTGGGTGCTGCGCTGCTGCTCGCTCTTGTTCCGTCGCCGGCAGACGCAGTGGTCGAGCAACGACGTGCCGACACCGCGCTCGATAGCAGCCCAGATCGAGACGCTCGAAGAACAGGCGGCCACGGCAACCCCGGAGGTGCAGGCTGAGCTCGAAGCGTTGCTCGAGGAACTTCGCCAAACACAATCCCTGCAGGAAGCGGTTGCCGATCTTGATGCAGGAGCGGAGACTCTGGCCGAGATGGCCGACCCGGCGCTTCTTGCCAAGCGCACCGCGATAGCCGCTCTCCAGCGTGAAGCGGAGTCGGCGCCACTGGCTTCGGGAGACACTCTGGAGGCGCAGCTCCAGGCCCTGGCATCCGCTTCATTGTCGGCTGAGGCGTCATCGGCCGCGGCCGATCGGCTGGATGAGCTGGCCGCAGTCGGCGAGGCCGACTCAACACTGGCCGAGCAGCTGGCCATGGCGGCCGATGCGCTGCGCTCAGGCGCCGATCCATCTGCACATCTCAACGCTGCGGCCGATGCCGTGACGGCTGCTCGCGACGACATCGTCAATGCTGAGTCCGTCGCCGCCGCTCGTGCTGCTCTCGAGGATGCCAGACAACGGCTCGCAGATTCCCAGGGCCAGGGGCAGGGTCAAGGACAGGGCCAGGGCGACGGTCAAGGGCAGGGGCAGGGTCAAGGGCAAGCGCAGGGCCAGGGTCAGGGTCAAGGGCAAGGCCAGGGCCAGGGTCAAGGACAGGGGGGTCAGGCGGGGGGCAATGTGTCGGGCGGCGGCGCCAACGGCAATGCCAGCCAGGGTGGCACCGGTACCGGTACGGTCCAGCCGGGTGTCGGCGACAACGACCCTGCTGCCGATCCCGCACGCAGCGACGTTTTCGACCCGGTCGAGTTTGATGTGGGGGACGAGATCCAGGTGGATCTCGAAGGCAACGATCCTGGCGAGGTCGTTGGAGAGACCGAGGGATTCGGGCTGCGCAACCTGCCGACCACGCCCTACTACGAGCGATACACCGAGTACGTCCAACAGGCTATCGACGCGCTCGAGCAACTGTCCGTCCCGGCAGAACTACAAGACGTCGTCCACGACTATTTCACGAGGCTGGAGCCATGAACCCGGAACAATTCTCTGTAACTGCCGATTCCATCCGTAGCGAGGTTGCGAAGGTCATCGTGGGGCAGACCGATCTCGTCGAGACCGTACTGCTCACCGTCCTGTGCGAGGGTCACGTGCTCCTCGAGGGCGTCCCCGGTCTCGGCAAGACCCGTCTGCTCCAGACGCTCGGTCAAGTTCTCGATGTTGCCTTTGGTCGGGTCCAGTTCACTCCTGACCTGATGCCGGCCGACATCCTCGGTACCAACATCCTCAACGAGGGCCGCTTCGAGTTCCACCGCGGGCCGTTGTTTGCCAATCTCGTGCTGGCCGATGAGGTCAATCGAGCTACCCCCAAGACGCAGTCTGCCCTGCTGGAGGCCATGCAGGAGCGGCAGGTGACCCTGGGACGGGAAACTCACAGTCTGCCGAGACCATTCTTTGTCATGGCGACACAGAATCCGATCGAGATGGAGGGCACATACCCGCTCCCCGAGGCGCAGCTGGACCGGTTCCTGTTCAAGGCTCTCGTTCCCTTCCCGCCGATCGACGACATCGTTGAGATCCTCAATCGGACGACCATCCAGGAAGAGCCACAGGTCAGCGGGGTCGTTGACGATCGCACTCTGCTCGAGATGAGCGCGATGGTACGCGAGGTGCCCGCTGCCTCTCATGTGCTGGAGTATGCGGCAACGTTGGTCGCTGCCACCCACCCGGGCCACGAGGCCGCACCCGAACTGGTCAACCGATACGTGCGGTTTGGTGCAAGTCCCCGGGGAGCACAAGCAATGGTTCTCGGTGGCAAGGCCACGGCGTTGCGTGCTGGCAGGCCGAATCTGGCTCGCGAAGATGTGCGGGCAGTAGCTCTGGCAGCCTTGCGGCATCGGCTGGTGCTCGGCTACGAAGCGGCGGCCGACGGGGTCACTGCCGACGATCTCGTTGCTGCAATTCTCACCGCCCACCCGGGCACGACAAAGTAGCGACTCCAATGCTCCTTTCCCCGGATACCCGCAATCGGCTGGATCGAATCTCGCTGCATCTGCGTGGGAGGGTGCGGGGTAAATGGGCGGGCCGGCATGCTTCGGTGCAGCTTGGTGACAGTGTCGATTTTGCCGACTATCGCGAGTACGTGCCCGGTGATGACTTTCGCAGGATCGATCACAACCTCGCCGCCCGGCTCGGGGTAGTGATGATTCGCTTGTTCGAGGCTGAAGACGAGTTGCCGATCCGCGTCATCATCGACACCTCGGCATCCATGGGCTATTACGGCAAGTTCGAAGCTGCTCGCAAAGTCGCCGCGGTTCTGTCCTACGTGGCGCTGTCCGGGGGAGACCGTGTCTATCCGATCCAGGTCCCGGCGCCCGGGGGACGGCCGTTTCTACAAGGCCCGCCAAGCAGGCACCGTTCCGGATGGCCGGTCCTCGAGTCGTGGCTCGAGACCCTCCGTCCCGCGGAAGCCGCAACGCTGCAGCCGGTGGCGGCACACATCTCGAGCAACACAACCGTCCGGGGGTCATCGATCCTGATCTCGGATCTGCTGGACCCATCCTGGGAATCGACGATTGATGCTCTCGGTGCCTCCGGCTCGGGGATAGTCGTCCACGTGCTCGGACGTGAGGAGCTGGAGCCAGATCTGTCCGGGGACCTCAGGTTGGTCGATGCCGAAACCGGGAGGACCGTCGACCTCTCGACATCTTCAGACGCTCTGGCAGCGTATGGCACGACGCTCGATTCGTTCCTCAAGGAAGCGGCGGCGCGAGCTCGTCGCGCCGGTCTCGACTATCTGCTGGCGCCGGCCGACCGTGATGTGGCCGCGCTCGCGATCCGGGAGCTGTCGACGGCAGGGACAATGCGATGAGCTTCCTGACGCCTTCGGCCCTCCTCCTGTCCGCCCTGGCGGTGCCGTTGGTTGTGCTCTACATGCTCCGTACGCGTCGGCATCGTCGGGAAGTACCAAGCGTGATGTTGTGGGAACGCACCGGTGTCGCCGTGACGTCGGCAGTGCCCTGGCAGAAGCCGAAGGTGACGACGCTCCTGGTTCTCCAGATGCTCGCGCTCCTTCTGTTCGTGTTCTTGCTGGCACGCCCGTTCTCCCGTGAGGAGTCGCTGCTCGGCCCGCACACGGTGTTCGTCATGGACACATCGGGGTCGATGGCGATGGCAGGCCGGCTCGATGCTGCCAAGCAAAGAGCTCTCGACCTCATCAACGATGTCTCGGCAGGGAACGTGATCTCTATCGTCGAAGCCGGGCCTCGTCCCCGGATTCTGGCGGCGCTCGCCCGGGACCCTGCGGAGCTGCGGGACATCATCAGTGGGTTGACTCCGGGTGGTGGGCTGGAGAACCTCGACGGGGCGATAGCTATCGCCAACGGCCTGGCAACCCCGGACCGCCCGACCCGCATTCTGATCTTCTCCGACGGCGGCACGCCCGAGCTCACACCCGTAGCCGAGCCGATCATCGGTGCCGAGCATCTGCTCTTTGATGCCACCGCCGATAATCTGGCCATCACTGCCTTCAGCGGCGAAGGGAGCGCTGACGGCAAGGTGCGGCTCTTCTTCGAAGTGAGCAACTTCGGGTCGAATGCTCGCGACGCGGTGGTGACCATCACGGCCGGCTCCCAGCCCGACGTCTCGATCCCGATCACCGTGCCGGCCGGCGGTCGGATCCGGGATGGGGTGCGTGTCGATGCGGAATCTGACCTCACGGTTTCCGCGTCGCTCCAAGGGGGTGATGGGGTGCCGATCGAAGACGGCAATCCACTTGACAACACAGCCGACCTGGTCTTCGGCGAGGGAGAGACCAGGAGCGTCGCCACAGTCGGAACCGGCTCGATATTCCTCGATGCGCTGGTGGGTTCCGTTACCGGCTTTGTGCCGGCAGCCGGCGACGCACCCGACCTGCTGATCATCGATCGGGAGGATGCCGGCCAGTTGACGGCTCCGTCGTGGCTGCTTCGCCCGACAACGCCACCAGCAGGAATCACCATCACCGGGACAGTCCAAAACACCGCTGCCAGTTACCAACGACCGGGCGAACCTCTGCTGGCCGACGTGGATTTGTCGAGCCTGGCGATCGCCGAAGCCGACATCGTCGAGGCCCCGGGGTGGCTGCCTCTGGTCAAGGCCGGCGATATCCCGTTGGTGCTTCTCGGTGAGGCCGACGGGCACCGGGTTGTCTACTTCACGTTCGATCTGACCGAATCCAATCTCCCGATCCAGGTTGGCTTCCCGATCCTCGGCACGCATGTGCTTCGCTACCTTGCCGGCCAGGATCTGGCCTCGCTCGTTCCCGGCCCTGCCGGCCAGCCGATTGCCCTGGCCCCACCCCCCGGCTCTACGACACTCGTCTCGACACCTTCGGGGGCGACCCGCGAGTTGCCGGCGTCGGTTGGCTTGTTTGAAGACACTGCCGCACCCGGCATCTACCGGGTGACTTACCAGTCCGAGACCGGCGAATTGCGGCAAGGCCCGATTGCCGTGCGGCAATTTGTGGCCGCAGAGGCGAGTGGCCCTTCACGCACCATCGCCACCGAACCGCTGGCGCTGGCGTCGGTGGACTCGACGGCCGTCGTCGGCGAATGGACGGCACTGATCCTGCTCGCCCTGCTCTCCTTGCTGCTGCTCGAGTGGTGGGTCGGGCACGGTGCTCCCCGCCCCGGGCGGCGGCATCCGAGAAGGGAATCGGCATGAGCTGGATCACTCTCGAGGAGCCACTGTGGCTGTTGGGGCTGGTGCCTGCGATCGCAATCGTCTTGCTGCTGGTCCGTGTCGGCAGGCCTGCCGTCCCGGCTCGGCAACACCGCTGGGCGGTAGCCCTCCGGATCGCTGCTCTTGCTGCGGTGTTCCTCGCTGCCGCACAACCAACGCTCGCTCTCGAGGTGTCTGAGCGCTCAGTGCTATTTGTGCTGGATCGATCAGCGTCCATTCCCACCGATGTTCGTGCCGCACAGGACGAGTACGTTGCGGCTGCTCTAGAAAGTGCCGGCCCGGGCGATCTTGCCGGGGTAGCGGTGTTCGGCGAAGACTTGCGTGTGGACGCCGCACTTGCCCGGGACCGGATTGGCGAGCCGGTGCGCACCTCTGTTGGTGACTCTGCAACCAATATCGAGTCAGCATTGCGCTCGGCCATAGCGTTGCTGCCAACCGAGGGCTCGCGACGTATTGTGATGCTCACCGATGCCGCCGGGACCGAGGGTGACGCAGCGATTGCCATTGCCGAGGCCGCCGAGCAGGGGATCGCCGTTGACATCGTTCCTTCGGACGTTGGCACCAGTCCCGACGCGCTGGTGTCTGCGGTTCGAGCACCGGCGACGGCCCGTGTCGGCGACTCCGTCGCGGCGAAGATCGTGATCGAGTCGAACACAGCCGGACCCGCCCGGATCCTGGTGCAGGCCGGTGACGGCGAAGTCGATGTCATTGATGTAGTCCTCACCGCCGGCGTCAACGAGGTGACGGTCGATTACCCGGCGACTGAAACCGGATTCCTGCGTATTGGGGCTCAGCTCGACGCCGACTTCGATACCCGTGTCGAGAACAATGTGGCCGAGGGCCTTACCCGGGTGCTGGGCCCCGCCCAGATTGCGGTTGTCTCTGGTGTCGACGGCGACGCCGATGAGCTGGCGGCGGCGTTGCAGGCCGGTGGCATGGAGGTGGATCTGCTGACCAACATCCCGTCCGACAACTCCCTGCTGAGCTACGACGCCGTTGTTCTAGTCAACATGGCCGCACCGGCAGATGTGGATGCGGAGCGTCTAGCGGCGTACGTGGAGAGTCTGGGACGAGGCCTCGTCGTCGTTGGCGGGGACCAGGCCTATGGGCTCGGCGACTATCAGAACACCGCGCTGGAGGACCTGCTCCCGGTCAGGTCGAATCCCGATGACATGGTGCGGCGGCAGAGTGTCGCCGAGGTGCTCGTCATCGACACGAGCGGGTCGATGGGGAGCTGCCACGCCCGTGGTGACGTGTTCATCGAAAACGGGGTCAACAAGACCGACATCTCACGGGCGGGGGCGCAATCGGCAATCGACGCGTTGAGTACCCAGGACCGTGTGGGCGTGCTTGCATTCAGCTCGGGAACAAACTGGGCCATCCCGCTTGGGCCCAAGCTGGACCCGGCGAGTGTCGAAGCAGCGCTTGGCGTGCTCACTCCGTCGGGCGATACGGAGATCAGGGCCGGTCTCGACGAAGCACTTCGTGAGCTCCAGGGAGCCGACGAGGATCTGCGCCACATCGTCCTATTCACAGACGGCTGGGACCCGAACGAGGCCGAGCTACTGCCAATTGCCGATGAGATTGCCGATAGCGGTATCACTCTCTCGGTTGTTGGCACCGGGGAGGGCGCCGGCACGACACTTCAGCGGATGGCGCAGCTCGGTGGTGGCCGCTACTACTCGGGGGCGAATCTCGACGAGGTGCCTGAGATCTTTGTCGAGGAGACGCTGACGGTGGCTCGATCCCTGGCCCAGGAAGGCTCCTTTGCGCCGATTCTCGGAGCCCCGTCCCGGGTGACCGACGGTCTCGATGCCAGCCCTCCGGTCCTCGGCTACGTGCTTACAGCAACCAAGTCGACCGCCATGACCCCGTTGCTGATCGGCGAGGACGATCCGCTGCTGGCAACCTGGCAGCGGGGCCTCGGCAGAGTCAGCGCCTGGACATCTGACGCTACGTCGCGCTGGTTGGCCGGCTGGGTGGCATGGGATGGCTACGTCGATTTCTGGGGCAAAGTGGTTTCAGATGTAGTACCAGGCGGGCGCGATACACCGCCGGAAGTAAGCGTGGACGCAGGGAGGCTGACCATCGGGTTTCAGGCTGGTGACGTGCCGCTCGACGCGGCCGGGATCGCCACGGTGCGCACACCGGATGGGGATGTGGAAGTCGTGCCGCTACAACGTGTCAGCAGCACCGAATTCACCGGCCAGACCGGTCTAACCGAGCCAGGTGCCTATTGGGTCGCCGTGTCTGTCGAGCAGGATGGGCAAGCGCTTGCGTCCGGAAGTTCGGGTGCAGTGTCGAGCTATTCGGATGAGTATGCGTTTCGGGAGCCCGCGCCCGGTTTTGTCGAATCGTTGGCCTCCATCACCGGAGGCAGAGTTGATCCCAAGCCGGCCGACGTGTTCGACCGTGCCCCGGTTACCGGGAGTGCACATCAATCGATATGGCCGTGGCTGGCCGGGCTCGGGCTTGCGCTCTTCCTCGCTGATGTCGCCCTGCGTCGTCTCGTCCTCACCGGTGCGGTGACCGTGAGGTCGGCGCACAAGGCGGGTGAGGAGCCGGTGGTGGATGAACCGTTGCCGACGACGGAGTCTCATGTCACCAGTAGTGACACCATGACCAGACTGCTCCAGCGGAAGCGCAAGCTCTAGTTAGCTGCGCTGCCCCAGAACTTGACCTCGGCCACTACGAGCTCGTCGAAGGCAATCTCTCCGTTGACGGCCTGTGACGGGTAGTCACTCAAGATCTCGATCGTCAACGTCGTTGTCTCGATACTTGCGATGTCGATCCGCTGTGGGCCACCGGCCTCGTCTTTCAGAGTGTTCCGGTAGGTGACGCCCGGGAGGTCGTCGACGGTGATGTTGTAACCCTGGATCCTGTAGTTGCGAAGGAACCGGGTCTGGTCTTCGATGTTGTAGATCTCGAGATACTCGATCTTCACCGGCTGCGCCCACCGGAATTCGATGGTGAGGCCGTCACCGTGTGGTGCCTGCCACTCCGTCTCGAGATTGTCATCGATGAGGTTGGTGTCCGCATATGTGCCGGCGATCTGTGCGCTGGCGTTCACCTCGGTCGGTTCGATCGGGCCGACATCCGGGGCGACTGTGGTCGTTGTTGTTGTCGTAGTAGTGGTCGTGTCCTCGGTGCCTCCGCCGCGAAAGACGTTGACCAGCAATGCAATCAAGGCGACGACGAGAACGGCAGCGGCGAGCACGCTGAGGGCTCGTCCACCAGGGGTGGAGCGGACCATGGGTGCCGGGGCGACCGGGAGCGGTTCCTTGGTGAGCCGGGCGCCACACTGCTCGCAGTGACGGTTGTACGCAGGGTTGAATGCACCACACGATGGGCATGCGATCTGCTCGACGGGGGCCTGAGCCGGATCTTCCTCGCGCCCTGGGTTGCTGCGGTATTGGCTCGGTTCCAGGGGGCGGAGGTCCGTCCTCGAGCTCGAACGGCTCGAACAGATCGTCGAATGGGTCCTTGTCTTTCGCCACGTCACGTCTCCGTAAATCGGTCCGCCCGGGCTATTGTGCCACGGATGCCCGTATTTAGCGCGATACGTGAGACCGAAGCCTGGTCAGGAGCTTCAATCGTCATTGGTGCTCTGCTCCTGGCGGTAATCGTCGGTCTGCTTGTTTGGCGGATCCGTCGTTTCATCCGCGGACCACGGTAGTCCCGGCTTTCGTGTCAGTGATGGACCCTATGTTGGCCGCATGAGCTCCCGGAAAAGCAAAAACCACAATCCCGAGTACCGCTGTTCGAATTGCGGGTTCTCCACCGGAAAATGGATGGGGTTCTGCCCACAATGCCGGACCGAGGGCTCGCTCACCGAATCGATTGCACAACGGGGGCCTTCTGCCAGGACCACGGCGCTCAGCGACATCTCGGTGGGTGACAAGCCACGGACTCCGACGGGGATCGCCGAGATAGACAGGGTCCTCGGTGGTGGTTTGGTCAGCGGATCGGTCGTTCTGGTCGGCGGCGAGCCGGGTGTCGGCAAATCGACGTTGTTGTTGCAGATGGCAGCCAGGGTTGCCCAGCACGGTGGTGTGTTGCTTGCCTCTGCCGAGGAGTCGGCATCTCAGGTTGCGCTGCGGGCCGAACGGCTGGGTGTTGACGTTCCCGGTTTGCGGATCGTTTCCGACGGGCGGGTCGAAGCGATCCTCGGGGCCTGTGCCGATGAATCGCCGGATCTACTCATCGTCGATTCGATACAGACCGTTACTGTCGATGATGCCGACGGCAGCGCGGGCGGGGTTCTTCAGGTTCGTGAATCAGCAGCACGTTTCATCGAGTACGCCAAGCGAAGCGGGACTGCGGTTGCGCTCGTCGGCCACGTCACCAAAGATGGCTCGATCGCCGGCCCCAAGATGCTGGAGCATATGGTCGACGTGGTCATGTACCTGGAGGGGGAAAGCGACGCAGGCTTACGGTTGTTGCGCTCTCTCAAGAATCGGTACGGCTCGATCAATCAAGTCGGTGTGTTCACCATGGGCGATACCGGGATGGCCGAGGTACCGGACCCCTCGGGCGTACTCGTGGAGGCGCACCGCTCCGGGGCATCGGGCACCGTCCTGTTTCCTATGGTCGAGGGCCGGCGCTCCATGCTCTGTGAGGTTCAAGCCCTCGTGGTGCCAACGGTGCTGCCACAACCACGGCGCAGCGTCAAGGGTCTCGACTCCGCCCGCGTCCATCAGCTGTTGGCAGTTCTCGAGCGGCATGCCCGCTTTGCAATGGGCAAGTCCGACGTTCATGTGAATGTTGTCGGCGGGGTGCGGCTTCGTGACCCTGCCGTCGATCTAGCAGTAGCTCTTGCCATAGCATCGTCAGTGCTTGACAGGCCACTACCGCTGGCAGCTGCGTGGGGCGAGATCGGGCTGACCGGGGAGATCCGGGCGGCATCGCACGGTGATCGTAGACTCGAGGAGGCGTCCCGTTTCGAGCCCGAGTTGATCATCAGGCCAGGCCGCGATGGCATCAGGACGATCCAGGAGGCATTGCTCATGGCGGGTCTCACTGCTAGCAGCAACGTGACACCAATCCAGCGCGATTCGACCCGCTAGGTCATTTATGAGGTAGCCTGCGGGGATGCCTTCGCGTGCACCCGAGTCCCATGAAGTACTACGCCGGTTTGCCCCCGGTACGCCGCTGCGCGTCGCCGTCGAGCTGATTCACTCCCAGGGCACAGGTGCGCTCATCCTCATCGGCTCCGGGAACACCCTCGAGGAACTATGCAGCGGTGGGTTTCATCTCAACGACGCGTCGTTCACCGCCCAGCGGATTGCCGAGCTTTCGAAGATGGACGGCGGCATTGTCATCGACGATGAGAAGAACCTGATTACCAGGGCCAATGTGCACTTCATCCCGGACCCGTCGATCGAGACCAACGAGACCGGTACCCGGTTCCGCACTGCAGAACGACTCGCGGTGCAAACCGGGACTGATGTCCTCGCCGTGAGCGAGGAGGGCTGGCGGCGGGCGATCGTGTATCGCAACGGTCAGCGCTATGAGCTGTCCCGTCCGGCCGATCTGCTGGCAGAGGCAAACAACTCGCTCAACTCGTTGGAACGTCTTCGTAGACGTCTTCAGGCGGCCGAGGATCGGCTGACGAGGGCGGAGGTAGATGACGTCGTCGTTGTGCGCGACGTGCTCACCGTGCTGGCAAGGGCGACGTTGGTGAGCCGTATGTATGTCGATATCGAGCGGACCCTCATCGCTCTCGGTGGTGAGGCGGGGCTGATCAAGATCCAGGCATCCGACCTGGCCGAGGGAGTGTCCGAGCTCGCCGAGAATGTGTTTGCCGATTATCGCAAGCGAAGCGGCAAGAGATCGGTCTTCGAGCGTTTGGCGGGGGTTGCCACCGATGAGTTGCACGACATGACCGCGTTGGCGGCCGCGCTCGGGTTCTCCGACATCGAGGAAGGCCTCGAGCCTCGCGGTCTGAGGGCGCTGTCACGGGTGCCGAGACTTCCGGATCCGGTACGGCAGAGCCTGGTGGGGCATTTCCGCGGCTTCCAAAGGATGTTGCATGCGGCGGTCGGCGATTTCGAGCGGGTAGAGGGCGTCGGCAGGGCACGAGCCCAGCAGCTACGCCGCTTTTTCGACCGGCTCATCGAGCTCGGCGACGGGTAGGAACGTGCCGGCTGCGCTTCGGCACCGCACGACTAGTTACAATCCGCGATCTAGCAACCTGGAAAAAGTGTGACTGATAAAAAGACGACAGCCAAGAAACCGGCCGGCAAGAAACCGGCGGCTAAGAAGACGTCGGCAGCGAAGAAATCGACGTCTACTAAGGCTTCGACCACCAAGGCGCCGGCGAAGAAGAAGGCGGCGGCCAAGAAGGCTCCGGCCAAGAAGGCTCCGGCCAAGAAGGCTCCGGCCAAGAAGGCAAACTCCACAGCCACCAAGGCGCCGGCGAAGAAGAAGGCGGCGGCCAAGAAGGCTCCGGCCAAGAAGCCGGCGGCAAGGAAGAAGACAACAGCCGCGGCCGAGAAGTCGACTGCGACGAAGGCCACCGCCAAGCGTAAGAAAGCCGTCAAGGTAGAGAGCCCGTTCACGGTGGGTGACTACGTGGTGTACCCGCATCACGGTGCGGCGACCATCATCAAGCGCGAGAAAATCGAGTTCGATGGCGAGAAACAGGAGTACTTCGTACTCGAGATCGCCACCGACCAGTTGACCGTGCGGGTTCCTGTCGGCAAAGCGGTTGATCTTGGGGTTCGCCCTGTGATATCGCAGAACAAGGCGCGTCAGGTGTTCCGTACGTTCAAGGACGAGCCGCAAGAGGCAGGCAAAAACTGGAGCCGCTGGTACAAGCTGCTCACCGAGAAAATCAACTCGGGTGACATCTTCCAGGTCGCTGAGGTCGTCAGAGATCTCACGTATGCACAGCAAATCAAGGGCATTTCACCTGCGTTGAAGCGGATGCTGGCCAAGGCCCGCCTCATCATCATCTCCGAGCTTCGGTTCGCTCTCGACCTCGATGAGGAAGAAGCGGTCAAGAAGCTCGATCGTGCCCTGCCCAAGGTCGAGGTACCGGAGGAAGAGTGAGCGTCCCCCGACAGCGCGTCCATCTGGGGAATTGTGGTTGCAGGTGGCACGGGGTCACGCTTTGGCGGGCCCAAGCACTCGATGGAGCTGAGCGGCAGGCCGCTATGGGCCTGGGGCCGGGACATGTTGGTCGAAGCCGGCCTCAGTCACGTCATTGTCGTCGGGCCGGTTCCCGGGGGTATCCCGGGCGGAAACCGACGGCGTGATTCGGTGGCTGCAGGACTCGCTGAGGTTCCCGACGACGTCGACTACGTAATCGTCCACGACGCGGCTCGCCCACTAGCGACGACCAGGATCGTAGAGACGATCATCGAGACTTTGCTCAGCAGGGATGTCGACGGGGTGGTCCCCGCGGTACCGGTTCGTGACACGTTGAAAGAGGTCGACGATAAGGACATCGTCTCGGGCACATTGCCACGGGATCATGTCGTTGCGGTCCAGACGCCTCAGGGGTTTATCACGTCGCAGCTACGCGCAGCCCATGAAGTGCTCGAGGGCAGCTTCACCGATGACGCCGGCATGGTCGAGTTGAACGGCGGGCGTGTCATAGTCGTCCCCGGCGACCCTCGCAACCTCAAGGTCACCTTCCCCGAAGATCTGGCGGTGGTGCGCGCTCTGGTGGCGGTCGAGGGGCAGCAGTGAAGATCGGCTGGGGTTTTGACGCTCATCGTATGGGTGGCGACGGCCCGATGTTTGTGGGGGGCGTGGTCGTTGATGAAACTCGCGGGCTCATCGGCACTTCCGACGGCGACGTCGCGCTGCATGCAATCGCCGATGCGGCACTGGGTGCGGCTGCTCTGGGAGATCTGGGCACGTTCTTTCCCTCCGAAGACACACGATGGCATGGAGCGGATTCTGCCGAGCTCCTGGCGCACGTGGCCAAGCTGCTTGACGACCGGGGTCTCGGCATCGATCACATCGACGTGACCATCGTTGCGGAAACGGTTCGCATTGCACCCCATCGTGGTGCGATCCGGCAGCGAATCGCCGAGATAACCCGTGTCTCGCTCGGCAACGTGTCCGTGAAGGCGACCAGTACGGACGGGATGGGGTTCCTCGGCCGGGATGAAGGCCTCGCGGCGATGGCAGTGGTTTCCTTAGACCGCTGATCCGCCAAGCACATCGAGCGTTGCTGCCGGATCGTTGGTGATGATGGCATCGGCACCCGCGGCAGCGACGGCACGGATTGCCGCGTCACCGTCTACGGTCCACACCGCCATCTGCAACCCTGCGTGGTGGGAGACAGTGACGGTGCCGGGATCGGCGACGACATCCGCCACATTGGGGGCGATCCAGGTGTGGCCTGCTGCTGCCACGGCATGCACACCCTTCTCAAAGTCGAATCCGGTGCCGACGAGCTGGCCAGTGACGATCGACGAGTCGGCGTCCCGGACAGCGCCAACCGTTGCAGGATTGAACGAAGTGACGATCACTCGCTCATGTATGTCGTGTCGGGACACCCAGCGGGCAACCACTTCGGCCATCTTCTGGTCCGGGTCGAAGTCGGGCTCCAGCGGCGAGTTCTTGATTTCGACGTTGATGATGAGGTCGCCGAGCACATCGAGTGCCTCATCGAGGGTGGGCACCCCGGGATGTTTCCGCCTTACGGTGGCGAACTCGTGATAGATCAGCGGGCCCATCTCGCCGATCTCGGGGTCGTGGTGGAGCATCACGACCCCATCTGTGGTGAACCGAACGTCGAGCTCGACGCCGTCGGCTCCCTGGGCGACGGCGAGTTCGAAAGCTTCGATCGAGTTGTCGGTAGCGCCGGCGGAAGCGCCCCGATGGCCGAGGACCAGCGGTCTTGGTGCGATCACAACGTTCCCTTTCGTTGGGCTGCCGCAACGGTACTGCAGCGCTGATACCATCCCCGCCATGCGCATTTTCAACACTCTCGGACGGGCCCTCCAGGACTTCGAACCGCGCGACGCGGGCAAGGTCGGGATGTACGTCTGTGGAGCGACCGTTCAGTCGAGGCCTCACCTCGGCCACGGCCGGTATGCGGTGGTCTTCGACGTGGTGCGTCGCTACTTCGAGTGGCACGGCTACGAGGTCACCTATGTGCGCAACATCACAGACGTCGACGACAAGATCATCGCGGCAGCCAACGAGCTGGGCGTCACCATCGAGGAGATCGTCGAAACCGCAGACAGCGACTTTCGGTCCGCATACGAAGCATTACGGGTGCGTCCCCCCGATATCGAGCCGCGTGCTACCGAGCACATCGCAGAGATGATCGAGATGATCGAAGCGCTAATTGACGAAGGACATGCCTACGAGTCCGGCGGCGATGTCTACTTTGCGGTCCGGAGCTTCCCCGAATACGGCAAGTTGTCGGGGAGGAACATCGACGAACTACGCAGCGGGGAGCGGATCGAGCCGGGGGAGCACAAGCGTGACCCGCTCGACTTCGCCGTCTGGAAGGCAGCCAAGCCCGGTGAGCCCGAGTGGGACTCTCCGTGGGGGCCCGGTCGCCCGGGCTGGCATATCGAGTGCTCGGCGATGTCCCACAAGTATCTGGGCACCGGCTTTGACATCCACGGTGGCGGGCAGGATCTCATCTTTCCGCACCATGAGAACGAGATCACTCAGGCGGAAGGCGCCGGGCATATCCCGTTCGCTCGCTACTGGATGCACAACGGGTTGCTCAATCTCAGCGGCGAGAAGATGTCCAAGTCGACCGGTCATGTCATCGACCTGGTCGAAGGCATCGAGAAGTACACGCCGGGTGCGGTGCGGCTGTTCTATATGCGCACCCACTACCGCAAGCCGCTCGAGTTCAGCGAGGAAGCTCTCGTTGATGCGAGGGCCTCGCTCGACCGTATCTGGGCGTTTCGACGCCGGGTGCCGGGCCCGGTCGAAGATGTTCCGCTCGAATCTGCGATGGCCTCGTTTGTCGACGCAATGGACAACGACCTCGACAACGCCGGGGCGCTTGCGGTCTTGTTCGACGTCATCAGGGAAGGCAACCGGCGTCTCGACAATGGCGAGGATGCCGGATCGTGGGTGGCTGCCTATGACCAGATCACCGACGTGCTCGGTCTCGATGAGCCGGAAACCGACCTGAACGAGATCAGTGATGATGTTGCTGCGTTCGCTGCCGCCATGGGTGTGGTCGGCTTGACCGGCGAAGCAGTGATCGACGCCCTTATCGAACTACGGGCAGAAGCTCGTGCGTCTCGAGATTGGGAAACTGCCGATCGTATTCGTGACGGTCTGGCCGACGCAGGAATCATCTTGGAGGACACAGCTGATGGCGTCCGCTGGCATCGGGGATAGCCTCGAGGGCTTTCACGCGGTGAGAGCCGCCCTCGACGCGGGGCGCGTGAAGAGTATTCGCGTTGAGGATCACCGAACCAAGCGCCCTGAGTACGCACGGCTCGTTGCCGATGCGATGGCGGCCGGAATACCTGGTCAAGCGGGTGGACGACGTCAGCGACATGTGCGTCACCGGGGCACCCCAGGGGATCCTGGCCAGGGCGACGCCGATTGCCTCCGTTCCCATCGATGAGGCGGTTCGGGCCACGAAGCCGCCCGCAGTGCTGGTGCTGGATCACCTCGAGGACCCCCGCAATATCGGAGCGATCGCCCGCACCATGGTGGCCGCGGGGTGGAAGACGCTGGTGTTGCCGGAACGCCGCTCGGCGCCGCTGGGAGCCACGGCATTCAAAGCGGCGGTGGGTGCGTTCGAGCACCTGGTGATCTCCGAGGCGAAATCCACGGCCGATGCGTTGCGCCGGCTGCGGAAGATGGGGATCTGGCTGGTCGGGCTGGATGGTGAAGGGGAGGAGTCGCTATTCCGTCATGAACTGCTGCGAGAACCGGTTGCGCTGGTGATCGGTGCCGAGGGCAAAGGCATCACCCATCTCGCAAAGGATCTGTGCGATGTGACGGTTCATATCCCGATCAGCCCCGATATCGAAAGCCTCAACGCCTCGGTGGCCGCCTCGCTGGCTTTGTACGAAGTAAGCCGTATGCGAGGCACTAAACTCGGCGGCCCGCTGGCGTAGCTCAGTCCGGCAGAGCAGCTGATTTGTAATCAGCAGGTCATGGGTTCGAATCCCTTCGCCAGCTCCAGTGAAATCCCCCGTGTTTGCGGGGGGTTTCTGTTTATGGGCCTTCGAGGCCGATGCCGTCTGATCTGGGTTTGGTCCGCATTTGGTCCGTCACGGCTTGGGCGTGTGCCCGGTCGAGTGCGGCGGCGAGGGCGTCGGTTTCTGATGGGAAGAGGTGTCCGTAGCGGTCCATGGTGACGGTGATCGATGAGTGGCCGAGGTGGAGTTGTGCGGCTTTGGGGTGGGCTCCTTGGGCGATCAGCAGTGCGGCGCAGGTGTGTCGCATGTCGTGGATCCGGAGTTCTCTGGGTAGTCCGGCTCGTTGCACGGCGGGGGCCCAGATCCGGTGTCGGAAGTTGGAGTTGCGGAGGGGGAGACCTTCGGCGGAGGTGAACACGAGAGCGTCGGGCTGGTCGGGGACGTGTTCGGCGAGGTGCTGGGTGAGGAGGTCACTGAGGAAGTGGGGGATGGTGACCATGCGGCGGCGGTGGGTTTTGGTGGTGCCGAAGTAGAGGGTGCCGCGGACTTCGGCGAGTGATTCGGCGACTTCGATCTGGGATTTCTGGAGTTGGCAGCGTCGGCGGCGGAGCGCGGCGGCTTCGCCCCAGCGCAGTCCGCTGTAGGCGAGTAGGTAGACGAGGGTTCCATAGGGCTGTTCGATGGTGGCGGCGAGGCGTTCTACCTGCTCGGCGGAGAGGAAGAGCATCTCTCGGTGTGGTTGTCGGGGGGCTTTGACACCGGTGACGGGGTTGGCGGTGAGGTATCCGGCTTCTACGGCGAGTTTCATCATGCTGTCGAGGACCTGGCGAGCCTGGCGGACCACTGACGGGCCTGCCCCGGATTCCTGGAGGTCGGCTACCCATTCCTCAACGGCCATGCGGTCGATGTGGCGGAGTTGCAGGTCCCCGAACTCGGGGAGGATGTGGACTCGGAGGTTGGACTCGTAGCCGGCGACGGTTTTGGGTTTCAGGTGGCTCTTGGTGCGCAGCCACCGCTGGGACCATTCGGCGACGCTGGTTCTCGACAGTCGCGGGTCGGTCCATTCGCCGCGCAGTATGTCGGTTTCGACGGTGGCGGCAAACCGGTCGGCGTCGGCCTTCTTGTAGAAGCTCCTGGCGCGTTCCCTTCCCGTGGGGTCCCGGTACCGGACCTGCCAGGGGCGGCGCCGGCCCGGTCGATGCTGGATGTGCGCCACGGTCAGTTGCCTTGTCGCAGTTGGGTGGCGATCCATTGTTCGACGTCTCGGCGTCGGTAGCGGATGTACCGACCGACCCGGAATCCCTGCGGTCCTTCGCTGCGGCAGCGCCAGGCATACACCGTGGCGAGCGGCACACCGAGGAATCTGGCGAGATCCTGCGCCGACAGGAGGGGTTCGAGCTGATTCATACACGAACTCTGCGACGGGACCCTGTCGCGAGACTGTCAGTAGACCGGTCAACGGACGATCACGATCTCGATAGGGCGCCCCGTCTCTGCAGGCTGTGTTGGAGGGCTCATGACAACCGTTGACAGGGTCTATGACAGTCTGATGTCTTAACAGGGTCCATGGCAGCCGCTGCTCCACCGATGCGGGCCTCCTCGTTGCAGAAGAGCATCGCGCCCGTGTCGCCCCTTCCGTGCCGGCGACGATTCGATATCGGGTGCCTGTGTCCGGGGCAGAACCGACGTTGATGGTTGACGTTGACAGCCGGGTGACAGGGTCATCTGGCCGATGTGGGGCATGTCAGGCGAACACAGACCACGAAATCCGTCTACCGGGCCCCGCTGCAGAGAACAAATCGCTCTCGCCTGAGCAACCGAGCAAGGAGACCTCATGACAGAAACACAATCGGCAGATCCAAGAGCAACGGACGTCGACCACGGAGACGCAATCCGATCCGCGATCGCGATTCGCGCCGTACCTGTCAACACCACACGCACATGCAACGCAGTTGCTGATGTATACACGTAGACACCGGTGGGCATGATGGGGCTCGATCGTGGCGCCTTGGCGAATCTCGATCGGCGGCTGCTGGCCGAGTCCGACCGAGATGAGCGGTTCCAGATGGTGCGCCTACCGGTGTCGCCTGCGAAATGGTCGACATGGAGACGTTACTGCGGCGCAGCCGGGATCTCGATGGGTAGAGCCATCGTCGTCTTGATCGACCGAGAGCTGGAAAGGATGGCTGAGACCTCGGGCGACGATTCTCCGGTGTTGGCGCAGCGAGCACGTGAGCAACTGGCCAACCGAGAGGCTGAGATTGTGGGTCGAGAAAGGGCTATGGCGTCAGCCGAGGAGAGGCTTCGCAGCAGAAGCGAGCACCTCCGTCGCTGGGAGACCGAGCTTCAGACACTGGCGCAGCGACTCGAGCTGGCATCGAAACTCGCCGCACAGCGTAGGGACGACGGGCCGAAGATCGGTCGCAACGAGCGATGCCCGTGCGGTTCGGGCCTCAAGTACAAGTACTGCCACGGTCTCACGGGTCGGCCACCGAACGTTGTTTCCAGATAACGACATGGCGATCGGGATTGGCCGGATCTCGGACGGCGGAGGGCACTCGATAACGCGCAGGGTTGTTGGTGATCTGTGCGGTCCAATTGTCCAGAGTCGCTGTTCCAAGTGGTCTGCCGTAGCATCTCGGTGATGTCTGACCGTTTCGATGAGTCGCTGCTGCAGTCCCCGTTGCCAGACCCTAGACCCGGTCGTGGTCGGGCGATTGGGTTAGCGACGGTCATCGCTGCGGTGATCGGCTTGGCAGCGATTTGGTTCGGGCTGCTGGCTGACGGTGACGGGGCGGACGTCGACGACCCGCCTGGTAGCTCCGGCCCTTCGACCAGTAGTCCCGGACGCACGACATCGACGATTCCTGCAGTCGAATTGGGTAGCTTCGCACCCGATCCGGCTCTCTTGTATTACCCCACTGTGTTGCCAGAGGGGTGGGAGGTCTGCCGACAACTCGAGGACAAAAGCAAAGGTGACCGTTTCTGCGATCCCGACGAAGAGTCTTCGTCTTTGTGGCTGCAGATCGCTGTCAAGGACGCTGATACGGTTCGCTTGGATCGTGGCCAATCAACGGGTGATCCGCACGGTGGGGTTTGGCTGGAGAATGACGAACGGATCGAGGTTGCCTATCAAGCGGGACAGTTCCTGGTTGTGGTCGTTTCGACCGAGAGCGACCTGACTGCCGATGATGTGCTTGTGATCAGCGACTCGATTCCACTCGTAGGCGCCCGAGACACACTGTATGGGGCGTACGAGTTGCCACTTGATCTCGATGCGGTAACCGACGAGCAACTTGCCGAACTCGTGTCCGAGATCGACTCCGACCCTCGCATTGCTGGCCGTCGCACCGGTGAGGCCCAGATCTTCATGTCAGACGGTTCGCTGTCTCTCTTTTTCGGTGACGGCTACACCGTTCCCGACTACGGTCCCACACTGCCTTTGCCCTACCTCGGCGCGGCTGACCGACCCTTGGTGGTAGGAGAATCACTGAGCCGAGGAATCGCATACGCAGTTTGGGACCAGCGCGGTTTCGGCTGGCGTCTCGAAACCCAAGGCACCGCCACCGACATCGAAGCAGTCGCCATCGATCTGATTGCCCGCATCGCCGCACTCGAAACCAATTGACCCGAGCCGCGGTATCACGCACCTCCGACAGTGAGAGATACCGGCACCTCGGAGTGCGGGTTGGTGACCACTCCGAGTCGTCATGAGTGGGCTAATGGTCTGGGTGGGGGACAGCGACGACGGTGAGTCCGTCGATACCTGTGAAGTCACGTGGGTTGCACGTGTGTAGAGGTAGATCGTTGGCAACGGCGATGGCGGCAATCATCGCGTCGTAGGCGCGTGCCGCTGGCTTGCGTCCTGCTCGGCGCAACGCAGCGGCGACTTGGCCGAAGCTACGAGCAGCGGCAGCATCGAAGGGGAGAGGGTCGAAGTCGGCTTCGGCTTGCTGGAGGTGTGCCTGCCGGGCGGCTCTTTCTTCCTCGGTTGAAGCTACCAGTGGTCCCACCGAAAGCTCGGCGAGCGTGATCGCGGTTATCGCCGGCTCGGCGGGGAGCGGGTCGGTCTCTTGGAGACGTCCGAGCAGGATGAGTGTGCTGGTGTCGAGTATTCCTCGTGCCATAGGCTAGAGAGCGGGGTCGAGGATCTGGTCGATATCTTGACGCAACCGGTCTGGGTCTAGGGCGGGGAGGTTTCGCCGTCGCCCGATCGCGACGCCTAGCGACATGGGTTCGCGGCCGAGGGGTCGGAGTTCAGCGACGGGCTTGCCTGATCGAGTGATGGTAAGCCGTTCGCCTTTTGCGGCACGGTCGACCACGTCACCGCCATGGTTGCGTAGCTCGCGGATTGATACTTCTGGCATACCCGGATCGTATCACGCGTGATACGGCTATGGAATACTCCCAACCAACCACGCCGATCAGCAATTCTGCTGCAATATCACGCACTTCGCAGGCTTCCCCCGATCGGCACGTCGGAGTGCGGGTGAGCGGCTACTCACGGTTGTGATGGCGGGTACGCCATGTGAGTGGCTTCCGCCTTCGGACATATCGTCGCTGACGGGTGTGGTTCAACAGCCGGTTGCATCCCGCATCACTTGGCAGGCTTCAGCCATGCGAATGGGTGCAAGCTGGGTGACTCGGCGTCGGAACGCTGATCGCGGCAGGGTGTGGAGGTTGTCGAAACTGGCGACACAGACTGTGGGAACACCATCGGCTTTGGGGGTCAACTCCAGCTCTGACACCACTCCGCGTTTGGTTCGGGTCAACGCAGCGACGACGACTGAACCGATACGGTCGGCGACCGGATCTCTGGTCAGGATCAACACAGGTCGGTCACCGCCGGGCGCTGCCGCAAACCAGACCTCACCGCGTTGCATCGGCCCAATCCGACCAATCCTCAGCCGGACCCCATTCTGCGATCTCGGCCAATGCCGTCTCGTCGTCGGTTAGTGGGGCAGCCCGCCACGCAGCTACGTCTTCCTCGGCGCGCAGTCTCACCAGGTGCCTATGTAGGGCGTCGCGCAACAGTTCGGAGCGATCTACACCGAGGCGTTCCGCCCATTGCTGGGCGTTGGCTGCTTCTTCATCATCAACTCGAAAACTGAGCATTGTCATACGACCATCATAGGCTGTATGACGTACAGATCAACCCTTCTGTTGCGAGAACGAGCACTTCGCTGATCCACGCATACCCGCACCTCTCTGCTCGCCCGGTCGACTACGGGGAGTTGTCTGCTGGGTTAGCGGTGGCTGATGGTGGCGACACCGGGGAGGTCGGTGAAGGCTTGTTGGTCGGCGGTGACGATGGTTCTGCGGCTAGCGTGGGCGGTGGCGGCAACGAGTAGGTCGTGTGCGCCGCGGGCCCGTCCCTGGCGGCGCACTGCGACGAGGAGTTCGGTGTGCTCGACGGCTACGTTCCGGTCGTAGGCGATCACGGGAATACAGTCGACGATCTCCTCGACGTAGACCTGGCGTGTCTTCTTGTGCTTCCCGGATGCAAGTCTGACTCCTACGAGTAGTTCGGCGACAGTGACGGCCGCGATGGCTATGTCGTCGTCATCTGCGATCGCATCGTCGAGATCGACACCTTCTCGTTCGGCATCGATGAGGAAGGTGGTGTCTAGGAGGAGCAGACTCACGGGCGGGCTTCGATCTCGAGGAGTTCTCGGAGATCGGCTAGTTCCCCGGACCATTTGGCGTCGGGCTTGTTGCGTCGCAGCAAGGATTTGACGTCGGTGCCTCGCCCGGTCGGGGTTGGTTCGAGGGATGCAACAGCTTTGCCACGGCGAACAATGGTGTAGTGCTCGCCGCGGTGTTCGACCGCGTCGAGTAGATCGGAGAAGTGGCGGGCAGCGTCGGTGGCAGTGATATCGGGCATAGAATCAGATTATCAGATCTAGTCCACTGAAGGGAACACCCACGCAGATCGCCAATTCTGTCGTGATAACACGCACTTCGCCGAGTGTCCCCGATCGGCACGTCGAGGATCGGGTCGTGAGATGCGGAGCGTGGTCCAACCGCTCGCGTCGGCACGCACAGGGCGGCTACAGCCGTCGCAGGCGTAGGCTCCGCACACGCTCGAAGTCAGATCTGTTTCGGGTCGCGAGGCCTAGCCCGTGTTCAATGGCAGTTGCGGCGATGAGCGCGTCTGGAAGACGGATGCCGCTCTCACGGCGAATACGGCCGGCTCGTTCAGCCACGGTGCGGTCTACTGGCACTTCCCGAAACGGGGCGAGCAGCATGCTGACCAGATTGGTGGCGGTGTTACCGGCGAAGAGTTCGGCCCGGGTGATGACTGAGTAGTGCAATCGGTGGCGATCGGGTGTGAGCTGGTTGGCTCCTCGAAGGTGGTCGATGAAGATGTCGGTGTCGACGAGGATGTCAGCCACGATCCCATTCGTCCCTGCTGGGCACCGTCGCTGCTGGAGCTGCTCCAAAGGTGGACGCGAGCGCCAATTCGGGATCGGGTGCCTCGTCTTCAAGGTATAGATCGAGGGCACGGCGAATGATCTCTGCCATGGTTACGCCTTCGTCTTCGGCTAGGGCATCGATGCGTTGGCGCTGCTCTTGTGTGAGGTATACCTGTGTGCGAGTTGCGGACATACATCACAATATACAGCACCGCTGGGCCCAGATCAACAGTTCCCGGGTGAGAATGAGCACTTTGTCCAACCACGCACACCGCCACATGTGCGTGCGGGTCGAGGTGCGCGATCGGTAGTCGAGCTGGGCCCTGACGACGCTGGCTCGGATAGGCTAAGCCGGTCGAGGTCTCAGCCATCTGATGGCGGTATACGAGGATTGATGTCGAACGAACTTCCGCCCAACTGCTCCTTCTGTGGAAAGAGTGGTGCGCCCAAGTTGCGGGTGATCGTGGGACCGAACGATGTCGCCATGTGCGAAGAGTGCGTCAGAGACGCAGCGAGGATGCTGGAGACCAAACCCATCAGACGTCGCTTCAAACGTGCTGGCACCGATGACAAATGATCCGGTCGAGATCAGCGAATCGCGTTCGATGGTGAGCATTTCAGGCAGCGTCCGGGATGAGCACCCTACGCACGCATTGCACCTAGCATCTGTTGGGAGATGGCCTTCATTAGTACATCGGACGTCAGGCTCGTTGGAGTCATCATTCTGCTCGCGGGTTTTGGCTTTCTGTTCATCGTTGGCCGCAGACGTTCCCGATCGTTGTCCGTTGCAGCAGTCGGAGCTGTGGTTTCGACATGGGGCGCGATTCTCGTGTGGAAGTCTGGTGTCACCGTCGTCGATGGTCCTGATGGTTTCAGGTCGTTGTCGGAAATGATGACTTCAACGTTCGATTCTTGGCTGTGGGTCGTTGTATTCGGAGTGATCAGCGGTCTTGTTTGGAATGTGGTGGTAGCGGCGCTTGTGCGTCGTGTGCCGCCGTTGTGGACGTCGATTGCCATCTTTGGTGGGGCGTTCGTCGCCGCTGTATCGGCGGGGCTTCTCGATTCGTCTATCTAGCCCCCGGGCCTACTGTGCCCATCTGTTGGGAGGTTCGATGGTGTATTCGCTGCTGGTCCGTATTCGGTCCGCGTGACGGTGAGAACCGACCACAAATGACGACAACCGCTGATTGCCGAAAACGTCTGCGGCGTAGGGTATTTCACCGAATTGCTAGTGTCGTCATTACCCCTCCGCTTTGATTTGTAATCAGCAGGTCATGGGGTTCGAATCCCTTCGCCAGCTCCAACCCGTTCTGGCGTGTCAGTTGGAGGGGTCGGGGAGCAGGTCGGCGATCCGGTCGAGAAGCTGTCGGTGGCTGAATGGCTTGTGGATCAGCAACGCTTCGTCAATCTGCGTTCCCGCCCGCCCTTCCGGCGCATAGCCCGACATATACAACACTGGCATCCCGGGTACCTGTTCGCTGAGGTTGGCGGCCAGCTGGGGCCCGGAGAGCTCCGGCATCACGACGTCGGACAACATGAGGTCCGGCCTCTGGCCGCTCGCCACGAGCGCCTGTGCTTTGCCCGGTCCTAGCGCCTCAATCACTCGATACCCGGCGCCGCGAAGTATTTCCGCGGTGACCTCGAGGATGTTTGCATCGTCTTCGACAACCATGATCACCTGTCCCAGGGCTGTCGGTTGACTCGAGGTTGGCACCGTATCTGCCGGACGGCTCGTGGGACGGGCACAGGGGAGGTCGATTGAGAAGGTGGTTCCCTCGCCGGGGACGGAGTCCACCTCGATGACGCCGCCGGCATCGATGACGGCGTCGTAGACCGACGCCAAACCCAACCCGGTACCGAGACCAGGTGCCTTGGTGGTGAAAAAGGGCTCGAAGATTCTCGCTCGCGTCTCGCCGTCCATTCCGATACCAGTGTCCTCCACCGTCAGGCGCAGCCATGACTGGTCTGCTCCGTCAGGTGGTTTTTCGGTTGTGGGCAACGTCGCAGTGGCGATCGTGAGGAGCCCGCCGACCGGCATCGCGTCTCTGGCGTTTGTTGCGAGATTGATCACAACCGCCGAGAGGCGACCCTCGCCGAACTTGACGAATGGCGCAACGGCATTGAGCTGCAGCTCAATCGTCACATCTTCGCCGACGATCCGTTCTATCGACTCGGCCGTAGTCTCGAGGACCTGGTTGACGTCGATCAGCTCCGTCGTTGGAGCCTGGGGTTTTCCCAGCTGCATGAGTGACGCCACCATTTCGGCGCCCTTCGTCACCGCACGCTCGATCGATTGGAGGCGGACAACGGCCTTTTCCGAGAGATCGGGCTCACGGGCCACAAATTCGACTTGTCCGCGAATGACTGCAAGGAGATTGTTGAAGTCGTGGGCAACACCGCCTGCAAGGTTTCCGAGCGATTCCATCTGTGCGGCATGGAGGAGCCTCTCATCCATGCGTTTGTATGAATCGATGTCGCGCACAGCTCCGACCAGGCGCGCGTGTGGAGTTTCGCCGTGCAGGACCGCAGTTCCGTGCAATCGGAGCCAGCGGGTCCGACCCTGAACAGACCTCACTTGAAGTTCGATGTCAAGGGCTGATTCGTTCTCGACTGCAGTGTTGATAGCTTCCTCGAGGCGGGGCCGGTCGTCTGGAAGGACGCGCTCGAGGTAGTCGGCGAGCAGGTTAGATCTTCCCTGTTCGCTTACACCGAACAGGCGTCGCGTCGACGGGTCGCTCGTGATGGTGCCGACCTTCAAATCCATTTCCCAGATACCGAGGCCGGCAGTGGCAACTGCCACCTGCAATCGCTGCTCTCGATCGCGGAGTTCCTGCTCGGCTCTGCGGGCGTCGGTCACGTCTCGCAGGATCCACACCTCTTCGTCCCCGCCGCGATACGCGCTGAATTCGACTAGACGAGGCGAACCATCTCTGCGATAGACCGTCAGGACCACCGGTCGAGGGAAGCCTTCGGCCCGGGCGGTGACGTATGCGGCCTTGGCCTGCGGCTCATCCAGACGATGGACGGCGTTGCCCCATTCATCGAGCGTCGTCAACTCCGACGCTCGGTATCCGACGATGTCCCCGGCCAAGTGGTTCAGCCAAATCGAGTCGCCTGTGATGTGCGCGGCGGCACCTGGAAACCCTTCTACCAGAGCGCGGAGAGGTGAGGCTTCTGCTCCTGTGGCGCTGCGATCGGTTGACGAATCTGACATATCAATCACTTCTATCGTTGTCTCGGCAGGCGATTCGACGGTCGAATCGCCTGTTCCGCCACTGTGGCGGGGCAAGGTCAACACCCACTCCCTGCTCGATCAACAGAACATCAACGAACCGGCCAGGAGGCTCCCCAAAGCGGCTTCATCAGGGCGTGAATCGATATCCCGCCCCACGCATCGTTTCGATCCATTTCGGCTTGTCGGGATCCGTTTCGAGCTTCCGCCGCAGCCGGTGGATGTGCTCACTCACGGTTGCTGCGGTCTGCCATTCGCCCGAGGAGCCCCATACGCGATCGAGCAGGACTTCTCGGGAAAAGACCTGCCGCGGTGACGAAGCTAGAAAAGCAAGCAGTTCGAACTCCAGGGCGGTCAGAGCAACGGTACGACCATCCACATTGACGTCGCGGCTCTTGAGGTCGATAGACAGGTCACCGAAGTCGAGTACTGCGGGAGTTCCCGTATCGGTGCTGCGTCGCAGGACAGCGTGCACCCGAGCGAGAAGCTCACGGTGCGAGAAGGGTTTCACCAAGTAGTCGTCGGCGCCCAGTTCGAGCCCAACAATCCGATCAGCTTCGCTTCCTTTCCCACTCACGATGATCGTGGGAACGCGACCACGCTCCTGTATGCGTCGGAGTACGTCGAGTCCCGACACCCCCGGCAGGCCCAAATCCAGCACAACTAAGTCGGGGTGGTGGCCGGGGAGCAGCCCGAGCAATGATTCCCCATCGCCAACCGCGGTGACCCGAAAGCCGTCTTCCTCCAAAACATCGCGGATGATCGCGCGGAGATCGAAGTCGTCGTCAACAACAACGATGTGGGGTGTCCTGCCACTTGCCACAGAGTGTCCGATCCGGTGCCGCCGTCTGATGTCAGTCTGATGATAGAAGCTCATCCTGGGCCGGCTTCGTAGTTGATCCGGAGTTGAAGTTGCGTTGAGCGCGTCTCGAGTCACTTTCGTCACCCTGGCAACAACGATTATGTCAACGCGAGGAAGAGACGACTCATGAGTTTTGTCCTGGGACGTGGGGGTGCCGCACCGAATGGAACGCCTACAGCAAGGCCGCGATCGCCCGTCTGGTGGGCGGTACTGGTACTCGCTGTCACAGCCGCCCTTGCTGGGTGCGCTACCTCGCACGTGCCCTCAGCTCCCGCCGTGCTGACTTCACCGCTACCGACATCGCCGGTCCCGGACACTGCGGTGACCGACCCGGCACTGGCCCGCCTGCAGGAAGTCGTCGATCAGGCCCGGCTCGCATACGGCGCCCCCGGAGCGCTGGCCGTTGTTCACCGCGATGCCGAGCGTTTCGAGATCGCGTCCGGACTGGCCGACCGGTCGGGCACCCATGTCTCGGCCGACATGCAATTCAGAGTCGGCAGCATCACCAAGTCTGTCGTCGCCGCTCTCGTGCTCGATCAGGTTGCACAGGGTTATCTCAGTCTCCAGGACGTCGCCGGCAATATCGTCGGTGATCCGCTGCGACCCGAGCCCCCGATCACGATACGGATGCTGCTCAACCACACCAGCGGGATCTTCGACATCGGAAACGAAGGGGACCCCGTAGCCGACATCGCTCGCCTCGACAGCCGCGATCTGATCGATGAAGCGCAGGCCCTTCAATACGCCGCCGCTGCCGGCCAGATGGTGGTTGCATCCGATCGATTGACAATCGGTCTCGCCGAAACCCACGACCGCTACTTCCAGCCCGGCGCCGGGTTCCATTACAGCAATACCAACTACCAGGTTGCCGCGATGGCATTGGAGAAGATCAGCGGTCGGTCGCTCGCCGAACTCGTTGAAGAACGGATCAGCCGACCCCTGAACCTCAACCAAACGACACTGGCCCCGGATGATCAGCGCTCACCGGCGTTTCGCGGCAACGCCATGGACACGACGACCGGCGAGCTCATCGACGCCACCGATGACCTGCTGGCGTTCGGCAACGGAGGGAGTGGCGGGCTGCTCTCTACCGCCGACGAGTTGACCACAATCATGAGCGCTATCGTCAACGGATCGTTGCTGCCCGTGGACCTACGAGCCGAGATGATTCGGCCCACGCCCCAATCAGGTGACTCATACGGGCTCGGTATCGCCACCTACAGCCTTCGCTGCGGAGTCTTCTACGGTCATGAAGGCAGCGTGAACGGAACGGCCTCGATCGTGCTCATCGACGGCTCCGGACGCAGCGTGGTGGTCGCCTTCAACCGGACCGGCGGAGATCCTCACCTCAGCACTCTTGCAGAGCAGCTTGTTTGCCCATCGGCCCCAACATCATGAGCGTGCGTCGTATCCCCGGCCGGCGTTCTGGCACGGTCTTCCCAGCAGCGCACACACATCCGTGAGACGGATTCAGAGGTAAGGAGCACCAATGCAATTGTTGATTACCAGTGGTATCGCGGCGGCTGCGGCCGCTGCGGCCGTAGTCGTCGTTGCCAGGCGACGTCAACCGTCTGCAAACAGCAGTCGATCTCGCGTATCGGACTCGGTGGCCCTGGCCATGAGGGTAGGGATGCTGGTCGGCATGCTCGCCGGGCTCGCTGTCTGGTACTGGACCAAGCAGCCCGTTCTCGGGATCTTGGTCATGGCGACAGGGATGACAATTGGAAGTGGCATCGCCCGCAGAAGAGCGCGGTGAGCTAATGCCGTCGCAGCGATACCCACTCCTCCACGTGTTGATTGGGTGTTGAACTTGCGTTGACCGTGGCGCCAGATGGCCTCCCCATGATGAGCATCAAGTAACTGAAGGAGTCTCTGGTGACAATGACCGATACCCCCGAAACGGCTGCCGACCAACTCCCACCGGTAGCAGCGAAGCGTGCGAATGCGGCTCGCACGTCAGGCGTGAGGAGAGTCTTGGAGCCCGTATGGGCCGACCGGCGCATTGGTGTCGCCAACGCAGTATTTCTCGCAGCCGGTTTCGCGCTCGATGAGCGCGTGGATCACCCCTCGCGGTCCGATAACGACGGCCGAAGCGTTGATCTCGATGGCGGTGGCGCTCATCGTAGGTGCCGGAGCCGGCCTGGCGACGGGAAGTCGGTGGAGCCTGCTGATCACACCGGTCGTGTTTGCGATGGTTTATGAGCTAGCGCGGATCGGAACGAGTGGCCCGACAGTCGATGGGATTCATGTCGACTCCATGCTGGGGGTCGTTGCCTTCGTAGTCGGTCGAGGCGCCCACGGCGTCCTCGTGTTCATGCCGATGGTGGTGGGATCGTCCCTGGGCATCTGGGCAGCCGGACGGTTGGGTCGTCAGGCCACTCCAACCCCGGGACCCGTCGGGTGGATCATTGTCGGCCTACTTACAGCATGCGTGGCTGTCGTCGCGTTCTCGGTTGCCCGCCCGGCGTCAACTGCGCCGATCCTCGGAGCGGACGGGCAGCCGTTGGCAGGCAGCGTCGCCGAGTTGGTCTCGATCCCCATCGGTGGTCACGACCAAACGCTGATGGTTCGGGGCAGGAGCGTTGACAGTCCGGTATTGCTATACCTCGCCGGTGGACCCGGCGGGACCGATCTTGGCGCTATGCGGGCGGACACCACGTTGGAACAGGGTTTTGTCGTCGTTACGTGGGACCAGCGAGGCGCCGGTAAGTCTTACGGCGCCCTCGACCCGATCGACACTCTTACCCTGGACCAGGCGGTCGACGACGCAATCGAGGTGACCAACTACCTGCGGGAACGCTTCGACGAAGAGAAGATCTACATCGTTGGCAACTCATGGGGCACGACGCTCGGAGTCCTCGCGGCACAACGCCACCCTGAGCTGTACCACGCCTATGTGGGCACCGGCCAGATGGTCAGCCAACGAGAGACCGACGTGATGTTCTGGGAGGACACCCTGGCCTGGGCAGAACGCACCGGCAACACAGGACTTGCCGAGACGCTACGCCGCAACGGCCCGCCCCCATACGACGACGTCACCCGCTACGAGTACGCCACCTCCTACGAACATGACTGGAATCCCTACCCGGAGTTTGATCCGGGCACCGAGATGCCAGCCGTCCTGTTTGTACCGGAGTACACATGGATGGATCGCATCAACGGTTTTCGCGGGTTCTTCGACTCGGCGGCAGTTCTCTATCCCCAGCTCCAAGACATCGACTTCCGTGTCGACGTTCCCCAACTGGACGTGCCTGTGTACGTGGTCATCGGTGAGCACGAGGCTCGAGGCCGCGCCGTCCTCGCTGATGAGTGGTTCGACCTGGTCGAGGCACCATCAAAGGAGAGGATTGTCGTTGCGGGTGCCGGGCACCGACCGCAGTTCGACCAGCCGGGCCTGTTCGCTGAAGTGATGAGCCAGGTTCTGGCCGACACCTACGCCGACACCGCAGGAGCCAACTGAATACATAACCACCCTCAACGACGAGCACGAGATTCTACGAAAGGCAGGAACACAATGATTGCGATCGAATCTCCAACAACCCGACCGGCGGATCTCAGCGATCTGCCTTCCGATCTGGCGCCCGTGATCAAGATCGAGCATGTGAAAAAACGGTACGGCCACAATACCGTTGTTGATGACCTGTCGTTCACCGTTCAGCCTGGACGGGTCACCGGGTTCCTCGGACCGAACGGCGCCGGCAAGTCCACCACTATGAAGATCCTGCTCGGGCTTGCGTCGGCCGATCAGGGCCGGGCATTGATCGGAACCCAGACCTACCGTGACCTGCCCGATCCGGCACGGACCGTCGGCGTTGTTATCGAGGCGGATGCCTTCCATCCCGGACGCAGCGGACGCAACCACTTGCGTATCGTGGCCGATGCCGGCGGCTTTCCCGCAGATCGTGTCGATGAGATGCTGGAACTGGTCGGGCTCGCCGATGCGGCCGACCGACGCGTCGGCGCCTACTCCCTCGGTATGCGACAACGTCTCGGGTTGGCTGCTGCATTGCTCGGGGATCCCGCGGTGCTCGTCCTGGACGAACCGGGCAATGGGCTGGACCCGCAGGGCATCAGAACGCTGCGTGATCTGCTTCGAGCGCGAGCGGCCGACGGGAACACGGTATTTGTCTCCAGCCACCTGCTCGGGGAAGTACAGCATCTTGCCGACGATGTCGTCGTCATCAACAAGGGGCGTCTAGTCGCAAGCGGCTCGATCAGCGACCTGGAACAGGAAGCCGCACTGGTTCGGACGGCTTCGCCCGAGATACTTCGGGCGGTGCTCGAATCCGCCGGTGGTATCGCACAACTACAAGACCAAGACGCGCTCATTGTTCGCGGGTTGCCGATTGAAGAGATCGGTGAGCGGGCATTTGCAGCCGGGGTGGCTGTCCGTGAGCTGTCACGACATGCGGGCTCGCTCGAGGAATTGTTCCTGAACTGGACAAGCGCAACACCAAGTCATACCAGCACGATTGAAGAGGAGATTGAAACGCGATGAAGTGGTCATGTCTTGTACGAGCTGAACTCCGCAAACTCACCAGCACCAGAATGCCGTGGGCGTTTGTGATAGTCCTCCTCGCAATCAGTGCGCTAACAGCGACAGCGGTCATCGCTGGAACCGATATGGATGGCAGCAAAGGGTTCATCGCCACTGCCGCTGACCAGCAATCTCTGATGGCGTTCGCCTGGAATTCGATGATGGGAGCGGTCATATTCGGCGCTATCGCCGTGGCACGGGAGTATGCCCACGGAACCGTCGTTCCCACGTTCTTGAGCGCTCCGCGCCGGCAACAAGCTGTGCTCGCACAGCTGACAGCCGTGTCCATCGTCGGTGGCCTGCTTGGCGGTCTGGGTGCCGGGCTCACCGTTGTCTCGGTCGCAGTTGCGCTCCCGATGACCGACTACAGCTTCATGCTGTCCATCGGAACCACAGCCCAATTGATCGCAGCTTCGGCGTTTACCGGAGCAATCGGTGCGGTCATGGGTGCAGGTATCGGCGCGGTCGTTCGCAACACGGGCGGCGCCGTCACCGGAGCGTTCCTAGCTCTCATCGTTGGTCCGCCGCTCGTCGTGCAAATGGCCAGCGGCGCCGCCTCCTGGGTGCCCGGCACTCTCGCCGGTGTTCTGTCCGGCATTGGCAGCGAGGTGAGCTCGCTTGCGGCCATCGGCGCGCTCATCATGTGGGCGGCTTTTCCGGCTGCGATCGGGCTCGTCTCAACGATGCGACGAGACGTTGTGTGATCGCACAAGACCCGTGCGAAGAAGGGAAGGTCCCATGAGTATTAGCAGTGCCAACACAACCAGCAGACGTCTCGGTGGCGATGGCTGGCTTGCCGGTGGCCTCATCATGCTGGGATTCGGAGCAGCGGCCGTTGCTCTCCTCGGTCCGCTCGCAACAGAGGTGATCCGCTATCACGCCTCCGACGGGGCGGTGAATCAGATCGCCGGTGGCGACGTGGCCGGGCTTGTGCTCGTGGCACCGTTGAGTGTTGTCGCCGGCGTCCTTGTGTGGCGAAGGCACCGGGCGGGCGCGGTCCTCGCTTTGGGTCCGGCAGTCTATGCGCTCTACATGTACGCACAGCTGACTCTCGGCGGTGACGTGGCTCGTTATCGGGGCAACAGCGAACGGTTCTTCCCACTCTTCATCGGGTTGTTCGTTCTGGCCGGCGCCATCGCCATCCGAGCCTGGATCACCATCGACCCGGCCACGTTGCCGGGTCATTCACGAACGATTGAAAGGGTTCTCGGTTGGTATGCCGTCGTGGTCGCCGCGTTCCTCGCTTTTGGGCTCCACTTGCCCGGTCTCGTTGATGCTTGGCGTGACCAGCCGACCAGCACTGAGTATCTGGCGGACCCAGTCGTGTTCTGGCTCGTCAAGATGATGGATCTGGGTCTGGTCGTGCCCGCTCTCATGGTCGGCGGCATTGCGATCCTCCAAGGTCGTGGCTCGGCGGCCAAAGCCAAATATGTAATTGCCAGCTGGATGGCGCTCCTCGGATCGTCCATTGCCGGTATGGCCATCGTGATGCAAGCCACCGGTGATCCCGCAGCAACGACTGCGAACACCGTCGCTTTCACGATCTTCGCGCTTGTTGGACTGATTGTCGCCAGTGTTGTCCATTGGCCGCTGATGGCTCGCGATGAGAGCGATCGCGGCCATACCCACGGAGCGGACGATGATTGAAGGATGCCTGCAGTTAGCCGATGGGCGCAGTCTCGCCTATGCCGAATGGGGGCCGTCGGCTGCGCCCCCCGTCATCTACTGCCACGGGTTCCCCGGTGGTCGGCGTGAGCTCGCACTGCTGGAACCCACTCTTGATAGATGCGGGGTCCACGCCCGAATCGTTGTCTTCAATCGTCCCGGCTTCGGGGGTTCAGAATTCCAACCGCGACGCAGGTTTCTCGACTGGCCCGTAGACGTTGCCGAGGGAGCAGACCAGCTTGGTATCGACGGCTTCGCCGTCCTCGGTGTCTCCGGCGGTGGTCCATACGCCCTCGCATGCGGATACGCCTTGCCCGATCGAGTGACCAACATCGGCATCGTGGCCGGGATCGCACCGGTGCAAGCGCCCGGTATGGACGGGGCCTCGGCAATCTCGGGACCGTCCTCTCACCTGGCTATCCGAAGGCTCCAATTCGCGATGGCAGCGTTCTCCGTTCGCAAAGGGTCGAGAAGACCGTTTCGTCGACCAATCGGTCGCCACCATGGGTCCGGCCGATCAAGCGGCCCTGGCCGAGCCCAAAACACGAGCATGGTTCACAGAGACCATGCGAGAGTCCTTTGAACAGGGTGGTCGCGCCGCTGCCCACGAAGCGAACTTGTACCGGTGCCCATGGGGCCTCAACGTCGATCAGATCACCGTGAGGACTCGCCTCTGGTATGGAGAGGCCGACCGAACCGTTCCCGCATCAGCCGGGCGATGGCTGGCCGACTCACTCCCAAACGCGGACTTCTCATGCTGGCCCGACCAGGGGCACTTCACCTGGATGCTCACCGATCATGTAGCGGAAGTGGTCAATTCCACTGTGGGAGCTTCACGCTGATGGCGCCACGGCGAAAGTAGTCTGGGTTCTCATGGATGACGAAGCGAATCATGACCTCGAGCCCCCACGGGCAGGCGTCGACCTGTACTGGATTCCCCTGGGCGCAGGCGGTGCCGGCTTTGTTCGGTTCAACGGACGGGTATACGAGGCCATCAAGGCCCGCGCTGAGCGGCGGAAGCCTCTCGATCTCTGTCACACGGCACTCGAGGTGCGGGTGCCTGCAGGACGCTTCACAATCGAGAATGGATGGCCCAGCCCCGACAGCGACACGCGATCGCGAGGGGTCGTGCTCGAGGGTCCCGTCGGCGCCCGCTCGCTTGCCCGTTTTCGACCGTTCCGATACGAAGTGCGCTGTTGGCGCGACGGCATCATCCCGGACTCCGGTGAGGCCGTAGGAGGTCCGCAGCTTCTCAGCAACGATCCACTCCGGGCGCAGCGCCTTGTCGATCTGGTGGACTCAGTGCCGCCACTCATCTGGGGGCGGGACGAGCTTGAATGCGGAGACATGTGGAACTCGAACTCGGTGATCTCGTGGCTGCTGGCTCGTAGCGGGCTCCCGGTCGAGGATATCCATCCACCTGTCGGCAGGCGCGCCCCAGGATGGGAGGCAGGCAAGGTCGCGGCCCGTCTCGATGGCAACGCCGAACGCATAGCCCGACACATCGAATAGGTACGCCGCACCGCACCTTCGTCACACCAACAAGGGGTCGGTGAGAATCTCGACGAGCGCCGGGCCCTTGTGTCTGAGTGCCTCGGCCAGGGAGGCGCCGAGATCGTTCTTGCTCTCGACCCGCAGACCCATTGCCCCGCAGGATCGAGCAAACGCCGCAAAATCGGGATTGGTCAACGATGTTTGCCACACGTCGTACTCCGCCGAACGCTGCTCTTTGCTGATCTTGCCCAACTCATCATTGGATAGAACCACACACGTGAGGTCCATGCCGTACTTGACGGCCGTAGTCATCTCCATGGCGTATTGGCCGAGCCCGCCGTCTCCGCAAACGGCGATCACCTGGCGATCGCCCCCGACCGCGGCCCACGCCCCGATGGCCGCCGGCAACCCGAAACCGATCGACCCGAGGTAGCCCGACATCAGCACGGTCTGCTCGGTCACCTCGAAGTACCGGCCAAATGAATAGGTGTTGTTCCCGACGTCGACGCAGATCACTGCATTCGGGTCGGCGAGTTCCGTCAATGCGGCAAACACGGACGCTGAGTCAATACCGTGGCCGCGGTCGTCCCGGCTGCGGTGGGACTTCTCGGCTCGCCAGATCCTCCAACGTTCGGAGAGCTCGGTGCGCTGGTCGACCCAGCCACCATCGTTGAGCCCGTCGAGCAGTGCATTGGCGGTAACCCCGACGTCGCCGAGAATGCCCAGCTCAACCGGGTCGTGGCGGCCGATCGCCCAACGATCATGGTCCACCTGGATGATTGGCTTGTACGGTGCGATCCCGGTGTGATTCGAGAAGGAAGCGCCAAACACGATCAGCAGATCAGATTCGTTCATGAACCAGCTCGCAACCGGTGTCCCGCTCCTTCCCAGGACCCCACACCCCAAAGGATGTGCGTCGGGGATCTGACCCTTCGCTTTGAAGGTCGTCACCACCGGTGCATGGATTCGCTCAGCCAGCGCGACAACCGCATCCATATCCCGGCTGGCGCCGGCACCAACGATGATGACCGGCCGCTGTGCCGTTTCGATACGACGTCGGGCACGCCGAACCGCCGCAGGGTCCGGGTCGATCGGGTCACGAGCCCAGCGCCCTTCGGGCAGCCGGGGTCGGCGTCCCTTTGCCGGAAGCGTCTGGACATCGTCCGGCAGCATCAGGTGGGTAACGGTTTGCTCGACCAGGGCGCGCTTGCAGGCGAGGGCCATCATTTCGGCATGGTTCGAATCTGCTTGCACCGTCTCGGAGCTTGCGGCTACGTCTCCGAACACGGCTTCCAGATCGAGATCCTGAAAAGCACCCCGACCCTTCACCTCCGATGCGACCTGGCCGGAGATGGCCAGCACCGGCGCCGAATCGAGCTTGGCGTCGTACAGGCCGGTCAGCAGGTTCGTCGATCCCGGGCCGGCGATGCCAAAGCATGCGGCGGGGGTGCCCATCAGCTTGCCATATGCGGATGCCGCAAATGCGGCGGCGCCTTCATGTCGCACGCCTATGTAGTGCAGGTCTCCCCGGAGCTCGGCTCGTCTCATCGCGTCGGCGAAACCAAGATTGGAATGGCCGACCATTCCGAACACGTGCCGCACCCCCCACGCAGTCATCGTCTCGACGATCACATCGGACACGGTTTGGTAATCGTCGGCTTTGTCGGGCAGGGCGACGTAGATGGCGTCGTCGCGTGTCTCGGTCGGGAACGGAGTCGGCGCATCGGTGAACGCCGCCGGGGGAATCCCGTTGCACGGTGAGTAGTCGTATCCGTGCCAGGGGCAGCGGAGCCAACCCTTCTCGATGGACCCTTCACCGAGCGGTCCCCCCTGGTGCGGGCAGCGGTTGTCGAGCGCACCGATACAGCCCTGGTAGTTGGTCACCGCCAGGTTGCGATTCTCGACGGTCACGGTGACGACCCGTCCCTCGGGGACGGCGTCGGCCTCGATCAACCGGTGCCATGTCCAGCTTTCCTGTGGGAAAGCGGGTGGTTCCATCGACGGGGTGTTGTCAGTTGCCATTGTCTCGTTCCTTGTCATCCGACCGCCAACCGACCATGGATATCTGCCCCGACTATCGCGTCGTTCCGCCGCCGACACCCTCGAGCGCCTGATCCAGGTCGGCAATCAGGTCTTCGACGTCCTCGATGCCAACCGAGTACCTGACCAGGCTCTCCGGGATGCCCATGGAGGCACGTTCGTCGGCGGTCATCTCGACATGGCTGGTGGTCGCAGGTGGCCCGGCCACTGTCTCCACCGCACCGAGGTTGGCGGCGAGGTGGGCAAGCTGCAGCCTGGGGAGCACCTCCCGGACCGAATCGAGGCCGCCCTTGATCGAGAACGACAACACTCCGCCAAAGCCCTTCATCTGTCTGGCCGCGACGTCGTGGTGGCGGTGGGTTTCCAGCCCGGGGTAGAAGACAGCTTCGATGGCCGGGTGGCTCTGGAGATGCCGGGCTACGGCGAGTGCGTTGGAGTTCTGCCGCTCCACCCGCAGATGCAGGGTCTTCACCGAGCGCTGCAACAGGTATCCGGCGAAAGGATCCAGCGTGGCCCCGTTGATCTCCCGGTAGTGATAGATCTGCTGGATCAGGTCCTGACGGCCGCAGACGATACCTCCGAGCGCGTCGGCGTGGCCGCCGAGGAATTTGGTGGCGGAGTGCACCACCAGGTCGGCGCCCAGGGCGAGCGGGCGCTGGTTGATCGGCGTCGCAAACGTATTGTCGACGACCACGGTGGCGCCGACCGCATGACCGGCCGCGGCGAGTCGCTCCAGGTCGAGGATCTTCAGCGTCGGGTTGGTGGGTGTCTCCAGGTAGAGAACCTTGCATCCCTTGGCAACTGCCGTCTCGATGGCGTCGTGGTCGTCGGTGTCGATCAGCTCCACCACGACGCCATCACGTGGCAGGAACTCGAGGAACATCTTGGTGGTTCCGCCGTAGGTGTCTGTGACCGAGACCACCCGGTCGCCGGGGCCGAGCAAGGTGCGCAAGGTGCCGGAGATGGCGGCCATGCCCGTGGCGAACGAGGTGGCCGCCTCGGCTCGCTCCAGAGCTGCGATGCGGCGCTCGAAGACCGCGACGGTGGGGTTGGTGTTGCGGCTGTAGATGTGGCCTTGTTCTTCCCCGAGGGCAACCGCCAGCCACTCGTCGATGTCCCGGTAGCCAAAGCTGACTGTTTGGGCGATCGGCACCTGGGTCGAGCGCTCCCACATCGGGTGCTCCTCGCCGCCCCACACCGATGTCGTTCCGTCGCCGTACTCCATATCCGTCCTCTCGCCGGTTAGCCAACGGTAGCGGCGTGATCGCCGGGGGCGATCACGTTGGAGTTCTGCTTTGCAGAACTCCTGCTACCGGGGGAGCGGGCGCGTCGCCGGGGGCGATCACGTTGGAGTTCTGCTTTGCAGAACTCCTGCTGACCGGGGGAGCGGGCGGTCGCCGGGGGCGATCACGTTGGAGTTCTGCTTTGCAGAACTCCCCGCTAGGGCGGCATTCGCTACGCTCCCACAAAGATGGAACGAATCCGAGAGCGCAGTCTGGAGTTGGTGCGGGCACCGTCGGTGTCGGGTGACGAGACGGCCGCAATCGATCTGGTTGCCGGGTGGCTGGAGCCCGTAGCCGACGAGATAGACCGCTGGGTCGTGCCGATGAGCCAGCTCGAAGCCGATCCCGCATACCCGGGTCGAGAGGTCGAACGGGACGAGGTGCCCGTGGTCGCGGCCCGGATTGTAGGCAATCGTCCCGGGCCGACTCTGGTGCTCACCGGGCACGTCGACACGGTCCCGATCGGTGACGGGCGGCTCTGGTCACACGATCCGCTCGGGGAGCTCGATGGCGACATCCTCTACGGTCGCGGAGCCGCCGATATGAAGGCCGGGCTGGTGGCTGCGGTGGAAGCGTTCACCGAGCTGGCTACCGGGCCTCGTGATTTTGCCGGAGAGGTGCGGCTGGTGGCGGTTCCGGGGGAAGAGGACGGGGGCACCGGGACGCTGGCCGCCATCCGGCGTGGCTGGACGGGTGACATGGTGATCATCACGGAGCCAACGGCCGAGAAGGAACAGCTCAGGATCGTTGCGGCACACGGTGGGGCGCTCACGTTCTCGATCGAGGTGCCCGGCCGGTCGGCTCATGCTGCGACCCGGCTCCTGGGCGAGTCGGCGCTCGATCACTACTGGACCGTTCACACGGCACTGCGCCGGCTCGAGACGGAGCTGAACGAGGCCGAGACTGACCCGATCATGCAGGCCCTCGGGCTGCCGTACCCGACCACGATCGGGATCGTCCACGGTGGGGAATGGGCCTCCAACGTCATGGGCCGGCTCACTGCCGAGATCCGTGTCGGGGTCACTATCGACGAGACCATTGCCGAGGCCGAGCAGCGATTCGAGCGCACGCTCCGCCGGGCTATTGCAGGCGACGCCTGGCTTGACGCCAACCCGATCCGTGTCGAGCGCACCGGAGCGGCATTTGGATCGTCGCGTATCGAAGTCACCCATCCGCTGGTGACCGCGCTGCGGTCGGTGGTACAAGATGTAGTGGGAGAGACGCCTCCGGCGGTGGGCGCTCCGTATGGCTGTGACATGGCACTTTGGGTGCGAGAAGCCGGTGCCGCCACGCTGGTGTTTGGCCCCGGTGATGTCGCCTATGCCCACGCCATCGATGAGCGGGTGAGCCTCCGTCAAACCGAGCAGGTCGGCGCGGTGCTGGTAGCAGTGGCGCGGCGATTGCTGGTATCGCCATGGAGCCCCGCTTCTGGCGCTGATTTCCGGAATATGTTCCGGTTTGCGACGCCAAAACGGTCAGAGGTCGCGCTTGAGGGTGACTACCTGGACGGCGGTGGGGCCGACCATTTCTACTGAGGTGCCGACGGGCTCGAAACCGTGGCGCTCGTAGAAACGGCGGGCGCCGTCGTTGTCGGTCTCGGTGTTGACAGTCATCTCCGTGAACCCGTATCCGGCAGAGGCCTCGATGGCGGCATGGAGCAGCTTGCGGCCGATCCCGCTGCCTGTCATCTCCTGGAGCACGATCACCCCCGATACCTCGACCGTGTCCGTCGTCTCGGCCCTAGTCGAGGCGAACCCGACCACGCGGTCTCCCTGCACCGCGATGAACATTCGGCGCTCCGGACCGCCCAGCCTGGCACGGATCACCCGGGGATCGGCGATCTCGGCGATCACCTCCTCGGTGGCACCGGAGAATCCCGGGGATCCCGGGCCCGCCTGACGCCAGGCCTCCCAGATAAATGTGGATATGGCATCGGTGTCCTGGTCCACTGCTTCGACAACGGTGAGCGGTTTGTCTTGCATGACGACATTCAACTGGAATGGGCTGCAACCAGAAAGTCGCGAAATCCGCGTTTATGTCACACCTCACCTATAACGTGGCGGCATGCTCTCAGAAAAGGACATTCGGATACTCGATTTCGAGGCGAGTTGGTGGCACTTCCCGGAGCCCAAGGACCGCGCTATCCGCGACTATCTGGATATGAGCTCGACCCGGTACTACCAGGCGTTGCGGCGTCTCGTGGATGATGATGATGCGGCGTTGCAGTATCCCCTGGTCATCAAGCGGTTGCGGAAGATGAAGGAAGACCGCAAGAAGGCGCTCGCCCGGCGAATCGACGCTCCGGTCGGCGGATGAACCAGACGGCTCCCGACGTTCCACAGGAAGTCGAGGAGAGGCGCGAACGCGATCTGAACGCAGTGATAACCCGGATGGGCATCGCTGCCTGGAGCATCGTCGGCGCTGCTGTCCTCATCTGGATTGTGCTCCAGGTGCTCGGGCGCTTCACGATTCTGTTGGCACCGGTAGTGCTGGCGATCGCCATCATCTACATCCTCAATCCACTGGTGGGTTGGCTGGCGCGACGCCACATTCCCCGGATGATTGCGGCCTTTCTGGGGTTCCTGTTCCTTGCCGCGATCTTGGTTGGGATCGGCGCTGCCATCGCACCGATCATCGCCGACCAGGGATCGGATCTCACGACCAGCTTCCCTGAGATCTATGAAGACGCAGCCGTCGAACTCGAGAACCTGGCGTCCGATCTCGGCTTCGCCGGCGTCGACCTGTGGTCATACGACGAACTCACCGATTTCATCCAGGACCCTGAAGCGCAAGACCAGATTCTCTCGGTGGTTTGGGATCGGCTCGGGGCTGTGACGAGCGGCTTGCTGGAAACGGTGCTCGTGTTTGTCATCGCTCCCGTTGTCGCGTTCTACGTGCTCATTGATCTGCCCCGCATTCGCAAGGAGTCGGTTTCCCTCATCCCGGAGCGCCACCGGGAAGAGGTGCTTTTTGTCTCACGCCGCCTCGGGGGTGCGGTCGGAGGTTTCCTCCGTGGCCAGATGCTGGTTGCTTTGATAGTCGGGTTGCTCACCAGTACCGGCTTCTGGATCATCGGCCTCGATTTCTGGCTGATCATCGGGATGATCGCCGGCGCCCTCAACATCATCCCGTTCGTCGGGCCCTGGGTTGGTGGCTTCCTCGGTGTCATGGTCGGCTTCGTTACCGCCGACCTGCGCACCGCCGTCCTCGCTGCCCTGGTGGCATTCTTGGTCCAGCAACTCGACAACCATCTGATCAGCCCGAACGTACTCCGGGCCACGGTCCATCTCCATCCGGCAGTCATCATCCTGCTCATCGTCCTCGGTGGCGGCATCGGTGGCATTTGGGGTGTCCTTCTGGCGGTTCCTGTTGCAGCCATCATCAAGATCCTCAGCGGGCATCTCTGGCGGACCAGAGTGCTCGGGCAAACCTGGGAGGACGCCTATGCGGATATCGTCAAGAGCTCCCAGCCGCCGGAGACTCTGCTCGATGAGATCCTGGAAACAGTTCACCAGGCCGCCGAGCAGGAGCCGGTCGATACCGAAGACGGTGTCGACACATCTGGCGACCCGGCCGAGTAATCGTCGTCCACCATGTTTGATCTGATCCTTGGTGCGGCGCTCGTCGGACTCGGAATCCGTGGCTGGATGCGGGGCCTCGTTCGTGAAATCATCAGTCTGGCTGTGCTCGTCGTTGGTACTGTTGCCGCGTTCCGGCTGTCTACCCCCGTCGGGCAGGTGCTCGTCAACATGTCGGGCATACCACCGGACGTTGCCCGCTACGCGGCCGGCATCGGCATCTTTCTCGCCATCTCCGTAACGGCGGCGATAGTCAGCCGGGTGCTCCATCTCGGAATACGAATCCTCCCCGGCGTCTCCACGCTGAACCGGGCTGCAGGAGCTGCGCTCAGCCTCGCGGCATTCACGCTGGTGGTGACACTTGCGGTCTCGCTGGCAACAGTGGTCGATCTCCCTGAAGGCGCCGACCGGCAACTCGAGGAGTCGGCTGTTGCCGGTGCCCTCACCAACCCGGACGGAGTTCCACAAAGGGTCCTTGGGCTGCTCTCCGGAGACCGGGTGCTGGAGCTCTCCTTGCGTATCCGCGATGTCACGGGAAGGGACCAGGCAGTAGCGAAGCCCGACTCTCCACTTGTGCTGCCCGGCTCGGATCCTGACGATTTGGAGCGTCTTCCCGCCGTTGAAGAAACCGTTCTCGACCTGCTCAATCGGGAACGAGTTGCCGCGGATGTCGATCCGCTGCCACGCGCTACCGGTCTGGGTGACGTGGCATATCGACTGGCGTTGGACGGATACACGACGGGGCACATCGAGGTCCTCGAGGACGGCGAGCTACGGGACCTGCTCAACGAATCGGGTATCCCAACGGTTGCGTCTGCCGAGCTGGTTGTACTCGCCGCAGGCCCCGAGTCTGCCCATGCCGCTCTCGCAGACCAGATGAGCACGACGATGAACACAGTCGAAGTCACGCGGGTCGGCATCGCGGTGGTCAGGGGCCGCTTCGGCTTGCTGGTCGTCGAACTGTTCGCCCGGTAGCGGGTCCTTCTTGGGGGGGACACGGGAATCGTCCTGACGGGTGAAGACAAGACGGGTGCCTACGTCGTAGTGTTGCGGCAAGCAGGTTCAGGAGGAAGGTTTGAACGTTCTCGAGTGCGAAGGTCTCGTCAAGAGATTTGATGACCTGGTTGCCGTCGATGATGTGGGGTTTCACATCGCCGCCGGTGAGACGTACGGCTTGCTCGGGCCCAACGGGGCGGGCAAGACGACTGCCATCTCGATGATCTCCGGCATCCTCGAAGCCGACGCCGGCAAGGTGATGGTGGCAGGCAAAGAGATCACCACCAGGAGCACCGACGGCAATGCCGAGATCGGGTACGTGCCTCAGGACATCGCCATCTATCCGGACCTCAGCGCCAGGGAGAACCTTCGCTTCTTCGGCAAGTTGTACGGTCTTCCCAAGAATCGGCTCAAGATCCGCATCGAAGAAGTACTCGAGGTGATCGGGCTCACCGGCCGCGGCGATGACCGCACCGAGGAGTACTCGGGCGGGATGAAGCGTCGTCTCAACATCGGTATCGGCCTGCTCCACGAGCCCAAGCTGCTCATCCTCGACGAACCGACCGTGGGGGTCGACCCGCAGAGCAGGAACTCGATCCTCGAGAGCGTGGAGACCCTGGGGAGCGCCGGGACCGCGGTGTTGTACACCACGCATTACATGGAAGAAGCCGAGCGGCTCTGCGATCGAGTTGCGATCATCGACGCCGGCAAGATTCGGGCTGAGGGGACGAGGCGTGAACTGGTTCAGCTGATGGGCCAGAAGGACACGATCAACCTCGGTGTCGTCGGTTCGGCGCGTCGTTTGGTCGAAACGCTCCAGTCGATGGAGGAGATACAGAGCGCCACCGCGGTCGAAGGATCTGTCGAGCTGCTGGTTGACGGCGCGAGCACGCTACTGCCGAAGATTCTCGAGATGGCTCACGGCACAGGCGTGACAGTTTCCGGCGTCAAAGTCACTGAGCCCAATCTCGAGTCGGTCTTTCTCCACTTGACCGGGAAGGCGCTGCGGGACTGATGCGAGCCGCAATCGTCATCGCCCTGAAGGACTTGTCACAGCGTATCCGTGACAAGTCTGCCATCCTGCTCGGTCTGGTAGCGCCGCTCGGGTTGGCGTTCATCTTCTCTGCGATCATCCCCGACGCAACCGCTAGCTCGTTCGACGTGAAAGTCGGCATCGTCGACAACGACCACGCTGCGATCAGCGCCGGTTTCATCGACGAGGTCATTCCAGCGGTCGAGGACCAAGGTCTGCTCACCGCCACGATGTTCGATGGCGCGGACCAGGCATTGTCGGAGGTCGAAACCGGATCGCTGGATGCTGTGTACATCTTCCCGGATGGATACTCCGCATCGGTGCAGAGCGGCGCTGGTGGCACGGTGCGGATGGTGCGCAACGTCGATGCAACAATCGCGGGCCAGATCGCAGGCGCCGTCCTCGACGGCTATTTGGCGGAAGTCGAAGCGGTGACCATCTCGGTTGGGACTGCAATGCTCAACGGGGGCCAGGACACTGCCGCAATAACGTCGCAGGCAATGAATTCGCCAGCGGCGGTGGCGCTTTCGGATACCGAGGCTTCCGACCGGACGCTCGACACAACCACATACTTTGCGGCAGGCATGGCGGTGTTCTTCCTGTTCTTCACCGTCCAATTCGGCGTCTCCTCGCTGCTCGAGGAGCGGCTCAACGGGACGCTTCCTCGCTTGCTGGGAGCGCCGATAAGCCGATGGAGCGTCATCGGTGGCAAGGCACTGACGAGTTTTGCGCTCGGTCTGGTGTCGATGGTGGTCCTGGCGGTCGGTACCACGGTGCTCATTGGGGCAAGTTGGGGCAACCCGGTTGGCGTAGCGATTCTGATGATGGCGGGGGTACTGGCGGCACTCGGGATCATGGCGGTGGTGGCGGTGATCTCCAGGACGCCGGAGCAGGCAGCCAACTGGCAGTCGATAGTCGCCGTTGTCCTCGGTCTCCTCGGGGGGACCTTCTTCCCGCTCAGCCAGGGGCCGCGCCTGCTGGCACTGGTGTCGAAGCTCACCCCGCACGCCTGGTTCATGCAGGGCCTCGGTGACCTGTCCGGCGGCGCCGGCCTTAGCTCGGTGGTAGCCCCAGCCCTGGCGATGCTCGCCTTCTTTGTGGTGACCGTCGGTATTGCCGTCTGGTCTGGCAGGGGCAGGGTGCTGGCACCATGAAGTCTCTAGCGATCACCTCTGTGAATGTGAAGCGGCTGCTCAGGGAGCCGTCGACGATCTTCTTCGTGTTCATCTTCCCGATGCTGCTGATCCTGGTTATCGGTGCGTCGTTCGGAGGTTCGTTTCGGCCCAAGGTGGGTGTGCTCAACGCAAGTGGCGGTGAGTACGCCACGGCATTTGCGGCCCAGATAAGCGGCGACGATGCCTTCAACACGATTGTGTACGACGACCACGATGCGCTGCTGGGCGATGTCGAGCGTGGCTATGTGAACATGGGTGTGACCATTCCCGCCGAATACGACGAGCAGTTGCGGAGTGGCGAGGTTGGCCAGATCGAATTCCTGGGCAGGGCAGACCAGAGCGTCTTCGAGTACCGGGCGACGATCGAAGCGATCGTCGCCGAACAGAGCGCCATCTTCCGTGCGGCTCGCCTTGTTGCCGATGATGGGCTGGCCGACTTCGATCAAGCCGTCAACTCAGCACGATTGGTTGCCGCCGGCTCCGGTGCCCTGGAAGTGAGCACGGAGACCACCGGTGAAGCACTGTTCGGAGAGAATTTCGGCCAGTTCGATCTCGGTGCGCCGTCGAACCTCATTCTGTTTGTCTTCCTCACCTCGCTGGCGGGATCTGCGGCCCTGATCAACACAAGACGGCTTGGTGTTTCCCGGCGTATGGTCTCGACACCGACGTCGATCGGCCAGATACTCATCGGTGAGACCGGTGGCCGGTTCGCCATAGCGATGATCCAGGGTCTGTTCATCATGATCGGTGCTGCGGTTGCCTTCGGTGTGCGCTGGGGTGATCTGGTCGCGGCCGGAGCGTTGCTCATCGCGATCGCCCTGGTGGGTGCCGGGGCCGGGATGCTGATGGGTGCGATATTCGACAACGACGAGCAGGCAGGTTCGGTTGGTGTCTTCCTCGGGCTCGGGCTTGCCGCGCTTGGCGGTTGCATGGTGCCGCTAGAGATCTTTCCCGACACGATGGTCACCATTGCGCATTTCACCCCCCACGCATGGGCGCTCGACGGGTTCTCCGAGCTCATCCGCCGCGGTGGCAATCTGGCATCGGTTGCGTCGGAGCTGGTCGTTCTCGCCGGCTTTGCGGCAGTGCTGCTGGCGCTCGGGACCTGGCGTCTTCGCAAGACGCTCACCAGCTGAGTGCCCGCTATTCGTCGATGTCGAAAAACGGCGAATGGCGTCGGGGCTCGCTCTTCAGCTGGCCGTGACTGCGGGCCGGCGCCGGGCCATCAACCGGGGGTGGCTGTGGTGCCTCGCGTTGGGCCCGTGCGGTCCGCTTCTCTCGACGTACTGCGGCCAACCAGACACCCAAAGCCAGAGTGATGGACAAACCCACCAGGAGGACTATCCACCAGGGGAAACTCGCCTTCGGGTAGACGGTATTTGCGTACATGTACAGCTCAGAATCGAGCGGGATCGTCCAGGAGAGTCGGCCGTCTGTGGTGACCAGATCGGCGTTGTGATCGGCGATCTCCCCGGGGAGCGAAACCAGGATGTGGCCCTCGAGGGTGTCCGGGTCGATAGAGCTCGGGGTGACCGGGAACTGGGTCAAATCGAGTTCGCCGGCCACGTCGAGAGTTGCTTCCAGCGAGACGCCTTCGTCGGTCATCTCGAGGTTGAACGAGGTGAAGTTGCCGGCGGCAGCCTGCTCGATCTCGCTCGCGTTATTGAAGGCCACCTCGGTCCTGTAGATGGTCATATCGCCTTCGGTGCGAGTGCTGGCTTCGCCGTTCAACCCCAGATCGAGGTTCGAGATGATGGTCTCGCTGTCGCCGGCGAGTTGATCGATGAGATCTTTCAGCTGGTTGTTGATGCCAACTTCGGCGGCCAGCGTGCCAGATCCGTTCTCGGTGACGTCGAGCAGCAGGCTTACATCAGCGCGGCAGCCCGTCAGGAGCAGGGCAATAAGGACAAAGAGTGCGGCAGGACGTTTCATCGGTCGTTCGAGACTCTAGTGCCGGGGGCCGACAGGAGATGCTCGAGCCCGACGTATCCTGATCGGGTGGAAGAGGGCATGTCTCAGAAAGCGGATCGGCTGGCCTTGGGGCTGATCGGGGCGTTTCCCGGGATACCTTGCCGATCGGCTCGGCTCAATCGGGGTCGCCGTCGATGATGGCCTGGCTGAGGCGATCGCCACGGCTACGAACCGTCTCGAACAGCAGTTGACCGGATCTGCTGTCCCAGCCTGCTTCTGCGCAGGTGGAGTCCCCGCTCGAGTTGGTACGCCGAGCAACGGGGCCGGTGACCGAGGCGCTGTCGGCCCGGGACGTCCCCCCGGTCGAGCGGGACCAATGGGATCGGCCGAACCACCCCGAGGACCGGTACGGGCTGTATCCGGCGTCTTCGCAAGACCTGGGGGAGGAGGCGTGGCGGCTTCACCTCGACTGGGGCCTCCACAAGGCCGAGGCGGTTGCGGGGGTGGTTCCCAGGGAGATACCGCAATCGGACCTATCGGTTCCGACGGTTGCCCTGTTCGGAGTCCCGGTCCAGGAGCGTGCCCGGTTGCAGGATGCCGTCGAATCCCGCGGGTTCCAGACGCAGATCTGGCGCAATCCGGCCGCGCTCGAGGAGGCGGCCACGACGAGGCCAGTGCTGGCGCTGGTTCATCTCGGCCATCCTGCGGCACATGACGCCATCCGGGAACTGGCCGGCGATGGCATCAGGGTGGTGGCGACGGGGGAAGGCATCAACGACCTGACGAGACCCGGGTTGATGGCGCTCGGAGCGGAGGAAGCTGTGACATTCGAGCGGCTGCTAACCCGGCTCGATCGCTTGCTCCACGACCTCGGCTGATCTGGCTTTGCGGAGGCTGAAGATCACCAACCCGGCGAGCACCAGCGCCGCACCGACCCATTGCGACACCCCGAGCGACTCGGAGTAGATCAACCGCGCCCAGATGATCGCACCGAGCGGTTGGCCGAGCAGCAACACCGAGGTGTCGAGGGCGGGGAGATTGGGCAGAGACCTCGAGATGAGAAGCCAACCGATCACCTGAGCAACCAGGGCTATCAGCAGAATCCAGCCGTGAGCGGGCCACGTGATGGCGAGACTGAAGTCGGGGGAGAAGGCCAACCCGATGATCAGGGCGGCAGCTGCGGTCCCGACGGTCGAGTCGAACAACGGACCGGTCGGCGGGTGAGAAGTGGCCACGATTCGCCTGGCGGAGCGTGAGCACAAAGCCTGCATAGAAGAATGCGGACAGGAGCGACTGTTCCGTGCCGAGAACCGGATTGTCGCCGTAGGCATCGGACGAGCCGGCGCCTGAGATCAGGAAGATTCCGAGCAGGATCGCAGGGATGATGATGAGCGCTTTGCGGCCCGGTCTCTCCTTGAACAGCGCCCAGGCGATGAGGGCGACGATGACCACCTGGAGGTTGGCTACGACCGTTGCCAGCCCGGCGCCGATCTCGCCGATGGAAGCGTGCCAAAACGTGAGGTCGAGGGCGAGGAACACCCCGGAACCGACTGCGATCAGCCGGCTCATGGGGGGCCGCTGGTCTCGTTTCCGGGTTCCCCAGTAGAGGATCGCCAGGATCGGCAGCGCATACAGCGCGTGGAAGAACGCGATGGTCAAATCACCGGCGTCCTCGGCAGCTCTCACCAGGATCGGCACGAATGAGATGCAGAAGACGCCGGCCGCCGCCATGAGCCGATAGGAGCGATCGGACATTCGGCGAGGTTAGCCAGGTGCCGGGGCCGGGCTCGCATTCACCGGTGCCCGGATGTCGGTCCCGCAAGTCATAATGTGGCCATGGATGACAAACAGACTCTGCATCGATATCTGCGTGCCCAGCGGGACGCCCTGCTGAGCAAGCTCGACGGGGTGAGCGAGTTCGACGTCCGGCGACCCTTCGTCCCCACCGGAACCAACCTGCTCGGCATCGTCAAACACGTTGCGTATGTGCAGCTCGGCTATCTCGGCGACTGTTTCGGCCGTCCAGCGGGGATCCCGTCACCATGGGAGGAGCACCCGGACGATCCCGACGCCGACTTGTGGGTGCCCGCCGACGAGACGCGCGATGAGATCGTCGCGCTGTACCGTCGCTCTGCCGAACACGCCGATGCCACCATTGAGGCGCTCACTCTGGAGACGGTGGGTGAGGTGGAATGGTGGCCGGAGGACAGAAAGCACCCCACCCTGCATCAGGTGCTCGTGCATCTCCTGGTCGATGTCGCCCGCCATGCGGGCCATGCCGACATCATTAGAGAGAGCATCGATGGCGCCGTCGGCTACGTGCCCGGCAATCTCAATTTGCCGGACCGGGACGCCGATGGCTGGGCGGAGCACCGCAACCGTGTGGAGGCGGCCGCCCGGGAGGCCGCGGGTCTGCCGCCTGTCTGATCGGCTGTGGCGGCGGGGCACCTACGATGGGTCTATCCGAGAGATGGGGATCTCATGTCCGATATCCAGGACGCCTTCACTACCGCCCTCGCCGAGGTGGAACAACTCCCGGAGCGTCCCGGCAACCAGGATCTGCTTCGGCTGTATGCGCTCTATAAGCAGGCCACCGCCGGTGATGCCACGGGTAAGCGCCCCGGCATGGTCGACTTCGTCAAACGAGCCAAGTACGACGCCTGGTCCGAGCTGTCAGGAACAACCAGCGAAGATGCCATGCAGAGCTACGTGAAACTGGTCGAGGAGCTGAAGGTGTCTTAGGGTCGGCGGTCCACCTCAAGCGTGTGGCCCGACACTGATGGTGCCGATGGTCAGGGTAGGTCGTGCCTCCATCACGGTGCCGACTAACTCGACCTCTCTATCCAACTCCAAGCGCTCGGCATGCGTGAGGTCCCGGAGCGGCTCAACGGTGATCGCGATCCTGCGACCGGAACGCCGCTGGTGCCATACGCCGCCGACGACACCGTCTACGAGGACGACCGGGAAGTTCCCCGCCTGACCCGACGGACTGAGTGCTCGCGACGCTCGCCCGGGTAGAGCAGCTTTCGTGGTTGTCCGGCGACGACGAAGGCATCGAAATAGGGGAGTAGCCGTACTCCGCGATGCGGGTCCGGTGGCGTCGTGGTATCACCATCAACGACCCATGCCGGAGTGCCTTCGAGATCGACGGGCTGCAACGTATCGCGGAACCGGTCGAACAGCTCGGCCGAGAGGCGCGGCGATATGTTTAGCCATTGCGCAAAGTTCTCCGGCGTGGCGGGGCCATAGGCATGTAGGTAGCAAGCGAGCAGCGTTTGCATGGCGTGGTCACCGGCTTCGGGCCGGGAACCGGGCAGCCAGCGGTGCGGGCTCGTATAGGTGACCTTGCGGCCGCGGTCCGGCCCGAAACAGAGCACGCCGCGATGTGCCGCGGTACTTGTCACCTGACGCCATCGTGGCCACTTGTCCTGGAATGCGTCCATCGTGCGCTCTACGGCCCAGGAACCGAGGCGCTCGCCGATCGCGGCGGTCAACTCGTCGACGGTCAACTCGGCATTTGCCAGAGCATCGCCGATAGCAGCGACTACCTCATCGATCTGTTTGGGTGTGAAGCGGACGGGGTCGGGGTGATTCGGCACCGGTGGCGGCAGGGACGACAGAGCTCCGGTCCACATTGGGAGATCGTCCGTGGGAAGCAGGTGCACGGTGCCGCGGGGCCCGAATGTCTTCACCAGGGTGCGATCGTTCCAGAGGGCTTGTCGCACATCCGCCCGGGTGGCATCTGCGACGCGCCGTCCGATGGAGAGTTCGGCGGCGCTCATGATCTGGGCATGGGCGCCACATATCGTGCGAGCGATGTCTGCGGGACCGACGCCGGTGGCTGGTTCGATGAGAGCGTGGCGTCCCAGCCGCCGCACCGTCACGCCACTCCATGTGAGCGTCTCGGGCTCGGGTCTACATTGCATCATTGCGCCCAATCGTACGCACCGGAATGACCGGGTTCGATGTACGCACGACTCTGGGGTTGACCGGTGCTAGCCGTGTGTCACCTCGAGGACGGCGTCAGCTTCTGGCCACTCGCCTCTGGTGGCGCCGATTCGAGCAACTCTGCGATCGCTGGCCACGATGTGTCGGCGGCGATCCTCGTCCACACCTTCCGGATCTTGCTGATGCCGGAATGAACGGTCCGCATGGTGTTGTCGGCCTCTCGAATCGACATCTCGCCCCGGTCTCGGCTGTGGAGCAGGTGTAGCTGATCTCGACACCCGCGGAGAATCTCAGCCAGCGAGGCGGTCGCGCCGTGGACCTGTCCCGGGTGGAGCGTGCCGGCAAGGTCGTCGACGGCATCGAGTGCTTTGCCAAGCTCTCGCCGGTATAGATGTTCCATCGACGGTTGGTTCACGAGCCATCTGCAGCGGGTGATCGCGGCCAGAATCCGGTCGAGTTCGATCTGTCCTTTGTGGAGTGGGTTGGTGGTCGAAGTCGCTTGCTCCGTGTCGTCACGCAACGCTTGGTCGGCGGGAGCAGTTGTCGGTTGGACGAGGCTGAGCGCTGCTGCGGACGATGTTGTTGATGAAAGGTCACCGGCTGGCGATGTGCGGATCGCCGTCGATCCGTTTGCCCCTGTCGCCAACATGGTGGCGTGGACCCGACGGATACGTTTTACGATATCTTGCGCCAGATCCACTACGACCATGCGCCGGCCCCCGGTGAGTACCAGGATCGTCTCCGGCGTTTGCTCGATGCGCTCGATCGCCCTGATATTGATGAGGACGGACTTGTCGTTGAGAGGCGTGATCGAAATCATCGTGGCCACCAGATAAGTGAGTGGAGGCGATAGGCCCATCGAAGTGTCTCTAGCGCTGCCGGCGGTAGCTCATCGATTCCGACCTCAGAATGCGTGTCGGCCTTCTCGATCTTCGGGTCGCCAGCGGCGACTGTTCTCGACTCGTCTGACCCGTTGACCTGATCCTCGCCGCGTCGATCGGCTGCTACCGTCGCCGCGGGTGCGTACGGCACTGGGTCATGGTCGTCCGGCGGGGAGGTCACGATCGGGGCCATTGCCAGCCAGCGTCTGACCAGGCTCACCGCCTCGGGGGTGATCGCGATGGTGTTGCTCCCGTCACCGGTGATCACGACGGTCATCGCTTCGGCGAAGTGCTCAACGGGAGCCTGTTCCCATCCGGCTGAGTAGTCGAACCAGTCCCGATCGGGAGGGAGCCGCTGGGCTGTCAAGAACTCGATGGTCAGATCCTGATCGGCAAAGGCACCACAGGCAATGAAGGCGTGGTGCGATAGCTCGTGAACCACAACTCCGGGTAACGTGTCCTCACTGCCTTCGGGGTCGATTACGACTTCCCGGGAGGCGACACGGTATTCGCCGTCGTCGGGCAGGCAGCGCTTCGAAGGTGACCGACACCCCGGAAGCGCATTCCTGCCTCATCCCGAGTGCGTCCCCCCATTGCTGGTACGCCTCTGCGACCACTGCTTCAACCGTGGCCGAGGTGGCTTGTGCAACACCCGGTACAAGACCGATGCTGCTCACTACCAACATGGCTATTGCCGCTGCTCGCAAACGCATGTGACCGTCCCCTGTCTTTGCGTACCAGTCTTCTGTCGGCAGAAGTGGCCAAAGAGATAGCTAGATATTTCGTGCGAGCTGTGAATAGTCACCAGATAGTCATGGCTGGCCGAGCGGTGGGTTAGCAGGGAAACAACCGGTCAGACCCGCAAGGGTGCGCTGGCGGCGGCATTCTCGATGGCGACGATGAGCCTTCGGGACGCCACGGCTTGGCGAGGCGGTGGTCGATGCCGACTGTCTGAAAGCGTACAGGGTCGGTCTCTCCCGAGTATGCGGTGATTGCCACCAGCGGCAGAGAGGCAGCGACCGGGTTCGAGCGGATGACCGTGGCGGCGTCCAGGCCGGCAGCCGACGATGGAATCTGCATATCCACTGCAACAACGTCAAACGAGCTGGTCGAGATGGCATCGACGGCTGCGGCGCCGTTGATCACCGCCGTGACCGCATGGCCACGGGCCTCCAGAATGTCTATGACGAGCCGTTGACTGATGGGCTCGGGTCGGCAAGGAGCACTCGCAGGCTGGACCGTCCCTCGCGCAACCAGTGTCGTGTTATCAGCGATGAGCGCTTGTTGTCTGGCGCCTTGATCGTTGCCATGACAGCCTCGGCGAGATCGCTGTGGACGATCGGCATCGCCAGGTAGCCTGCGACTCCGAGGGCACGGCATCGGGCCGCGTCGCCTCTCCTCCCGGAGGGCACGACCAGCGTGACCGGAATCTTCCGGTCTGTCCTGTCGAGGAACGCTTCGGCTGTCGCAAATGGGTCGTCTGAACCGTAGATCACAGCGGCTTGCGCCGTGTCGTCGTTGTTCCGGTCGGCCCGCCACGCCGCCGGGGCCTCATCGGGGTGAGCTACTGCGATTGGTGCCATCCCAGCCGTTGTGAGGGCAGCCAGCAGGCTTCGTCGGTCGTCGGCGGACTCCGAGATGATCACGACCGGAAGTCGGGTCTGCGGTGTCGCTGTCCCCACCGGCTGAGACGAACCGGAGGTCTCGGCGATACCGAGTTCAACGAGGAAATGCACGATGTTGCGGTTACCGGTCCATACCTGTCCGCCCATCGCAGCGATGACCGCGGAGGTGAGCATGCGGGAAAGACCGTTCTCGGCGCCGTGGCTCGGGTATGACCACAGGCCATTGTCGGGTGGTGTGGTGAGGTCCTCGATGTCGAACCGCACACTGACGGTGTTGCGGGTGCTCTCGACACCCGATATCGAGATCCTGATGGACCCACGTTCTGAAGTGTCGATGGCCTGGCGAAGCAGCCGGATGACTACGTCTCTGAGCCTTCCCGGATCTCCGACCAGCGCATCCTCGAGGTCGAGGGTGACCGTGCTGTTCAGCTGCACGAACTTCGCAGCTGCCCGGGGAGCAACCGCGGCCACTGCGTCGTGAAGCAGTCCACGGAGACTGAACGTGACCGCTTCGAGAGCGAGCTCGCCTTTCCATGCCTTCGCCAGATCACCCAGGCCGTTGACGATGGTGACCAGAGCGGCCGCCGAGGATTCCATCTCGTTGAGCTGTACTGCCTGCTCATATGCGAGAGCGGGGCCTCGCGCTCGTGCCGCGGCCACGAGGATTCGGTCGATAGGCTCGGTAAGCTCGGCACCGACGCTGTCAACGAGGGTGGCAAGCGTGGATTCGAGATCACCGACATCTCTGTGGGCAGTTGTCATACGCTACCTCGACCGTCCCCTGTCTTGCGCAAGAGTGTCCATCGGCAGGATCAACCGTCGATTGAGCTGTCATTTCGGCGCGGAGGTCGTCGAGGATGAGCGCGGCTGGCCAGAGCGCATCGGCGAGCTGGAGAAAGTTGCCAGGGTCGGAGTCCACGCGGATGCCCTTGTCCTGCTCACCGGCATTGCGTCGACGAGGCTGATTGTCCAGTGGCTGAGCGCCTCTACCGGCGGCATCTCGGCCAACAAGCCCGGAACGGTCGATCCGACGTCATGCGGACCCCTTGCGATCCTCCACTATTCAGTGTTACTATGTACTAGTAGTCAGTAACGCTGAGTAGTACGGAGGAGGTGCTGCGTGGGCAAGCAGATGACCGAGATGCTCAAGGGCACGCTGGAGGGCATCGTCCTGGCGATCCTGTCCGCGCGGCCCGCGTACGGCTACGAGATCACGGCACGGCTGCGGGAGCAGGGCTTCTCCGACATCGCCGAGGGCACGGTCTACGCGCTGCTCATCAGGATCGAGCAGCGCGGCCTCGTCGACGTGGAGAAGGTCCCGTCCGAGAAGGGGCCGCCGCGCAAGGTGTACTCCCTCAACGCCCAGGGACAGGAATATCTCGAAGAGTTCTGGAGGACGTGGAGCTTCCTCGCGGAACGGCTCGAACAGCTCCACGAAGGAGGCAAATGACATGGCCGCAGTGGATCGAGAAGCTCATCAGGGTGCTCGAGCAAAAGAGGCGCTAGCGGCAGTACAAGGCGCGCACGGAACAGCTCCCCGCGCTATCGCACGGCGATCGAGGCGCTGGAGCGGTACCTGATGTACTTCGGGGCATCCCGAAAGGGGACGACCCTGATGTCGATGCTGGAGGACCTCGCCGATCTCTTCGAGCAGAGCGCCGCCGACGGCACCCCGGTGCGCGAGGATCGTCGGGGATGACCCGGTGGAGTTCGCCGAGACCTTTCTTCCAGAACTACGCCGAGGGGCAGTGGATCAACAAGGAGCGGGAACGGCTGACCAGCGCCATCGCCCGCGCCGCCGGCGAAGAACCGCGGTGAAAGAGAGAACGGAAGCCCGGATGACGGCCAACGAGCCAGGCGCCGGCGATCCGCGTGCGGGGCCTGGCGAAGTCGTACAAGGACCTGGAGGTGCTGCGCGGCGTGGACTTCGACGTGGCGCGGGGCAGCATCTTCGCCCTGCTCGGCTCGAACGGCGCGGGCAAGACCACGGTCTCAAGATCCTGTCCACGCTGCTCAAGGCCGACGCGGGGACGGCCAGCGTCAACGGCTTCGACGTCGCCACGCAGGCAGCGGACGTGCGGGAGTCGATCAGCCTCACCGGACAGTTCGCGGCCGTCGACGAAATCCTCAGCGGGCGGGAGAACCTCGTGCTGGTCGCCCGGCTGCGCCACCTCGAGGACCCGGGCGCGATCGCGGACGACCTGCTCGAGCGCTTCTCGCTGACCGACGCGGCCGCGCGGCGGGTGTCGACGTACTCGGGTGGCATGCGCCGCCGCCTCGACATCGCGATGAGCCTCATCGGGAATCCGCCGGTCATCTTCCTCGACGAGCCGACCACCGGGCTCGACCCCCAGGCGCGCATCGAGGTGTGGCGGGCCGTCAAGGAACTCGCCGAGCACGGCACGACGGTGCTGCTCACCACGCAGTATCTCGACGAGGCCGAACAGCTCGCCGACCGGATCGCGATCCTCCACGAGCGGCCGGATCATCGTCAACGGCACCCTCGCCGAGCTCAAACAGCTGCTCCCGCCCGCCAAGGTCGAGTACGTCGAGAAGCAGCCGACCCTCGAGGACGTCTTCCTCGCCATCGTCGGTGACGACGGCAAGGACGACGACGCCGCAATGACCGCAGCGTCGGCACGGACAAGTAAGGAACAACGATGACCACGCATTTCTTCGGCGACACCACCGTCCTGACCGGACGGTCCCTGCGCCACATCACGCGCAGCCTGGACACCATCATCACGACCACGATCATGCCGATCGCCTTCATGCTGCTGTTCGTCTACGTGTTCGGCGGCGCGATCGACTCCGGGTCGGACTCAGTATGTGAACTACCTGCTGCCCGGCATCCTGCTCATCACGATCGCCTCGGGCATCTCCTACACCGCATTCCGGCTCTTCCTGGACATGAAGAGCGGCATCTTCGAGCGATTCCAGTCCATGCCGATCGCACGGTCGTCCGTGCTGTGGGCGCACGTGCTGACCTCGCTGGTCGCCAACCTGATCTCGCTCGTGGTCGTCGTGCTCGTCGCCCTCCTCATGGGCTTTCGCTCGGGGGCGGGAGTGCTGGCGTGGCTCGCGGTCGCCGGCATCCTGATCCTGTTCACCCTGGCGCTGACCTGGATCGCCGTCATCCCCGGCCTCACCGCGAAGTCCGCGGACGGCGCGAGCGCGTTCTCCTACCCGCTCATCTTCCTGCCGTTCATCAGCTCGGCATTCGTGCCCACCGACACCATGCCCGGCCCGGTGCGCGCCTTCGCCGAGCACCAGCCGGTGACGTCCATCGTCAACGCCATCCGCGACCTGTTCACACGGCAGCCGGTCGGCACCGACATCTGGATCGCCCTCGCCTGGTGCGTCGGCATCCTCATCGTCGCGTACGTCTTCGCCATGGTCACCTACCGCCGCAGGATCACCTAGTTGAGCTGTGGCGAGCATGCTTCAAGCGAGCTTGGGGCTTTGCTTGCGGTCGGGGGTGTCGACCGTCAGCGTTGGGTCTTCTCGTCGGTGGTTGGCCGGTGCCCTACCTCTAGTCCGGCGAGGTTGCTCTCGCCTCGATACTCGAGGCGTCCGGTTACCTCGAGGGAGAGGTGTCCGCCCAGGTACTCGAAATCGGTGTCGATGTTGCGTCGTTGTGCCGGTAACGGTACGGGCAGTACGTGTGGTCCGCCGACGCCGTGTCCGATGATGTGTACGCGATAGCCGTGACCGCGACCATCTACTTCCCACCGTTGGCCGTCGGTCTCGCTGCGCACCCGGGAGAAGGGCGGAGCGAGGCGGATCACCCTGGCGCCGATGCGGACCACGATCCCCCCGACCTGCGCGGAAAGGGGTCCTGCCGTCAGCAGGCCTCCGCCGAATGCGACGCATACATCGGGCCGGTCGAAGCCTTGGGCCTGACCCCACCACCAATGTTCCGGAAACCCGGCTCCCCAGTTCTTCTCGGCGTACGCCTCGGCATCAATGATCTCCCAATCCTGATCACCGACGCGGGCGGTGCCACCTACTGCACCACCGAGCAGGTGCGGGTGCCAGTACTGGCCGAGGAATGGCAATGCCGAGAACAGGCCGCCGCCTCCGAGGACCAGCGGCCACGTGACGGGCCGGCTCAACGACAGGTCGGCACGAGCCTCGGGACCGAGGTCGATGTGGACCTCGGTCTCAGTTGCAGTGAACGCCCCGTCACCCGCGGTGACGAGAAATCGGTCCGTCGCGGCGGTGGCTCGATCGAGCACCGCGGAGCGGACAAAACCACCAGGATGCGCAGCGATCGCCACCGTCGCCCATTCACCATCGGGATGTCGGTTCACGCCGCACAGCACGACGAGCACACGCTGGTGCGCCATGTCGGTGACTCGCCAGAAGTACCCCTCCATCTCCGCTCCGTGGGACGGCCGTGGGTCACCGAGGGGGAGGTTGGCGCCCGTGCGCCGATAGATCGAGTCGAGGCGGCCGAACACGGTCACGAGAGAGGGCCGGCCTCGTGGCGTCGCTCGACGTACGACCGCGGTGCGAATACGCGACCCGGCGAGAACGGCACGACAACCTCATGGGCGATCTTGGTCATTTGGCTTCCTTCGGTTGTACTGCCGTTGAACAGGCTGCACGTGGCGATGCCCACTACCCGACTTGGAGCGCACCCTACTCTCGCGGGTAGGCGCCCGTGCTGGGACTATTGGAGCTTGCGGGCTGCAGGACCTGCTTTGCAGGCCGGACCGTCGTGGTGTTTGCTGCCGGGTCTTTAGGATCTGTGGATGGGCGAGGGCAAGGTCCGTATCTTGGATGGCAACCCGGATCAGACACGCCTAGGCCCGCCACATCGATGGCCGTGGTTGCTGACCGTCGCCGGTGTTGTGCTCGGGGCTGTAGGTGCGTTGGTCCTTTCGAGCGTCGGAGCTTCCGGAGGTGATGAACTGTCCAGCTCTTCTGTACCTCCGACAGAGCCAACCACAAGTGTCGGAACGGTGGCCTCGTCAACAACAACGGCAGCCACCTCGACGGTCATTACGAAAACATCTCTGCCCGTCACGTTGGGAGAGCCGAACGTCGTGCCCGGAGACGGTGCAGACAACCTGCTGGGGGCGGTGGCCTTGACCCCGTCGCCGGGCGGGGCGGGCAGCGGCCTGTTGTATGTGCTGCGCCCGGGTGGGAGTGTTGTCCGCCGCGACGATGTGCCGTTCGCACCGGGCGACCACCCATATCCGCTGTTGATGACCGGGGGGAAGATTGTCTTTGCCGATGGCCAATCGGGCTACCTGGTTGACGCCGATCTACTCGGGAGCCCTGAGCAGTTGATAGATGCGAGTTTCATCCTCCCAGCAGCGACCCCCGGACAGATCTGGCTCATTGGTCGAGGAGTTGAATGGGTGGCGCCTGTCGATGTCGCAACCCAAGACGTCGGTGACCGTGTCGAGGTCGGCACCGTTTTCGATTGGCCGCTCGCAGCAGCCGCCGACGGTCTCATCGTCAGACCAATCGACGAGGCCGCCTACGGCCCGATCGCATACTGGACGCCGGGCGGAGGTCTCGACCCGATCGCTCTTGACAATCCCGACAAGAGCCACCTGATCGCAGCATCCGGGGGTGTGGCTGTGATCGTCGAACAGGACTACGTCAGAGTTCTGGATTTCACCACAGGCGACTATCTCGGCCTCCCTGGCGTGGTCGCCGGGGGTGACCGGCTCAACATCGAGGCGTGCCTATCGCCAGACCAGCATTACGTTCGCGGTGGTTGGAGTGACCGGAGACGCCTACATCATGGAAGTCAACACCGGGGTCGTCTTGCACCGCATGGCCGACCTCCAATTCCCACACGCTATCGGCTGGACCGACACCGACCAGCTTGTCTTCATCGTCGACACCGACACTGGAACAACCGTGCGAGCAATCAACGTGTCCACAGGCCAACCCCACATCGCGGCAGACCTTGCCGGATACCCCACCCATTGGCTACTGGCCGCAGACGAAAGCGCGTGCTGACATACAGCTGCGGCCGAACATGGCTTTGGCAGCGCGCCGGTGCAGCTCGGCCACTTCTCGATCCAGCTCATGGGTATGGGCATCTGTTTCCCTCTGCCGCTGAGGAGCATGCTGGTTGTCTGGATGCTGTGCATCGGCGGATGCAGACGCCCGAGACGCCGGGGATTTCTATTGCGTGAAAGAAACAATTGTTCGATTTATGACGAGTATTTGATATGGTGTGGATATGGATTTCGTTCGACCCGTCGAGGCAATCGTTCCTGGTGTCCAGGGCCGGGTGCTCT
>CAVSWM010000022.1:0-7231 GCA_963731695.1 uncultured bacterium | reverse complement strand
GATTGATGGTCTTCCGTACGGCACTTACGACGTCACCATCGACGATTGCGGAGCAGGCATCTACTCATCGAGCACGTTCGCCGACGTCGAGATCTCCCCTCCCAGCTCCGAGTCCGACTGGGAAGCAGCACACAGCGATCTCACGATCTTTCTCGAAATGAAGGGCCAGGCGCTCATCACCGGCCAGGTAGTCGAGGACTACGGTGGCTATCCGCTCTACCGCAAGCGTGTCGTTTTGGTTGATCCGGCGACGGAGGAACGAATCCGTGAGACGTGCACGGGTCGGGACGGTCGGTACCAGATCGCCGCACCAATCGACACACCGGTCTACATCAAATTCGACGACGGATGCAGCGGTGTCTCTCTCGACCATCTCACCGAGTGGTACCCGTCGGCGTCATCAATCAACGATGCCGTCACCGTTACCGTCGCCAAAGGGTCGCACTTCATCGCCCATGCAGCCATGACACTTCGCGGCGGCTTTGTCGGTGCTGTCTACGATCCCTCAGGAGAAGTACCCGGATACGGATGGATCGTCGTTGCCAGGGAGGGTCCATTCCTCTCTTCGGCGGAAGTACGCCAAGACGGCAGCTTCGGGATTACTCGAGTTGGAAACGACATCCTCATCCGGCTGGAACCCCACGCCAGCTGGGATGGCTATGAGTCCCTATACCTGGCGGATCCCAACAATCCGGGCGTGCCGGAAACGTGGAATGTCGATGCCTACGACCGGTTCGATCTCGGCTGGATCGCCTTGGACCGGCCGCCAGCTTTGAGCGGGCGAGTCGTTGATACCAATGGATACGCAATCGAAGGCGCGGTTGTCTCATTTGTCCCGGCGGACGACCACGGCACGGTTCCCACGATCACAGCGACGACCGACCAGCTCGGGTGGTACGTCACCACCGGGACTGCGACGGGGAGGTATACGGCCGTGGTGACAGTGCCCACGTCAGACCATGCGCCTTGGCTCGAGTACAACGGTACCTGGCTTGGTGATACCCCCGAGCGTTCCCAGGCGACGATCGTGACACTCGACGGATCGAACCAAGGCGGGTTCGACTTCATGGTCAGCCGCGGCAAGGCAAGCGGTCTCGACGTCGCCCCATGGACGTGGGATGGCGCCCGAGAACTGACAACGGACCGGGAGCATGACGGCGCTACACCACTGGAACCGCTCGAGATATCCACCTATATCGAGACTCAGGCGGCATCCTCAGTCGGTACAACGTTGGAGACCAATCCACTCGCCGGGTTCACACACTTCCCATTGGGTGCGATCGTGATCCTCGACGCCGATCCAGCCGCAGGCCCCCAATCGATTGGATTTGCGCTGGAGCCCTCACTGCTTCCTGGGGAGATCGACGACATGCAAGTCATCTGGAACGAGCGCCGACTCGGATCGTGCTCCGCAGTCGGAACGCCATGCGTCAGATCGATCCATATCGGCGGTCGGGATGATGTGATTGTGACGGTGGAGGCACTAGACGGTGGAAAGGCATCCTTCGTCTGGGGTCCACCATTCCTCGACCTGGGCAGCTCGATCTTTGCCGATGACATCGTGTGGTTGGCGGATGCTGGGGTGACCCGCGGCTGCTCTCCGCCGATCAATGATCTCTTCTGTCCGACCGACGAGGTCACCCGAGGGCAGATGGCGGCCTTCCTCGTCCGATACCTCGGCCTGACCGACACCGGTACCACTGATTTCGTGGATGACGACGGATCGGTCTTCGAGACCGATATCGAGAGACTCGCCGCAGCCGGCATAACCCGCGGCTGCAATCCACCGACCAACAACATGTTCTGCCCGAACGACGCGGTGACACGCGAACAAATGGCCGCGTTCCTGAGCAGAGCCCTGAAACTAGCGAATGCCGATGGCGTCGACTTTCGTGACGACGACGGATCGGTCTTCGAGACCGATATCGAGAGACTCGCCGCAGCCGGCATAACCCGCGGCTGCAATCCACCGACCAACGACATGTTCTGCCCGAAGGACACCGTGACGCGTGAACAAATGGCCGCGTTTCTGCACCGTGCGGCCGGGGCGAGTTCGCCGTTGCCGACTACCTGGATCCCATCGACGACCCCCGATCTCTCACCCATCTTCAGACGGCCCGAAACTGCTCAGCATTGACTGTCCACGAGACCGCTGCCCCATCTGATCCGGCCGTGTTGAGCGGCCGGTAGAGTCCGTGCGATGACCGAGTCGGAGACACGTGGGCGCGCTTCGCTGCGATCCTTCTTCGTAGTCTGGGCGGGACAGCTTGTGTCGATCACCGGCACGACGATGTTGTCATTCGGGCTCCAGATCTGGGTTTACGTCGAGACCGGCTCGGTGACCCGACTCGCCTTCGTAGCGCTGGCCGGCACTCTCCCGGCGGTTCTGCTCGCTCCCGTAGCCGGATCAGCAACCGACCGCGTCGACCGACGGCTGTTGATGCTCGGAGCCGACACTCTCGGCGGCGTCACGACTATCGCCCTGTTCGTGGCATTTGCTACGGGCAACCTCGAGATCTGGCATGTCTACATCGCCGCGGTAGCCGATTCCGTCGCAAACACGTTCCAGGAGCCTGCGTGGCAAGCCTCCATCCCGGTCCTCGTCCCGCGTGATCGGCTTGCCCGCGCCAATGGGCTCGTGCAACTCAATCAGGGAGTATCGATCGTTCTCGCCCCGGCCCTCGCCGGAACGCTGCTGGCCTTCTCGGGTCTCGGCGCCGTCCTGTTGGCAGACTTCGTCACATTCCTCGCAGGGATCGGAACGCTGGCAGCCGTCCGCTTCCCTCCATACAAGTCGGAAGACACCGGCCGTCGGTCGGTCCGCAGCGACGCCGTGTTTGCATGGCGGTACCTGAAAGAGAGATCCGGCCTCTTCGGGTTGCTGTGGCTATACAGCGGCGTCAACTTCATGCTGTCGATGACCAATGTTCTGATTATCCCGCTGATCGTGTCGTTCTCGAGCGAAGCGGCGGCCGGAACGATCCTGTCGCTGGCAGGCATCGGAGTGATCGTCGGCAGCCTCACCGTCAGTGCATACGGCGAGCCGAAGCGCCTGATGAGAACCATCATGATCGGGATCTTCGCCATCGGCGCGCTCCTGATCGCCCAGGGCAGCAGGCCATCACTGTGGGTCATCGGTGCCGCCACGGTGCTGCTGCTAATGCTCAATCCGATAGTGCAAAGCGCCAGCCTCGTCATCTGGCAAACCAAGGTCGAAGAAGGCGTCCAGGGACGCGTGTTCTCGTTCCGGCGCATGATCGCCCAGGGGGTATCGCCGCTGGCCATCCTGCTCGCCGGCCCGCTCGCCGATCATAGTTTTGAGCCGCTCATGGCAGAAGGCGGTGGACTGGCCGACACCGTCGGAGCAGTAATCGGGGTCGGCCCCGGGCGTGGCATCGGGTTGCTCTACGTCGTCGCAGGAATCGGGACAATGGCGCTGGCCGTCCTGGGATGGTCGAGGGAGCGTCTCCGCAACATCGAGACAGACCTCCCCGACGTTGCCGGGCGGGATTGAACGCGCTCAGCCTCGCCACATGGCAATAACACCGTCGGCAACGAGCTGTACGGCGAGCGCGGCAAGCACGATGCCGAACACCCGGGTAATGACGTTGATCCCCGTGTGACCCAGGATCCTTGTGACACCTCCAGCCAGACGCAGCGTCATCCATGACAAGGCGAGGACGAGGATGATGCAGCCAAAAAGAACTGCGAGATAGTCGGCTTTGCCATCGGCGCGGGCAACAAACACCAGCACCGTCGCAAATGCTCCGGGCCCGGCGAGTAGCGGGATCGCCAACGGAAATACGGTGATGTCGGGGCGAGAGCCCGCTTCGGTCTGCTCCTCGGCCGTGGTGCGCTCCCGATGGGCGAGGATCATGTCGAAGGCGAGCTTGAACAGCAACACACCACCAGCGATCCGCAGAGCATCGATGCTGACGCCCAGATAGCCGAGCAATGACCGCCCGCCCATCCCAAACAGGATGATCACCACACCCGCGATCAGGACGGCGTTGCGGGCAATCCGATGTTGTTCGGTATCCGGGCGCCCGGCGGAGATCGACATGAACAACGGCGCCAGGCCCAGCGGGTCGACGATCACCAGGAAAGATAGAAAAGCGGAGACGGCAAACTCGGGCATCCGAAGGACAGTAACTGATCGGCCCGGCCACCAGATCCCCTCCTGCATCGACCCACCGGGTTACGATCGGCCGGTGACAACTCCCTCACCCCACATCGGTACGCTGCGCGAGAAACCGCTGCACGCATCGTTGAAACAATGGTGTGCAGAGCCGGGAGACCGTTTTGAGGTGCGGGTCGATCGCTACGTCATCGATGTCGTTCGCGACGACCTGCTGATCGAAGTCCAGACCAGCGGCTTCTCGTCGATGCGTAAGAAGCTGCGCCGTCTGCTCGATCTGGGATACCGGGTGCAGGTGGTTCACCCAATTCCCGCCACCAAGACAATCGTCCGGCTCAACGACGACGGTGAGGTCATCGGCAGACGCAAGTCCCCCAAACGGGGCAACCCAACGGATGTCTTCGCCGAGCTCGTCTACATCACAGAGGTTCTCGACCACCCCGGTCTCCACATCAGGGTGGTCATGATCACCGAGGACGAGTACCGCAAGCACGACCCGGACCGGGCCTGGCGCCGCAAGGGCTGGGTGGTTCAGGAGCGCAGACTCACCGGGGTCGAAGAGACCGTCGAGATTCTCGACCCACACGACCTGGCGGCGATGTTGCCCGGGGACTCCCCGACCGATTCACCACAGCCGATGTGAGCGAGCTCGCCGGTTGTTCGCAAAGGGTCGCACAACAGATGGTGTACTGCTTGCGCCACACCGAAGCGATCGAGATCTCCGGCAAGCAGGGCAACGCGATCGAATACTGCAGACTGGGAAGCCGCTGAAAGCCGAAGGGGGTTGATCCGCTACTTGAGCAGCGGATCGGGGGCGATCTTCACAATACGCTCGATAGCACCGTAGATCCGCTCCGACAGTCCCCGCTCCTCCGGCTCGAGCAGGTTGGCCATAACCTTCAGCGCCCACTCCATGAGAGGCCGCGACCGCATCCCCAGGTAGGTGAAGGTCTTCATCATGGTCGGATGCCCGATGACCATGACAAAGCGACGAGCCACCCGCTGGTAGTCGGTGAAGATGTCGTCAAGCTCCTGGGTGTACCCCTGGAGCTCTGCCGGGTTGCCGGTCGCGATCGCATCTGCAATGTATCCCGCAGCCATTCGCCCGGTTTCATAGGCGTAGTCGATACCTTCACCATTGAATGGGTTGACCGCTCCGATGGCGTCGCCGACCGCCACCCAGTTGCGACCGAACTTGGGCCCGACCGATAGCGACATCGGCAACTTGCCACCGATCGGCGCCCGCACCAGCGAGTCCTCGGTCAATTCCCAATAGCCGGGAAGACCGGCAACGTATGCCTCGAGGAGGTCGGATGTGTTGAGCCCCTTCCACCCCTTGAACGAGGAGACAACACCCGCACCGATATTGATCTCGCCGTCACCGAGAGGGAACACCCAGCCATAACCCGGCATGGATTTGCCTTCCCGATCCTTGATGTCGAGCTGGCTCTCGATGTATTCGTCACGGGAGTTGGGGGATTTCCAATAGCCACGAACCGCCAACCCGAATGGGTAGTCCTTGCGACGCTGCATGCCAAGTTTGCGACCAAACCGGGATAGCGACCCATCGGCAACAACCACGTACTTCGGGGTGACGATCTCGTCGTCGTGTCCCTTGCGCTTCAGCGTGACCGAGGTGAGGTCGCCGGAATCGATGTTGGGGACCGCTTCCACACCTGAGGCGATGACGGCGCCCTGCTGCTCGGCCAGAGCCGCAACCTGCATGTCGAGATCCGAGCGGCGCACCACCGCACCCCAGTTTGGATAGATGGAATGCTCGGGCCAGGGCATCTCGAGCCGGATATCACCGGTATAGGCGCGGAGCCCGACGATCCGATGGCGACTGTCGAAGTCAAACCCCATATCGAGCAGTTGCTTGATGGCACGTGGGGTGAGACCGTCGCCGCATGCCTTCTCGCGCGGGTAGTTCTTCTTCTCCACGACCATGGCCGACAGGCCACTACGGGCGAGCCAATAGCCGGCCGCCGCACCCCCGGGACCACCACCAACAACGAGAACATCAGGATTCGTCATGAGCCAGCGAGGCTACTCGGTTCGTGCGTAGCTCCGTACGCTATGGCGTACCCCGCTACGCAAGAACGAGGTTCAGCCGCCGGCGGTGGCTCCGAGGCCGCAGGATGCTTCCTCGGTGATGGGGTCGGCGCCGCCGAAAGAGACACGCTCATACAAAACGACCGACGCGATCTCCTCGGCGCTGAGATTTCCGTCGTAGCCAGGCATGGCCACCCCCGTTCCGAGCACCGGCTTGTTGGTGTCACCGTATGTCGCATCGGGCCAGTTGTTCGAGCCGAGCGTCACCCACTGGATTTGATCGGTACAGGCCGAGAATGTCTGCAACACGGCACCACCAGCGAGCGCCGGGCCCACACCACCGGAGCCGTCGGCGCTGTGGCACGCCGCACACTGGCCGGTGAAGATGCCCTGGCCGATGCTGAAGTAGACGCTGCCGGCGCCACCACAGGATTCGGCTTCGCCGCTAATCGGATTGATCGCCAGTTTGCCGGAGGTGCCACAGTCCGGCCCGTTCGGGGCGAAGCCGGCGTAGAGCAACGCAAACAACGGGATGATGATGAACGAGGCAGCAAGCCAGCGCGGGAAACCCGCAAAGACAGGCTCGGGCCGGTCCACGGGCTCGAGCATCGACAACCGCCTCCGGTTGCGGCTCCTCGCTATCGGATGTGGTTGTGTCCGCCACGGGAGCGGGGGCTCCGGCCGGCTTTGCGGCCGGAGCCTCGCTCGTTGCTCCATCCGGACTCAGCCCCATCTCCACAAGAACTTCATCGAGAGGTCGACCCTCACGCTTTGCCTTGGCTGCCGCCGAACGGCGCAGCAGAGCTTCGGGGAGTTGCTTGCCACCCGCCGATTCCGCGGCAGGGGCAGACGCAGCAGCAGGAGCCGGGGCAGCTGATTCACCGCCGCCGGTCATCTCGGCCATGACCTCTTCCACCGACCTACCTTCACGCTTTGCCCTCGCCTCCGCAGAACGGCGCAGCAGAGCTTCGGGGAGTTGCTTGCCACCCGCCGATTCCGCGGCGGGGGCAGACGCAGCAGCGGGAGCCGGAGCCTCGACTG
>CAVSWM010000021.1:0-86298 GCA_963731695.1 uncultured bacterium | reverse complement strand
GGCAATATCCCCGTATTCCCGTTATCTGGAAACAACGCTGGGTGGTCGAGCAGGAAAGCCGTGACAGTGCTTGTACTTGAGTCCGGACCCGCACGGACAACGGTCATTGCGACCCACCTTCGGACCGTCGTCCCGACCCTGTGCGGCCAGCTTCGATGCCAACTCGACTCGCTGCGCCAATGTCTGAAGCTCGGCTTCCCAGCGACGAAGCTGCTCACTTCTACTGCGGAGCCTCTTCTCAGCTGACCGCCACTGCCCGTTCCCGACCCGCAGCCGCAGCCTCGCGGCCGAGCCAGCTGCTCGCGTACTCGTTGCGCCAACACCGGAGAATCCGTCACCACCGGGGTCATCAACCACACTTGCCAGCTCCCGGTCGATCAGAGCGACGATGGCTCGACCCATCGAGATCCCAGCAGCGCCGCAATAGCGTTTCCACGTCGACCACTTCGCCGGCGACACCGGCACCCGCACCATCTGGTACGTCTCGTCCCGTCCCAGACCGGCGAGCAGCCGCCGGTCGATCCTCGCCGAGCTCGCCACGATCAAGGTCCATCACCGCCTCCGGCATCTACATGTGTACATCAGCAACGTGTTGCAAGTGCGTGTGGTGTTTGTGACAGGTACGGCGCGAATCGCGAGCGCGATCTCAGATGCGCTGTCGACGTGAGTACCGAGCTGCAGTTCTTCCTGAGACATGGGTTCCTCCTCTGGAAGTTGGCTATGTCGTTCATGTTGAGGAAGGACCCTCTCACTGGAGTCTCATTCGAACCTGGGATCGCCAGCCCGGGACTTGGATACACCGCGGCAGCATGCGCGGACGGCCGCCAGCGCCCAACTCGAACAGCTCTTCCAGCGCGGGAACGCTCAGATCAGCGGTGTCACACATCTTCCCGGAACACTGTCACAGATGTGTCCGGAACGATCTGTCACCGATCCCGGAGCAAACAGAGTCTGCCAATTGCCGTCATGAGACTCTGGTCAGAGGGCTGATGAGACTCTGGTGAGACCCTGGTCAGAGGGTCCCGGGTCACGATGACCGTCAGCGACCAGGCGGAACAGTGGCCAGAGCAGGTTGGATCGAAGACCGAGGCGACCGAGGATTGCGGTGGCGTGCCCGGTACCGCGGACCCGACGGCCTCGTACGATCGAGGAGCTTCGCAACCAAGGTCAGTGCCCAGCGTTGGCTGACCGACCAGCAAAGCAAGATCGATCAGGCAGCATGGGTGAAGCCGGAGCTGGGGCGAATCCCGTGGGCCGACTACTCCGAGCAGCTCCTCGCCGGCCGCGGGCATCTCGCTGCCCGTACCGTCGAGACGGACCTGCGTTGTCACGAACGTGTCGAAGGCTTGATCGGTGATGTGCAGCTCATGCGCTTGACTCCCGACCTGATCCGCAAGCTGACCACCGAGCTTGCCGGCCGGTACGCACCCGAGACCGTCGCTCGCACGATGCGGTGGGTTCGGCTCACCCTCAACCAGGCAGTCCGGGACCGCCGCATCGCTTCTTCACCCGCCGACGGGGTATCGCTGCCACGAAGTCGCCCAACGAGGATGCGGGTGCTCGATGAGAACGAGGTCGCCGAACTCGCCTCGGCGTTGCCCGATCGGTACGGCTCGTTGGTCATCGTGGCGGCCTACACCGGACTGAGGTGGGGCGAGCTGGCCGGGCTCCGTGTCACGGATCTCGACCTACTCCGTCGACGGCTGACGGTACGCTCAACGCTCGTCGAGGCAACCGGCCAGGAGCCGACATTGGGTCCGCCCAAGTCGAAAGCCTCGGAACGAACTATCACGCTCCCCCGCTTCGTCGCAGAAACACTGGCACGGCATCTCGAGACACATCCGCCTGTCGACGACATGGTGTGGACCACCGAACAGGGAGCACTGCTCCGCCGCGGATCCTTCGGACGGATCTGGCGCAACGCTGTCGCTGAATCCGTCGGTCCGCCTTGTCGGGTACATGATCTGCGCCACACTCACGCCGCCTGGCTCATCGCCGACGGTGAGCATCCAAAGGCAATCCAGACTCGGCTTGGGCACGGATCGATCGCAGTGACCATGGACCGGTACGGGCACCTTATGGACGGCCTCGATGACCAGATCGCCCTCCACCTCGAAGCCAGAGCCCGATCTGCCGCGCCCCCAGCGCGACCCGAGCGGAATCGGGACCCTCCCGGCATCGGGCTCTGACGCGCAGAAACCCCTACAGAAACGGGTTCCGACGGATGAAGAAACCCCTCGCAAGAGCGAGGGGTTTGTTCTATTGGACTTGCCAAAAGCAAGTCCGGCGTAGCCCCGAGCAGATTCGAACTGCCGTTACCGCCTTGAGAGGGCGGCGTCCTAGGCCTCTAGACGACGGGGCCGTATGTGACCTGATCCATTGAACCAGATCTTCGCTCGGGGGGGAGGACTTGAACCCCCAACTACAGGACCAGAACCTGCTGTGTTGCCAATTACACCACCCCCGAAAGGAGCGACGGAAGGTTAGGGACAACCAGGGAGAATGGCAACCTGAGCGCCACCCTCGCGTTCACGCCATCCTGGCCGCCGCTGTAGCCAATCTCTCAACGGTTCGATCCCTGCCGAGGGCAGAAATCGACTCGAAGAGTGGCGGGCTCACAGACGATCCGGAGATCGCTACCCGCAGCGGCTGGAGACCTTTGCGCGCAGACAAACCCAGGTCCTCGAGCATCCCCCGCAGAGTGGCCTCGACTGACTCCGTCGACCAATCCTCGACATCGGCGAGCCTATCCCGGGCACCGACGACCGCCTCGGCAGCGCCTTCCTTGGTCATCACTTTGTCCCACGACGTCTCGTCGTACTCGATGTCGCCAAACAAGAACCGCAACCTGCGGCGCCACCTCGGTCAACAGCTTCGTCCGCTCCTGTACCAGCGGGGCAATCTCACGAAGTGTTTCTACCTCGGCACTACCCAAGTCTCGTCCCAGGCTTCCCTCGACCAGCGGACGCACCGCAGCAACAAACCCGTCAGCGTCCATCTCCCTGACATAGACACCGTTCATCCACTCCAGCTTGTCGGTGTCAAAGATCGCCGGGTTCCTGGACACCGTGCCCAGGTCGAAACGGTCGATCATGTCGCTGAGGGTGACGATTGTCTCGTCCTCACCCGGTGACCATCCCAGCAACGCCAGATAGTTGACCATCGCTTCGGCGAGATAGCCCTCATCGCGGTATGCCTTCAATGCCGTGTGGCCGTGGCGCTTGGACAGCTTCTTCCCGTCGGGGCCCATCAGTAGCGACAGATGCGCATACGTCGCCCGCCCGGCTCCCATCGCTTCGGTGATCAGGATGTGTTTCGGGGTCGATGACAGCAAGTCCTCACCGCGGATCACGTGGGTAATCTCAAAATCGACGTCGTCAACGGTGCTCGCCAGGTGATAGGTCGGCGTCCCGTTGGACCGCAGGATCACGAAGTCTTCCACCTGCTTGTGATCGAACGTGACGGTGCCCCGTACGACATCGTCGAACACCGTCTCCCCCGGTCTAGGCACCTTGAAACGAACCGTCGCCGGCTCCCCCGCTTCCACCCGCGCCTTCGCCTCATCGGCACCGGGCTCGAATCGTCCGTCGTAGGCCGGAGGCAACCCGGCCTTCTGGGTCTCCTTGCGGAACTCGTCGAGCTGCTCCGACGTGGCAAAGCTGTAATAGGCCCTGTCGTCGGCAACCAGGCGTGCGACCACTTCCTCGTACCGGGCAAGACGCTCACTCTGCCGGTAGCTGCCCATCGGCCCACCGACCTCGATCCCTTCGTCCCAATCCAGGCCCAGCCAGCGCATGCTCTCGAGGATGTCCTCACGGAACTCGTCTGTGCTGCGGGCCTCGTCCGTGTCGTCGCTGCGCAGGATGAACGTGCCTCCGTTGTTCCTGGCGAACAGGTAGTTGTAGAGAGCGGTGCGACCACCACCAACGTGCAGATACCCGGTGGGCGAAGGGGCGAATCTGACTCGAACGCTCATCTGGTTCCTCCACCCGATCGGGCGACAACCGGGTTCATCAACACCCCGATGCCCTCGATCTCGACTTCGACTTTGTCACCCGGCACGATCGGACCCACGCCGGCAGGCGTCCCGGTCAGGATCACATCACCGGGCAGCAACGTCATCACGTGGCTCACGTACGACAGCAGCTCGGAAACGCCGAAGACCATATCGGCAGTCGACCCTGATTGACGGAGGTCGCCGTTGACCCGACAGGTGATCTGGAGACCCTCGAGCGGATCTAGATCAGTGTCGATGGCGGGCCCCAGCGGACAGAACGTGTCGAACCCCTTGGCCCTGGTCCACTGGCCGTCGGAACGTTGCAGGTCTCGGGCAGTGACATCGTTGGCTGCGGTGTAGCCGAGGATGTACATGCCGGCATCCTCGATACGAACATCCCGGGCAACCTTGCCGACAACAACCGCCAGCTCGGCTTCGTGATGCACATTCTCGCTATCGCTTGGATAACGAATCGCTTGCAGCGGGCCAATGACGGACGTCGGCGGCTTGAGAAAGATCATCGGGTTCTCCGGGATCTCATTGTCCAGCTCCGCGGCATGGTCCACATAGTTGCGCCCCACGGCAACCACCTTGCTGGGGATCACCGGGGCCAGCAGACGGGCGCGATCCCAGGGGACAACAATCTCGGTCGGCTCCCATGCAACGAGCGGTGTGCCGAGATGGAGGCGAATACCCTCCGGCTCGACCGAACCATAAGTGATGTCGTCGACGTCGCTGTCGACACGAACGATCTTCATATGAACTCCCGGTCAGTCTGCAATGAGTGACGTGCCCGAAGCCATACGGCTGCGTGCCTCGTCGGCGGTCAACTTCAACACATCCGTGTCGAGCAGAGACACGAAGGAGTAGAGGTTGTGCGGATTGTGCGCCGCCGCGGCAAACCACTTCTTGCGCTTCGCTGCCAGGTCGGTGCGAAGCCCGTCGGGGATGCCCGAATCCAATCCCAGCAGGACAAGCGCCAGATCGACGTCTTTGCCCGTAGGCGCTCGCCCGAACAGCGACGCCCTGGCGGACACCACTGCGGCGAGCCCGACATCGAGATTCGATCGATGCTCACCGTCGGCAAGCTCCAACGGCCGGGACGCAATCAACGAGAGGGCGTACCCCGAGTCTGGGCCTGTTCTGCCGAACCCTGTGCCCAGGTCCATGTCTTCGGGGCGGCCCAATTCACCAGGGCGATCCGGAACCCAGCTTCGCGCCGGATCCGGCTTGCGGCGTGGCCGGGGCAGGTCAGATATCTCGAGCTCGATGTTCGGCTGTTGTCCCACGTTGTCCTTCCGAGTTGCACCGCAATGCTACCGCCGGCAGGCGGTCATTCAGCTACGGTGACGGCCGCTAGATGAACTCGAGCCATCCCCGATGACGACCGAGTTTGCCGGTCACTAGATCGGCGTAGAGTGCCTGTGCCTTGCGGGTAACCGGACCCGGCTTACCATCGCCTACTGCTCGATCGTCGATTTCTCGGACCGGGGTCACCTCGGCTGCTGTTCCCGTGAAGAAAACCTCGTCGCCGTAATAGAGGTCGGACCGATCGAGAATCTTCTCGACTATCTCGTAGCCCTCTTCGGAGAGGAGAGTCATCACAGCATCCCTGGTGAGCCCGTCGAGGCAGCCAACCGAGATCGGCGGGGTATAGACGACACCGTCTTTGACCAGGAACAGGTTCTCGCCGCTCCCCTCACTGACTGCACCGTCCTGATTGAGCATGAGCGCCTCGTCGTAGCCTGCCGAGACCGCCTCCATCTTGGCGAGGATGCTATTGATGTAAGTTCCCGTGGCCTTGGCGTTCGGGAACGAAGAGTTGGGAAAACGCCGCCATGAAGACACGCGCACACGAATCCCGTTGCGAACACCATCCTCACCCAGGTAGGCGCCCCACCTCCACACGACGATCGCCGTGCGCACCGTGGCGCCAGCAGGGTTGAGGCCGATCGAGCCCAGCTCGAGGAAGGAGATAGGCCGCACATAGCCCGCCTCGAGCTCGTTGACTCGCAGGGTCTCTTTGGCCGCTTCGACGAGCTCCTCGACCGACCAATCGAGCTTCATCATGTAGGCCTTGGCCGAATTGTGCAGCCGGGCCATGTGATCGGTCAGGCGAAATACCTCGGTGCCCTCCGGAGTCTCGTAGGCGCGGATGCCCTCGAAAACCCCGGAACCGTAGTGCAGGGAATGTGAGAGCACATGAACGTTGGCATCGTCCCAGGGGACCATCTCGCCGTCGAACCAGATGTATTTGGTGGCTTCCATAGGCCTATCTTGCCACAGCCGATCAAACGTGGGCTGAAAAAGCCCGGCCGTGCCCTACTTCAGATAGCGGTCGTGCCATTCGAGGATCGCCTCGAAGCGGTCAACCCGGTGCTTCGGCTTACCGCCACGCGACAATTCATGACCTTCCGGGGCAGGGAATCTCACCATCTCGGTAGGCACTCCGTTGAGCAGAAGCTTCACGAAGAACTGCTCCCCCTGCTCGATGGGGGTACGAAAGTCGCCTTCCGAATGCACTATCAAAGTTGGAGTGGTGACGGCGTCTGCCTCCGCCAACGGCCCCGACTTCCATGTCGTCTCGAGATCGTCGAGGCCATCTCCCAGGTACATACGGGAGAACCATGGCCCTATGTCGGACGTCCCGCTGAACGAGGTGAACGTGTACAGCCCGCGCTCGGCAACCGCGGACTTGTAGCGATGGTCACGTGCAATCACCCGAGCCGTTGCATACCCGCCGTATGAACCGCCCATCACACCCATCCTCTCCAGGTCGAGACGGGGGAATTGGGCGGCCGCGGCGTCCATGGCGGCCAGCAGGTCGACCATATCCGGCGAGTCTTTCTCATGCCAGGTGCCGACGATCGAACGCACATGATCCGACCCGTAGCCTTGCGAGCCACGGGGGTTGATGGCAACCACGCCGTAGCCGGCGCCGACGAAGACCTGGAACTCGTCGAAGAACCAGTTGCCGTATGCCGATGCGGGACCACCGTGGATATTGAACAGAACCGGGACCTTCTCCTCACCCGGCGGCAGGTAAACCCACCCTTCGATTTCGACACCGTCGTGGCTGATGACGAAACGCCGTGCCGCCGCCAGCTCTGCTGCTTCGGCGAAGCCGTCGTTGAGGCTGGTGAGTTGCGTCTCGACACCGTCCTCCAACAGGTAGAGCTCACCCGGGTTCGTCGGTGACGTGGCGACGAACGCAACCCTGGTGCCGTCAGCGTTCGGGCTCGCCCCGGTTATCGCCCGCTCCCCACCGAGCAACTTGCTCGTAGCCCCGTCTGCTGTCATCGCGACGAGCGTGACACAGCCCGAATCCTCAACTGTGACCACCGCGCTGCCGTCTTCGAGCCATTGCGGGCCACCCGGCCGAACCAGCGGAGCGTGTGGCGAGATATTGCGGTCGAGATGGCCGGTGAGGTTGACCAGTGTGCCATCGTCCTCGATGCGATAGAGAGGATTGACGTCCGGATGACCCCAGTTGTCGAGAATCCCGGTGACGTAGAGATTGCCGGAAGGGTCATAGGAGATCCGGTCCCAGAGACCGAGCCCGGTGCGAGCCCTAGGCTCGCCTCCGGCGGCCGGGATGGTCCACACCTGCGACCCCGGTTCCAGACCTCGCCGCTCATGGCGGGACGATGTGAACGCCAGAGTCTCCCCGGACGGGTGCCACACGATGCCGTCCTCGTCGTACTCCCCTGCGGTGATTCTGGTCTGCTCGCCGGAGACGGCATCGACGACGTGGATATGCTGCCGGTGGTCACCAACCCAGCCGAGGTTGTCGAAACGGTAGGGGAACCGGGTTACCCGCCGTGGCGCTCGTTTCCGCTCATCCTCGTCGACGTCGGCGAGTTCCGGGGCCCACTCCGGTGCGATCACCGCGATGCGGCTGCCGTCGGGCGACCACGCAAATTCAGCGACACCCAGCTCGAAGTCTGTGAGGATCTCGGCCTCTCCCCCGGCCAGATCGAGCAGGGCCACCTGCGGTTTGGCATCGTCCTGTTCGGTCTTACGAAGAAAGGCAAGAGCGGTGCCGTCGGGCGACCAACGCGGCGCCATGTCGGTCGGCCCCGAGGTGATCGGCCGTGCCTTTGCCCCGTCCCACAGCCAGATCCTCTTGATGTATTTGTCCTCTTCGAGGTCCATCCGGGTGACGACGAAAGCAATGCGGGTGGCGTCCGGGTGCAGCCGGGGGTCTGACGGGGTGGCATAGTCGCCGAGTTGGTCGGGGCGCATGAGGTCCTCTCTACGGAAATCGAAGCCACTCTATCGAGCTACATCGACCCGAAGACCGTCGGGGATCCGTGGCCGGCGAGGCCACCCGTCCGGCCGGTCAGCCCGGCGGGGTCGGGGCACGAGGCCCCAAACCCCGCCTCGCTTTTCTAGACCGTCCGCTGGTAGGTGCGGAAGGATCGGACCGCCAGCACCATCATCACGGCACCCAGGAGTGCGAGCGAGAGGGCTCGTAGCGCAACGCTGCCCCAATCGGGAGCGCCGCCGAGAGCCTCACGCGCGCCAACAACAGCCCAGTCCACCGGGTTGTATCTCGCAACCGTGCGGATCCACGAAGGCATCAGATCCGCGGCCATGAACACCGTCGAGAGGAACGTCAGCGGAAGGAGGGTGATCATGCTGAGACCGATGATCGTCTCCCGCTCTCGGGCGAGCATGCCGATCGCCGTCGAGAAACTGCTGAAGACCGCGCCAAGCAGCACTGCCAACCCGATCAGGGCGACCACGCCGACAAATCCTCCTGGATAGGTTGCCCCTGCTGCCCAGCCGAGCAAGACGATGATCAGAGACTGGATGGCGGTGCTAACACCCTGCTCGACTGCAGTGCCGTTGAGAATGGCGCTGCGATGGATCGGGGTCACCAGGAACCGGTCGAGCGTGCCCCGGTCGATCTCCTCGAGCATGGTCATCCCCGCCCAGATATTCGACGCCACCGAGCTCATTACCACGACACCGGGAACCAGGTAGTCGAGATAGGACCCGGTTCCGAATCCGGGCAACTCGGTGATCCTCTCGAACAGGCTCCCGAAGAGGAACAACCAGACAACGGGCTGGATCAGCGTGATGAACAGATACGCCGGCTGCTTGACGAACGCCATCAGCCGCCGCTGTGTCATCCACCACGTCTCTCGACCGAGACCGGTTCGCGTGCCAAGCTGCGTGGTAGTCATGCTGCGTCCTTTCTCTCCGCACGTGCAAAGGAATGCCCGGTGTGCTGCAAATACACATCGTCGAGTGACGGCCGGGCGATCGTGGCGGAAACCACGTCGATCCCGGCCCGGTCGAGTGCACTCAGAGCCGCAGGCAGAGCGACGGCACCGCGGATCACGCGCGCCGAGAGACGTCGATGCTCGACCGAGACGCGCCCCAGATCGGGGATGGTCTCCAGCAGCTCGGCCGCCTGGTCCGGAGACCGGTCGTCCGGCGCAAGCTCGATGTGGATGGCGTCGCCGCTCAGCTGAGACTTGAGCTCGTCGGGGGTGCCCGATGCAACAAGCCGCCCGTCATCGATCAACGCCAGCCGATCCGCCAGGCGGTCGGCCTCGTCGAGGTAATGAGTGGTGAGCAACACGGTCACACCGTTGTCGGACAGACTCTCGATCTCCCGCCACATCGCCGACCGGGCTTCCGGATCGAGACCGGTGGTCGGCTCGTCGAGGAACAGCACTGCGGGCTGGTGGATCACGCCGATAGCGATGTCCAGCCTGCGGCGCATGCCGCCGGACAACGTCCGCACCGGGCGACGGGCGGCCCCACCCAAATCGAACCGTTCCAGCAACTCACCGGTACGCCGAGCGAGATTCTCCCGGGTGAGCCCGTGGAGCCGGCCCTGCAGGGTCAGGTTCTCGACGGCAGTCGCTGTTGGATCGGTGCCGGACTGCTGGGACACGACGCCGATGAGGCGTCTCACTTGCTTGACCTGCTCGACCACGTCAAACCCACCGACCCTGGCGGTTCCAGAGTCGGGTTTTGCGAGTGTCGTCAGGATCTTGATCGTCGTCGACTTGCCGGCTCCGTTGGGGCCAAGCAGACCAAAGACTTCGCCGTGCACGGCAGTCAGTGTTAGCTCATCGAGGGCGGTGACGCCCTTGGGATATGTCTTGGTCAGGCCTGCGATCTCGATGGCGCGGTCACCGGCCGGATGAGCTGTGTGATACATCACAGCCTCCTCTGGGATAATGACCGCGTCCCGGAGGCGGAACCCTATCCTGATGAAGTAGCACTTCGGATCGTGAAGCCCCTGGCGACGCGGTTCGTTGTTGACACTCCCGGTGTGGTGTTGGCGCACCGCACCGGGATCTACCTTCCTACTGGGATTCTCCTCTCTCCTTCACCATGAAATCGGGGTGCACCTCACCCGTTTGGTGGAAGTGCTGCCATTCCTCGATACCGGGAAAGGCCCCCTCATTGATCTCCTCGAGCAGATCGCGCAGCCATTCCGCCTCTGCCATGGCCAATGCCAACGAGTACTCCTCCTCGATCAGGAAGAGCCTCGGGACATCATCGGCGAGCTCAGCAAGACCGGCGCGTCGGCCGGCGGTGTCCATGCGCAGCCGCTGCAAGCGCCGTTCCAGGAAGGCGATGGCCTCATCCGGTGGTATTACGGCAAGCAGAGACAGCGCCGAGGCAAAGCGAGGAAACTCTGTTTCGGGCACACTCACCAGTTCCTCGAGCCAATCCTCCATCTCCTCACGACCCTCTGGAGTGATGGCGTAGACAGTGCGTTCGGGACGTCTACCGTCCCTTACCGTCCCCGACGCTTCGATGAGACCATGTTTCTCGAGGTTGTTGACAACGGTGTAAAGCGATCCCCACTTGACGTCCCAGCTCGATTCCTTGCCACGCTGCCGCCACACTTGACCCATCTCATATGGGTGCATCGGCCTTTCGGACAACGTTGCCAGCACCATTAGCGCCAGCAGATTGTTGACTTTTCGTCGCTTTGGCATGTTCCACACTCGCTTTACTCGTCTACGAGTATACGTGTGCGATTACTCGGTGGCAAGTGTGAATTCACCATCTCCAGCGGTTAGCCTGCGTGCCATGCGGAAATTCATCGCAACCGGATTTGGCTCGGGACTGATCCCCGGCAAGCTCTGGCAAGCCGACACCGGGGCCGGAACGTTCGGAGCTGCGGTCGCTGCCCTGATTGGCCTGGTGCTGTGGTCGCACCATGGTGGATCGACTTGCTGGCCGCCCTCATCGCCATTGGTCTGTCGCTGTGGGCATCCGCGCCCTTCGCCGTCGATCATGCCGACCCGAATTGGGTTGTGATCGACGAGGTCGCCGGGACACTCGTTGCACTGATCGGGCTCACCGGTTGGCCGTGGCTGATCGCCCTCGTCGTTGCCAGGCTCGGCGACATATACAAGGTGTTGCCCGGCGTCCCCCAGGCAGAACGTCTCCCCGGCGCCGTCGGAGTCACCGCAGACGATGTGGTGGCCGGTCTCTACGGTCTGGCCGTCGGCTGGATCGCCTTCTGGCTACTGGGTAACCCCGCACCCCAAATAGAGTGGCGATCGCAGCAGTTCCCCCGTCTCCGGCAAAGTTCCGCAGAACAGGTGAGCATCGACTCGTCGATACCGCGACACCTCGCTAGCCTCCCATCGATGATCGAGCACGATGTTGCGTTCACCACGCATGCCGTGGATATCTACGCTGGCACGGCTCGTGCTCGGCGTGGTCATGTTCTACGCAGGCATCCTCAAACTATTCGAGCCAGACGAAGCGCTTCGAGCCGTTCAGGCCTATCGAATTCTGCCAGCAACCATCGATGATGTCGTTGCCTTTGGCCTACCGCTTCTCGAGGTCGTGGTGGGTGTGCTTCTGTTGCTCGGTCTCGGAACCCGGCTGGCCGCCTGGGTCACAGGAGGGCTCCTGATCGTGTTCATCGCAGGTATCGCCTCGGCCTGGGCCCGCGGCCTCTCGATCGATTGCGGCTGCTTTGGCGGCGGCGGAGATGTGCTGGCGACCGGCAAGACATGGCGATACACATCGGAGATACTGCGAGACACAGGACTTCTCGTGCTGGCGATCTGGCTGGCGCGATTCCCGACAAGCCGTCTGGCACTCGATCGCATGCTCGATCCGGTCTCTTCGCCCGATGAGCTCGACCAGAATGACACCTACCCGAACGAAATACACAAGGAACCTTCGGCATGAGCAAGAACGATTCCCGGCAAGCCAAGCAGCTGGCGGAGCAAGAGGCGACCCGACGCCGCCGAACCCGCAACATTCTGATCGGTGCCGTAGTGGCGATCGTTGTGGTCGCCGGCATCATCGCATGGGCATCCAACAGAACCGAGACGGACACGACCGCTGCGGTGCCCGCAGGCATCGACAGTGACCTCGGAGTCCCGGTTGGCGCTGCAGCTCGCCCGTCGTCGATATCTACGAAGACTTCCAATGCCCCATCTGCAAAACGCTCGAGGACAATATCGGGCCGGCGGTGCAAGAGATCATCGACAATGGCGACGCCAGGGTCGTCTACCACATAATGTCATTCCTCGACAACAACCTCCGCAACGATTCGTCGACACGGGCCGCAAATGCTGCCGGCTGCGCTCAGGACCAGGGTGTTTTCCCGGCGTACCACGCTGAGGTATTCGCCAACCAGCCGGCTGATGAGGGCGACGGCTATACAGATGAACAACTGATCACCTTCGGGGAGACCGCCGGCGTAGCGGACATGGACCAGTTCCGTACATGTGTGACCGAGGGGACCTTCGCAGGCTGGGTCACCCGGGTCGAGCGTCGCGCCGAGGACGACCAGATAAGCGGCACCCCCACTGTCCTGGTCGACGGCACAAGAGTTGATCTAGGACAGGCGACGTCGTGGGAGGACTACATCAACCAGCTGAAGAGCGCGATCCAACAAGCCGGGTGATCCCTACGACGGCATCTTCGAATCCGCGTGTGATTCTCAACCCTGTTGGAAGAAGAGATACCAGGCGCCTACAGCGAGTATCCCGCTGATCACTACCCACTTGATGGCGCTCTTCAGCAATCCGACGATGAAGCCAAGTACCGCAAGCACTCCGATTGCCAGCAACACCTTCTGAAACCCAGGATTTGATGAGGCCGCCTGCAGCAGCCCGTCCGGGATCTTGTCCTGGATCGAGGCCGGGAGTTGTGAGACAACATCGTCCGGGATCTTGTCCAACAGCCCGTCCTTGATCTGATTAACGATCTCGGGCGGCAGCTTGTCCACAACATCCGGGGGCAGATCTTCGATCTGGATCTGGGCCAGAACGGCAAGTTGGAGAATGCTCATGGCGGGCAGATTAACCCCGTATCAGATAAACCTATCGATGTCGGGCTAACGACAGGTCACAGCAGACCAAGCCAGAGCAGCAGCAGGTCGGCATCAACCTCAGACACCACGGGATGATCACCGGTAGGCAAATTCATACGATTGACAATCACGGTGCGCAGCCCCGCTGCGGCCGCAGCATCAGCTCCCAAAGCGGTGTCCTCTACTGCTACGGAGTACGCAGGGTCGATACCGAGACGCTCAACCGCGGCCCGGTACAGATCAGGGGCGGGTTTGCCATTGACAACCTCGTCACCGGCAACGGTCACCTCGAAGTAGCGACCTAGATCCAGCACTTCCAGTTTCATGTCTAGGTTCGCCCGCGAGCTCGAAGAAGCAACACCCAGCGGGACCCCCAACATCGCAAGCCGGCGAACCGCATCGATGGCGTCATCAAAGCCTCCGAGCTCAGTGGGGTATGCGGCGAAGCGACGAGCATCCACCGCAGCCAACACCTCCTGGTGCGGGGGAATGGTCGCTCTTGCGGCGAAATGAGCGTAGGTGTCCCGGCCGGTGGTGCCGGTGCATGCCGCCACATCGGCCTCAGTGACCGTGACCCCGAGCGGTGCCAGAGTGTCGGCCCAGGCAGCCCACGACAACGGCTCGCTATCGGCGAGCACCCCGTCAAAATCGAACACGACACCGTTCACCTAACGACCACCCGGGCAATCCGGTTGAGCATCCGCCGCAACCTCGCATCTATCCACCAGTGGGCGATCGGTGCCAGCACCTGCCTCACTTCGGAGCGCTGCTCCAGACGCACCCGGGTGGCGATCCGCTCGTGTTCGACCCGCGGGCTGATTCTCAGCTCAAACCGGGTCGGGTTAGCCCCGGAATCGACGGTGCAGGTGACTGCCGACCCGGCTTGCCACGTCTTGATCTCAACCCGGTGTTGTCTCCCCGGCAATAAGCCATGGCGCGCCTTCACGAACACAAGTTGCCCCGGTTTCGGCAGCTCGGTTCCCATGTATCCGACGGTTGCCACCCCGGCCCATTCGCCAAGGCGGGCCGGATCAGCCACGAGCGCCCAGATCCGGGTCGGATCAGCGTTGATGATCTGCTCAGCGCTGACGGCGATGGCGCGTCGGTCGCTCAACTCGCCCCGGCTTTGCTCCGGATGAGGTCTGAGACAAGCTGAGGATCGGCCTTGCCCCTGGTTGCCTTCATCACCTGACCGACGACAAATCCGATTGGCTTCATATCGCCTTGCCGGAGTTTCTCGAGTACGTCCGGATTCCCGGCGAGAACACGGTCAACCTCGGCCTCGAGGGCTCCGGCATCGGAGATCTGAGAAAGATCATGTGCCGCGGCCACCTGAGCCGGAGTGCCCTCCCCCGCCAGCACGTAGCCGAGAACATCTTTCGCTGCGGTGCTCGACAACGTCGAGTCCGCCACCATTCCCGCCAGTTCGTGCAGATGCTCAGCAGCCAGAGATGTCTCCGCAAGCTCAACCTCGTTGCGCCGCAGATAGGCAACAACGTCACCGGTGAGCCAGTTGGCAACCGCCGTCCCGTCGGCACCCAATCCGACTGCGGCGTCGAACAGGGCGGCGAGATCCGCGGTTTCCCCAAGTGTTGCGGCTGCCTGACGATCGATTCCCGATGCAATCAACCGGCTCCTGCGTGCAGCAGGCAGCTCCGGCAGCGATGCGAATACTCGCTCTCGCCAGGCATCATCGACATGCAAAGGAACTAGATCAGGCTCCTGGAAGTACCGGTAATCCGCGGACTCTTCTTTGGACCGCATGCTGGAGGTGGTTCCGGTCCCCTCGTCCCAGTGGCGGGTCTCCAGAACGACCACGCCGCCCGATTCGAGCACGCCGATCTGCCGCTCTATCTCGAACGCGACGGCCCGCTGCAACGATCGCAACGAGTTCATGTTCTTCACCTCGGCGCGCGTTCCGAACTCCTCCTGACCTACTGGTCTGACCGAGATGTTGGCATCGAACCTGACGCTGCCTTCCTCGAGTCGCACGTCCGACACACCGAGGGTCCGGACAACACGCTGCAGCTCCGCGGCGTACTCCCTCGCCTGCTCGGGAGAATGAATGTCGGGCTCGCTGACGATCTCGACCAGCGGCACACCAGATCGGTTGAAATCCAGCAGCGAGTAGTCGGCATCGTGGATCCGGCCGCTTTCGCTGCTGTGGATGCTCTTGCCGGTGTCTTCTTCCATGTGCACCCGGGTAATGCCGATGGTCACCTCATCACCGTCGACGTCGATATCCAGATGACCGTTGATGCACAAAGGGACGTCGTACTGGGAGATCTGGTAGTTCTTTGGTAGGTCGGGGTAGAAGTAGTTCTTGCGATGGAACAGCGAATCCTCGACGAGCTCACACCCGAATGCTGCGCCGATACGCAGTATCCCCTCGATCGCCTCACGGTTGGGAACAGGCAGCGCGCCCGGCAATGCCAGGCAAACGGGGCAGACCGTCGTGTTGGGCTCGGCACCGAAGTTGACCGCACAGCCACAGAACATCTTTGATTCTGTCTGCAGCTCAACATGAGTCTCTATGCCGATTACGGCTTCCCAGTCAGTCATGCGGGCTTCACCTCCGAAGTCGCCAGGGCAGGTCGGGCGTCAAACCCGGCCAGCCGCTCCACCTCGGCAGCCAGCCGGAACAGTTGCGCTTCGTGAAGCGCAGGAGCCATGACCTGGAACCCGATCGGTAGTCCGTCGTCGTCCAGGCCGATCGGAACCGAACCAGACGGATCGCCACCGAGGTTGCTGGCAATGGTGCAGACGTCGGTCAAGTACATGCTCAACGGATCTGCCGTCTTCTCACCGATGGCGAACGCCGTCGTCGGACTGGTCGGCGATACGAGGGCATCTACCTTCTCGTAGGCGGATGCGAAGTCGTTGCGCAGCAGCGTGCGCACCTTCTGGGCCTGGCCGTAGAAGGCGTCGTAGTAGCCGGCAGACAGTGCGTACGTGCCAAGCAGAATGCGCCGGATCACCTCCGGCCCGAATCCCTCAGCCCGCGTCTTGGACATCATGTCCTCAGTGGTCTCGCCGTCGACCCGTAGGCCATAGCGAACCCCGTCGAACCGCGCCAGATTGGCCGATGCCTCCGCAGGTGCAATCAGGTAGTAGGCCGACAGCGCGTACTCGGTGGCGGGAAGGGACATCTCCACGAGCTCTGCACCTGCATCCGAGAGCTTGTCGTACATGGCACGGCAAGCGTCGGTGACCTCGGCGTCGATCCCCTCGCCCGTCAGCTCGGCAACTATGCCGATCTTCATCCCCTTGACACCCACATCCAGATGCGAAGAGATGGCCGGACGTTCGCCTCGGAAGCTGGTGGCGTCACGAATATCGAAGCCTGCAACCGACTCGAGGAGGGTTGCTGCGTCGCGCACGTTTCGGGCGAACGGCCCGATCTGGTCGAGGGAGGAGGCAAAGGCGATCAACCCGTATCGGCTCACCAGGCCGTAGGTGGGTTTGACGCCGACCAACCCGCACAGGGATGCAGGCTGGCGAATCGAGCCCCCGGTGTCGCTGCCGAACGCGCCGAACGCAGACCCGACGGAAACGGCGGCCGCAGACCCACCGGACGAGCCACCGGGGACCCGATCGGTATTCCAGGGATTCCTGGTCGGGCCAAACGCCGAGTTCTCGGTAGAGGAGCCCATGGCAAACTCGTCGAGATTGGTCTTGCCGATCAGCACTGCACCGCCGTCGTGAAGCTTGTCGATGACGGTGGCGTTGTATGGGGGGATATACCCGGAGAGTATCTTCGACCCGGCGGTGGTCTCCATACCCCTTGTCGTCATGTTGTCCTTGACCGCCAGCGGAATCCCCTGGAGCGGACCATGGTCGACACCTGCGGCGAAGTCTGCATCTGCCTGACGGGCCGCGGCACGCGCTCCCTCCTGATCGAGGGTCAGGTAGGCGTGCAAATGTGACTCGGTGACCGCTGCCCGGTTGATGACCGCGTTGGTCAGGTCGACGGCACTGAAATCACCGTTCCTGAGGCCGTCGCCGGCTTCAGCTATCGAGAGATCGGCGAGATCGCTCATGAATCCCCCAGGATGCGTGGGACCCGGAAGTACTCCCCCTGGCGTGCGGGCGCCTGTTCCAACACCTCTTCCCGGTCCAACGACGGCCGAATCTCGTCGTCACGGAACGCATTCGTCATAGGTAGCGGATGCGACGTAGGTGGCACCCCCTCGGTAGGCAGTGCGCCAACACGCTCGGCATGCTCGAGGATATCCTCGAGCTGGGATCCGTATTTGGCCAGCTCCTCCTCGGAGAGGGCAAGCCTGGCCAGTTTGGCTACTTTGGCAATATCAATCTCTATGGGCATGGGTCGAGAATAGACCGGGGAAGGCCCCGGCCGGTTCGCCCCGGCAATTCGGTATCGGACTAACGTCTGAGAACACCCCCGGATGGGGCACCGGGGCCTATTAAGCGCGTTGGATGAAGGCAAGAACTGGGCGGAGGAAGGACGACGTGATGCGCCGGGCGTTCGTGCTCGGGGTCTGTTTCATGCTGTTCGCCGTCCAGCCAACGCTCGGCGACGCGGCAGTGTTGACCGATACGTTCTCACGGACAGACATCACCGTCACCCCGGCTCTCGCGATGTTCTACGACTACAGCGGCGGAACCACAACATTGTGGACGGACACCGCGGACTTCGATGCAGGCACGTACACCACCACGAACAGCACTGAGATCGCCGACTCAGTCGTGCTCGATCGGATCGGGCCTTCCGGAGTCGCCCCACCAGACGGTGACATTCCCTGGTGGGACACAGATTGGGTCAACAGACGCTGCTTCCAGATCGACCACATCACGCCGGGTGCCACCAGCGTCTCTGAATACCCGATCCGGGTGTCGTTCCCGATAGACACGCTGATCGCCGACGGGTACCTCCAGGCCGATCTCGGTGACCTTCGCGCTGTAGGAACTGACGATTCGACCGCGCTTCCCATGTGGGCGGATGACACAGAGCCCGACATCCTGTGGATCCAGGTGGATCAAATAGCGGCAGATGCCACGAGCCACGTCTGCGTGTACTACGGATACACGCCGGGCGGTGCCGTCAGCCCGGCCAACCACACCGAAGCCGCCGTGTTCACATACGCATCGGCAAAGGACATCTACTACACAGTCGGCGACGTGTTCACGAGCCCGGGCGCCGCTGTCAACGTCGTCTCCTACATAGACGGCAACGAGGTGTCCCTGGACGGTGCGCCCCCGGTGCCCCTGGCCACGGCGGGTGATCTCACTACCTTTGATGCGGTGAACGTAGATGCGGGCTCAATGATCTCAGTGCTAGGTCCGATCTCCGCAACGGGAGTCGGCGACGGAACCGATTCTCTCGTTCCGATCTCGTACGCAGGCACGTCATTTGCAGCTCCGATCAGTCGAGACGGCCAGCAGTTCTCATTCATAGCCCCGTTCGCCGACGCCACAGTCGAGCTGTACAACGGGGTGGCCCTGGTGAACACGTTCATCGTGACAGTGGGCACGCCGTACACCCATTCCGTTGATGACATCACCGATGGCAGCGTTGCCATCATCGAGTCGGATGTGCCCGTACTGGTCACGCACCGCTCTGCGACGGGCGGCGATGCCTTCCCCCTGTACCCGGCCACGGCTGGTGACTTCTACACCGTCCGTTCTACCGAGACTCTTATTGGATACGGCACGGACGCCACCAACCTGGGCATCACAGGATCGGATGGCACCGTCGCCGCGACCGTCGGCAACCGGGGCGACACCACATCTGTCGCAAGCGGCGGCACCGACGGTGGGACCGCAGCGGACGGCCTCCTACTGTCTGCCGACCAACCGGTGGGGGTGCTCGGCTCGGAGGACGGTGACGGAACCGAGGCGTACATCACGATCCCGTCGACAGAGCTCAGCTCGCAATACTGGATCGCCACCGACTCGCAATACGTCGCCTTCTCCTGTCCCACCAGTGAGTCTGCCGACGTCCCGCTCACGATCTCAGCCCCCGGTGCCGCCGATCGCCCGCTGACCTGCAGCGGCGGGCCGGACGTGGCATGGGCCGTCGACACAGCAGATCTTGCCGTCACCACCAGCGGCATTTTGGTATCGAGCGACGGTGGCGGCCCGTTCTTTGCCTACTACGAGGATCTGGCCACCGACGACCAGAACGGATTGCTCGGTCCCAAGCAGGGGCGCCAATACACCTGGCCGGAACCCGTCGTCACTCCCGGTGGCGATGAGGGCCTGTTTGAGACGACGGGGAGTTGGGAGAGCGCAACGGTTGACGTTGGTGCGGGCAATGAGATTTATGGCCTCGTCTCTCTCGCAGGTACGGTCCCGACCGGAACCGAGCTGCGGCTCCAGATGGCGACTGCGGCAAGCGGGACCCCCGTCGGCTTCGTCGGGCCCGACGGGACCGCAACGAGCTTTTTCACAATCGACGCCCTCCCCGCCGTCGCAGATTTCAGCCACGACGGGGATCGGCTCCTCCGAGTCCGTGCCGAGTTCGCCACAACCGATCGGACTGTGACCCCACGACTCAACCGGGCGGCAGTGGATTCTGCCCTTCCCGAGCTGACCCGTTCACTCGATACCGTCCCGACGATGAGCCTGTCGACCACTCTCGACCCGACGGTCACCACCTCGTATCTGCTCCGGGTCAAGACGACAGACCCTGAGCTGACAGGCAGCGAGGCAACCGCCGTCTACCGTGGCGCTGTGAATCTGGCAAACCTCGCGGGCGAGACCATCCGGTTCGTCAACACCGCACTCGGGATCGACAGCGTGCAGCAGTCGTCGACGCTTGCTACCGACGCCCCCGTCCTCTTCCAGGTCGACCATCCCTACTCCGTGGTCCTCGATCACTCTGCGCTGACGCCGGGCACCAGCACGGTTGTCTTCGCATGGCAACTCGACTACCACGGTGACCATTCAATTTTCTTCGAGACGGATTTTGCCGTCGAGGTGACGGCACCATGAGTGACCGCGACCTGTTCCCGCACGAATTCCCACCAATCCCTCTGGACGAGGTCGAGATGGCGCCAACTCTGGGATCGGGCCCGACCGAGAAGACCTATGAGCGTCTCGTGCTCACTGCGTTCTCGGCGTCCCTAACGGTACTGCTCGCCAAGATTGCGGCCGTGCTGCTTATCGGCAACTTCTCCGGTGCCACGATCACCATCCAATTCTTCCTGGGCTTCCTGCCGTATTTCGGCATAATCGCCGACCCCGGCACTTTCGCCACGATCGTAACTTTCTCAACGATTGCGATGGTCACAGCCGGCCTGGTGCTGCTGATCCGTCCCGTGTTGCAGAGCGGATGGGACAGCCAGTCGATCTGGGGTCGCAGCGTCGGCCTCGCCATCGGTGCCGAGACACTCCTCCTCGAGGCCCTTCGCCATTGGGTGTGGCCAGAGGTCTTGCGGTGGGATTGGGCATGGCTCGCAGGCTTTGAATTGATTCTCGGTGTGGTGCTTCTGGTAACCGCGCTCAAGCAGTCGAAAACAGGTTCCGATACAGTGCGTATGTCTCGTGGCACGCACGCTGAGACAACGGAGGAAACGCGATGACGAGCTCATGGACAATGACACGCCGTTGGGCCGGCATTCTGGTCGCGATGATGATGATCGCTGTGCCCGCCTCTGCGGCGGTGATCACGCAGAACTTCATGAGAGCCGACTTGTCGGTCGACGCGGCCTGCTTCACCAAGACCGCAGGCGCCGATGCGTCGAGCGGATCGGGCTTTCTGGTGTTCAACGGTGCAGCCACTATTCAGGATCCCAGCGGTACCGTCGATCTCATCCAGGAAACGATGTCGGTACAGGGTTTCGCGGGCGATCGGTTGCTCTATACCGACGCCGTGCGCTTCAACAACAACTGCCCTGATGGAATCGCCGTGACTCTCGTCTCCGAGAACGACCCGGCGAACGGCGGCGCCGTAGAGCCGGCATATGTCTCGGGCAACTTCTGGGACGACATCGACGTTACGATCTACATGGCGACGGTCACGTCTCCCACCGGCACGCCGGGTTCGAGCGGTGACTGGCAGCTGATGATGTCGGTGTCAGAAGGCTCGGTGAACGATCAGATCGCATCGGTGAACATCCCGGCCGGAGGGACACGCTCGTTGGCAGTGGTAATCGACACAGACGATGGTGTCACCACCACGGATTCGGGGACTCTACGCTGGACCGCTCAAGCCACCCACCCGTAGCCGCCACCGGTTCGACAGGCCTCACATAGGGTCCAGTAGGATCGACGACTGCCAACCCGGAGCGGATCGGCGGCAGCCGTGTCACGGTCTTTAGCCGTCCAGCAACAAGGCCAACTCGTCGGACGAATCCTCCTGACCATGGACGAGCAGCTCCCTGAGCACCTCGAACCCTTCCTCCAGCTGAGCCAGCAGCACCGACTCCTCCTTTTGGTGCGCCAAACCCGGATCGCCTGGCCCGTAGTTGACGGCCGGCACTCCCCTGGTAGTCAGTCTCGCCACATCGGTCCAGCCCTGCTTCGAATTGCGGGTGGCGCCGCTGGTCTGGAGCAACCGGTCAAGATGCGGGTTGTCGCTCACGACCTTGCCGGCAGGGGCGCGGTCCTTGACGACGATGATGTCGGCGTCGGCAGCTATCTCGCGTAGGCGCTGTTCAGCCTGATCGAGGTCGTAGATGGGCGGAAAGCGATAGTTGAGGTTGATCTTGAGTGATGACGGGAGCACGTTGTTCGCGATGCCACCCTGTGCCATGGTCACCGAGAAGACCTCGCGAAACTCGAGACCTTCGACATCGACCAGCTCTGGCTCCCGTTGGTGCATCGTCGCCAGCCACGAGCCAGCTTTGGTGACCGCATTCTCACCCAACCAGGGTCGGGCGCTGTGTGCGGCCTTGCCCTCGAAGAACACGTCTGCGTTCATAGCCCCATTGCAGCCCAACTCGACACCCAGGTTGGTCGGCTCGAGGACAATGGCGAATTCGGCATCCAGAAGCCAGGGTGCTCTGTCGAGCACATCCTCGAGGCCGTTTTCTTGCATCGGGCCCTCTTCTTTGTCGTAGAAAACGCCAACGACGTCGTATGGCCCGGTACGAACCGCGTCGTCTTCGAGCAGGTGCATCATGATCGCCAAACCGGACTTCATGTCGACCGTGCCCAGCCCGAACATCCGATCTCCCCTGACCACAGGATCTCCGTTGTCCTGGATAGGCACCGTGTCGAAATGGCCGTAGAGGGTGATCAACGGCCGCCCCGTTTGCTGGCCGACGATAAGCGCATTGCCGATCCGGATCACTCCCTGCATCGTCCAGACCTTGAGCAGACGTTCGGCGACCGCAGTGCACAGACGCCCTTCGTTTCCGGTCACCGAGTGGATTGAGACCAATTCGGCGAGCGTGTCGTGGATCGCTGTCATACGGGCACCTCGAATACGCGGAGAGCTTCATTGAGTGATGTCTTCCGGTCGGTTGATTCGGATCTCTTGCCGATGATCAATGCGCACTGGAGATCGTACGTTCCTGCCGGGAATTGTTTGGGACGGGTACCGGGGACCACGATGGAACGGGCAGGAACCATGCCTCGATACTCGACCGGCTCGTCACCGGTGATGTCGATGATCGGTGTCGAGGAGGTGATGGTCGTGTTCGCTCCAAGCACAGCGCCTTGCTCGATGAGCGTTCCCTCGACGACGATCGACCTGCTGCCGATGAAGGCGCCGTCTTCGATGATTACCGGGCGGGCACCGGGTGGCTCGAGCACCCCACCGATGCCGACGCCACCGCTGAGATGTACGTCGCTGCCGATCTGAGCACATGATCCGACGGTCGCCCAGGTATCGACCATCGTCCCCGAGCCCACGTAAGCGCCAATGTTTATGTAGCCGGGCATCACGACAACCCCGGGCTCACAATATGCGCCGTAGCGAACAGTCCCTGGAGGTACGACACGGATTCCGGCCTCAGCCAGCCCCGTCTTGGTGGGTATCTTGTCGTGGTATTCAAATGGGCCGATTGTCGTCGTCTCGAGTTTGGCGATCCGGAAGTACAGCATGATCGCCTCTTTGACCCACAGATTGACCCGCCATTGACCGTCTACCTTCTCGGCGACTCGCACCTGCCCCTTGTCGAGCAACTCGATGGTTCCGGCGACAGCGTCTGAGGCATCATTCAGCAGGTCGAGATCGGCGTACGCTGCCCGGATGACCTCTTGATCCTTCGTTAGCTCAGACACGAAACCAGCACCTCCACAGCCTGCTCACACTCCTCAAGGGTAGGCACCAGAGCCAGACGCAGATAGCCCTCACCGCCGGGGCCGAAGAACCGCCCGGCAGAGACCACCACTCCCTCTTCGAGCAGCCGATCCGAGACAACGATGTCGTCGTCGACCTTCACCCAGAGATACAACCCGGCGTGTGAAGCCACGACCTCCAACCCGACCAGATCAAACGCGGTGCGCAGGATCGACCGCTTGGCCGCAAAGATGTTCCTACGTTCGGTGGCGTGGTCATCGTCAGACCAGGCGGCTACGGCAGCGGATTGAACGAACTCCGGAGACGCCGTCCCGGTGGCGGTGCGGAGTTTCTTGAGTGCAACTATCGCCTCGGCGTCACCGACGATGGCGCCGGAGCGATAGCCGGTCATCCCGGATCGCTTCGACAACGACATAAACGCAAGCGCACCGGGAGTCCCGGGACCGGCCACCTGGAGCACCGACGCCGGCCCTCCGGGGAAAGCGTCCGGCTCATAGAGGTCGGCATAGCACTCGTCGGACAACACCAGCGTGTCATGCTCACGCGCAACTGCGTATAGCTCTTCGAGTTCGCTCCGGCTGGTCACTGCGCCGGTGGGGTTGTGCGGTGTGCACGTCCACAGCAGCCGTGCCCGTTCCCACACGGATGCGGGCACGTCGCCCGCCCGCAATACGAAGTCGCCGTCGAGCACAACCGGGTAGGTCTCGGCTCCAGAGAAGAGTGCGCCTCGCTCGTAGATGGGGTAGCCGGGGCTCCCGTATACGACCACATCGCCGCGGCCGCGATCCACAAAGGCCAGCGGTGTGTTGAACACCGCCTCTTTCGAGCCGGACGTCGGAATGATCTGGGTGTCCGCATCGACCGAGACTCCGAACCGTCGTTCGATATATGAGGCAATCGCGGTGCGGAGCGAGCGGATCCCGGCAGTCGTCGGGTACTGAGATATCACGGGCACGGCGGTCTTGAGCGCATCGGGGATGAACGGTGGCGTGGGCTCGCGCGGATCACCGATCGAGAAATCGATGACACGCTGGCCCGCCTCTCGCATCGCTCGCGCTCGCTCGTGAACGACAGCGATCGGATAGCTACCGAGTTGTTCGAGAACGGGGTTGAGTCGCATCGGGCCACGCTACTCGACTTATGATCTCCCCGTGAACCGCTACCGAATCATCTTCAGCCTCCTTGGACTCGCCCTCGCTGCCGTTGCCTTCGGCGCGATCCTCCTCGCCCCATCGGGTACCCCGGGCGCTCTGCCCGACGTCCTGGAGGGGTACTCGCCTACGGATGGCTCGACCGTGCTCCGGCAGATCGAGATAGCAATAGACCTGCCCGTCGATTACGAGATAGTCCTCGTGGTTGACGGCACAACCATCCCGGACGATGAGATCAATACCATCCCGCAGACCGGCATATTCACCTGGCGTCCAGATGAGACGACGGTGATACCGGAATGGGCCCCGGGCATTCACACGGTATGGGTGCGCTGGGATCGCGTCAACGGACTACCCGACCCCGGGGAATGGACGTGGAGATTCCGGGCACAGTGACGTGGCCGGGAGTATCTGATTGACAAGAGGCCCCCGGCAGTGCCGGGGGCCTCTCGAGGCGACGGGGAGGAACGTCGCGGTGCTTACGAAGTCGGGGGCAGAATGACCTGGTCTATGACATGTACCACGCCGTTCGACGCCATGACGTCGGTGGCAATCACATTGGCCGTGCCGTTGAGCACGACGCCTCCATCGACGACCTCAATCATGATGTCGCCACCCTGGACGGTGGTCGCTGAGTCGAGACCAACCACATCAGCGGCAAGAACCGAGCCGGCCACAACGTGGTAGGTGAGGATCTCGGCGAGGGCCGCCGGATCGGCGAGAAGACTGTCGAGGGTGCCCTCAGGCAGAGCAGCAAAGGCTGCATCGGTCGGGGCGAATACGGTGAATGGACCGTCACCAGATAGCGTCTCAACGAGCCCTGCGGCCTGGACTGCAGCGACGAGGGTGTTGAACTCCCCGGCGACCGCAACGTCGACGATGGTGTTTGTCGTCATCTCATCGTCCATCGCTTGTGTGGTCTCCGTTGGAGCCGTGGTTGTGGTCTCGACGGTCTCATCGTCAGAGCTGCTGCATGCCGCTACTACGAGAGCGAGGATTGCCAGCAGGGCAAAAAGTCGGATCTTCATGTTTGTCTCCTGTTTGTGATCAACCGCCGCAGCGGTTTAGTACTAAATCCGGAGCCAAACATCCAAGCGGATGACTTTCTCTCGAGAAATCTCGCGGTCGATCATGCCGTAGACGACCGACGCGGCCGCCTCACCAGCGGGTGCTCCGATCCCGCCGCTTAGTCTGCGGGCTCTGAATCGCGGCGCTATCGGACCGTCTCCTTGGTCAACGGCTTAGCTGGAATGGGAATCACACCGTCGAGGTGGAACTATCAGCTGTCACTCGTCGAGGACCGCGGCGCCTTTGGCCAGCAGACGGTTGAAGGCGTCTTCCTCGAGCACCGGCACACCCAGCGACTCTGCTTTCGCCAGCTTGGAGCCCGGTGACTGGCCGGCGATCAGGGCAGCCGTCTTCCGCGACACCGAGCCGGTCACCTTGCCGCCGCGACCCTCGATGGCAGCCTTGGCTTCGTTTCTGCTGTAGCCCTCGAGAGTGCCGGTAACCACAAACGAAAGACCCTCCAACAGCGCAGCTTCCTCGCCCGCCTCCTCCGGTTCCGGGTCGGTGAGACGCACCCCTGATTCGCCCAGCCGCCGCACCAGTTCGATGTTGTCCGGATCTTCAGACCACGCCCGCACCGAGCGTGCGATCTCGGGCCCGATGCCGTCGATCTCGCTGATTTCGTCCTCCGTGGCCTCCATGAGCGCCGGCAGCGAAAGGAACTTTGCAGCAAGGGCCCTCGCAACCGTGCCACCGACCAGATCGATGCCGAGCGCCGTAAGCAATCGGCCGAGAGGCTGGTCCTTCGCCTTGTCGATGGCGGCGAGCAGGTTGTTCACCGAGACGTCACCCCAGCCCTCGAACCCCAGCAGCACATCCCGGTCGAGGGTGAAGATGTCGGCCGGGTCTCGGATGATCCCTTCGGTGAGCAGAAGGTCGACGGTCTTGTAGCCAAGGCCTTCAATATCCATCGCGCCACGGGAAGCAAAGTGATACAGGTACTCGCGAAGCCGGCTGGGACAAGAGAAGCCACCGGTGCACTTCGCCTTTGCTTGACCCTCGGGCAGAACGATCGGGTTGCCGCAGAACGGGCAGTCGGCTGGCATGTGCCACTCGGCGAGACCTTTCCGGCGTTTCGAGAGAACCGGCGCCACAACCTCAGGGATCACATCGCCCGCACGGCGTACGATGACTGTATCGCCCGGTCTCAAATCCTTGCGGTGCAGCTCGCCTTCGTTGTGGAGGGTGGCGTTGGTCACCGTGACTCCTCCGACGAATACCGGTGTCAGCACGGCATACGGTGTCACGGCGCCGGTTCTGCCGACGTTGATGCGGATCTCCTCGAGAGTTGTCGTCTTCTCCTCAGGCGGCAACTTGTAGGCCACCGCCCAGCGCGGGCTCTTTGCCGTGAATCCCAGCTCCTGTTGCTCGCCCAGATCGTCGACTTTGACCACGACGCCGTCGATCTCGTAGTCATTGTTGTGCCGGTTCTCGAGGGCCTCTGCCACATATGCCTCGATCCCGGCGAGATCCTCGATACGCCTGCTCGCGGGGTTCACACGCAAACCGAGCTCGGCCATCCACTGCAAGGAGTCCCAGTGGCTGCGAAACGCGGGGCCGCCTGCGACTCGCCCCATCTGATAAAGCCAGACAGATAGCGTTCGTGCGGCCGTCTTGGCAGGATCCTTCTGGCGCACCGACCCGGCCGCCGTGTTGCGGGGATTCACATATGGCTTCTCGCCAAGCTCGGCCTGGCGGGCGTTGAGCTCCTCGAAAGCACTCACCGGCATGTAGATCTCACCACGAACCTCGAGCAGATCCGGTGGTGACCCCTGCAGCCGCAACGGCACCGCATCGATGGTGCGGACGTTTGCAGTGATGTCCTCCCCCACCGAGCCATCACCGCGGGTGGCGGCCCGTACCAGCCGCCCCTGCTCGTAGACGATCGACACCGCCAGACCGTCGATCTTCAACTCGCAGACGTATCCGGAAGGATCCCGTCCCAAGGTTCGACTTGCCCGGCCCTGCCAGCCTTCGAGCTCTTCCTCTGACTCGACGTTGTCGAGCGAGAACATCCGCTCGAGATGAGTCACCGGGGCGAAGGCGCTCGACAACGACGTGCCCGATCCTCTGGGTCGGCGAATCGGGCACAACCAAATCCGGGTGTGCGGTCTCGAGTGCGATCAACTCTCGCATCATCTCGTCGAACTCGATGTCGGAGATCTCCGGTTCGTCGAGCACGTAGTACCGGTGGTTGGCCCGGTGCAACGCGGTGCGCAATTCCTCTAGTCGGTCTCTCGGATCACCAGCCACTCTCGACCTCTTCCACTACCAATCGCAACGCGTCGGCCACGGCTTCCGCATCGCTAACCGATAAACCGGCCATCCCGCAGGCCGGGGTGAACATTGCCTCAGCCATCAGCGCTTCAAATGGAGCGCCTGCGACCACGAGGTTGGCCACTGCCGTACCGTACCTACCGAGTAGGACATTTGTAGTGGGAAGCGGCGCCGTCGTTGTCGGAACGATGCCCCACATGACCCGGCAACCGGCGCCAAGGGCAGCGGCAATTCTGTCGAGCCCTCGATAGAAGCCGGCACTGAATGTCGCCACGTCCCACGACAGCCAGTCGAATCCCAGCTCAGCGAGGCCGCCCCAGTCGGTGTCATCGCAGCAGTGCAGGCCGATGTCGACGTCAAAAACGTCAATGAGGTCGATGAGGGCCTTGGCGACTTCGCCCGGTAGTTCATCGGTCGATCCGAGCGCCGCAAGCGCGGGCTCATCGACAACGAGAATGATCGACGACACATCCGACTCGGACCGGATCCAGGCGAGGTGCTCGTCGATTCGGGTTTCCAGCTGTTCGGTGACCGACTCGATCAGATGGGGGCCGGTTACTCCCCCTGCTCGCAGGGCGGCTGCCAGGGTCACCGGTCCGGTGACCTGTGTCTTGACCGTGTCACCGGTGATCATCTTCAGCGTTGCCGCCGCACCGGTGAAGGCTTCGTGCCTGTCTCCGGGGGGCATGCCGATGGCGAGCCCGGTCTCTCTTGCCCCGGCGCCCATGATGCCGTTGCCCCACTGCAGCAGCATGGATTCCTGGACATGCCGCAGCGGGAGTTGCGGCAAGTAAGGAATGTCGCTGGTTGCAACGACGAACCTCGCCGCAGCATCGGCATCTGTGTGGGGAAGGCTCCCGATCCCGGTTCGCAGCGGCGTCACCGAACCGCCTTGCTGATGACACCACCACCGAGCACCTCATCGCCACGGTAGAACACCGCAGATTGGCCAGGTGCGACCGCGGGTTGCGGCTTGTCGAACACGACCCGCCAGGAATCACCAAGGGACTCGATGGTCGCCGGAACGGCCGTGGAGCGATAGCGGATCTTGGTATCAACCCTGGTCCCGGTCGGGAGCTCGCCGGCGACGAACGACACGTCATCCACAAGACACCCGTTGGCCAACAGCTCATCCCGGGAACCCAATGTCACGGTGGCCGTGTTTGCGTCGATGTCGACCACATATCGCCGTTCCCCCAACGCCACCCCGAGCCCTTTGCGCTGACCGATAGTGAAGTCGATCATGCCGTCGTGCTCACCGAGCACGGTCCCGTCACTCAGTACCAGCGGACCGGGCCTGGCGGCATCAGGAAACTGTGATCGGATGAACGATCGATACGAGCCGTTGCCGACGAAACAGAGATCCTGGCTATCGGGCTTGGCAGCGGTGCGCAGCCCCATTTGCGCGGCATGTTCTCGCACCTCGACCTTGGTCATCTCTCCAACCGGAAGCCGCACCCGCTCGAGGTCTCGCTGACCGAGCATATGCAATACATAAGACTGGTCCTTGGTTCCGTCAACGGCCTTCACGAGATGGTATCCATCCTCGTCGTGGCGGATCCGGGCATGGTGACCGGTCACCAATACGTCACAGCCGAGTGCCCTGGTCCGTTCCAACAGCACCGAGAACCGGACCCGTCGATTACATTCAACACACGGGTTGGGAGTCTTCCCGGAGGCGTACATCTCGCCAAAGTGATCAACAACCTTGTTGGTGAACTCGTCCACGTAATCGAGTACGTAGTAGGGGACGCCAAGCTGGGATGCCACCCTCCTGGCATCCTCGGCGTCGGAGACCGTGCAGCAGCCGGCGACGGGCATCTCCCCGTTGTCACCTTCCCACTGCTTCAGCGTGACACCGATGACGTCGTATCCCTGCTCCAGCATCAATGCAGCGGCAACCGAGCTGTCCACGCCACCGGACATGGCCACTAGAGCCTTCACCGCAACTCCCCCGCCACCCTTGCGACCAGGCCGGCGGCATAACCGGCGGCCTCGGCTTCGGTGGACCACCCGAAGGTAACGCGAACACACTCGGATGCTTCTCGAGCACCCATGCCCATGGCACGTAACACATGCGAGACGGTGACGGCACCGCTGTTACACGCAGACCCCGCCGCCGCCGCCAATCCTTCCTGGTCGAGCCTGATGAGAAGTGTCTCCGCTGCAACGCCTGGAATCCGGAAGTGGCTGTGCTGAACCAGACGTGGTTGTGCAGCTCCGGTGATCCCGACATCGGGCACTGCCCGGCGCAGCTCGGTTTCAAACTCCTCACGGATTCCTTCGATACGTTGTCTGACAGCTCGACGTTCTGCGACGGTGGCCTTCATCGCAGCCACCATGCCGACTATTGCGGCAACATTGTGGGTACCGGAGCGCCGCCCCAGCTCCTGACCACCGCCATGGACCACAGGTTCCAGCTCGATCTCACGAGGCACGTAGAGAAGCCCGACGCCTTTGGGACCGCCAAACTTGTGTCCGGCAACCGAGATCATGTCCGCGCCGGTTGCCGCAACCGTGATCTCCTCAGTGATAAATGCCTGCACGGCGTCGGTGTGCACGAGGGTTTCGGGCGAGAGTGTGTGCACCTCGTCTGCGATCTGGCGCAGAGGAAACAGGACGCCGGTCTCGTTGTTGGCAGCCATCACCGATACCACCGCGGTGCTCTCATCTACCCGGGCATAGAGCTCATCGAGGTCGAGTTTGCCCGATCGATCAACGCCGATGCGGTTCACCCGACACCCGAGCCGCTCGAGGAAGTCGACCGACTCCAGCACTGCCTCGTGCTCGACGGCGGTAGTGACCACTGCGCCACGGCGTCCGCCGGCAAGAGCGCTGCCGACCACAGCCAGGTTGTCGGCCTCTGTGCCACCGCCTGTGAAGACGATCTCTAGCGGGTGGACGGCGCCGATCAGCTCCGCGGCCTCTTCCCGGGCCGTCTCCAGCGCGTTCTTGGCGTCACGCGATACACCGTGAATCCCCGACGGATTGCCAAACACGTCGTCGAGGTACGGCGCCATAGCCTCGCGGGTCTCGGGACGAACACGAGTTGTAGCGGCATGGTCCAGATACAGCATTGGACGACCAGTCTGGCAGACCGCGGCGCTAGCCTCGACGGCGCCCAGACACAGGAGGACCATGTCGCGCCCTGCAACTCGTTACCCCGGGCGAGTCTCTGCACTTGAACGTCGTCGGCGACCCGGCCCCGGGGAGCGGCGATGTGGTCGTTGAGGTGCGGGCAGCCGGAATCTGCCGATCTGATGTCCACTATCGCTCGGGGTTTCCGCAGGTCGGCCCGCTACCTCTGACCCTGGGTCACGAAGTTGCCGGGATCGTCAGTGCGGTTGGTACGACGGTCACCCGGCTGGCTCCCGGGGACCGGGTGTGTATTCACTACCAGGTGGGCTGCGGGACGTGCGATTACTGCACAAGCGGATTCGAGCAGTTCTGTGCCAGTGGGAAGATGATCGGCAACGGCCGCGATGGTGGGTTCGCTGAGAGGATCGTGGTGCCAGAGCGTAACGTCATCGGCGTTCCCGGCAACGTCCCATTGGACCACGCTGCAGTGATGATGTGCTCTTCTGCGACTGCGCTGCATGCCATTCGCAAGGGACGCTTTGCTCAGGGTGAGTCGATCGCGGTATTTGGCGCAGGCGGGCTGGGCATGTCGGCAATCCAGTTGGCAGAGATCTGTGGAGCGGCCCGGGTCTACGCGGTTGACATCAATCCGACCAAACTCGCCGCAGCGGAGGCGCTTGGCGCTATCCCAATCGACGGGACCCGCAACCCGGCAAGAGAATTGCTCCAGGCAGGTGGCGTCGACGTGGCTCTCGACCTCGTGGGATCTGCGGTAGTCATGGATAGCTGCCTGAAGTCTCTGGCACCGATGGGTCGTGCGGTCGCGGTCGGTCTCACCGCCGAGACATTGCCGGTTGGCCCGTACACCGACCTGGTCAACGGTGAATCCGAATTGATCGGAGCATCGGACCACACCGCAGCTGAGATCATTGAACTGCTCGAACTGGCTGCGGCAGGGCAGCTCGATCTGGGCGGCGTCGTCCAGCGCCATGTGCCCCTCGATGGTGCCGCGGTCAACTCAGCCATGGACGACCTGGAACAGTTCGGCGACGTAGTGAGAACCGTGATAGTCCCAGACGCCGGGGAAGCCGGCGACTCCTGAGGCCCCCGAGTGGAGAGAATTGCTCTACGGGGCGTCTTCAGCAACGCGGGTGATGAAGTCCGTCACTGCCGAGTCGTACCGCTCGGCATCGGTGTTCCAGGCTTCAGTACGCCCGGCGTCTTCGAACCGCTCGTAGGTGACCAGGTTTGGCAACGCATCGGCGAACGCATCCGCAGTCTCAATCGCTGCGATCGGGTCTTCGCTGCCTTGAATCAGCAGCATTGGGACGTCGAACTGATCGATTCTGTCGAGCTGGTTGAGCTGCGACCATTCGAGCCCAAACCTCACCCGGGCCACTGCTTTAGCCGCTCCACTGACCAACCCCGGGATGCTTCGTTCGTCAGCAATACGATCGACGATGGCACCGAGATCGAGGACCGGCGAGTCGAGAATGACACCGAGCACATCCGATGTCGAGTCAGAATCATGCAACTCCATCATTGCAATGTCGGCGCCCATGCCGTAGCCAAACAGGATGAACTTCTCAGCGCCCCGATTGCGGGCATAGGAGATTGCGGCTTCGACGTCCTGCCATTCAGTGAGCCCCCAGCGGTAGTAGCCACCGTCGTCGGGGGCTGCTGAATCGTTGCGGTAAGTGATGATCAAGGATGGGAAGCCGGCTTCCTCGATGACGGGGAGGATGCGCAGAGCCTGAGCCCGCTCGTCGAGACCCTCCCCGTGAATGAAGATCACCCACGTATCCCGGTCGCCGGGAATCGACCAGGCAGGATTGACGCCGAGATCACCCGGGATCCGAACCTCGTTGTAGTCGATGGCAAATGCCTCGGACGGGTCGCTGCCGACTGCATAGTCGTCGAAGCTCACCATGTCACCTGCAATAAACCGGCCTCTGAGCGTACGGAATGACCGTTCGATGAACTCGGCGTCCTTCGAGATAACGGCGGCCATTTGCCCGTAGGCGCCATCCCCGTTGGTCACTCCCCATATGCCCGGTCGCTCGGTGATATCGCTTCTCGGTAACTTGATACGCCCGGCACCAACAAGCCCGATCTCGACTTGCTCTCCAGTCGGCTTCGCCTCCGGGGTCAGCAGCTCACCAGCGATCACCGACGAGCCCCGAAACGCCCCGATGAAGAACCCGACGACGAGACCGATTACGACGGCCGCGGCGACTAGCCGCAACCAATAGCCAAACCTGCTTTCTTCCACCCGGAGACGTTACCCGCGATCGGGTTTCATGCCGGAGAACTCAGCACGGTTCCTTGTTGACGAAGGCCATGATGCCGGACCTGGCGTCCTCGGTAGCGAAGACCTCCTCAAAAGCCGCCCGCTCGACGCCGAGCGCCGACTCGAGCGCCAGACCGTTCCCGTCGGCCATCGCCTTCTTAACGGCCCAGTACGCCCGGGTGGGGCCTGCTGCCCACTTCGCTGCGTCGGCAAGCGCCGTTTCGATCAGCTGCTCAGGAGGAACGACCTTGTCGGCGAGGTGAATCTCCTTTGCTTCCTCAGCGGAAACCTGGCGACCGGTAAAACACATCTCCTTGGCTACCCGGAAACCAACAATCCGCTGCAGCCGTTGGGTTCCGCCTGCGCCCGGGATGATGCCGAGCAAAATCTCCGGCTGACCGACCTTTGCGTCGGACGCCAGGTACCGGAAATCGGCACCCATCGCCAGCTCCAGACCGCCACCGAGGGCGTATCCCGAAATCGCGGCGATGGTGGGCTTCTGCAGGGACTCGAAACGGAGAATCGCCGCGCTCAGACCGGAAGCCTGGGGTTCGGGGTCATCGCTGTCGAAAGCTTCAACAAATCGTTTGATGTCGGCGCCGGCTGCGAAGTGTTTCTTCCCGCATATGACAACCGCACGAATGGCCGGGTCCTCCGCTTTAGCGATCGCGGCATCGATGTCCGCGATCAGTTCGCTATTGAGGGCGTTCACCGGTGGCCGGTCCAGTGTGATCTGGGCAACTGCACCGTGAACTGCGTATTCCACCAGACTCATCTCGAGCCTCCTAGATCTTCGGCTACTCCGAGGCTACTCCCAGACTGCGCAGTAGTCGTGCGGCAGCCGTCCACGGATCAACCTTCCTCCCCACAACCTGGTCGGTAACGTCCGCCCACTCAGCTTCCGGGATCGAGGCTCGCACTTGCCGGCGGAGACCGTCGAGCAGCGAGGCCTCCATCTCAGCGACGAGGCGCTTGCTTCGCATGCCTGCCAGCTTCCCGGACGTCTCGAGGTAGCGGCGGTGGTCGGTGATAGCTGCCCACAGCTCGGGTATTCCGTCACCTGTCGCCGCCACGGTGGGAAGGATCGGTGGGTTCCAGGAACGCTCTCCGCCGAGGTCGAGCATCTGGGTGAGGTCTCTGACCGTCTCGTTGACGCCGACGCGGTCCGCTTTGTTAACCACAAAGATGTCGCCGATCTCGAGCAGTCCTGCCTTCGCTGCCTGGACACTGTCGCCCCAACCCGGGTTGACCACGACCAGCGTGGTGTCGGCGTTACCCGCGATCTCGACCTCTGCCTGCCCCACGCCGACCGTCTCGATAACGACCTCGGGAAACCCGATCCCGTCGAGCAGGGCCACCACGCGCGGTGTTGCGACCGAGATACCTCCGAGGTGTCCGCGACTGGCCATGGAACGAACGTAGACCCCGGAATCGTCGACGTGATCTTGCATCCGCACCCGATCACCCAAGATTGCACCCCCGCTGAACGGGCTTGATGGGTCGACTGCGACTACTGCGACCTCGGAGCCGGTTGCTCTCATGTTGCCGATGAGTCGGTCGGTGAGGGTCGACTTCCCGGCCCCGGGCGCACCGGTGAGCCCGGTCGTCCACGCCTGACCGCTGGAGCCAAACACACCGGACAGGATGGCGGTTCCGGTTTCGCCCCCCTCTTCGATGAGGGTAATCAGGCGCGCCAGAGAGCGCCGGTCACCGTCGCGTGCCTTCGGGATCAGGATCGCAGGGTCAGAGATGCGCGCCATCGTCGATGGAGACTAGTTGCACCCCGACCTTCGGCTGAAGCGGGAGCCGGATCAGGTTTGCTGCAAAGCATGACCCGGGTGGAGGAGGATTAGGCGAACCGCCGAGCTCGACTGAGACGACGTCGGTCTAGACCGAGACAACCTCGGTCACACCGGGCACCCGATCCTGAACGATACGTTCGATACCGGCGGTGAGAGTCATGGTCGAAAGTGGGCAGCCACCACACGCTCCGACCATCTGCAATGTCACCCTGCCGCCTTCGGTCCCGAGCAGAATCAGATCGCCACCGTCTGCCTGCAGTGCCGGGCGTATGTACTCGAGGGTCTCATTGAGAAGGTCGAGGTCGATCTCAGACGACCCGGGCTCATCGAACGTCCGGTCCGTGGGCGAGGCCACCTCGATGATGGAACTCTGTTGCTCGTTGCTCATACCTTGTTCAATCCCTTGCGGCTGCGATACATTCCCGATTCGCACTATCAGTGTAGGGGAAAATATCTCGCCAATACCCAACTCGCCTGCCCCTGCGATGATCTCCGCGTCGCTCAATCGCTCGGCGATCATCTCCGCCTTTTCCGGCCGGTGCATCCGATACAGGTGATACCAGTGCCGCAAAGGCGCAACCGCAATATCAACCTCACCGACATCCACCCATCGCTCCACCATCACCGGGAAACGGGCGACCCCGCCGTCGACACCCACCCGCAGATCACCAATCAAGTCGACACCGACGCCGTCCCATTCGCTCCGTGCCACCCACTCTGATCTCCATATGCCACCTGCTGTGCGCTCTGCCAGGTGGGGGAAGATGTCCTCGATGGCCTGGCGCATCGATGCGTCGACCACTACGTCTATGTCGCCGACGGCAACGTCGAAACCATTCAGCGCCATCATCACGCTGCCACCGATGCAGTAGTCCACCTTCCGGTCGTCTAGCTGCTTGACGATGGCGACAAGCGACGATTCGATGGGGGGCGGAAGCATGGTTACCTCGCGTGGGCCGCAGTTGCGGATAGCGGCGCATCGTACACCCGCCGCGGTCGAGCCGGTCGCAACTGCTAGCGCGGTGGAGGAACGACCTTGATCACTTCCTCCCGGGCCCGCAGCGATGCGACGATGTCGTCCATCGCCTCATGGCCGAGGCCAACGATCTCACAGGTCAGCCGTCGAGTACCACCCGTCTCGATCATGGAGATACGACCAACGGTCGCACCAACCGCATTCAACGTCTCGAAGAGTGGCGTCAAGGTCCCGTGGCCGGCGTGGTACTCGATCTGGAGCGGTAAGACCACGCCCCTTCTCATGTACTTGCGCACGGGGGCGAATCCGATCATCGACACAAGAGCGATCGCCAGTGCGGCAGGAGCCAGCAGGTAGTAGCCGAAGCCGGCGGCAACACCGATCGCCGCGGCGAACCAAAGTGTCGCCGCGGTGGTGATACCCGTAATGGTCAGACCGCTCCTGATCATCCCTCCCGCCCCGATGAAGCCGATACCGGTGACGATCTGCGAGGCGACACGCGTGGGATCTGCGACCGACGAGCCGGCGGCCAGAGCAACACCGGCAACGGCAAACACGGCTGAGCCGGTTGCCACCAGCGTGTGCGTGCGCAGACCGGCGGTTTTCTGCTGGACCTCTCGCTCGGTTCCGAGGATTGCGCCGAGCAACGCGGCCAGGGCGACTCGGCCAATCATCTCGAGCTCAGTTATTGGCATGCGAACCTCGCTTTCCAATACGCCACCTTAAGACTGCTGGCCACAAGACAAGAACGCGCCCTCTGCCCCGGCAAGGTCAGCGCGGTTGCTGACGACGGGTGAGGAACAGTGGCGAGTCCACCAGCGCCGCGCCATGCGCAACAACAACGAGCCCATCTCCCACCCACCAGAAGGAGTACTCGCCGCCGGCGAGCCGCAACGTGTCGTAGCCCGGTGCTTCCAGGGCAAACGGACCGTCTGCGGTGAGCGACACCCGTGGTTGTTCGACGAACAAGCCGACTCGCACGGAATCTGGCAGCAACACGCCACCGTCTCGCGGGACGAGACCGTAGTAATGGTCGAGAATCGACTGATAGGACACACCCTTGCTCCCAAGAGCCATCGCCCCCCACTGGCTCATCCCGATGCCGTGGCCCCAGCCCTCGCCGATGATCGTCAGCGTTCCCATCGAGGCAGCGTCTCCCGGCGGAAAGAACGGGTTCACGGCGCGTACCGGAGGCTCGTATTCCACCGAGAATGTGTACGACAAGATCGTTTGCGGCCACCGGCCACCGGCGGGCCGGGTCGCCGGCATCAAGCCCGGGTACAACTCCGGGCCGTGGACGTTGAAAACCGCACGAAAGTCGGTCGCCCGGATCGATGTCACCCCGAGCTCGCTGCGAACTTTCACATGCTCAGGCCCGTTGCCCTCACCGGGGCTGTCAAGAACCACATCGTCTATGCGCTCGCCAAACCAATACCCGGCCAGGTTGAAGACCCTGGTGAACTCCTCGGCAGCTCACTGTGAGTTTCCACTGCTCGTAAGGGGTGTAGCCATCCTCCGGTGAATCGACCGCCTGCAGATATGGAACCGCGCCACCACCCCAGATGTCCTGGTTGGAGCGCGTACGCGACCCGGCGCTCGATGAGTAGAGCGCTTGGGCGGGCCGGTCGTCGTAGATGAGAATCTCGTCGTTGGTGCGTGTCACCGCAGCCGCCCATGAATCGGCCGCACCTGCGGTTCCCCGATACACCTGGCAGTATTGAGACGCACAGATGTCGTAGTCGTATTTGGTGCCATTGATCGAACGACCCCGAAACAGTGTCCACGCCAGGTAGCTCCGGGCGGCGACGACCTGGGCGGCGAGTGTCTCGTCAGGCCACGAGGTTGGCACTTCGGCGATGCCGAGCAGGTAGCCGTCGATGGTCGTCTCCTCGACTACCGCCAGCCCGGCCGCATATGGTGTGATCTCGAGACGTCCCTCGTATGCGCCACGCCCCAGGGAAAGGGACGTCCCTTCGTCGGGTTGCAGTGACACCGAATCTACCTCGTGCGAAACCGCAACCGGCGGCGCTGCGCCGCTTTGGCCCGCTAGCAGGGCAAGCACTAGTAGAAAGGTGACTACGACTGCTCCGAACGCTCGATGTCGGCACCAAGCGACGCAAGTACATCGACAAATCCGTCGTAGCCTCGATCGATGTGCTCGGCATCGCGAATGATGGTCTCCCCTTCAGCAGACAGAGCGGCAATGGTCAAGGCAGCGGCGGCTCTGATGTCACAGCCGTCCACCTCGCATCCGCTCAATTCCTCAACACCCCGAATAACAACATGCTGTCCGTCGGCGTGGATATCTGCTCCCATCCGATTCAACTCACCGATATACCGGAAGCGGGCGGCATAAACGTTCTCGGTGAACAATGATGTGCCCCTAGCTCTAGCGAGAAAGGCCACCATCTGCGGGTGCATGTCTGTGTGAAACCCCGGGAATGGGAGGGTGGCGATGTCCTGGGCGCGGGGACGATCCGGGCCGGTGACATGAAACCAGTCGTCACCGCGGTGAACCTCACAGCCCGCGGCTTCCATCTTGCGTAGCTCCATACGCAGAAAGTCGGGATTGCAGGCGTTGACCTCGACCGATCCCCCGGTGCCGGCAACTGCAAGCGCGTATGTGCCTGCAACCAAACGGTCGGCGACCACCGTGTGATCTGCCGGATGCAACTCAGGGACACCTACGACTTCGATGGTGGCGGTGCCCGCCCCCCTCACCTCGGCGCCCATTGCGTTGAGGAAGGCGGCGAGATCTGCCAGCTCGGGCTCCCGAGCTGCGTTCCCGATCACAGTCGTGCCTTTGGCGAGAACTGCGGCGAACAACAGGTTCTCGGTCGCTCCAACGCTGGGGAATTCGAGAAAGATCTCCGTGCCGCGCAGCCCATCGGGAGCACTGGCGTTGAGAACCCCGTGTTTGAGATCGAACACCGCACCCATCTGTTCGAGGCCGTCAATGTGCATTCCGATCGGCCGCGAACCAAAATCGTCGCCTCCCGGCAACGCCACACGAGCGTTGCCTCCTCGGGCCAGCAGGGCACCAAGTATCAGAATCGAGGCCCGCATCCGACGGACCAGTTCGAGCGGCGCCTCCGGGTTGAGCGCATCGGGAACATCTACCTCTAGAACCGGGCCGGTGCGAGTACAAGAGGCGCCGACGTGGTCGAGTACCTCACCCATGATGTCCACATCCAGGATCCCCGGCACATTGTCCAACCGGTAGCGGCCGGGAGCGAGGAGCATGGCCACCATGTGCTTGAGGACGGCATTCTTGGCCCCATGGACTGTCACTCTGCCGGAGAGCGTGTTGCCACCGACGATTCTTATGGACGACATGGTTTGAGTCTAAGACGGGCCCGTCGCAATCTGATGGCATCCCGGATCCGGGAGGTAGCTTCAGATCGGTTACTCTCACCTGACCCGCAAAGTGAGGAACATGCGCGTCGCAATTGGATCTGATCACGCTGGTTTCGAGCTGAAAGAGCAGCTCAAACCACTCATCGCCGCTGCCGGGCACACTGTGGTTGATCTCGGCACCGATTCAACCGAATCAGTCGACTACCCCGATTTTTCCGCGGCGGTCGGCAGAGCCGTATTGGACGGTAAGGCCGACCGGGGCATCGTCGTGTGCGGGTCGGGAGCAGGCGCCGCCATCGCTGCCAACAAGCTCGACGGTATCCGCTGCGCCCAGGCCGGTGACACGTACACCGCTCATCAGGCCGTGGAACACGATGATGTGAACGTGCTGGCTCTCGCCGCCCGGGTGACCGGTGTCGCCGTTGCCGAGGAAATCGTCAACGAGTATCTGGGAGCAGAATTCATTCCGCGAGGAGCGGTACATCAGACGTCTGAACAAGGTCCTGGCCATAGAGCAGACGCACAAGTGAGTGATCGCACGAGATGTGCGTGCCCCCTGTAGGATGACTCCCCGATCGTGGCCCTCAACAAGGAGACACTCGTTGACGACGATCATGCTCACCATCCGAACAGGAATAGGTAGTTGATGCCGGTTCAACCGATCCGTGCCGCTGGAGGAGTCCTCTACCGCGACGGCTACCCCGATAGTGGCCCGGAGTTCTTGCTCGTTCACCGCAACCGCTACCACGATTGGTCATTGCCAAAGGGCAAGCTCGACCGCAAAGAGACCTTCGAAGACGCCGCGGTGCGTGAGGTCCGCGAAGAAACTGGAATCAAACCGAGCGTCCGCGATTATCTCGGCGCGGTCACATACGAGACACAGCGGCAGCGGCTGAAGCTGGTCAAGTACTGGCTGCTCAAGGCGAAGAAGGGGCGATTCAAGCCAAACCCCGAAGTAGACCGTGTCGAGTGGGTTGGTCTTCACGGAGCACACGCCCTGCTCTCGTACAACCGCGACGCCCGGTTGGTGGAGAGGGCCCACGCTTTGCTGACCAACTCATCGGCAACCCGTGTCTACCTGGTTCGCCACGCCAACGCCGGAGTTCGCTCGAAGTGGCAGGGGCCCGACAAGAAGCGCCCGCTGACAGACAAGGGCCTCCTGCAGGCCGCGGGGGTTGCGGAGATCCTGGCAAGACACCCGATCACCGCAATCTGGTCGAGCCCGGCGATTCGTTGCTCCCAAACGGTGGAGCCGGTCGCGGCCAACCTGGGCCTGGAGGTACAGGTAAGCAAGGACCTCAAAGAGTTCACCCCGATCGAACGTATCTACGAGTTCCTGGGCTCGGTAGGGCCTGGATCGATCGTGGTCAGCTCGCACAAGGACTGGATCGGGCCGTTGGTTGAAGACGCACACGACAAGGGCGTACACCTGCGGGGAACACGTAAATGGCCGAAAGGCTCGGTCTGGATCCTCGATCTCGTCGACGGCAAAGTCGTGTCGGGCTTCTACGAGGGCCGCGGCTAGAAGCCCTGAATCCAGGACGCTGTCGTGGCAGCGAGGCAGGCGATCACATCCTCGCTGGTTCGTCCGGAGCGCTTCGGGACCTTGAAAGAGTGGTCGCCGTCCTCGATTATCTCCACCATCGCCGTCGGCAGCCTCTTAGCTAGTGGTTGGATCAGCGCGGGTGGGCTCAGCCTGTCGCGAGATCCAGCGAAGAACAGTTGCGGGGCGTTGATACGCTCCAGATGCCCGGTGTCTCTGTGGCTCCTTCTTGCCCAGGGGGACAAGCGGGTATCCGTAATAGACCATCCCTGCGGCCCCCCAGCCTTCGTCCCCTGCCAGGTGGGAAGCGACGCGGCCGCCCATCGACTTGCCGCCGAGAACGACTGTATCGCAGTATGAGGCGAGGCGTTCGGCAGCCGCTGCGTGAACGGCAAGCAACTTGGGCATACGGTCCGGGGCGCGGCGTCCAGCTTCTGTATAGGCGTAGTTGAATGTCATGGTGGTCAGCCCGGCCGACACCAGCGAGTCGCGCAGAGCCGTCATGAACGGGTGATCGTGTCCTGCCCCGGCACCATGGGCCACGAGGATTCCAACCGGGCTCTCGCCCTCCGGTATGGCGAGTCGAGCCGTGACCTTTTCACCGGGAGCCCATTTGATTACCAGTCGCCTCGTCATCGAACAGAGACTACCCGGCGTCCCTGACGAACCGCAGCTCGACACCATCTCCAGTCAGCACCAGAGCCTCATCGATCAGCTCATAACCGGCGACCATCCGGAGCCCGGCGAGGTATGCCTGCTCGGTCGCTGCGACTTCTCCATTCGCATCTTCGCAGGCAAGCTCGGTGGTCGTCGGAGTGCCTTCCGGCCATGACCACACGCCATCGACAAACGAGGCCGGGTAGTAGTAACCGTTGCACCCGGCGAACCCGCTGGCGGCGTTACGCTCGACGATCAGAGTGATGGGATGGTCGGGGTCTGGTACCAGCGGTTCGCCGGCGACGGCCCCCGATTCCAGCTGCCACTCTCCATAGGTAGGGAGGATCGGGGAAACAATCCCGCCTCTCACCGATTCGAGGAGGGCCGCGGCGATCGGGTTATCCGATTCGATGCCTTCGGTGGCGTCAACGATTGCCGCGGTTGATGGCGACGGCGTCGCAATCGAGCTCGACGACACGTGCGTCCAGTTCCTGGCCGCGCAGATTCAGCGACACCAGCGACGTGGGGATCCGTTCCGGATCACCCTCGGTTGCCGCGAGATCGGTTTCCTCGAGCGTGTAGACATAGTCGTTGACCAGCTCTATCCCAACCTCGATCAGCTGATCACAGGTGTCGACGTCCAACGGCTGTTCGAAATCGAATTTCGCACCCGTGCAACCCGACGCAAAAAGAAGCAGCGGCAGGACCACCCCTAAAAAGATCCTGCCGCTGCCTCTCATTTCGATGACTTTAGGAGACTGTTGAGCAAATGCCGTGCAGGCCCGCCAACCCCCGACCACACCAACCAGACACAACCCACCACGGGCCGAAACTGGCAGTGCTCAACAGACGACTAGGAGACTGTTGAGCAAATGCCGTGCAGGCCCGCCAACCCCCGACCACACCAACCAGACACAACCCACCACGGGCCGAAACTGGCAGTGCTCGAGATGTCTCCGGCGCGTCGGCCTAGTTGAAGATGCTGCCGCTCTTCATCTCGTCGACCATCATCTGGCCGATGTCACTCTTTGCCGTCAGCTGACCGACCTTGTCCTGGAACAGTTGCTGGAGCTCCTCGTCGGTGCACCCTGCGTCGGTCGACTTCTTGTCCAGGTCGTCGAGTTTCGACTGCATGTCTGTGAGGAACGCCGGCTCCTCACCGTTGCCCATCGCCATCATGTCGTCGGTGGTCATTGCGTCGAACTCGTCGATGACATCCTGAACGATCGCCATACCATCGTCGACGATACCGGAGCACGATGCATCCGAGCCACCACCGCATCCGGCGGTAACCAACCCGAGCACGGCAATTGCAAGAAACACTCTCTTCATTGGGTCTTTCCCTTGTGAGATGAACAGCTTCCCCTACCCCGAACAGCTGCCGGAGACGGGCACCCTAACCGTTGTCGGCAGGATTGGGGAGGAAATTAAGGTCGACCTGGTCGACAATCCCGACAATGACTGCCCGAATCGGACCCGTCGTCAGCCCGAAGATCTGCCGTGCTGAATTGCCCTCATCGAGGATCAACACCGTCTCTCCGACACCGGCGCCTACCTGGTCGACGGCAATTGTGTACTCGCTGCCCCGGTTTCCCACGCCGTCGAGTACGTCACAAATCATCAGCTTCTTGCCGTCGAAGAACGGGAAGTTGATCGTCGAGACCACATTCCCGGAGACGACGCCTACCTTCACGACGACACCTGGACATCGTCGACGATGCCGACAATGGCGTGATCCACCGGTACAAATCGCTCCGGCATCGCTTCAGCCGCTTCCCGGGACGCAACGAAATAGACCAACTCACCCGGTCCGGCCATGTGAACGGCGTCGGCGGCGACCAAGGGCGAGCCCACCGGCCGCTGGTTCTTGTCGAGTGGTTGCACTATCAGGAACCGGACCCCTTCGAGCCCCTCGGTCTTGATAGTGGCGACCACTGTTCCCTGGACCCTGCCTAGCTGCATGTCATTGGCCCCGTTCTGTGGCACGGAGCACGATCCTGTGCCGGAACCGGAGATCAGAGCGCAGGTTGAAAGCCATCTCGGCGGCCAGTTGCGCGATGACGCGCGCCTCGAGCAGGTGACCAGAGGCCTCACTCCATTGCTCTGCAGCCTCGACCGCTGCCTCGATATCGGCGACCGCCCCGGAGAACAACGCGTATCCCTTTCCGCCGAGACCGTCGGCCATGCGTACCGCGCTCAGCTCGACATACGCTGCCTTGACGCCGGCGTCGGCAGCCTGAAGCACTGTCGCGATCCGATCCGTTTCGACGATGCCAAGAGCTTCACCGGATATCCAGGCTGCCTCCTCGCCGCCGGAAATCGCCCCGGTGACGGCAGGATGGATATCGGGGAGGAAGACAGAATCGAGCACGGACGATCCACCCACCTCCAGGGCAACCCCGAAAGCCTCATCAACACTGGCGGTATCGCCGCTGACCAGAACCAGGTACTTGCCAGGGTGCACGGTTCCGGCATAGATGGAGCCGAGCGGGGATGCCTTGATCATCGCGTCGCCCGACGTTATTCCAACCGCGATCGAGGCGAATTCGATGAGCGCTACGGCCGGATCGACCCCCGGGGCGCTCGTGGTCAAATCAGACATAGTTCAAAGCTCCCACAACAGTTACACGGCGCACCCTCGAGAACGTACGTGGTCGGGTAAGACCCTCGCCGGTCGGCGACGCAATCGAGAACGACGTGAAACCCTCACCACCCGCCCCAAGCCCCGCATAGTTCGGCCCGTTGGCGATGAAGATGCTGCAATTCATTTCCCTGGCCATCTTGGTGATGGTCGCCACATTGGTGGAATGGATCGACGCCGTGTGACGGAAGCCGTGCTCAGAGCGAACAGCCAGATCGATGGCAACATCGACGTCCTTTACCCGCACCACCGGCATCACCGGCATCATTTGCTCGGTCCAGACGAGCGAATGGTCTGGGGGAACCTCAGCGAGGAGCAGCCGGATCGACGGATCGGTCTCGACACCGATAGCGGCGAGGATCTTGTCCGCGTCCTTGCCGATCCACTGGCCGTTGATCACGCCCGGCCTGCCCGGGTCACCGATCTCCTTGAAGATGACGCGCTCCAGGCGTTTCAGCTCGTGCTCCTTCAAACGGTACGCCCCGGCTGCCGTCATCGCCTGGATCAGCCGGTCGGCAACCGTATCGACAACGATGGTGGTCTTCTCGTCGACACAGATGATGTTGTTGTCGAATGAAGCTCCATTGACGATATCCCGACCCGCCTTGGAAACGTCGGCGGTCTGGTCCACCACTGCGGGCGGGTTGCCCGGGCCCGCAGTGATCGCCTTCTTCTGAGTCTTGAGTGCTTCCTTGACAACTCCCGGTCCGCCGGTGACGAGTAGCACCCTCACATCAGGGTGGTACATCACCTCACGGGCACTTTCGAGAGTCGGGTTTGGTATCGCCGTTATCAGATCCGGGGGGCCCCCTGCCTGCACGATCGCCTGATTGAGCAGCTTGATGTTCTCCACCGACACCCGCTTGGCGCTCGGGTGGACATTGAACACGACGGCGTTGCCCGCCGAGACCATGGCGATCGAGTTGTTGATGATCGTCGATGTTGGGTTTGTTGTCGGTGAGATCGACCCGATGACCCCGTACGGCGCCCACTCGGTGACCATCATCCCGTCGTCGCCTGTAACCACATGAGGTTCCAGGTCTTCGGGTCCCGGCGTCCCGATGGTGACAAGACGATTCTTGATGGTCTTGTCGTCGGCCCGTCCGAGACCCGTCTCCTCGCGTGCCAGGTACGCCAGCTTCTCTCCGTCGCGGAGCATCGCCTTGCGCATGGCCTCAACAAAGGTGCGACGGCCGTCGAGGCCCATTCCTCTCACCTGGGTGAAGGCACGCCTTGCTGCAGCAACCGCCGCGTCGATCGTCGGGTAGATGCCGTCACCCAACAGATCTTCATCCACCGCCAGATGATCCGTCGCTTCGATTGCCCTACCGGCACTCCCGGAGATCTCGACGGCGGCGACACGTCCCTTGACCCGCTCGATGATGGCGTTGACCTCATGCTCATTCAACACGACGGGCTCACTTCCGGAACTTGACGTCGCCGTTGACTTCCCACGTGTCCACAATCGCCATGATCACCGCATCACAAGGCTTGTCTTTGGTCAGCGCAGTCTGGCGCGCCGAGCTTCCCGACGCGTACATGACGACCTCATCGACACCGGCTCCGACGGCGTCTGCGGCGACCACGTAGCCACCGGTTTCATCGTTGTTGACATCGAGCTGGCGAACAACGAGGAACTTCATCCCTTCGAGCAGTTCCTCTTTGCGGCTGGCGACGAGAGTCCCGACCACCTTTCCCAGGTGCATGGATTACCTCCTTCACCGGGGCCCGTGCGCTGGATGGCGTCACGAGCCCTGGGTCGCGTCCGGTTCCTAGCCGAGCTCCTGCCCTGCCTCCTCCTGCCGCCCTAGTGGCAGCACGAGATCAATGTTGAGATGCGGGCGGGCAATGACATGGGTCGCGATGACCTCGCCGACCTTCTCTGCACCGCGGACGCCTGCTTCGATTGCAGCTTTCACCGCTGCAACGTCGCCGCGGACGACTGCGGTCACGTAGCCACCACCGGTCTTCTCGTAGCCGACGAGCTCGACCTTTGCCGCCTTCACCATCGCATCGGAAGCTTCGACCATCGCCGCAAAACCCCGTGCCTCGATCATTCCAAGAGCTTCAGCCATCGGAAGCATCTCCTTTCATTACGACGGTCACGACTTCTCGCGCCCGGAGACGCCTTCGAGCGCAGCCACTGCGGCCCGCCAACCGACGTCGATGTCTCTTTCTTCACCTGCAAGATACATGCGGCCCATCGAGCCGAACGAACGAACTTCGAGGATGCTGATATCCGCCGCCTTCTCCGCCTCATTGGCCGCCAGTGCCGAGTAGACAGCCGGCTCGCACTCGAGCACGTAGAGGGTCTGCCCGGGGATGATCATGTGTCCGTGACGATCCCGGTTCACCAGCTGGGCGTGGTGATCGTCGATTCGCCTGATGATCTGGCTCGACAGCAACCGTGGCTTGATCCGATCTTCTTCGGTGAGGCCGATCGATTCCAGGATTGCCTCTCCGGCGGCACGGGTCTCTGCCTGCTCGGGCGAGTGAACCTCGAGGACGCCGTAGTAGCGCTCGATGATCTGCATGCCGGGCCACACCTTGGTCGCCTTGAGGGCGACATCCGTGAGCCGGTTGATCTCGATCCCGGGGGCTACCTCGACCCAGAGTGACGCGTCGTAAGCAAGGGGTAGGAATCCCTTGGCGACCGTGCCGAGGAATGCTGCATACTGCGGCTGCAAGCTATCCAGGAATGCGTACGATCTCAGCTCAATACCGGTCGCCATTGGTACCTCCCTTGTCCCCTGCGACGATCTGAACGCCAGCGGATGCACCGATACGGGTGGCTCCTGCGGCGATCATGTCTTCGACATCTTCAAGTGTTCTGACACCCCCGGAAGCTTTCACGCCCATATCGGGGCCAACCGTCTCCCGCATCAGAGCAACGTCGTATACGGTGGCACCTCCAGGCCCAAACCCGGTCGATGTCTTCACGAAGTCCGCTTTGGCCTCTTTGGCGAGCGATGACGCAATGACCTTCTCTTCGTCGGTAAGCAGAGCCGTTTCGAGAATGACCTTGCATAGACCGCCGACTTCATGGGCTGCCTCGGCGACTTTGGCGATGTCCTCTCGAACGAGGTCGTAATCCCCTGACTTCAACTCACCGATATTGATGACCATATCTACCTCGCGAGCCCCTTCGCGGAGTGCCTTGCGAGCCTCCATGGCCTTGATGGCGGTGGTGGTCGCACCCAGCGGGAACCCGATGACGGTGCATGTGACCACCGACGTTCCCCGCAGAGTGTCGGCGGCCCGCTTCACCCAGGTCGGGTTGATGCAGACCGAGGCAAAGTGGTACTCCTTTGCCTCCTCACACAGCTTGTCGATATCTGCAGCGCTGGCTTCCGGTTTGAGCAACGTGTGGTCGATGTATCTTGGCGAGATCCATCGGGACGTCCGAGGCGTCGCCGTGGAAACTCACCCGATCGGCGCCGTTGTTGACGACGCTGCGCACACCCTCGGGGGTCTTGCACACGTCGTAACGCAAAGTCAGTGCTGCCAACACCTCTTTGGTAACGGCGTCGATCAGCTTTTCGCGGTCCATGATTCTCCTACTACTTCAAGTAGCGTCGTTCTATTTCGGTGATCTTGTCGACTCGCCTGGCATGCCGGTCGCCACCCCAGTCGGTTGCGAGCCATTCCTGAACGATCTGCCATGCGAGGCTGTCTCCGATGAGACCGGCACCCAGGGTGAGCACGTTTGCGAGGTTGTGCTCGCGGGAATTGCGGGCGCTGGAAAGGTCGTAACAGAGAGCTGCCCTGATGCCCGGGACCTTGTTGGCCACCATCGACGAGCCAATCCCCGCACCGTCGACGATGATCCCCCATCGTGCTTGGCCGGAAGCAACGGTTGAGGCGACCGCGTGCGCAAAATCCGGATAATCCACCGACTTGGTTGAGTCGGTGCCACAGTCGACGATCCCATATCCCTGTTCACGCAGCCGGAACCCCAGCTTCTCTTTCAGCGGGTAGCCACCGTGATCGGCTCCCATGGCGATGATGTCTTTGCCGTCGGATGGCTGGTTGGCAGCGGCGTTCTCAGATGGCGGCTCGGGAGCAGGCTGGGCGCCTCCCTTCTCCAGCACGCCGTCGATGATCCGTGTGACCATCTCACGGACTTCTGCAGGACCGGGAGGACCAGGGATCCGGCTGTCGGAGCGAGTACTCATTGCCTATAGCTTAGGAGACTCTGCCTCACGCTACGCGGCCTCACGCCACACCTGAGGTAACAACTTCGACAACGCCGAGTTTCCTGGGCACCGTTGTCGCTAGGTCGACCGTCCACCCCGGCGGGGAGACCGACAGAGGCATATCATGCAGGCCATGACAGAACGTGACCCCGCCTTCTTGTGGGAAACCGCCGCAATTCGATCTGCAACCCACCGGATTGCAGATGTGGAAATCGACACCGTGGAGAACCGGGGACGCTGGAGGACGTTGCGCGAAGCGAGCAAGGAGACCGGGATCCCCGTGGAGACCCTACGCAACTGGGCACGACGAGAAACCATCCCTTCCTACCTGGCTCCCACGGGGACCGGAACACAGGTTCGGTTGGTCGACCTCGATGGGGTCACCAGACGTGCGAACGAGCTGGGTCGAAAGATGCCGGGGCCGCGATGATGAGCCGACGCGGGCCGAGGAAGTAGCCGTCCCGCAACCATCGTCTGCCGCAGCACCCGCCGTTCCCCCGGGATCGATGATCATCCCGGTCGATGCGTGGAACAAGATGCTCACGCAACTCGGCAATCTTCACGAGGCAGGCCAGCAGCTGGCGGAGGCACGCGAACGGGCTGCAAAGGCGGAGACCGAGGCGAGCTTCTTGCGAGAGCGTCTTGCCGACATGCGGAAACAGGGCCCCGAACCGTCTGGCCGGGCACGTCCCGAACGCCCCGGGTTGGCAGATGCCGCTCCCGCGAAAGAGGAAAGAGTCCGCGGATTTCGTAGTCAGGCGCATGCGGAATTGGAGACGAGGGTAATCCCCCATTCACGGTCAGGGTCGAACCCGATTAGCCTCCCGCTCATGGAAGCACCCGCTCTCGCAGCACACGGACTGGGCTACGCCTACGGCGACTTTGTGGCTCTGCATCATCTAGACCTCGAGGTGCCGCCGGGACGGATAGGACTGGTCGGCGCCAACGGAGCGGGCAAGACCACCTTGATAAAGCTGTTGCTGGGCATCCTCAGCCCCACGGTGGGTAGCGTCCACGTGCTCGGGATCGATCCCGCTAAAGACCTGATCAAGGTCCGCAACCGGGTGGGTTACATGCCGGAAGGTGACTGTCTACCCCTCGAGCAGAGCGCGGCCGACTTTGTCTCATATGCCGCGGAACTCGCCGGAGTCCCCCCGCGTGAATCACGCCAGCGTGCCTCCGACATTCTCACCATGGTCGGCCTCCACGAAGAACGCTTCCGCTACCTCGGCGATTTCTCCACCGGCATGAAACAGCGAGCGATGCTGGCCCAGGCCATCGTCCACGACCCTGAGATCGTGTTCCTCGACGAGCCGACCGCCGGCCTCGACCCTGCAGGGCGAGAGGAGATGCTGGACCTGATCAGCCGCCTCGGTGGTTTCGGCATCAATGTATTGGTCTCCTCACATGTCCTCCCCGACATCGAGCGCACTTGCGACTGGGTGGTAATGCTCGATGGTGGCCAGGTGCTCCGCAACGGACCTATCTCCGGCCTCACCGAGACCGGAGTTGTCGAGATAGAGCTGGTCGAAGACCCCACCGCCGTCGCCGACGAACTTCGGCGTCTCGGCGGCTCAGTCGAGCTCCACGGCAATTCGATCTATCTCGCCTCGGACGACCACGATCCGTTCATGCTCGCTCGCGACGTGCTGGCAACCTCCGGGGCCACCCTGCGCAGGATGGGGCCCAGGTCGACGACACTCGAAGACATATTCCTCGGAGAGGCCCCTTCCAATGAGTGACCAAACCGGCGCCGTATTCGACCTCGGCTACAAACCATACGAAGGCACCCGACTGGGACGATCCGGGGCAATACGGGCCATCATCAAAGACGGTATGCGCCGGGTCATGGGGATCCGCCGCAAGGCCCGTCGAAAGGTCTATCCCTGGACGTTGGTCGCATTCGCGGTGTTACCTGCAGTTGTATTTGTCGGGCTCGCGTTCTTCTCTGAGCACCTTCAGCCCGGACGCAGAAAGCCCGTTTGGAGGCCATGCCGAGTACATGGGGCTGACCGGTGCGATCGTGATGCTGTTTTTGCATTGGCAGCGCCGGAGTTGTTGATCTCCGACCGCGAAGAAGGCGTGCTCTCGGTCTATAGCTCCCGGCCAATGACCGCATGGGACTACATCGCGGCGAGAGCAGGCGCACTATTCGCTGTGGTGGCATCCTTTGTGCTGTTTCCCAATATCCTGATGTATCTCGGGTTCGCCGCGCTCGACGCCGACGGTCTGGGATCTGCGCTTGTGAGCAATCTCGGCGACATGGGCAAAGTGATCCTGACGATGACCGCATACATCGTCGGGTACGGCGCCCCTGCTCTGCTTATCAGCACGTATGCCAAGCGAACCGGGCCCGCCGCCGGCATCTACCTCGCCATCATGTTTGGTTCGGCCGGGTTCGCCGAAGCCTTCCAGGACGTGAATTTCACCGGAGCCCGCTACGGGACACTGCTTTCCTTCCTCCAGCATCCCGAAGTGATCCGGAGTTGGGTGTTCGGTCAGACGCAGACGGCGGCACCGATCAACGCCGGATTCGAGCCGTGGGCATCGCTGCTCGTCATCATCCTGGTGGCTGTGATCACCGTCATCCTGATGCATCGGCGATACAGGGAGGAGCTGTGACCACGACAACCGGCCCCGCTTTCGCCTCCGCTCCGACAGTCGAGGTCGATGACGTATCAAAATGGTTCGGGCAGAAGGTTGCGGTTTCCGGCATCAGCTGCTCATTCGGCCCCGGCCTCACCGGGCTCCTCGGGCCAAACGGCGCCGGCAAGACCACGCTGTTGCGGATGCTCACCGGGCTCATCCTCCCGTCGCAGGGGAAGGTGCTGGTCAAGGGCCAGACACCCCCGGACCAACGTTGACCGCTATCGCGAGATCGGGTTCGTCCCCGAGGAGAGCGCACTCTACGGAAGCCTCACCGGAGAGGAGTACGTGGCGTACGCCGCCCGTCTCTCCGGCATCGCCAACCCGGAACAGGCGGCGCGGCAAGCGATCGAAACGGTCGCACTTTCCGACGCCAAGGACCGTACCGTCGGTGGCTATTCCAAGGGCATGCGACAGCGAGCCAAGGTAGCTGCGGCATTGGTTCACGAACCGGAGATTCTCGTCCTCGACGAGCCACTGAACGGCACAGATCCTGTGCAGCGTGCCCACCTGATCAACCTCTTCCAGGAGCTTGCCGGCAACGGCTGCACCGTGATCGTTTCGTCGCACGTGCTCCAAGAGGTGGAGCGGATGACCGAGCGGGTAATCGCGGTGGTAGATGGCAAACTCGCAGCCGCAGGCGACATCAGCGCTATCCGGCGGGCGATGTCCGATATCCCATATCGGGTTGCCATCGACTGCGACCAACCCCGTCGTCTCGGAGCCGCTTTGCTGGACAACGAAGCGATCAACAGCGTCTCGGTAGAAACCAACCGGATCCATGTCGAAACCTCGGACCTCGCAGGTCTCGGCAAGGTGATCGCCGGGCTGGCACGAGATATCGATACCCGGCTCTCCCGGTTCTCCCCCGAGGACGAATCGCTCGAGAGTGTTTTCCGATACCTGGTGGGACGACGATGACAGCCTTCATTGCAATCACCCGGGTGACAATCAAGCAAACGCTTCGTCTGCGCCGTGCCATCGGCCTCCTTCTGTTGTCCGGATCCTCCGCCTTCACGTACCTGATGGCGGTAATCGGCTCGCGCGTGGCAACTTCGACTTCTCGAATGACAACGCGTTCCAGGCGTTCGCCGGGATAACCATCGGGACCTTCATGAACATCGTCATACCGGTGGTCACTCTGATCATCGCCACCTCGGTGCTTGGAGATGAGCGCCGCGACAACACCATGTCGTTTCTGGTTCTCCGGCCGATCGGCCGCTTCAACATCGCATTGGCAAAGATCTTCGCCGCATTCGTGGAGAGCTTCGCGGTGAGCGGGATCGGGGCCCTCGCTCTTGGCCTGACAGTTGCCATCAGGATCGATGACTTCAGCTATGTGGTGCCACTGCTAGTCGGCACCGCAGTGGCGACGGCCGCATATTCTGCCGTGTTCGTTCCCCTCGGCTACCTCCTCAAGCGAGCAACTCTCATTGGCCTGTCGTACGTCTTCATCTGGGAGAACGGAATTGGTGGCGCCGTACCAGCAGTTGCCGGCATCTCCCCATGGCGTATCGGGTTGAGCGCGACGAGCGGCCTCGCCCCTGAGCGCTTTCTCAACGAGTTGCCGACATTTGCCACTGGATCGATTACGGCGGGCGCCGGCGGCGCGGTGCTGAAAGCACTGGTGCTCACCGTGGCCAGCGCCGCACTGATCGCGCTGATTCTCCGTAGCCGCGACCTTGCCAACTGATCCCGGCAAACGTCGACCTGCGGCTAGCTTGGTGCCGTGAACAAGACAATGGGCAGACGGATGGGGACGGCGGCACTGATCGTTTCCGCAGGCGTCCTCATCTCCCGGATTCTCGGCCAGTTCCGTGAGATCATCTTCGCCTCGCTGCTCGGCGCAAACGCATTCGACCGACGAGTACGTCGCCGCTTTCGCCATCCCCGATTTCCTCAACTACCTGCTGGCAGGTGGCTTCCTGTCGATCACTTTCATCCCGATCTTCTCGCGATACCTTGCCGACGACGACGAAGAAGGCGGATGGGAGGCTCTCAGCGCCATCATCAGACCGGTGGCGATCGCCATCACGGCTCTCGTCGGTATCGGCTGGGTAGCGGCACCCTGGGTAATCAACAGCCTGTTCCCCCGATTCACGCCCGATCAAATCGCACAACACGGTTCACTTCACCCGGATCATCCTCCCTGCCCAGATCTTCTTCGTCCTCGGTGCTCTGTTCAGCGCGATTCAGTACACAAAGGGTGTTTTCACCATCCCGACCCTTGCCCCGATCATCTACAACCTCGGCATCATCGCCGGCGGTGTCGGCTGGGCGATCGCAAAGGATGCATCACCCGAAGGTTTCGTCTGGGGCGCCGTGGTCGGTGCCTTCATCGGCAATTTCGCCCTGCAATGGTGGGGTGCCCACCGACTCGGCATGCGTCTCCGCCTGTCCATCCCCTGGCGCAACCCGGTTCTGAAAGAGTATCTACTGATTGCGTTCCCGTTGATGATCGGCCAGTCCATCGTCGTTCTCGACGAGACATTCATGCGGGTGTTCGGCCAGTTCATAAGCGAAGGCGCCGCGACGCAACTGAACTACGCAAGAAGAACGATGCTTGTCCCGGTCGGAGTGATCGCACAGGCGGCGGGAGTGGCGGCCTATCCGTTCCTGGCTCGTCTGTTCGCCGAAGGCCGCATCCGGGAGATGAAGGACACGGTGGACCGTGCGTTGCGGTACGTGCTGGTGCTCTCGATCATCGCTGCGGCCCTGATGGGCTCGATGACCATCCCGATTGTGCGGGCCTTGTTCGAACGAGGCAACTTCGCCGCGGCCAGCACCATCGGTACCGCCGATGCGATGTTCTTCTATGTCTTTGCAATCCCGGTCTGGGGTGGCCTACAGATCCTGAACCGGGCGTTCTACGCTCGCAAAGAAATGTGGACCCCGGTGGTCGTCGGCACGGCTGCGACCATCGCCGCCATCCCGCTGTACGCATTCCTCCAGAACACGTTCGGTATTCGCGGTGTCGCCCTCGCCTCGACTCTGGCACTGGCGATCTATGTGGGTGTGTTGGCTGCGGTCTGGTACTCGGACACCGACGCGATCCGGCTTCGTATCTTGCTGGCGGAGACCAGCAGGGTGATACCGCTGGCGGTGATCGGCGGCTTCGCCGCATACGCGATTGCGCTCGGCGTTGACCGGATCATCAACATCTCTGCACTCGGGTCGCTGGCGACGACCGTCATCTCCCTGGCAACCGTGGTATTGGGGACCGCAGGCATTCCTCGGCGTTGCCATCCTGCTCGGAGGTGTTCTGTACGACTGGCTCAGCAAACGGGCGGCACCGGTGGAGACGTCTGCCCGCTGACGATCGTCGCACCAGCACGAGCGACAACTAACCGCGGTGGCGCCGAAGGCTCTACTACACCCCGGACGGCAGTGTGCGAGCAAACTGCGCCGGGTCGTTGATCAGGTCGGCAAGCGCCAGTTCAGCGGCGCCGATCAACTCGCCGTCGGCTCCCAGCGTGCTCGGTCGTATCTTCAGCATCTCGAACGGAGCGGCGAATGCCCTGGCGGCTCCGTCGCCGATATCCTCGTGCATGAAGTCGAAGAGACGGTGAAACAGACCGCCCAGAATGACAACTTCAGGGTTGAAGATATTCACGAGATTCGAGATCCCAACCCCTAGCCAGCGACCGGTCTCGGCGATCGCACGCAAGGTCTGCTCGTCACCCGATGCTGCGAGGGCGTTAACTGCATCCACCGCTGCGAGACCGGAAGTGGCCGAGACCGACGAGACACGCCGCAACAGCGGTTCCTCTCCCGCCTCGGTCTCCCAACATCCTGTGGCACCGCATCGGCAAGTACGGCCCGCGGGATTCACCATCATGTGCCCCGCCTCGCCCGCATACCCGGCCGCGCCCAGTAGCGGCTTGCCATCGCTGATGACGCCACAACCGATACCCACCTCGCCTGCGATGTAGACGAGATGGGGGGTGCCGGCATATGCGCCGCGCCGGTACTCGGCGAGCGCACCGAGGTCGGCATCATTGGCGATACGGATCGGAACTCCGAGCCCGAGCTCATCACGCAACAAATCCCCGAGAGGCAGGTTGCGCCAACCGAGATTGGGAGCGTTATGAACGAAGCCGTCCTCGCGTCTCACCACCCCCACGATGGCAACACCAACGGCAACGAGGTTGTGATCGGTCGGCAGCGCGGCGAGTAGCGGCCGTGCCAGCTCGGAGACATCACGTACCGATGTGCCGGGTTCGAAATGTCCTCGCGGCCTGGCGATACGAACCTGGTTGTAGATGTGCCCCCCAAGACCGATGGTGGCGGCCGCAACAGAATCAACAGAGATCTCGATGGCAAGGACTACCGCGCCATCCGGACGGACGTGAACGACCGGTGAGGGACGGCCGGGCCCGGCGATCGCAACACCCGGGCTTTCGACCACTAGCCCGAGATCGTTCAGCTCGCCGATCAGATCTGCGACCGTCGACCGGTTGAGGCCGGTCAGGGAAGTCAGCTGAGATCGCGATGCCGACTCGCGACGATGCACGTAGCCGAGCACGGTCGCCAGGTTGTGGCGGCGCAACTCCTCTGCGGCGATCCCCCGTGCCCGTTTTGAGACACCGGAGCCGCCTTTCCCTTTCGTCACCCTCGCTCCTCGCATTTGTTGGATTCTCCACTATAAAGGGGGTTGCGACTTGGAACGAGAAGAAAGGAGTCGCTAGTCACATCTGATCCCCAATCCGCGAAATCGCCGGTAACTGTGGCGATGCGACGGATCGCGGCGATCTGCATGATCCGACTTGGAGGCATCTCCATTTTGTTGCAATGTCGAACATTTGTATCGTATGCTCTCGGAAGACGAGTTCTCTCGTCTAACCAATTGGGCTGACAAGTAGCTGACAAGGGTGATTGGCCCGTTAGCGGGCCCCAACACCCAGGAGGAGGAACCAGAGTGTCCATACGTAAACTGGTCGCATTCCTCGCCGTATTCGCAATGCTGATAGCAGCATGTGGCGGAAGCAGCGATGAAGAGACGACCACCACGGCCGCAGCTGCGGGCGATACCACCACAACCGCGATGGTGGAAGAAACCACCACCACGGCAATGGTGGAAGAGACCACCACCACGGCAATGACCGACGAACTGACCGTCGGTGTCTCGTGGAACAACTACAACGAAGAGCGCTGGGCAAAGTCGGATGAGCCTGCCATCAAGGCAGCCCTCGATGCGGCCGGCGTCAAGTACATCTCAACCGATGCCGGCTCATCAGCCGAGCAGCAGATCACTGACGTTGAGCAGCTGATCACCGACGGTGCGGATGTCGTAATCATCCTGGCGCAGGACGGCACCGCCATCCTGCCGGCGGTCCAGAGCGCAATTGACCAGGGCGTCCCGGTCATCGCTTACGACCGTCTCATCGAGAACCCCGCTGCTCTCTACATCACCTTCGACAACGTCGAGGTGGGCAGGATGCAGGCACGGGCAATCTATGACGTGGTGCCAGAAGGCAACTACGTGTTCATCAAGGGCAACCAGGCCGACGCCAACGCGGACTTCCTCCGCGGCGGTCAGCAAGAAGTCCTCCTCGAGAAGACCGGCTGCACCGAGCTGGATGAATCCTGCCCGATCACCAATGTTGGTGAGATGTACACAGACAACTGGGATCCGGCTGTTGCTCAGACCAACATGGAGCAGATCCTGACCCAGAACGACAACAACGTCGACGCTGTCGTCGCTTCGAATGACGGTACCGCAGGTGGCGTCGTCGAGGCGCTACGTGCCCAGGGCCTTGCCGGGATCGTTCCGGTTTCCGGTCAGGACGGCGACGCAGCCGCACTCAACCGCGTTGCTCTTGGTGAGCAGACGGTGTCGGTGTGGAAGGACGCTCGTGAGCTGGGTAAGGCAGCCGGTGAGGCAGCCGTTGCTCTTGCTCAGGGCACTGCCCTTGCGGACATCTCAGGTGTCGTTCAGTTCGACTCACCGGGTGGCAACTCGATGACGTCGATCCTCTTGGCCCCGATCCCGATCACGCAGGACAACCTCCAGGTCGTCCTCGAGCTGGTTGGATCGACCAAGCGACCCTCTGCCAGAACGTGCCTTCGGGCTCGGTGGCAGGCTGTCCCTGAGTAGACGACGAACTGACGTAAATTGAGCAATCGGACGCCGCGCCCTCGTATGATTCGGGGGCGCGGCGTTCGTTCAAGCGGGAGGAGGTGCGACGGTGGCAGATGCTCCATCTAATGCACCGGAGCAAATCGACATGAGCCAGTTGGATGGCAGAGGACGGGGGAGATTCACCTCTGCCATTCGCGAGATGGAGATCGACACCCGGATGCTCGGGATGATCGGTGCTCTGCTCGTCATTTGGATCGGATTCCAATTCTGGTCCGGAAGCGGGTCGTGGTCCGAGGGAACATTCCTCTCGGCCCGGAACCTGTGGAACCTCTCGGTGCAGACCTCGGCTGTGGGAATCATGGCCACCGGCATGGTTCTGGTGATCGTATCCCGCAACATCGACCTGTCGGTAGGGTCGATGCTTGCCGTGCTGGGCATGGCAATGGCATTGCTTCAGGCGGAGATCCTTCCCGACTACCTCGACTTTGGCAGTCCGTGGATCTGGATCATCTCGCTCCTGGTTGGCATCGTCATGGGCGGCGCACTCGGCGCATTCCAGGGCGTCATCACTGCCTACGCAGGAGTACCGTCGTTCATCGTCACCCTTGGTGGGTTGCTGGTGTGGCGTGGGCTTGCCTGGATGATGGCTTCCGGTAGGACGATCGCTCCCATGGACTCCACATTCCAGTTGCTCGGTGGTGGCGCGCGGGGCACGATCGGGGCCACATGGAGCTGGATCGTCGGCGGGCTCGCATCGGTCGGGATCGTATTCCTACTCATCAACAGCCGTCGCCAACGAATCCGTTTTGGCTTCCACATTCGCCCACGGTGGGCCGACTACACGATCGGTGCGGCCAGCATCGCAGTCGTCCTGATTGCCGTCGGCTATCTCAACAGCTATTTCCTGCCGGAGCGGCTAGCAGAGCAGAGGGGCGGCGGCGATATCGCCTTCGGACTCGCCAATCCCGTCCTCATCGCGATCGGCGTCGTATTGATCATGACATTTGTCGCAACCAGACTTCGCTTTGGACGCTATGTGTATGCAATCGGTGGCAACCCGGAGGCAGCTGAACTGGCGGGCATCAAGACCAAGCTGACGATCGTCAAGACATTTGCCCTCATGGGGGTCCTGGTCGGGATCGGCGCTGCCGTGCAGGTAGCCAGGCTGAATGCCGCAGTCAGCGGACTCGGTGTCAATACCGAACTGTACGTAATCGCAGCTGCCGTCATCGGAGGCACCTCGCTTCTGGGGGGTATCGGCACAATACCGGGTGCAATGCTTGGAGCCCTGGTCATGCAGTCCCTGCAATCGGGTATGGTGCTGGTTGGTGTCGAGACTGCCGCGCAAGACATCGCCGTCGGCGTTGTGCTTGTCGCTGCAGTCGCTCTCGACACGATCTACAGAAAGCGGGCATCAGCATGACGACAACGACAGAGAGAGGCACTCCACTCGTCGAGATGCGTGATATGCGAGTCGCGTTCGGCGGTGTCCATGCAGTCGACGGTGTCACCGTGGATCTCTTCCCCGGTGAAGTGGTGGCTTTGGTGGGAGGCAACGGTGCCGGAAAGACCACGTTGATCCGCACGCTGTCTGGAGCCCACAAGGCCGACTCGGGCCAGATCTTCATCAATGGCGAGCCTGTGACCATCGAGACGCCTCGTGACGCCAAGAGATACGCCATCGAGACGATCTACCAGACTCTTGCTCTGGCCGAGAACGTGGACGCTCCTTCGAACATGTTCCTCGGACGTGAGTTGCTCACCCGGTGGCGGACTCTCGACGATCGCGCAATGGAGAACGCGGCACGCACGGTGATGTCCCGGCTCAATCCGAAGTTCAAGAACTTCAAGGTGCCGGTCCAATCACTCTCCGGTGGTCAGCGACAGTCGGTGGCAATCGCCAAGGCGGTCCACTTCAATGCCAGGATCCTGATCATGGACGAGCCGACGGCTGCCCTCGGCCCCGCAGAAACAGACCAGGTGAACGACCTCATCCAGCAACTCAAGGCCGAGGGTATCGGGATCTTCCTGATCAGCCATGACATCCACGATGTATTCGATCTGTCCGACCGGATCGCTGTGATGCTGCAGGGCAAGCTGGTAGCCACCGTAAAGAAGAAGGACGTGACCAAGGACGAGGTCCTGGCAATGATCATCATGGGCAAGCTACCCGGTGAGGTCAGCGCCTCGGACATAGAGCACCTTCGCGACTAGGTGTGTTCTGCTGCCCATGGCATCAGAACACAACGGAGTTGCTGCGCAACTCCGGCTACACCCGGAGCATCGGCGTAGCCGCTGTTCATCACTAAGAACGAAACTGGCTCCCGCATCTGCGGGAGCCAGTCGTCGTTACACGTTGATTGTGGACTACTTCGGGGGATAGACCCCGGCTGCCTTTGATTCCTCGGTCTGCCAGAAGATATCCGATACCTCTTGAACAAGATCGATGAGACCCTGAGCCACAGCCGGATCCATCGACTTCTTGGCATCACCGGCGGCCTTGGTTGCCCGCCAGAACAGATCGTGTAGAACGGGAAACTGCTCGACATGGTGAGGCTTGAAGAAATCGGTCCACAGGACGCCGAGGTGATGCTTGGCCAGCTCAGCGCGCTCTTCTTTGATGATGATGCAGCGTGCGCGGAAAACCTCGTCGTCCGAGGCGTGGTACTTGGTGCACGCGTTCAGTACCGACTTAGCTTCGATCATCGCCTGTGCCGGGTCGTAGACCCCACAGAAGAGATCGCAATGTGCGTGAGCTACCCGACCGGGTCGGAAAAGTCCCACAGGTCACCTCCTCAGGTGTTTGTCGTTCTTACGCGACCATACACTCGTACATACCCGGCCAAATACGCGCTCAAACACCGCGGGGAGAATCGTTGATGAGAAGACACTGGAAAACAACCTTCGCGGTCGTCGCCGCTACCGGCCTCGTTACGCTGCTTCGAGGCCGGCTGCGTCGTTACGAGATCGTCGAACAATCGATGAGACCCGCCCTCCATCCCGGCGACTTTGTCGTCGCTGTCTCCGCAGGAGAGCTCAGGAGGGGCTCGGTAGTCATCTTTGATCTCCCCGGTGTCGACGACTACGAGCTGGTCAAACGTGTGGTCGGGCTTCCCGGCGAACGGGTGAACATCACAAACGGCCAGGTCCATATCAACCGGCAAACCCTTGCAGAGTCGTGGGCCGACGGGCCCACTCTCCCCGAGGGCGAATGGCAGCTGGGGCCGGGTGAAGTGTTCGTACTTGGGGACAATCGAGCCATATCGTCGTCAGACAGCAGAGCCATCGGCCCTATTCAGCAGGAGTCGATCCGTTGGCGCGTCGTTCTCCGCTACTGGCCGGCGAGGACCGCGGGTCGTGTCTCCTAGACGGGCTTGACGGCACGCACCAGCAGGTCGATCGCATCCGCGCTGGAGGCGCCGTCGTCGACGTGGCGGACGACGGCTTTGTTCTCGATGATGTCCAGCCCGGGAAAATCGCCTGCGATCGTCTTCTCGTCGTAGAGCCTGTCGGGTAGCGGGGGCCCGCCGATGCCGTGTTCCAGGTTGTCAATGTGATGGGCAATGATGAACACCATGCCGCCGGGGGCAAGCGCCGTCGACACCTTGCTGTGAATCAGCTTCCTCGCCGGCTCGCCCACCTGGATATATGAGAGAAGAACGAGGTCGTAGCTGTCGGGCTCTGGCTCCCAACGCTCGAGATCGGCAGCGATGAATTCGACTTCCACGCGTGCCCCGGCGGCGATTTCCTTGGCCTGGGCGATGGCAACGTCGGATATGTCAATGGCGGTCACCTGGTGGCCCCGACCCGCCAGCCAGATGGCGTTTCTTCCCTGTCCCGTCCCGAGGTCGAGCACCCGGCACGGCTCCAGATCGGTTAGGTATTCGACAACGAACTGATTCGGCTCCGCTCCCCAAACCGAACCCTTCTGCCGGTATCGATCGTTCCATAGCTCACGTTGATTCATGTGCGCCATCTTATGCTCGGAGCCGGGCACTCAGGACAGGTCGAGATGTTTGGCAGCTTCACGAAAGGTGAGACCCGACCAACGATCCCGGTGCTCGAGCAGGAAACGGCTCACCCGGTCTGGCTCGGTCTTGGCGTATTCGCGAAGTGTCCACCCGATCGCTTTGCGAATGAAGAATTCTTTCTCGTGTGCTCGGCGCAAACAGTGATCGAACAGATTCTCGTAGTCGGTGGCCGATTTGTGCTTGAGCGGCGAGATCAAGGCTGTGCGCCGCAGCCACATGAACTCATCGTCGACCCACGACTCGATGATGGGCGCCATCACCGGACGCTCTTCGAGATGAACCAGGCCGACGCAATGCGCCGCAACGTCGTCGACGAAGTCCCACCACGCCCCTTCGACGATGAGCTTGCGATACAGGTCGAGATTCTCGCTTCGGATGAACCGGCGGTTGGCCTTTGCTACAGATATGGCGAGGTACTTCTCCTCACGATGCGGCTGTTGCCACAGAGCGGAGACGATTGCCCGGTAGCTTCCGTTGTCAATGACCGGGAAACGCTCCTTGACGGCACGGAGCACCTCGGTACGACCCTTCTTCTGGACACCGTAGAACGGCATGTTGGTCTTCATGTACGCAGCCATGCCGATTGCCTTTTCCGGGTCGGCGCGTTTGGACAGTTCTGCAGCAACAAATGATGCAACGTCGTCCATGCCGGAACGGTACCAGGCGCTGCCATATCGCTTGTTCCCCGGCAAGGTATACACTCCTCATCCGTGACAACCCTCAGAACCCTCGTCCTCATGATCGTGCTTGCAGTCGTGGCTGCGAGTTGCGGTGGTGACGACGCGGCGACAACCACATCAGAACTGACCACCCTCGCCCCCGTCGAGACAACAGCGGCGACGACCACGGCCTCGTCCCCATCGACCACGGAGGCGACCACGACGACAGCCGAGGCGCTCACACCTTCTCCCCTGAACGGAATGGGCGTTGAGGATCCGGAGCTTCTCAACCGCCGTGTGATCGCCATCAAGATCGACAACCACTGGGACGCAAGACCTCAGTCGGGGATCGAGCAAGCCGACGCCGTCTACGAGCTGCTCGTCGAAGGTGGGCTCACCCGGTTCATTGCTCTGTTCCATCACTCCGATACTGAGTATCTCGGTCCGGTCCGGTCCGGCCGGCCTACCGACCCGACCCTGGTCAAGTTCCTCGGAGCCCCGCTGCAGATATCGGGGGCTCAGCCGTGGGTAGTCAGCATCATCCTCGGAGACGGCGTCAACCTGCTCGGCGACACCGGTGCGACCACGTTCCGGATCCACACACGCAGCGCCCCGCATAACCTTTACGGCTCCACCATTCTGATGCGGGAAGAGGCCGATCGCCGCGGTTATCCCGATGACCCGCCCGCCGAGCCGATCTTCGACTTCGGGGACCCGACCCCCGGTGATCCCGGTGCCGAACGCATCAACCTCGATTGGTCAGACAACCCGATCGTCCACTGGGAGTGGACCGGGACGGAGTACATCCGGTTCAACGGCGACACGCCCCACACGTGGCGTAGTGCCCCGGTTGAAGGCGAAGAGCCCGTGGATACCCAGATCGCGATGGACACGCTCGTGGTCCTCGAGGCGCCCAAGTACTGGGCTAGTTCTTCAAATGGCTCAGGTTCGGCCGTTCCGGCACTGGATACGGTTGGCACCGGCAAAGCCTACGTGTTCTACGACGGGCTCGTAGTCGAGGGCCAGTGGCAGCGCGACACCATCGATGAGCGGTTTGAGCTGTCCCTGGAGGACGGAACCCCGATCGTGGTTCCCGCCGGCAGACTGTGGATCTCGGTCTTCCCGGACAACCAACCCATCACCTGGGAATGACCGATCTGCTCAGCTCAGTCGCTGCGATCGCCTCGGCGGTAACGTCGGGGGCGATCCGGGCAACAGACGTGGTTGCGGATCATCTCGAACGCGCCGAGTCCAGCCAGGGCGAGATCAACGCGTTCACGCTCATCGACCACAAAGCGGCAATGGCAGCCGCCGACGATCTCGACCGCCGAATCGCTTCGGGTGAACCGGTCGGGCCGCTGGCCGGCGTTCCCATCGGACTCAAGGATCTCATCGACCAGGCAGGGATGCCCAACACAGCTGGAAGCAGCTTCCCGACGGCGTTGGCCGCGACCAATGCACCCGTGGTGACCCGTTTGCAGCAGGCGGGTGCCATCATCATCGGCCGCACCGGGCTCCACGAGTACGCATTTGGCTTCTCGAGTGAGAACCATTGGTTCGGCCCGGTGCGTAACCCGTGGAACACCAGCCTGTCCCCCGGCGGATCCTCAGGTGGGTCGGCCGCGGCCGTGAGCGCAGGCCTCACCGCGGCTGCCATAGGCACCGACACGGGGGGTTCGGTCAGGGTCCCGGCTGCTCTGTGCGGCGTCGTCGGGCTCAAGGTAACCCATGGTCGCGTCCCCTTGACCGGTGTCTTCCCTCTTGCGTCGAGCCTGGATACCGTGGGACCGCTGGCTCGAAACAGCAACGACGCTGCATTGGTGTACACCGCGATTGCCGGGCACGACCCGTCCGATCCGTGGTCGGCGCCACAGCCCGTGACTGCGCCCGGGCCGTTGCCTGCCCCGGAGTCGATAACCATCGGCATCCCCCACCCATGGGTCGACCTCCCTGTGGCGGATTCAGTCGCTGCCGCCTTCGCCACCCTGCTTTCGGAGCTGAAAGCCGCCGGTTTCCGGGTCATCGACCTAGAGCTTCCGGAGCTCGAGCCGGACCGGCAGAGTGATCACATTGCCTATCCCGAGATTGCACTCGTTCACGACGCACGCTGGCACAGCCACCCCGAGACCTACGGGCCCGATGTCTCGAAACGACTTGCCAGGGCCTTCGAGGTCAGCGCGGCAGCCTACGTCGAGGCACAGCGATGGCGCGCCGGGGTCACCCACGCTGCAGAAGAAGCGCTGACCCGGTGCGACTTCTTGCTGACGCCAACTGTGGCAGCCTCGGTCAAGCCTATCGGCGAGGAGGAGATCGAGGTTGCAGGCAGGCGCGTGTCATACCGCCCGCCACTTGCCCGGTTCACGTCCCTGGTGAATCACACCGGGCTACCGGCCTTAGCGCTGCCGCTCGACCGTGATGGGATCCCGCCCCCAAGCGTCCAGCTGATAGGGCCGCGATGGGGTGAACATGGTCTTCTCGAGCTCGGAATGACACTCGAGAGGATCGGAATCAGCCGCTACCGACAGCCCGTGTCCTGAATATCGCTAACAACGTGCGGGGATCTGCATAGACTGGACCCTCGGTGCTGTGCCTCTTCGGGCACGCTCCGAGCAAGCTAAGGCAAGCTGTGGCGTGAAGTGCGTCACCTAGAGGAGCTTCCATATGCAGGAAGAAACCCTGTCCCCCCCTGAACCACCCGAAAAGCGGGATCGGGTGGTTATTCGATTCGCCGGCGACTCCGGTGATGGTATGCAGCTGGCGGGAACCCGATTCACTGAGTCATCCGCCGCGTTTGGCAATGACCTCGCTACCTTTCCCGATTACCCGGCTGAGATCCGCGCCCCTCAGGGCACAATCGCCGGCGTGTCGTCATTCCAGGTTCACATCGCCGATTGGGACATTTTGACCCATGGTGACGAGGCAGATGTACTCGTTGCGATGAACCCGGCAGCGCTTCGGGCCAATCTCGACGACGTCGCTCCCGATGGTCTGATCCTCGCCAATGAGGATGCATTCGACCAGCGCAACCTCGACAAGGCAGGCTATGAGAGCAACCCGTTGACGGACGGAAGCCTATCGAGCTACCACGTTATGACCGCACCAATGGAGAAGCTGACCAAGCTCGCTGTCGTCAATACGGGCGTCAAGGGCCGTTCGGTGCTGCGATCGAAGAACTTCTTTGCGCTCGGGCTGATCTCGTGGATGTTCAATCGCCCGACAGAGCCGATCCTCGAATGGGTCCAGCAGAAATTCGGTGCCGACACTCCCGTCGGTCAGGCCAACACCGAAGCATTCCGGGCGGGGTTCAACTTCGGCAACACAACCGAGGAGTTTCATCACACCTACGAAGTTCCGCCCGCCAGCCTCCCAAAGGGCACCTACACCAACGTCACCGGCAACCAGGCACTCGCCTGGGGCCTGGTAGCCGCGGCACAATCTGCCGATCTGACCCTATTCCTCGGCTCCTACCCGATCACGCCGGCCACCTCGATCCTCGAAGCAATCGCACGGCTGAAGCATTTTGGTATCAAGACCTTCCAGGCGGAGGACGAGATCGCTGCGGTGGGCGTGTCGCTCGGCGCATCGTTCGCAGGCCACCTCGCCGTCACCACCACGTCGGGACCTGGGCTTGCTCTCAAGAGCGAGACCATCAGCCTGGCGCTCATGACCGAGCTTCCGCTCATCATCATCGATGTGCAGCGCGCCGGACCCTCGACAGGAATGCCAACCAAGGTCGAGCAATCCGACCTGATGATGGCGCTGTATGGACGCCATGGCGAGTCCCCACTACCAGTAGTAGCTCCCAGGTCACCAAGCGACGCGTTTGCTGTTGCTATGGAAGCGGCACGGATAGCCCTCAAATACATGACCCCGGTCATCGTGCTGTCCGATGGTTACCTCGCCAACGGTGCTGAGCCGTGGCGTTTGCCCGACTTTGATGAGCTGCCGGAAATCGACGTCCACTACGCAACCTCTCCCAACGGGCCAGACGGCGTTTTCTACCCGTATGCACGAGACGGGAAGACCGGCTCTCGACCGTGGGCAATCCCCGGTACTCCCGGCATGGAGCACAGGATCGGCGGACTCGAGAAGCAAGCGCTCACCGGCAATGTGTCCTACGACCCGGAGAACCACGAGATGATGACCGCAGCGCGGGCATCCAAGATCGACCGTATCGCCGGCGACATCCCCGATGTTGAGGTTCACGACCCGGAAGACGCAAGGCTTTTGGTCGTGTCTTGGGGCTCGACATACGGCAGCGTTCGAGCGGGCGTCAACAACGCGAATCGGGACGGCTACCCGGCGGCACATGTCCACCTGCGCCATCTGAATCCCTTCCCGAAGAACCTGGGCGAGGTATTGGGCAGGTATGACAAGGTTCTGGTGCCGGAGCTCAATCGCGGCCAACTCGCTCTCGTGCTTCGAGGCAAATACCTGACACCCACCGTGACTCTCTCGAAGGTGAGAGGGGCGCCGTTCATGTCGAATGAGATAACCAAAAAGATCATCGAGCTTCTCGAGGACCAGTCATGACCACAACCATCGAACCTCGTTACACAAGAGCAGATTTCCAATCGGATCAGGAGGTCAAGTGGTGCCCCGGCTGTGGTGACTACACGATTCTGGCTTCGGTGCAGAGTTTCCTGGCCGGCCTCGACTTCGACAGAGAGAAGCACGTATTCGTCTCCGGTATCGGATGCTCGTCGCGGTTCCCGTACTACATGAACACCTATGGGATGCACTCGATCCACGGCCGTGCCCCGGCAATCGCCACGGGGGTGGCCCTCGCCAACCCCGAACTGACGGTATGGGTCATCACCGGTGACGGCGACGGGCTCTCGATCGGCGGTAACCATCTCATTCACGCGCTTCGACGCAATGTGAACCTCAAGATCTTGTTGTTCAACAACCAGATCTACGGCCTCACCAAGGGCCAGTACTCGCCGACGAGCGAAGCGGGGAAGAAGACAAAGACGAGCCCCATGGGTTCCCTCGACTACCCCTTCAACCCGGTGAGCCTCGCGCTCGGTGCGGAAGCGACCTTCGTCGCCAGGACCATCGACATGGATCGCGATCATACGGCGAAGGTTCTCGAAGCCGCATACAACCACCACGGCACCGCGTTCATCGAGATCTACCAGAACTGCAACGTCTTCAACGACAAGGCGTTCCAGCTACTGACCGGACGTCAAGAGCGTGACGCCAACCGTATCTATCTCGAGACCGGTCAACCGATCTTGTTTGGTGAGAACAACGAGATGGGCGTCACCGTAGGCATAGAGGGCGCTCAGATCGTGCGTGTCGAAGACGTCGGTATCGATGCCATCCAGGTCCACGATCCCGGCCGCCCCAATCCGGGTATTGCGTTTGCCCTCAGCCGGCTGACCCATGGCCCGACCGGACCCACGCCGATCGGCGTCTTCCGGAACGTCCAACGAGACACATACGGCGACCTTCTGCAAGCTCAGATCGAACTGGCCAAGGAACGCAACAAGACGGCTTCCATTGCCGACCTGGTCGAACAGCACGGGACATGGACGGTCGAATAGCAGGGCCATCTCTGTTGATCTTCTAGTCTCGCAACCAGTGGATACGGTTCGCATCGACTTCAGGAAGTGGAATGGCCAGCGCCATTGGCAATTTGCCATGAGCCGGCTGGGTGAAGATAAGCACGGCCTGTGGCTGTGGTCCCCGCCGGGGGCCGATATGCAGCGCGGCCATGAGCCTGTGATCCAATCACCGGGGATCAACATCAAACTGATCCCCGAGAGCAAGTGGTGGACGGCCATCTGGTCACATGGCCGCAAAGTAGATGTCTACGTCGACATCATCACGCCCCCGACGTGGAACGGCTCGACGGTGACCATGGTTGACATCGATCTCGACGTGGTCCGGTGGGCAGATGGTCGGGTGCAAATCCTCGACGAGGACGAGTTTCTGGAGCACCAGGCTGCGATGGGCTATCCCCCACGACTGGTAGATATGGCCCGGGCCACCACGGCACAGCTCGCATTGGCCATAGAGAGCCGCCATGAGCCGTTTGGCGATGTGGGTGAGTCGTGGATGAACCGGGCGGTGCAATTGGCCGGACTCGATGATGTCTGACGATCTGGTTTCGGTAATCATCCCGGTACGCAACGAGGCACCGTTCATCGAAGCGACGATCCAGTCCATTCTCACCCAGGACTACCCGGGGCCGATCGAGGTCGTCATCGCCGATGGGATGAGCGACGATGGCACCCGCCAGATCCTCGATCACCTCTCGAGCCGGGACCCGAGGATCCGCTACATCGACAGCCCGACGGGCCGCACCCCCAACGGGCTGAATCTCGCCATCGGGTCAGCCAAAGGGGACATCATCGTCAGGTGTGACGGCCACGCGGAACTACCCCCCGGCTATGTCAGGACTGCCGTCGCCACATTGTCTGAGACCGGTGCCGTGAATGTGGGCGGTGTTCAGCGAGCCGTGGGCATCAGCTGGATGCAGCGGGCAATCGCCTACGCCATGTCGTCCCCGATCGGTGTTGGTGATGCTCGCTTCCATTACGGCGGCGAGCCCGGACCGGTTGATACGGTTTACCTCGGGGTCTTCCGGCGAGACGCTCTCATTGCGGCAGGGCTCTTCGACGAAACGCTCACCCGGAACCAGGACTACGAGTTGAACATCAGGCTCCGCGCCAATGGCGGGACCGTCTGGTTCGATCCTCGCCTCGAAGTGACCTATCGGCCCCGCCGCTCATTGCGCAGGCTGTGGCGGCAGTACTTCCAATACGGGCAGTGGAAACGCCGCGTGGTGAAGATGCATCCAGAATCGACACGGCTCCGCCAGCTCATCCCTCCCCTCTTCCTCATCAGCCTGCTGGCATCCTTCGTGCTGCTCTTGACACCATGGCGCCTGCTGGGCCTGGTCGTCCCCTCGTTGTACCTGATCGGGCTGCTATTGGGCGCACTGCAACAGCTCGGCCGAACCCGCGACCACGCCGTGCTCGGGTTTCCCGCCGCGGTCGCCACTATGCATCTTGCGTGGGGTTTTGGCTTCCTCAGCGGAGCCGGGAGCGATCACACCAGGGATCGATAGAAGGACCGCACCTCGTCCTCAGGCCACATGTAAGCGTCGAGGATCGCCGGTGCGCCCCGGGCGGCGGCACGACGTAGCGATGGGTCGGTCGACGCCGCTGCGATTGCCTCTGCCCAGGCGTCCTGGTCACCGGGAGGCAACAGGATGACGCCGGGTCTGCCTGCGAGGACCTCCCGGGTGCCCGGGAGATCGGAGGCGAGGGTCGGCACTCCGACGGCCAGGTATTCGAGAACCTTCGTTGGCAGCGAGTGACGGTAGTTGGGGATATCGAGAAGGGGTGACAAGCCGAGACGTGCCCCCGCCACGATCTCCAACGCCTGATCGAGGGGCACGAAGCCGTGAAAGTGCAACTCCAGGCCACCAGACGCCGCGAGGTCAATGAGACGGGACCGGTAGTCGGTGCTGCACCGGCCCATTATCGACATTCGCTCAACTCCGGCGCTTGCCGCAGCAGCGACTGCCAGGGTGAGACCACGTGCCTCGGTTACATCACCCAGATAGACGATGCCGGTTTCAGGATCCGTGGGACGGGGGGATGGCGGGTTCCCAACGAGGTAGTTGGGGAATACCGGGTGGGGGTTGTGGAACAACTCGCTGTATCCGGGCTCCGCAAGCGTTATTGCCAGACGCTTCTCCGCCCGGTGCAATAACCAGCCAAAGATGCCCGCCAGCGGACGGCGAGAGATGCGTGGAATCCATTGTTTGGTGCGGATCTGCGCAGGCACATTCTCATGGACGTCGAAGACGACTTCTCGGCCCAAGAGCGAGGCCAGGTAGCCGAGAGGGAGCAGCTCGGGGTCGTGCAACGAAGCAACGTCGTAGCCCCTGCCGAACAGGACGCGGGCGGCACCGAGCCAGCGACGAAACCTCCCGCCACGCAGCTCACGCCAGGTGATCCCGGTCCGGTCCGTTGGACCCGGCCCCCTTCCGGAGAATGTGACATCCCACTCGCTCTGGAGCGTCCCGATCAGTTTGCGCCTGATCCGGGGATCGTCGGGCGGATGAACCGTGGAAACGACGAGAAGCCGACGGGTCACAGGGATTCGACGTTGTCCGGCTCGGCCCCGTGCCTGCGATATGTGCCCCTGGTGTCGAGGATCAGCGGCACCTCACGTGCGATCTTGTCGAGGTCCAGAGCTTCGTGGTCGGTCAGCAGCACCGCAATAGCAAATTCGGACAATGATGCGTTCTCGTCAACCGCGGCGAATCCGTGACTCTCGATGCGCTCCTTGCCGACAACCGGGTCTAGCACCTGAATTTCAGCACCGCGCCGCTGCAGATCCTTGAGCACCTCGATTGATGCAGATTCCCGATCGTCGGCGACATCCGGCTTATATGCAATCCCCACACCAAGGACCTTCGTTCCGAATATGGGTTTGCCTGCCTTGTTGAGCATGTCACCAACCCGGGATGCGGTGTAGGCCGGCATCTTGGTGTTCACCTGCTCGGCTAGATCGATAAATCGGGTGGCGAAATTCGCTTCCTTGGCACGCCAGGCCAGGAACTGAGGATCGAGTGGGATGCAGTGGCCACCGACACCGGGCCCCGGATAGAAGGCCTGAAAGCCAAAAGGCTTGGTTGCGGCGGCGTCGACAACCTCCCAGATCGAGATGTCGAGTTCGTGGGCCAGTTGTGCCATCTCGTTGATGAGGCCGATATTGACCGCCCGGTATGTGTTCTCGAGTAGCTTCGCCATCTCTGCGGTCCGGGCGGACGAGACCGGGTGCACTGATGCGACCACCCGTGAGTATGCGGCGGCGGCCACCTCGGTCGAGATCGGGGAGATTCCGCCAACCACCTTGGGGATATCACCGGTCTTCATCTCGGCGCCCGGGGAGACACGCTCCGGGGAGAAAGCTACGAAGACGTCCTCATCAGGGACAAGTCCCCGGCTGGCAACCGCGGGCACGAGTATGTCCTCGGTGGTACCGGGATACGTGGTGGATTCGAGCGATACGAGCATGCCGGGCTTGACCACGCTCTCGACTGTCTCCGCTGCCGCCCTGATGTAGGAGAGATCCGGCTCTCGGTTGCGCCCGAGCGGGCTGGGAACACAGATGAAGATGGCATCGGAGCGGCCGAGATCGGATTCATCGGCTGTGATCTCGAGACCGGCACGGAGTGCGGCGGCGAGCTCCTCATCCGAGACGTCCTCCACCGGTGACACACCGTTCTTGAGCATCTCGACTCGGGAAAGCGAGCGATCGAAACCGATAGCCTTCAACCCGTGTTGAACCATGGTCACGGCCAACGGCAGTCCAACATATCCAAGACCGATGACTCCCCCGGTCCAGCGTTCCTCCGCAAAGAAGCGAGCGCGAGCGTGTTGCATTGAAATCCCCATTACGAACGTCCGGACGAGTGTAGGGCTGTTGCGCTATCCGCGGAGGGCTCTGGCCAGGAATGAGGCCATTTGGTCACGTCGGATGGGATCGGTCGGACAGAAGTGATCATTGGCTGGCGGGTTGCAGCCGACGGTGATGCCTGCCACCTTGAGCCGGTCGATGTTGCCCTCGAACATCGAGCCATCATCGTCGGTAAACCAATCTCCGACCCCCGGGTCGTCGTAGCCGTAGGCCCGCACCAGGAATGCGGCCATCTCACCACGTGAGACCGGGTCCGTGGGGCAGAACAGGGTTCCATCCGCATTGCAGCCATTGGTTATCCCTGCCGCAGCCAGCTTGTTGATGTCTGCCTCGAACACAGACCCGTCGTCATCGGTGAACTGGTCGGTGGCGGCTCCGTCGGTGAGCCCCAGCGCCCGGACCAAGAACGCAGCCATCTGACCACGAGAAACGGTGTTGTCCGGGCAGTACAGGCTGTTCAGAGGGGGGTTGCATCCCTTGGTGATCCCCTGGTCTGCAATGTAGAGGATATCGTCGTAGTGGACCGAGCCGGAGATATCGTCGAACGGCGGCGACACCTCATCACCGAACTGAACATCGAAGTAGATCGACTTGAGACCAAACAACGACCTGATCGATGCACTCGAGAGATCGACCGATGCCGCCTCCCCGTCTTTCAGACCGGTGAAACGAACCGTGCGGGCGCTTGTCGATGTGTTCCTCGCGGTTACCGCCGCCGACGTCAACTCGTCGAGACCGACCACGCTGGCGACTGTGCCTGAACTGAAGGTTGCGGTCCAGCTGGCGTTGGTATTGATCGAAGGGTCGAGAGCCCAGGGATCTGGGACGCTCGTGTAGTACGGGACCGGGTTCGAGAACGCTACCCAGATCTCATTGGCGTTCTCGGTTGCTCCCCCGCTCGACGACGAGTAATACGCCCTGACAACACCACCGTTGGGTGCAGCCGGGTGGGTGATGACCTGGCCGGCTGTCGTCTTGACAGCGGCAATCCAGTCATCGATACCGGTACCGACATGGCCCCAGCCAACGTAGCGCTGGTCGACGGTCGAATCCCGAACGTCGCACCATGCTGCGCACCCGTTGTCACCAGGCGGATCGCGATAGATCTGGAGCTCACGAGCGTACGAACGAGCAGCTATTGCCTGAGCTTTGAGCGCTTCCATGCCACCGGACTGGCCCCAGTAATAGGGCATCTCCGATATGCCGAGCACATAGTCATCGATGTCGATCTCGACCGACAGGTCCATACCGCCGGGGCCAACCCTCAGGTGCAGATCGCCGCGCGCATACTCGCATGGCTCGTAGGTCCCCGCATTCCAGTCCATTTGCACACACGCATCCTCCTCGGCAGGATCTGTCCAGCGGACCTCGATCTTTCGGGACGGTGTTTCCACCCAACCATCCCAGGTGAGGTTGGCATCACATGGGCCGCTCCCCGGCTGATCGGCGACGGGCGTCCCTGAAGCATCCTGGATCTCGAGTGAGCAGGTGTTTGTGGCGGATTCCCAGTCGATCACCAACCTGTAGTCCTTGCCGAGCTCCCATGATCTCCCTTATCGGTGCCGCGGGAGACGATCACCGGCTCGGCCGGGGATACCAGACCCGTCTCGTGAGCGATGAGAACGAGGTGCGATCGATCCTTCTCGAGGTTCACCCAGAGATTCTCCCTCGGAGCAAGACCACCTTCGCCAATAACCCCGATGCTTGTGCCCTGATAGAAGTATTCCAGGATCTGCTCGGCCGTCCACCCATCTCGCGAGGCACCGTACGCCCCGTATTGACTGAGCCCGACACCGTGGCCCCAGCCGGAACCGACGAATGAAACCGTCTCAGCTTCCTGTGCGGCAGCGACGCCGGCGGGAGCCAGCAACACACCGATGAGGGCGAGAACTATGAATCCACGCAACCGGCGGGTGTTGTTTGTCACAGACATAGTCCAGATATCGACAACCCCGCGGCGGTCTTGAGCACCACGGGTCTGACAATGATCGTACAGATCGTGTCACTATGTCGACGAGACGTTCCACAACATGGCAGTTCAGCAGGTCCGGTTCCGCTGATACGCCCAGTCGGGAATCAGACAGGTCAGCTGCCGATGAGAGGTAGTGCTCTTGCGATGAAGCTGGCCATGGCGTCGCGGCGCACGTTGGCGTATGGGCAGAAGCGATCGTTGGCGGGCGGGTTGCAGCCCCGGGTGATGCCCGACGTGGCCAGCCGATCGATCTGATCTTCGAAGATCGAAGCGTCATCGTCGCTGAACCAGTCGTCCCCGCTTCCCTCGGTCAAGCCAAGACCGCGCACCAGGAAAGCGGCCATCTGGCCACGACTGACGTGGTCGTTCGGGCAAAACAGCGAGTTGTCGGGTGGGTTGCACCCCACAGTCACTCCGGCCGCCGCCAGCTTGTTTATGTCCCCCTCGAACACCGAACCATCATCGTCGCTGAACCAGTCGCGGCCCCCATCGTCGGTCAGTCCGAGAGCCCGCACCAGAAACGCTGCCATCTCGCCACGAGTGACATACCCGTCGGGGCAGTAGGCGTCGTTGAATGGTGGATTACAGCCCTTGGTTACGCCCGCGTCGGCAATGATCTCGATGTTGGCCTCATGGATGTCTTCGTCGTCGTCGCGGAAGGTGCCGTTGAAGACGTAAGGAGGACTGTCGGGATTGCACTCCCAATCCGGGCTGTTGTGCCAGAAGTTGGCGGTGACGCCGGGGACCGGGGTGTTTCCCAACCGGACCGTCAGAGTTCCCGTGACGTCCCACAACCACAAGTCGCCCCTACCGTCCCCGTCGTAATCGTTGACCAGAACATCCATGAGGTCGGCACTGACATCGACGGTGAAGGAGCTGTCGATGGATGTGTAGCCGTTGGGCAGCACATTGATAGTGGCGAGATTCCCCGTTTGGGTAACGACGAACAGATCGGGCAGTTCGTCCAGATCGCGATCGCCCAGTGTGAATAGGCTGCCGCTGGTCATCCCCAGGCCCGTATCGGCCGAGTAGAGCAAAGTGGCAAAGTCGTTCTCGCCGCTATATATGTCGATGGTGGTCGAATCCTCGGCGTGGTGGATCAAGTAGAGATCCACATAGCCGTCCCGGTTGTAGTCACCGAGCAGGTAGTCGTCATCTGCGACGACCGGGATGTCGGTGGCGATCATCTTCGATTCAGCGAAGCCCGTCGGCTTCAGAGAGACCTCGATGTTCAGCGTGGTGCCGCTGGTATCCAACAGCAAGAGATCGTTCCTTCCCACCCTGGAATAGTCGCCGAGCAACGGGATTCGATCGCCCACGGTCACATCCAGCGCGTGATCTCGCCCGATCGCACACCAGTCGTGGTTCCTGTCCGATTGTGAATACTCGAGCCGGGTACCGTTGTCGCGGGGCACTAGCTTGAAGACGTCGGCAAGACCATCCCCATCGCCGTCACCCAGCAGGTACCTGGTCTCGGAGCTCGGAGTGCCAAATTCCGTATGTGTCGCCATGGCTACCTCTGTGTAGCCGGCAGGATTGGTATCAACGGGATAGGCCTTGGGGACATCCGGGTATCCCGGTGTTGCCGCCGGGCCTTTCCACGAGAAATGCATGGGATCTTTGCTCGTTGCCCAGTCACCGCCCCAACAGAAGCCGGCATCCTTCCAGGCGTTGACGAACCAGCCGGGCATGTTGGTTATCAGTGTCCCGCTGGAGCTGTACGGATTGGAGGCGCTGTTGAAGTCGACGGCGATGCCATGTGCGTGCAGGGAGACCTGATACCGACCGCTGATAGTCCTGGGCGAGAACGCAAATGTCTGTGTCGGTTTGATCGCGTAGTAATTGCCCTTGGCCTGCTCGGCCGCGAGATTGGCCGCGGCCTGGTTGAAAGCCGGTACGGCTCTCTCGTGGATCAGGATCTGGTAGCCGCCCGACATCGGCACCGTCCACCACACGAGAGAATCCCGTATCTCACCGATGCTTCGGCCGAGCAGATCGGCACGAGGGCCCCCGATCATCTCGCTATCGGGAAGGAACCCGGTCCTCGACGCATAGCTGCCGTCGGTTGACGGCTGCTCACAGGCCCACGATTCGTTCGTCGATACGGTGGCTGTGCCCTCACCCACCGCGGCTTTTGCCGGGGTCTGCGATGCGAGCAGCCCGGCGACGATGCAGGCGGCAGCAACTACGGGGGCGACGTGGCGCGTCATCCCGGGCGACCAGGAGCAGATCGGGCGACTCCGGGTCTGGCTCCGATACAGACCGGCATTCCGTCGGAGACGGTGCCGGCCACCGCAGACATCATTCAGTTCGCTCCCAATCTCATGAGGTCACCTGCTGAGTTCATGATGTAGATCCGGTTCTGGCTGTCTAGTCCAAAGGACGTGACCGAGCCGAGGCTCCCGAACTCGGCCGACCAGTTTCGGTCCGACCCGACTACACCGTCGACGTAGCGGAAGCTTCGGAGCTCTCCCCGGCAATAGTCGGCGAAGAAGTAGTGGCCCTTGAGCTGCGGAAGCTCGTCACCGCGATATACATATCCACCGGTGATCGAGCACCCCTCGGCGTGGGAATACTCGTATACCGGGAAGGTCAGCCCGCTCGTGCTGCAGTCGGTGGCACTAGCGGGCTGATCGGAGTAGCAGTGATCCCCCTCGTAGTTGTCCCAGCCGTAGTTGACGCCAGCGTCGCTCACGCGGCGCCACGTCGACCTCTTCCCATGAGCCCTGACCGACGTCGGCGATATAGAGCAGATCAGCTTCTGCATCGATAGAGAACCGCCAGGGATTTCTCAGCCCGTATGCCCAGATCTCGTCGGCGCCGCTGGTTCCGACGAACGGGTTATCGGATGGGATCGTGTAGTTGCGGGCAGACTCGCTTGGGAAGTCGTCACCGTCGACACCGATTCGAAGCAGAGAGCCGAGCAGCGAGGTGTTGTCCTGGGCAACCTCTGCCCGGATCTCCCCCGCTGCCGCCGTCACCGAGACCGAAGAGCAGATATCCGTCGGCATCGAATGTGATCATCCCGCCGTTGTGGTTGGAATATGGCTGGTCCACACCGATGATCGTCCTCGCGGAGCCGGCGTCCGCAACATCGGGGTTGGTTGATACGGAGTACTCCACGACCCTCGAGTCACCGGCGGTGTTCGTATAGGAGATGTAAAACAGGCCGTTGCTGGCGTAGTCGGGATGGAATGCGAGCCCGAGGAGCCCTCGCTCGCCGCTATCGGAGACCAGGGTATGCACATCGAGGAAGTAGCCCGGTTGCAGAGTGTCGCCGGCAACGATGCGTATGTAACCGCCTTTCTCCACGACAAAGAGCCGAGAATCGCCGGGAGGCGACGTGGCGTATACGGGAGAGTCGAGCCCGGTGACCACCGTCTCGATGATCGGCTCGGCCGGTGGTGGCGGGACGATGGGGTCGAGTCCCTCTGCTCGACCGAGAAAGCTCGCCATCTGATCGCGCTGGACGTACGAGTAGGGGCAGTACTGATCGTTGGCTGGTGGGTTACAACCTTTGGTGATCCCCGCCTGAGCCAGTTTGTCGATATCCATTTCGAAGACGTCGCCGTTGTCATCGGTAAAGGAATCCGAGGGCCCGAGATCGGTGTACCCGTATGCGCGAACGAGGAACGCCGCCATCTGGCCTCGAGTCACCCGGTCCTGTGGGCAGTACTGGTCGTTCGCCGGTGGGTTACAGCCCTTGGTGATCCCCGCCTGGGCCAGCCTGTTGATGTCGCCTTCGAAGACGTCGCCGTCGTCGTCTGTGAACCAGTCCTTGGCGCCATCATCGGTCAGTCCAAGTGTGCGCACGAGAAACGCCGCCATCTGACCCCTGGTGACATAGTCGGTCGGGCAATACTCGTCGTTTATAGGCGGATTGCAGCCCCTGGTGATGTCTGCAGCAGCGATGGCCTCTATGTATCCCTCATGGACGTTGCCGTTGTCGTCGGTGAACGTGCCTCCTGGCGGAAGATCGGCAAGCGCGGTGGCGGCCATCGTTGCGATTAGGAGAACAGCGGCAATGGACACAGAGAGGATTCGCATAGTCACCGACGATAGTTGCGGCCGGGAGCAAAGCCTGTCGTTGTCTCTGTCAGTTCTCGCTGAGAATCCCACCCAGTAAGGCAGCCGCCTGCTGCTGACGTGTGCGGTATTTAGCTGCCGCAACGCTCAGCCGCTCCCTGGCGGTTGTATCTGCCCCGGCGAGACCCACCATCTCGGCAAGATGCCCGCCCGATACCTGGTCACTGCGTATTGAGAACATCTCGTGGTCGACGGACAAGGCGAAGTCCCTGACTTTTGGCCGGTATTCGATAGCGACAAACGGAGTTCCCACCGCCGCCGCAATCACGGCTGCGTGGAGACGCTCGGCGACGACAACATCTGCAGCCGCAAGCAGGTTGATGCCTGCGTCGTGGTCTGCGTATGCGGCTACGTATTCGGCGTCTATGCGACCCGGAGAGCCGCATGATCTCCATGATGAACCGATCGTCACCGGGATAGCAGGAGAGATACGCAACCGGATGGCCACGATCTCGCAATGTCTCGACCATGTCGGCGACTGCGGAGAAGACTGCTTCGTCGCTCTCCCCCCAGAGTTGATTGCCGGTGAAGGCGGGGCTGACCACAACCAGCCCCTCGTGGGGCTCGACCGGCGTCGTCGGCTGTATCGACAAGCCCGGGTCGCCCATGATCTCCAGTTCGCCTGAGAAGCCCCATTCCCGGAGAATCGCCTCGGACCGCGGGCCCCGCACCCCCACGTACGCACACGAATCGAGGAAGTCGAGCCATTGGTCTACCGGTTCGGTGATCCCCCAGTACTCGGGATCCGCGACCCCGGTGCCGAAGACCGCCCGCTCTACCCTGGGGCTGTCGTGGCGACGCAATGCCTCCAGGTAAGTGAGCCGATTGATCAGGGTGCCCCCGCCGAGCAGGAGGAGCCGGGCGCCGGGAGCCTCATAGCCCACCCTGGCTCCCGGGAGAAGCTGCTGAACCGCCCGCAACATGATCTCGTCACCGAAGTTGTCTCTACCCAGCCACCCGATGTAGGAAACCCCGGGCACGGTCTCCTCGCTGGAGCCCGACTTCAGGCTCGGCGCACGAACCGTGTCGAGCCCTATCGGCCGATATGGCTTGCGTTGGACCTTCGCAGTTGCGAAGCGAGCGACGGCGAGCGCAGCACGCTTGGTGCCACCTTTGGTGAGATCATCCATGAACAGGGTGCGCTCGCCGGTTATGGCGGGGAACTCCGATGGGAGTTCATCATCGGGGCTGAGCGCGGGCATGGCAACGAGACCATCGCGGAGAACCTTGACATCGGACAGCGCGACCACTGCCAGCCACAACTTGCCTCCATCGAGTCCCTCACCGATGAGCTTTGCCCATTCCCGGCGCCTGGTCATGGCGAAAATCGGCAGGTCGCCCCATGCCGAATCGATATCGGCAATCGCCTCATCGTAGATATAGGTTGTCGTCCCATCGCCGGCAACGATCTGATAGCCGGAGCGCACAACCGATGTCCTGGGGTTCGTATCGAGCCTACGCACAGCCCGGCTGGCAAGCCGGTGATCGAGGGAAGCCCAGCCATGGAGGATGGCGACGTATTCGCCTCGACTCGCCCTGATGGCCTCGCTCAGCGGCACCGCACCGCCCGGGCCTGGTTCGAGCACGCTGACCCTGGGGTCGCCTGCGAGGGTCTCACCGAGACGATTGGTCTCCGGGTCGCCTCCGAACAAGATGACCTCGAAATCGGTGAAGCTCTGCTTCAGAAGCTGATCCAGTAGCTCAGTGGAACGGCGACCAATTGTCGGCGTGACCACCCAGGTGAGCTTTGGCGTCTCGTATATGTAGTCACGTTGAGACTTGCGGTAGAAGCGATGTGGGATCTTCGCCTGAATGGTCCCGTCGTTGGCCTCGCGGGCGTCGCGCCGCCAGTCGGGAGAGTCCCCCGCATCTTGTTGAGTCTGGTGGTAAATGGAGGCGTCGTTCTCCGGAATGAAGAAACAGCCGTCGTTGAACAGCCGCCACCCCAACTCGGTGTCCTCACCACCCCAACGCCCAAAATCCTCCGAGAACCCACCAACGGCATGGAACTGATCACTACGCACCGAGAAGTTGGAGGAGACCAGCGAGCGAAAGGCCTCATCACCAAGCCGGAGCCCGGCAGTACGTCGATAGAAGACCCGGCGGAAGTCGTCCGGGGTGAGGTCATCCCCTGCCTCTGTGCTGCTGGAGACACGATCCCGTAGATCCGCCGTTCCCGCCTCGAGGTCAGCCGTTGTAATGCTCGATGTGTCCAGATGGTGGCGGGAACCGATTACCACCAGATTGTCGGCCCGCCGATGCCATGCGGCGTGCCCGGCCACCAGAGCTGGGTCGGGAATGCAGTCGGCGTCGATGAACACCAGGACATCGGCGTCCGCGTTGGCGGCTCCGAGATTGCCGCGCCCGCCCCGCTCCGTACCCTTGATGCTCCTGACGCACCAGCTCGACATCGAGCTTGGCCGAGAACGACTTGACCACTGTGGCTACGTCCTGTTCCGACCCGTCGTCGGCGACAACAACGTGCAGCGGCTGATGTGTCTGTGCCACCAGACCGGCGAGAGTATTGGCGAGGAGTCCGACGCGGTTGTAGACCGGGATGATCACCGCAACGCGCAGCTCGGGGCCTGGCGCAACCGTCAGGACACCGCGATAGTCGTTCTCGGCCGCAACGTAGCGAGACATCGCTTCTCCGGATCAGGTAGTGATAGTGCGCTCGTGGGCCAGAACCCGATACGACTCTGCGTTCAGGTCGACCCGCAACAGGTCACCGTGATGGGTGACAGTCGCATCAGGAAGCTCACGCGCCACATACTGCTCTATCGCTTCTTTGTCGCCTGCGGCATATATGTAGCGACGAGCCGCCTGAAGCGCACGATTCAGATGCCGGGTGCCCTCCGGTCCGATGGCCACGGCTTCCATGATGTCGGCGTTCAGCCGGCCGATTCTCTCAACGCCGTCCCACACTTCACGACTCGAGAGCTCGGTGGCGAGCCTCGGAAGCCCGAACTGCGCGAGCCGCTGCACTTCGACGTCTTCGTCTATCAGAGCGGCCATGTCGCTCAGCTTGTGCGTTGATGCTGTGGCTACAGGCGCATCGATGCCCTGGATGATCTCAACCAGATCGTCGACGTTGTGGTCGTATGTATGGCGCCCCATGGCGAACTCGCGGGCTTCAGCGGCAATTGCAGTCATCTCGTCCGGCCTGGCGAGCAGTCGTTTCACCTGCGCGACGACGTCATCCTCGAGCACGAAGTATTGGTTCCGGGGAACGATCAGGTCGGTGCCCGGCAAATCATCGGTGACCAGGATCGCACCGGATCCAATCGATTCGAGCACGCGCATGGTTATCGGGTAATGCCGGGTGCCGCCCTCGTTGAGGATCATCCTGGCTTCTGCATAGAGCTCAGCCATCTCCTGGGCGGATATGTCGGATAGGAACGCGGTGTGTTTCTTCCCAAGGGCGTCCTCGAGTGCATCAACCAGTTGCTGACGCCGGGCGTACGTCCCGCCCTTGCGCCTGAGTTGGCCACCGACCATCGAAACGTCGTACTTGCGCTCTTTCCACGGGATGGATGCGTCCACCAGTTCGGGAGCGACGCCAAAGGTGAAGCGGTGTACCGGCACGGGGAAGCGATGCGCCAGATGCCAGGAATGGGCCAGCAGCACGGCGTGGGCGCCGTAGCGCTCGACAAGGCGAAGGTTGGTCGGGATGTGATGCTCGCCGTGGTGCACCCAGAAGATGACCGGGATGCCGGGGTTGAGACCCTTGACTTGGAGCGCCGGGTACGGGCCCTCGACAAACAGGGCCGCATTCGTGTCGGCGGGCACTCTTCGCCAGTCGATCTCATCTGTATGCAGGTCGACCTGGATCCCGGCGCGCAGCATTGCAGCTTCCAGGTACTTGCCGGGGTTGGTGTCGGTCTTCCGATAGCACAGTGCAATCCTCATGTGCTTGTAGCGACCCGGCTCGGGGGTGTACGGCTCCCGCTCGTCCGCAGGCGTCAGGTAGCGGCCCCCGGGCCCTGCAGGCGACACGCTCAGCTCAGGATTGTGCGGTGCCAGATCAACCAGGTCGCGAGGCCCGGCATTGGGCCAGCGTGGATCCCTCACCACCGTCGCATCGGTACCGGAGACCGCGGATGCCGCCACCGCCACCGCCGCCTCAGACGTGGGGTACACGATGTCCGGCTTCGTCGCCCGAACGGCGTCCGCAAGCCGGGCGTGGTGCAGACGTCGTCTCATTCCCTTGGGCTGCATTCGACGAAGGACCTTGCCAAGGCGTCCACGCCCCACCGGGTAGCGAGTGGGAACGAACTTGATCTCCACACCCTCATTGGGGCATTCCGTCGGCCTGCCACTGGCAATGACTACGACATCGTGGCCTACCTGGGCAAGACTTCCGGCGAGTGTTCTGGCACGGGGGTCGTTGCAGTAGCGGCCTACAGCAACCAAGCAGATTCGCATAAGGGGTGATGCTAGCGGAGCTGGACACACCATCTCGAAATCAGTCGAGTCAACTTCGCAGTACGCTCATGACCTCTATGAAGATCTGCATGTTCGTCAAGAACTCATTCGAATACGACGCCCGTGTCACCAAGGAAGCAAAAACCTTGATTGGAGCCGGGCACCAGGTAACGGTTGTGGCAATCCACGTCCCCGACAAGACGGCCGAGCGGGAGGTGACTCCCGACGGGATCAACGTCATCAGAGTCAGCAGGCTCAGCTTCGGGTTGGGAACGCTCAACAAGGTCGCCGCTCGCTACGCAGGCTCGATCGAAACCCGTCACTCCCGTCTCACGGGGGATGACGTCGATGAGGACCGCGCCCGGGAGCTGAGTGAGTGGCTGCCAACATCGACTGCGACACCAAGCGATCGGGTCGATGTCGTCGTCGAGCAAGCCGACGGCCCCGCGGCAAGCGCCCTCACCCGCATCTGGGGTCGCGTGACCACACCGATTCTGCGTGGATTCGCACGATTCGCCCGTTTCGGGTTCAAGGGGGTCAAGTTCCTGGTAGGCCGTCAGGGACGGGCGCTCAAGACGTGGGCAATCAATCGGCGCATGATCGAGATCGGTCTCGCCGAACAGGCCGATGTCTACCACTCACACGACCTGAACACTCTCTACGTGGGGTCTCGGTGTAAGAAGAGAACCGGCGCCAGACTGGTGTACGACTCACACGAGCTTCAGACCGAGCGCAACCGGATGACCAAGTCGTGGCGCTGGTGGGCGTCATGGAACGAACGGCGCGGGCTCCCGTACGCCGATGCGATGATCGTCGCGTCGCCGTCGTGGATCGACATCAACCGGCAGAAGTACGGGAAAGTCCCGGATCCTGCGGTGAGCATCATCAACACTCCCGAGCTCGAGACCATTGACCAGCCTGAGGACCTCAGGGGCGAGCTGGGGATACCCGAAGACGTACCGATCCTGCTTTACCAGGGCTCGATACAGGAGAACCGCGGCATCGAGCCTGCGATCGATGCAATCACTCTGATGCCCAGGGCTGTGCTGGTAGTCGTCGGGTACGGCTATCACCGCCCCACCCTCGAGGCCGAGGTCCGCAAGCGCGGCCTGACGGACCGGGTCAAGTTCTTCGGCCCCATACCCAACGACGAGTTGCTCGCCTGGACGGCGGCCGCCGACATTGGCATGTGCAACATCATCAACTCATCACTGAGTTATTACACGTCGCTGCCGAACAAGCTCTTCGAATACATCATCGCCGGCATCGCTGTGATCGGCTCGGACTCTCCTGAGATCGGCCGCATCGTCAAGGAGACGGGTGTGGGTGAGGTTGCCGATCCGGCGGACCCGGAGAGTCTGGCGAAGGCAGCAAGGCTCATCCTGGGAGATCTCGAGAAGTACAAGGCAGCGACCAAGCCTGCCGCCGAGAAATACAACTGGGGCAATGAGGAGAAGAAGCTGCTCGAGATCTACCGGGGCCTCGAGTAGGTCTGAGACGGCATCACACACCAACCGCGCCCAGTGGGCGCACGTCGGTTGACCAAGCCCTCCGGCCGATTCGTTCAGAGACCCAGTGCCCTCGCAAAGAACGATGCCATCTCACCACGGCTCAGAGGCCGGGTTGGACAATACTCCGTGTTGTCCGGTGGGTTGCAGCCGAGGGTGATCGCATTGAAAGCCATGGCGTTGATCGACGCCTCGAACTGGTTTCCGTCGTCATCGACGAAGTAGTCCGTGGCCTCGGGATTCTCGAATCCATACGATCTAACAAACAACTCAGCCAGCTCGTCTCGCAGCAGCGGCTCCCCGGGGCAGTATTCGGTCTCGGAACAGCCAAATGCGATCCCGGCTTCCGTGAGTGCGTTGATATCGGCCTCAAAGACGCTGCTGCCGTCGTCGACGAAGTAGTCGGTCTCGGTGTCCGGCAGCTCCAGGTTTCGGCGCAGGAATGCCGCCATCTCACCGTGGGTTATCTGACGCTCAGGGCAGTACATGTCGTTGACCGGTGGGTTACAGCCCTTGGTGATGCCCAGCTCGGCGATCTTGTTGATATTGGCTTCGTGAACGGAGCCGTCGTCGTCACGGAAGTATCCCTGAGCCGCGCTGTCGAGCGGGGCAGTTATGACAATCGCCGCATCCACCTGGGGGGTCGGGTTGACTACAACCCCGTCCGGATCGTGCAATTCAAAGTGAAGATGTGAGCCGGTCCATTCGGCGTTGCCACTGTCGCCCACGTATCCGATGAGCTGGCCGGCCTCGACATGGACACCGGACTCGATACCAGGAGCAAAGCCCCAGCCGAGACCGTCGTCCGTGCCGGGTGTGTCGTTGTTGAGGTGGATGTACCACGACTCCCAACCGTCGTCATGATTCAGCGCCATGGCACAGCAGTCACCACCCTGCTCATCGTGCATCCAGCCAACCGTCCCGGCGGCAACCGCCACCACGGGGACCATTTTGTCGGCCATGATGTCGACGCCCTGGTGGGTGCGCCCGCCGGAACGCGGATCACCGAAAGTGTCGGTGTAGTAGTTGTCGCCCACTACGGGGAAGTACATCGATGCGCCGTAGATCTCCTCATCGGCGCGCGCCGCGGGTGCGGCTGCGCTCGTACCGGCCAACGCGGCCGTCAAGAGCGCAAAAGCGAGCAAAGCTCGCAACTTGCCGTTCATTTCACTTCTCTCACTCGCTTCTGGGATCGCTACGCCACAGAAGCGTCGCCGATCTTGCTGCGATGAGGGCCTCTACTCCTCATCCAGCAGCGATGCCCCTTAGAGGATCCGGGCCCTCTCGCCCGCTGCTGTTTGATGTTGATCGGCAAGTGTGCGGGAAATCTTAAATCCCGCTGGTTCACTATCGGAAGTTGGCCGTACGGACCGCTACTGGAAGTCGACCTCGATGTAGCGAGGAACGACCTCCATCCACACGGACCCAATCGGCACCGTGAACTGAGCCCCGCTGTCGTCGAGGAACACCCAGCCATCGGACTGGGCTGCCCGCAACCACTGGCCCGTGACTACCTGTCCGCCGTGGAAGACCATCACGTCACCGAAACCGATGACGTCGAAGGTAGGCACATCTGTCCCGGCACTGTCGGTGTAGCCCGCAGACCGCTGCGCCGCTTTGAGAACGATGACGGTGTCGGTGCTGAACCCGGTCAACTCAGCGTCGTATTCGGGATAGATCTGGAACGGCTCACCGTTGACCAGCCGGTTGTACTGGCCGCTGGCTTCGTCGTACTGCCACCCGACGTCGGCGAGACCGGAGTACGGAATGGAAACCGACGCGGCCGACTCACCTGAGAGCTCCCCGTCGCCAAATGGCAGCGCGGCCACCGGAGGGGCGCCTTCTCCTGCTTCCACTTCGATAAGTGGGATCGTCGCCACGAGGTGGTACGGCTGCCGGCGCTCGATCTGCTGGAACAGCCCGTCGGTGCCCTCATCGAGAATCGACACGCCCGCGGCGAGGATCTCGCGATACACGAAGTCCTGGCCACCGGTCGTCACCAGGAAGGGCCGCCACGGCGCCAGTAGATCGGCATCGACCGGCCGCACAGATCGAATGGGGCCGATCGCCGTCGGTTCATTCTCGAAGAACATCGCGGTGAGCCTGGTGATCCCACCCTCAACCGGTGCCTCGATGATCAGCTCGGCGTCCTGGATACCGATCGGTGGGCCTGCGTCGGGCGAGTTGTCGACCTTGACGGCCACCACCCGGTCGGCGCTGGTCCCGTCGAGTTTCGCTCCGGTGAGCGGGTTGCGGTCGAGCTCCACCGGAACGACTTCGCCATTGTCGCCGGGTACCACATCGTCTGCGGTAGCTGCACCAGAGGTAACAGTCACGCCGGGTGTGTCGGCTGTGGTGGTTGTCGCGCCATCGGCCAACCCATCGTCCGGCTCATCACCGCCACCGGTGAACGCCATGACCATCACAACGATGATGGCTGCCAGCACAACGGCCCCGATGCCTCCGTAGAGCGCCGGCCGCTGCTTGACAGTTTCGATCAATCCCTTCAGGCCTGAAGCGGCCGACGGTTCCTGCTCATCCACCAATGTTCCACTCCTCGAGATCGAATGCAGATGGTATACGGGTTCAACGGCTACCCGAGCAAGCCATAGATGACGTCGGCCGCCCTCTCCTCGGATGACACCTCGGGATTGACGTCCACCTGCCGGGAGAGGAAGGGCGCTGCCCGTCCCCGGTAGTCGTCGCGCCAGCCGCGAGCTTCCTCCAGCGCGGCGACCAACTCGCCCACCGTGGTCGTCGTGCGGAACGCGTCACCGCCATGGGCAAAGGTTGACACCTTCTCCCCGTGCGGGTTGTGGTAGACGAACGGAACACCGCGAGCCATCGCCTCGAAGGGCACCGTCGAGAACCGGCTGATGAGCG
>CAVSWM010000020.1:0-21550 GCA_963731695.1 uncultured bacterium | reverse complement strand
GACGAATCCGAACGGCTAGTGGTTGCGGTGAACACAGGTGAGTCCTCCGCCACCGCCACGCTCGATCGAGCTTTCACCGCGCTCCTATGGGGCGGCGGCCAAGCTGCTGGCAACGACATCACAGTCCCGGCCCGATCGGGAGCCATGTGGATCGTCGCAGAGCCTGCATAGACTCGTCGCGGCGATTTTCAGGCTTCGCCCCCTCGGTTCAGGGCGTCGCCCGGTGGATGAACGCCGCCATCTGCTGTCGGGTCACCAGATCGTCTGGACAGAATCGATCGTTGACCGGCGGGTTACACCCCTTGGACACACCGGTAGTCCCAAGGATGTTGATGGAGTCTTCAAAGATCGACCCGTTGTCGTCTGTGAAGAGATCGCTCGACCCGCCCGATAGCCCATACGCCCTGACCAGGAACGCCGCCATCTGCGCCCTCGTCACGAAGGCGTCCGGGCAGAACCGATCATTGACCGGAGGGTTGCACCCACGGGTCACCCCGGCCGTGCCAAGTCTGTCGATATCGCCCTCGAAAACCAAGCCGTTGTCATCAACGAACAGGTCCGACCCCGCCCCAGCGGTGTAGCCGCGGGCGCGCACCAGGAACGCCGCCATCTGACCCCGGGTCACCGTATCGCCCGGACAGAACAACGTGTTGACCGGTGGATTACACCCCTTGGTGATTCCCTGCTCCGCCAACCAGACAATGTCGCTGACGAAGACGTTCGACGTCGGCACGTCATCAAATGCAGGGTGAATCCACACCGTGACCGTCCCCGTTGCCGACCCCAACCTCGTGTCCTGAACCTCATAGTCAAACGAGTCCGAATAGAACAGAGGACCCGACGGAACCGACCCGTCATGGGTGTAAGTGATCGATCCGGTCGCACCAATCGTGATGGATCCCTCTGCGGGCATCCGGGTCACATCCCAGATCGACAGGTCCTCCCCGTCCAGATCCGAGTCGTTGCCAAGAACGAAAACCTCGACTGAACCGCCGCGAGACACGTGCGCTACATCATCTACCGCCACCGGGAGTCGGTTCACCTGCTCCCAGGCGACGTCCGTTTCGTCTGCCGGATTGTCAGTCAGATGGGTCTGCCCGGTCCCGTCGGGATTCATCATCCAAATGTCAGCGTCGCCATCAGCATTCGACGCGAAAGCGATCTTGGTCCCATCCGGCGCCCAGGCCGGGGCAGAGACATTGACGGACGCTGGATTACTGGTGAGTTTGACCGGGTTGGATCCATCCGCATTCATCACCCAGATGTCGCTGTAGGAACCGGAAAAAAGGCCGTAAGCGATCTGCGATCCGTCGGGGGACCACGCAGGCTGGGCCTCCGGAGCCACCTGATTAGTGAGTTGGGTCGCTCCCGTGCCGTCGGCGTTGATGACCCAGATATCGAGAGAGGTCGTCGCGGACACCCGGGCGAAGACAATCCGTGACCCATCGGGCGACCACGCCGCCCCGGTCTCCGGTCCGACATCGCCGTAGACCATCTGGGCATCGGAACCGTCCGGGTGCACCTTCCACAGCGCCAGGCTGCCACTGCGATTGGAGATGAACAAAATCCAGAACCCGTCCGGCGACCAGTCACCCATGTAGTTGTACGTGCCGGCGCCGTTGGTGAGGTTGAGCTCGTTCGACCCGTCGGCATCCATGACTAATAGGTCGGTGGAAAGGGTGGGGGTCTTCCAATCGCGGGTGAATGCTATCTGCGTACCGTCAGGCGACCATTTGGGGGCAAACTCCCCGTAGGTGTTGGTGGTGAGCCGGATCGGACTGCTGCCGGCGAAATCGCGCACATAAATCTCCCTGTTCGCCTGGTCGGCATCAGAGGTGAATGCGAACCGCCCAATGGCGCCCGGGACCGTTGCCGAGACTTCGCCAGGTACCACCACCAGAAGCGAAGACAACAACAGGCCGACCAAGAGCATTCGCAGAGTGCGGGTCACTCGCCACCTCCCAGGTATGTCGCCACCGTATGCCAGCTTCTGGGCCCCGACAAGACCCATTCAGGGAATGTTCCCGCGATCCCGGCCGTGACCAACAGCGGCTTCGTCACATCGTCAGGTTGCGTAGTCGAACGCCCGGAGGATCGCGTTGTCGCCCTGCCCCCGGGGTAGGTAGCCTGCCCTCACTCAAGGAGCAGCAGTGCCACGGGCAAAGAAGTATCAAGACGATCTCGGTATTTACGGCTTGCCGGGAGATGTCGCCGCGTGGGATATCCGCTTCGATGCCGCCGACCCTGCCGATCTCGAACCGATCGGAGACGGCAGGTTCCGGCTGCGTCTCCACACCGAGCCAGGCCTCACCGACGGGAGGGCCGTGCTTCGGTCCCGGGACGGCATCGTCGGGGTCCCCCTGGTGCCGATCCCGGTGGGGCGTTTCACCCGGTGGACCGCAACGATCGGCCCGCTCCACCAACGGACCGGGTTGAGCTTTGCCTTCGTCAGCGCCCGGTCGGGCAGGCCGGTCTATGTCACCCGTGCCGGCGTGGCCGCTGCAGTAGAACGGCTCGATCGGTGGCAAATCAACCCCAACACACCTGCGATAAATACCCCCGAGTGGGCCCGGGGTGCGGTCATCTATCAGATCTTTCCCGACCGTTTTGAAAACGGCGACCCGTCCAATGATCCGCCGGGGACTGCCGCGTGGGGCATTGACCCGACATTTCGACAGGCCCAGGGTGGCGACCTGGACGGCATCGTGACGAGACTCCCCTATCTGGAGACCTTGGGTGTCGACGCCATCTACCTGAACCCGATCTTCGACTCGCCATCCATACACAAGTACGACACCACCAACTACTTCTCGGTCGACCCGACACTCGGCGGTGACGATGCGCTGCGGCGGCTGGTTACTGCGGCTCACGAGCGCAACATCCGCGTGATCCTCGATGCGTCCTTCGACCACGTCCATCCCCGGTTCTTTGCGTTCGCCGACTTGCTAGCCAATGGCGAGACGTCCCGATATTCGGAGTGGTTCGTCGTCAACGACTGGCCACCCCGCATCAAGGTGAGGAAGAACAAGCTGAAGGGTTGGATGCGCGAGTGGCTGCCGGTGTGGGAGGGGGAAACCGGCCTTACCGTTGAGTACGTCGTGGGCAGCGGCCCGGCCGTCGAGACCACATATGAGTCCTGGTTCGGCGTACCCACCATGCCCCGACTCGCATTACACAACCCCGAGCCACGAGCTCATGCGCTGGAGACAGCCCGCTACTGGCTGCGGGAGTTCGATATCGACGGCTGGCGGATGGACGTGGCCCGCTATGTCGACGACGATTTCTGGCCGGAGTTCCGGGCTGCCTGTCGTTCCGTCAAGCCCGACGCGTATCTCCTCGCCGAACTGATGGGCGACGCCACCCGATGGCTTCAAGGCGACGCTTTCGACGCGACGATGAACTACACGTTCCGTTCGATGGCACTCGGGTTCTTCGCCCGTGGCGACATGGACGGGGCCGAATTCCTCGATCATTGCAGCAGGCTCTACGGCCGGCATCCGCTGGCGGTGACGCTGGTCAACCACAACCTCATCGGCAGCCACGACACGCCTCGGTTCCGTACCGAGGCCGGTGGTGACCTGTGGCGAAGTGGGCTGGCAATGGTGTTCCAGATGACCTATCCCGGCGCGCCGGGCATCTACTACGGTGACGAACTGGGGATGGAAGGCGCCGATGACCCTCATTCCCGTGGTGCCATGCGATGGAGCGACATCGACGAACGCGACAACCTCATCGAAACGGCCGCCGGTCTTGCCTCACTGCGAAGACGATTACCTGCGCTACGTCTCGGCGAGTGGGCACCGTTGGCGGCGGCATCGGACGCGGTGGCTTACGAGCGGCAGCGAGGCCGAGCCCGCTATGTGGTCGGCATCAACCGCGGAGCCCGCGCCGGCAGGCTCCAGGTACCCGGATCCGGCACAACCGTATGGGGCAACGGCAGCCACGAAAACGACGTTCTCGCTGTCGACCCCAGGTCGGCAGTGATCACACGGAGCTAGCTGCGGCGACCACCAGACCAGCATTCCGGCGCCGCTCCGTACGACATTTCGTACCTGCGTACGCAAGAACGGGGCGCTGCTGGTCCGCGGGTCAGCCGACGGTGAACTGCACCAGCGGCGCGTCCCTGACCCATGTTGAAAGAATGTGGTTTGCCTTTGCGGGCTCGTTGTCCCAACTCTCGGTGAGTATTCGGTACAGCACCTTCGCTCGCTCATCTTCGTCGGTGATCTCTTCCGCTACGGCCGAAACGTCTGCGGTCAGGCCTCGCTTGAGGTGGACCGTGAACTCGGGATTGGCCTTCATGTTCGCCAGCCAGTCGCGCTTGAACCCCGGCTTACCCGTGATGTAGTAGCTCCCGTCGAAGTGATGGAACACGATCTCAATCCGGCGATGTTTCCCGCTCCTCGCACCGACCGTCGTGATATCGACGACTCCACCGCCGGCAAGAGCGTTCTCGATTGCTTCATCCATGCTGCCTCCAACCGGGCTGTGAGTCGACGTATTCCTCGACCGCCCGCCACCCCTGCCATTGGGGACCTAGCCGTTGACCACAAACACAAGGACCCCTGCCGCGACGACGAGCGTCGACACCGCAGCGAGAGTCACGACGGCATGGTTGCGGTTTCGGGCGGCCCGCAGCAGGAAGAGGGCTGGGATCAACCCCGCCGCAACCGCCCACCCCGCCCCTGAAGCGATGCCGCCCACAGCTACACCTACGACAGCGATGACCGCTGCCACCACCAGCATGATCGCGATCAGTCGACCTGATCGGGCTTCTCCAAGACGGACCCCAAGCACCCGTTTGCCGGCTGCGGCATCGGACTCAATATCCGGGAGTTCGAAGGCGAGCATCATCGCCATATGAACCGGGAGCAAGATACCGACTGCCCACCAGAGGGCAGCACTGGCCGGTGCCTGCTGAACAGCCCACCCAATGACGGGAACCGCGACGACCACCACCAACGAAGTCGCCAGTTCACCCCAACCCGTCCCCAACAGCCGGACCGGAGGCATCGAATAGCCCCAAGAGACGGCGAGGGTTGACAATCCGACGCCGGCGGCGAGCGGGGATCCAACGGCGACCACCGCAGCCAGAGCCACTCCGATAGTCGTTGAGACCCACGCAGCCCGCAGAGCTACCTCAGGGTTGAGATCACCCGAAACCAGAACACCGCTCCCCCCAGAGAACATCGTGCGCCGATCGACCGTCCGATCCACCTCACGGTCCGCGTACTCGTTGACAAAGTGAGCCGTGATCTGCATAGACGTGACCATGGCCTGTCCCAGTGCATATTCGAACCAGGTGATATCGCCTGCCGCCGCGGAACCGAGCGCAAAGAGAAGCGCACCGCCCAACAGAAAGTGCGGTCGGCTCAGTTTCACGAACGCCAGGAGAGGACCCATCCAGAGATTGTCGCACGACGCACCCCCCAGCCGCCCCGCAGCCTGGCGTTTGCTGCGAGACAACTGCGGTCAGCCAACCCGACCCCCCTACCCCCGGCCTACCGGCCGGCGGTACTTTCCCCCACCTATGGCGGGGGGACTGACAAACCGAAGCAAACTCCAAGTTCCCAGCCTGGAGTTTCCGAAGGAAACTCCTCAGCCTGGACGTTTGCCCAAAGGGCAAACTCCAAGCTGATCCGGCTTCGCCGGATCAGCCCTTTACAGCGCCCTGGGTCAATCCGGAGACGATGTACTTCTGCAAGAACAGGAACAACACCAGCACCGGTAGGCCCGTCATGATCGCACCGGCGGCAAACAGCCCCCATCTTGACTCGAACGAGTCCGACAAGAACCGGTACAGCCCGATCGACAGCGTGAAGTTGTCGGGACTGCCCTGCCCGAGCACAGCGTCGGCGAGGATGAAGTCGTTGATCAGGAAGATGAACGACAGCAGGAACACCACAGCCAGGATCGGCCGCACCAGCGGCAGGATGATCCGGAAATAGACCTGATGGTGGGATGCCCCATCGACACGGGCAGATTCATCAAGGTCCGTCGGTATCGTATCGAAGAACCCTTTCATCAGCCAGGTGTTCACACCCATGGCGCCGCCCATGTACACGAGCAACAATCCGATCCGACTTCCCAGCCCGATGGCCGGCCACCAGTTCCCGAACTGAATCATGATCAGGAAAATCGCAACAAACGCCAGCGCCTGAGGGAACATCTGGACGAGCAATACCGTGAGGAGACCACCGCGCCTGCCCCGGAACCGCATCCTGGAGAAGGCATACGCGGCGAACGCCGACAGCAGAGTGTTGATGATCGCAGCACCGCCGATAATCAGGATCGTGTTCACGTACCAGCTAGTGAATGGGATCACCAGCCCGAAGTCGGTATGACCTCGCAACAGGTCGCGGTAGTTCTGCAGACTGGGCTCCTGGGGGATGAGCGTCTGCGAGATCAGCGTCCCACCGGGACGGAGCGACGCCGACACCACCCAGATCACGGGAAACAGGGCGAAGACGAGGGCCGCAATAGCGACAAGATGTCGCCAGCCCTTGTCGCGCAACCACTTGCCGAATGGCTGACGTGCGTCCTTGGTCGGGGTATCGGGCGACATTGATCTGGGAATCGACATCAGGCCAGCTCCTCGAGTGCGCGCGTCCTGCGGAAAGCCACCGCCGAGATGGAGGCGACGATGAAGAAGATCACTATCGAGATGGCCGATGCCAGACCGAAGTTGGTCCCGCTACCCGACTCCAGCGCCAGCCGGTAGGTATAGCTGATCAGGATGTCGGTATGACCCGCAGGCGTCTGGGCGCCGACAATCGGCGGACCACCTCCCGTCAGCAGGTAGACCACGTTGAAGTTGTTGAAGTTGAAGGCAAACGATGAGATCAGCAGCGGGGCGACCGCAACCATGAGCAGCGGGAAGGTGACGTTGCTGAACCCCTGCCACGGTGTTGCCCCGTCAACCGACGCCGCTTCCTTGAGCTCGGCGGGAATCGCCTGAAGGGCCCCGGTCGATACGAGGAAGAAGTAGGCAAAGCCGAGCCAGGTGTTGACTACGAGAATCGCGACCTTCGCCAGCCACGGGTCGCGCAGCCAATCGATGCTCGCGTGGAAGACGTCGTTGATCACGCCATAGTCCTGATTGAACATCCCGGCCCAAACCAGGACCGTCATGAACGACGGCAAAGCGTACGGGAACACCAATAGGGATCGATAGATGCGCCGACCCCGCAGAGTGGGGTGGTTGAGAGCCAGGGCAAGAGCCAGGCCAACAACAAAAGTGAGTAATACCGAACCTATGGCGAAGACGAAATTCCAAATGAACACACGAATGAACGGCCCCCGGATAGCTTCGGAAGTCAGGACACTCGTGAAGTTGTCGAATCCGATATAGACACGCCAGCCGGGCGTGAGACGCTGCCCATCGGGCCGGAGGAAAATGCCCTCCGTTGGAGCAAGCACCTCACCGGTATCGATGTCACTCAACGTGTCCGTGGCAGGGTCGTACTGGTACCGGGACGGCTGGATGACGGCAGCGTTGAAGGTCTGCACAGTGATCACACCGGAATCGGTGGGCACCTTGTAGTCGAGCAGCTCGTCCTGGCGATCCTGCGACTGTCGCAGTGTCAGCCAGACGTAGTCGGCGTAGGCGACGGCAAGACCGTTCTCATCGAGGGTCACGTCGACAGCGTCGACCGGCACGTATTCATCCGGCGTGCCAAAGAATTGCTCACCCGCATCGTTGGTGAGGAACAGCCCGAGGTCACCCGTGCCGCCGTCCTTTGCCATGACTCGCATCTGGAATCGCTCGCCGGTCTGAGTAGCCGACGGGATTCGGGCGATCTGGTCCAGTGCCTGCTCCTGGCTCAGCACGTGACCCGTTCCGTAGTTGGTGAACGCGATGTTTACCGAATAGAGCACCGGGTAAACCTGGAACACAAGCATGAACATGGTGCCAGGTATCAGGTACTTGAGAGGAAGAGTGCGCTTTGAAAGGTAGACGTAGTCGATAACCAGCGTGGCGATGATCAGGACGACCAGCGCAAGCCACGCATCTGCCTGGAGAAGTGGCACGGCCGCCCAGACGGCGGTCGCATTGACGATTCCGAGGAATAGCAGCTTCAGGCCAAGACCAACGGTGAACGATGGTCGGGGGAGACGTCTCCCCCGACCACCATCGTTTGTCCCGGTCGAGCCGGTGATTACCTCTCGACCGCTGTCAGACATCAGCCACCGATCAGATTACGGATCTGGTCGGCCGCGTCCGTGAAGGACTGGTCCGGATCGCTCCCCGTCAGTACGAGCTGGTATGCGTTGGTCCATGCCTCCCAAACCGAGCCCATCGCGGGGATGGCTGGCATCGGGTAACCGTTGATCCCTGCATCACCGAATCCGGCGATGTCCGGATTTTCCGATGCACGGTCGAATGCAGCGAGCTGAGCAGGAGGACGGCCACCCGCCTCGAACAGCGCATACTGTGCATCTTCAGAGGCCATGAAGTCGAGCAGGAACGTCTGTGCGAACAGCGGGTTCTCGGCGAATGCCGAGACCATGAAGCCCTGCACGGCAATGAACGGACGGGGGGTGCCACCCTCCACCGGCGGAATCGGCTCGACGACGTACGGGACGCCGGTTGCGGCGAAGCCAGTGTCGGGCTGCGAAATCGCCCACGGACCGGTGATCGCAAACGGGGCGTTGCCCTGACCGAACGACTCGATCATCACGTCATAGGTGACGTCAACATCGATGAAGCCGTCGGCTGCCTGCTGGGCAAACCACTCGGCGGCCTTCAGGCCACCGGGGCTGTCGAGTCCGAGATCATCGGGGTTGTAGCTGCCATCGGCATTGAGTCCGAACACGTAGCCACCGAGAGCGGTGAACAGCGGGTAGTTGTGGAACGGGTCGCCGTTGCCGTTTTCCTGGAGCGCCAGAGGCAAGGTGGCCTCGCCCTCGTCGACCAGGGTCATGGCGGTGTCCTTGAGGTCCTCGAACGTTGCGGGCGAATCCGGCACCAGATCGGTGTTACGGATCGAGCGCGATGTTCTCGACCGCATACGGGAGGCCGTAGATCTGGCCCTCGTAGTTGAACGCCTGCACGGATGCTTCGCTGAACTGGTCGGATACGGCCGAAAGGTCGATCGGAGCAAGAACGCCCGAGGTCACCAACTGGCCTAGCCAGTCGTGAGCACCGATGATGATGTCCGGGCCCTCGCCTGCGGGGCCGGCAACGATGAGCCGGTCGCGGATATCGCCAAAGGCGAGTTCCTGGACCGCAACGGTGAGCCCGTTGGCGGCACCGTACTCGTCGGCGAACTGGCGGATGACGGGCGTACGGGTGTCGTCAGCCCAGATCACCAGGTCGGCGTCCGCACGAACCACTGGCGGTGCGGTCGTTGTCGTTGTCTCTTCGGCGACGGTGGTAGTTGTCTCCTCCATCGCTTCGGTTGTCGTTGTCTCAGGTGCAGCAGTCGTTGTTGTTTCTTGAACTGCGGCCTGGGTAGTTGTGGTCTCCTCTGTCGAGTCGCCACCGCACGCTGCTACGAGCAGCGCAAACGCGACGACTAAGACCGCAAAGGCGTTGAATCGCCTTCTCATAAGATTTCCTCCTGGTTTACGTCGGCGGGAGACACCCCTCGATGTCCACGCCTAAGAAGCATTTAAGCAACCTGCTTGCAAGATTTCCACACGATTTTGCAAGCTCCTTGCAAAACCCAGGTTGCGGGGTCACAATGCCCACCGTGAAACCAAAGCTGCATGAGATCGCCGAACGAGCGGAAGTCAGCGAGGCCACTGTGAGCCGGGTGCTCAATCAGCGGCCTGGCGTGGCGCAGCGCACCCGTCGCAAAGTTCTCGATGCTCTCAGCGAATTGGGCTACAGCTTTGCAACCGACCATGCCCGTCAGACCGGCGTGGTAGGCATCATCACCCCGGAGCTCGACAATCCGATCTTCCCGGTGATGGCTCAGGCGATCGAATCGCGACTCGCCAGACTCGGGATCCTCTCGGTGATCGGCCCGGCAACGCCAACCACTGCCCACGAGCGTGATTACCTCCAGCATTTCATCCGTATCGGCGCCACCGGGGTTGTCGTGATAAACGGCGGCTACGCCAATCGCGACATCGGCTACGGCCCGTATCAGAGCCTGCTCGATGATGGCATCGCCGTTGTTCTCGTCAACGGCATCTACGAACCCTGCCCGATCCCGGCCGTTTCGGTGGACATCGCGGGCGCTGCACAGACAGCTATTCGCCATCTCATCAGCCTCGGCCATCGCCGTATCGGCTGTATCGCCGGGGAGATGAGGTATACGCCACCCCAGGATTTGATCGCCGGCTACCGCCGGGCGCTCGACGAGGCCGACATCCCATTCGATAGCGACCTCGTCATTGAAACTCTGTTCACCGTCGAGGGGGCCCAGTCGGCAACGACGAGACTCATCGACCTCAACGTGACGGGGTTGCTCGCTATCAGCGATCTGATGGCGCTCGGTGCGATCAGATCGGCGGAGGCACAAGGTGTTCGGGTTCCCGAGGATCTGTCAGTCATCGGTTTCGACGGGACGCCGCTATTGGGGATGCTCAGCCCGACGCTGACGACCCTCCGCCAGCCGGTGAACCGGATGGCTCGAAGCGTTGCAGCGATGCTGTCCAGCCAGATGAATGGCGACCGCCAACCAACCCAGCTCTTTCAGGCCGACCTGATCGCGGGCACAACTGCAGGCGTCGCCCCGGCGTTCAGTCGCTAGCGCTACTTGTCGAAGGTCTGATCTGCCAGCAGCATGGCGATGTCTTTGACAATGACCTGCTCATCGGCGCCGACTTCCTTGACCCCGTCATCCATCATGATGTAGCAGAAGGGGCAACCGGTAGCGATCACGTCGGTCTCACAGCCGAGCGCTTCCTCGGTGCGCTCGATGTTGATCTTCTTGCCGGTCTGCTCCTCGTACCACATCTTCCCGCCACCGGCCCCGCAGCAGAACGACTTGGTGCCGTTGCGTGGCATCTCGACCCTGGTGGCAACCGAGTCGATGACGTCGCGTGGGGCGACAAAGACATCGTTGTGTCTGCCGAGATAGCAGGGGTCGTGGTAGGTGACGGTCTGCCCGTTGGACTTCGGCGTGATCTTCCCGTCACTCACCAGCCGCATCAGCAACTCGGAGTGATGCATGACTTCGTACTCCCCGCCGAACTGCGGGTACTCGTTCTTCAGAGTGTTGAAGCAGTGCGGACATTGGGTGATGACCTTGGTCACCCCGAGATCGTTGAGCGTCTCGATGTTCTGGAGGGCAAGGCCCTGGAACACGTATTCGTTACCGGTGCGACGAGCTGGATCCCCCGTGCACAGCTCGTTCGACCCGAGGATGGCAAAGTCGATACCGGCCTCATTTAGCAGCTTCGCCGTCGAGATCGTGACCTTGCGGTTGCGGTCGTCGAAGGAACCGGCACAACCCACCCAATACAGATACTCGGCCTCGACACCCGGTTCGCCGAGGATCTTGACCTCAAAGTCGAGCTGGTTGACCCAGTCTCCGCGGTCTTCTGATCCATCCCGTAGACATTCGATGAGTTCTCCATCGAGATGTAGGCCTTGCCAAGCTCCGACGGGAACTCGGATTCCATCAGCGAGAGGTAGCGGCGCATGTCGAGGATCTTGTCGAGGATCTCGATGTTGACCGGACAGATATCGTCACAGGCGCGGCACGTGGTGCATGCCCACAGCTCCTCGGCGGTGACCCGCTCGAAGATGCTGTCGGAGGTGATGGCGATCCGATCATCCATGCTCACGGTGCTCGATTGCCGGGTTGCCGCGGTGGCCGCAGCAACTTCACCGAGTTTCAGCACGATTTCGCGCGGGTCGAGTGGTTTGCCGGTTGTGTTTGCCGGGCATACGGAGGTGCAACGGCCGCAGACGGTGCATGCGTCGGTGTCGAGCAACTGCTTCCAGGTGAACTCGGCGATGACCGAGGCACCGACTGTTTCGATGTCCTCAGCCTCCATCAGATTGGGCATTTCGCGGCATCGCCCCTACCGGTCGCTGCCTCGGCGAGAGGTACATGTTCACCGGCGAGGTCACCATGTGCCGCAGCTTGGTATTTGGCAAAACGACGAGGAAGGCAAGGAAGCTGACGACGTGCGTCACCCACAGCACCTGATGGGTCCCGGCCGCCGCCCCCGGGACCAGATAGCTGAGCCAGTAGCCCAGGAACGACCAGTGCTCGAATGCGGGGCGCCCCACCTCAGCGATCCGGGCCGCCTCTACTGCGATACCGGTAACGCCAATCGCTGCCAGAGTCAGCAGAATCCAGGCATCCTCCGGCTTGGTCTTGGAACGCAGTCGCCACGGCTTGAGCCCGTACCGGCGGATGGCCAGCCAGGCGAGCCCGATCAGAAAGACGGCGCCTGCAACATCAAGAACAAAAGAGAAGCCCTGGTAGAAGCCACCCTCCAGGAACTTGAGATTATTGGGGAGGAGGTGATCGACCTCGACGGTAACGGTACCCAGAAACAGCACCACGAACCCGTAATAGAGGGCGGCATGGGGGATGCCGGCGGCAGGGTCCTCGAGCAGCGTCTGCATCTGCAGGGCCGCTCGCAGACGATGCACCCGCTTCTTCATCATCCGGGAGCGGTCTTCCCAGGCGCCCCGCTCCCAGTTGCGGGACGCGCAGTGCGATCAAATAGACGGTCAGGGCGAGGAAGACGGCGACTGTCATGTAGAAGAGGGCTACCACCGGTGCCGGGACGTTGCCGAACACCTCACGGCCGACCGCCGGATCGGCGGGATCAGGCAAGGTGCCCAGCCACCAGAGGATCAGCACACCGATGACCGTGAGCGGCACCATCGCCATCAGCAAACCGCTGAACCTCCGGCCACGCTTCTCGCTAGTCCCAGCCAATCGATCCTCCCAGTGCGTCGTCCTGGATCTTAACGGGACCACCCAGTGCCTCCGGATTCCTGGTCCGCCCGGCGCTCGAGCCGGTTTGGCGCTCCGTTGCGCGCAGCGAAGCGGAGCGGTTCGAACATCTTCCATCGACCTAGAGTTCAGCGCTATGCAAGCGACCCTGATGACGTCTGCCACAGCTGCGCTGACCACGCAGATCGAGGCCCTTCTTGCCGTCAATCAAGTCGGTGAAGTAGTCCGTCGGCTTGGTGCGAGTTCAGACAACGGCGCGGTCACATTTGGCGTCTGGGCGCCCTCCCCTCCGGACAATCCCCTGCAACAGCTGTGGCTCGAGCTACTAGCCGCCGAAGATGAATTGGACTTGTCTCTCGCCGAGCAACAAGCCACTTTCAGCAAGCAACGGATCCCGATGACGATGACCGGCGATTTCGGGTGGGTCGTCGTCTCAGGCATGCCGCTCGGTGACCGTGAGAACATCGGGGCCTTCTACCGGTTCATTGGATGTGACGACGACGGAGGAGAGGCCATCTACCCCGATGCGCTTGCCGCCAGCATGCCGTTCGGGGCTTTCGCCCCAGCCGAGGCAGTCGACACGGACCAGATTGATGAACAACGAGACGACCGCAGTTACTTCCCCGGCCTCCACACAATGGCGGGCGAAGATGGTGTCCCCCGGTTGACCGCACCCACCAACATCCTCCAAATCCATGTCGGCACAGCCACCGGATCGGGGACATTGGCGGCGTTGACCCAGCGAATCAACGAGGTCGCAGCTCGAATAGAGGCCGATGAGCAGCTGGATCCCTCCGATGAGATCTGGCTCGACTACGAGGCAGTCGAATTGATGCCGGTCGAGCCCACAATCGAGCACGAGGGACAACCGGGCTTCTGGGTCGAGACTGACCGCTACGACGATCGTGTCGGCGTCGAACTGCACCGTCCCCGGGTCGCTAACTGGGGCTACGACCTCCCCATAATCGGCGGCGCAGCGGTCAACCCTTCGATCCTCGCCACCGGGCGACCTCACGAGTTGGCGGATCTTGCGGTTGCGCTCCACCGGTTCCCCAAACCGATCCGTCTCATCCTCGACCTCGTATACGGGCATGCCGACAACCAGGCACTCGGTCAAGTACCAGGAGCGTGGTTCACCGGACCCGATATGTATGGCCAGCATCTCGACTACAGGAACCCGATCGTTCGCGCTCATTTGCTCGAGATACAACGTCGCAAAGCCAACTACGGGGCGGACGGGCTCCGCATCGACGGTGCCCAGGACTTCACATGGTGGAACGTAGAGAACGAGCGACTCGAATACGACGACAACTACATGGCCGAGATGAGCCACGTAGTGCAGGAGGTCGCCGGCCACCGCTACCGCCCCTGGATGATCTTCGAAGACGGTCGCCCATGGCCACGGCCCGACTGGGAGCTCGCCTCGTCTTACCGAGCAGTAACGGAACGGCAATCGCACGTTGTGCAGTGGGGTCCCCTGACATTCGCCCACAACACCCCGTTTCTATTCACATTCTGGGTGACCAAATGGTGGCGGTTGCGCGAAATCGCGGATATGGGAGCGTCCTGGATAAGCGGCTGCGCCAACCACGACACGCTGCGGCGCGGCAGCCAGGTCGACCCGGGGGCGCAGATCAACAGCTATCTCGGCTCGACGCTGCCCGACGTCATCGAAAAGGCATACGACCACCCCGCCGCCAATCTGCTATTCCACGGATTCCTGCCCGGGATACCGATGGACTTCCTCCAGGCGATCACCAGAGCACCCTGGGGTTTCATACGCAACACAGACCGGCAATTCGCACTCAAGGTGTGGGGGGAAGAAGCAAGATTCGTCGACTGGCGGATTACACCGGAACGCTTCGATCGGCATTTCGCCCGGCTCAAGGGCCTCGGTATAACCGATCTGGCGACCCTGCAAACGCTGATGCAGGAGCTGGCGGCCGCAGTCGAACTCCACGGCGATGACTTCGATCCGGTGGTGGCGCGAATGCAAACAGCACCGATCGGCTCCCGTCTACCGATAGACGCCGATTGGCTCCTGGCGGGATATCAGGCGTGGATGGATGACATTCGCGACCTGTGCGCGGTCGACCACTACCTCGACGCGCTCGATCCCACCACAGTCGACTTCGACCGCCGGGTTCGTGCCTTCCGCCTGGCCCATCCCTGGCTTCAGCAGAACCTGACCGTCGACGACCGGTTCGACTACCGCCATCCGACTCACGGCTCGGTGTTGTTCTACGGGCTGCGCACCGGTCCGGACGGGGAGCAGATCATGCTGGTCGCCAACATGGAAGGTGCTCCGGCCACGGTCGTGCCAACCGAATTGGTTGGTGTCAGCGCCGGAGGCTGGGAACCCGCTCTGGTCGCCCCCGAAGTTGAGCCATCAGCTGCCGGCAGCCCGGTACATCTGCCTGATGGAACCGGCATCGCCTTCATCAGGAGCAAGAAGTGAGTGCACATCCCTGGTGGCAAACCACCGTCATCTATCAGGTTTACCCGCGCAGCTTCCAGGACACCACTGGTAACGGTGTCGGGGATCTTCCCGGAATCACCAGGCGGCTTCCTTACCTTGCCGAAACGCTTGGTGTAGGCGCAGTCTGGATCTCTCCGTTTTACCCGTCGCCGATGGCGGACTTCGGATACGACGTGGCCGACTACACGGACATCCACCCAATGTTTGGCACGATCGCCGACTTCGACGAGCTCCTCGAAGAAGCGCACAGACTCGGGTTGAAGCTCATCGTCGACTGGGTACCAAACCACAGCTCTGACGAGCACCCCTGGTTTGTTGAATCCCGGTCGAGCCGGGACAACCCGAAGCGTGACTGGTATGTATGGCGGGATGCCAGGCCGGACGGCTCACTACCCAACAACTGGCTGAGCAACTTTGGCGGGCCGGCCTGGGAGTACGACGAAAAGACGGATCAGTACTACCTCCACTCGTTCCTCGCCAAGCAACCCGATCTCAACTGGCGCAACCCCGATGTTCAAGAAGCGATGTTCGATGGGATCCGGTTCTGGCTCGATCGCGGTGTCGACGGATTCCGTATCGACGTCGCCCACGTGATGATGAAGGACCCGGAGATGCGTGACAATCCGCCCATACCGGATGACTGGCAGCGACAGTTCAAGGAACACGGCGAGTACGACAAGTTCCTCCACATCCACGACAAGGGACATCCGGACGTCCACCAGGTGTTCCGTGGCTTCCGGGCGTTGCTCGACAGCTACCAGCCAGAGCGATACTCGGTCGGAGAGATCCACATCGCCGATTGGGACGAGTGGGCGACCTACTACGGCGAGGATCTCGATGAGCTGCACATGCCGTACAACTTCTCGATGATCCACGCCCCCTGGGATGCCGCCGAAGTCGCAGACAGGGTGAACGAGATGGAGGCTGCACTTCCTCAGGGTGCCTGGCCCAACCATGTGCTCGGCAACCACGACGAGAAGCGGCTCATCTCCCGCTACGGGCCGGACGCCGCCCGGGTCGCCGCCATGATGCTGCTCACACTGCGGGGAACCCCCACCATCTACTACGGAGATGAGCTCGGGATCACAGAGACCTACATCCCTCCTGAGCACCAGCAGGACCCGTGGGGTAGGAACCTCCCCGGTGCCGGCCGCGACGGCTGCCGTACCCCAATGCAGTGGGACGGCTCACCGCATGCAGGTTTCTCTCCCGAGACCGCCGACGCTACCTGGCTGCCGCTCACCGACGATTGGCGCAGTCGAAACGTCGAGGTGCAGCTCAACGAGAGCAGCTCAATGCTCAGCCTCTACCGCGCCCTGCTGGAGTACCGGGCCGGATCGGCGCAGCTTACAGTTGGCGATTACCGGCAGCTCGACTCACCCAGCGGCGTATACATGTACGAACGCAGCCACTCCGATTCCAACGTGATCGTGGCCTTGAACTTCACCGGAGAGCCGAAGAGCTCGACTTTGCCGGCAGACGGCAGGATCCGCCTGTCAACCACCTGCGCTCGTGCAGGCGAAGCCGTATCCGGCACGGCATTTCTCGGCCCAAACGAAGGTGTGATCATCGAAATCGCCTGACGTCACGGTTTGTCCTGAACGACCTCGATCTCGTCTGTGGTATCGAATACGACCGATTCGAAGTCATGGCTGCGCGCGCTCGAGACGAGAACCGTCCGCGGCAACCCGCCCATTATCCGGCTCATCCGCTCGTAGAACCGGCCCGAATTCCGCAGATTGGTTGGGAGCAAGAAGCCCAGAAACACCAGATCCGCCTTCCCTGATTCTTCGGAGAAGACCTGATACAGCGGGCGCCCGGCGGTCAGGATGACCTCGATCTCGGCTCTGATGCGCGCGGCTTCCAACAGGCTTCGGATACGCTCTGTCGCCTCATCGATCTCCGCAGCATCGTCGACGGCGGTGAGCACAGTGATCCTCGAGCCTGCCCATTCCCGGTGATGCGTCACCAGGTACGCAAGCAGCAGCATCAACGAGCCGTTGGCTGTGGTCCCCGTCCACCAGACATGGATGTTGCGACCGCCACGACGGACGGGAGGGGCGAGCCCGTCCTTGACCAGGAGAATTGTCCTCTCCAATAGGTGGAGGTCTCGCAGCATCTTCATGTAGTCGCCGATCCGCTCGGCGCTCCTCGGCCAGCCGAACATCACGGCATTGGCGTAGAACTCACCGATGCCGTACATCTGGGCAGCGGTGATCGCTCCCCTGTAGACATCCCCGACGATCTCCGCCCTATAGAAGACGTTTGGATGGCTCTCCTTGATCCGACTCCGATGAAGCCGATTCAGGCTGTTGCGTTCCTCGACGCGATCGGCAACATCACCGTCGAGCAGATGCACGTATGTGACCAGGCCGCGCGACTGCACCAGTGCCGCGCTCGTGTCGAGAAGATGTCTTCGCTCGGTGATGTCGCCGCCCATCACCACGAGGTTGGGGCGCCAGTTGACCGGATGCTCTCTCGCCTGCTTGACGTTCCGAAGGCCGGTGAGCACGAGCGCAGACCACAGCCCATGCCGGGCATCACCAAAGGCCGAGTCGAGAGCACGGTGTTGAGTAAAGGCAAATAGGCCCACCATCACCAGGCTCGCCACCACCATGGCAGGTAGGTTGATGATGCTCATCACGTAGAAGCAGGCGACCGCAGCTGCCAGGCTCACCGCTGCCGGCACCCGGAAGGTAGGGCGGAAGCTTGGGTTCGCCGCCCAGGTCTCCAGCCCCGCTGCGAGATTGATCGCTCCGTACGTAGCAAGGAAGAACATTGTCAGCACCGGGGCAATGACCTCGAGGCTGCCGGTCATGACTCCGATCTGCGCCAGGACAAAGGTAAACACCGAGCCCATACGTGGTTCGTTGTCCTTGCCGTAGCCGCGAGCAAACATCCGGGGCACATGGCGATCCTGGGCAAGCGCCTGAAGGGTGCGCGGCGCAGAGAGAATCGACCCGAGGGCACTCGAGAGCGTGGCTCCGAAGACTCCTAGGTAGATCAATGCTGGTATTGAAGAAACGTGAAAAACCACATTGATGTTGTTGACGAGCTCGTCGTTGCTGAAGTTCAGCGACAGCCAGACTGGAAATGCCACGTACACGACAAGACTCGTCGCGACAACGAGCATGATCCCTTTCGGGATGTCACGGCGAGGATTGCGAAGATCTCCCGAAAGCGATACTCCAGCCATGATCCCGGTCGCAGCCGGAAAGAACACCGCAAAGACGGTCACAAAGCTGGCGCCGCCACGATTGAACCACTCGATCGACGCCGGGAACTCTCCCGTTGTGCCGGTGAAGAACGAGATCAGAGACAGACCAATAGCGGCCATCACGAAATACTGTGCCTTGATGGCCAACTCGGCATTCCAATATGCGAGGGCAAGAACGACGAGATTGACGATCGATCCGATCAGGACAATGGACATCCCGGGAACGAGCTGATGAAGCGCCTCGGCAAAACCGACCACGTAGAAGGTGACGCTCAACGCCTGGGCGAGGAATAGTGGGATGCCGACCGCTGAGCCGACCGACGGACCGAGTGACCGGCTGATCATGTAGTCCGCGCCGCCGGCACCGACAGTCCGGTTGGTGGCAATCGAGGACACGGACAGGGCCGTTGCTCCCGTGATGAGATGAGTGATCACCACGATGATCAGCATCGTCCCCAGACCGACCGAACCGGTCGTCCAGCCGAGCAACAGATACATGACCACGCCGAGCACCGTGAGGATGCTGGGCGTGAATACGCCGGAGAACCAGTTGAAGCGTCCCCCCGGTGCGATGCTGGTGGGCCGGGTCATTGCTCCGCAACGGTAGTAGGGACGCAGTCATGCTGCTGCACACACGACCAATAGGAATTGGGCCGTCCGCCAGAGAGCAGTTCCGTCCGACCTCTAGGTCGTCTCGCTCTTGGTCCAGATCACCCGTTGTGGGAATGGGATCTCGATGCCCTCTTCAGCAAATGCCTTCACCATCCTGCCCCGGATCTCTCGCCCGGTTGCCCATTGCTCGCCCGGCTCGGTCTTTACCACCAGCCGGATTGAGATCGAGCTCTCCCGAACATCTCGACACCCCAGATCTCGGGCTCTTCGATGATCGTCGCGTTCTCCGGGTGATCGCGCCACACCCCATCGGCAACCGCCTTGATCACCCGTTTGGCGTGATCGATGTCGGTACCGTACGCAACCTCGATGTCCAGGACCGAGCGTGCCCACTGCTGTGACTTGTTGGCAACACGAGATACTTCACCGTGCGGAACAAACCAGAGAGTGCCGTTTACGTCGCGAATCCGGGTGGTGCGCAGGCTGATTGCCTCAACGACCCCCGCGGCCTCACCAACATCGATGATGTCTCCTACCGAGTACTGATCCTCGACCAGGATGAAAAACCCCGACAGGAAGTCTTTGACGATGGATTGAGCGCCAAAGCCGAGAGCGATACCCACGATGCCGGCGCCGGCGATGAGCGGGCCCAGGTTGATGTTGAGCTGGGCCAGGGCCATCAGGAAGGCAATGGTATAGACCGCTGCGGCCGCGGTTGACCGCATTATCGAACCGAGCGTCTGCGCTCTCTGCTTGGACTGTACGGTCGACTGTGCCATCGCCAGGCCTTTGCGTCGGCGCGCCATGATGTCTGCCTCGTCATCTCCGGCCTCGGCCTCTGCCTGGTGAGCCTCCTGCCACTCACTCAAACGTCGCTGGCGGTCTTCGATCATGTTCTCGACGGCACGGTTCACCGCTCGGCGCAGCACACGGACTATCACCCATGCCAGCAACAGGATGAGTGCGATTCGAAGCGGCCGATCGACCAGCCAATCAACCGCGTTGGCCAACGTCTCGTTGTTGGTCCAGGTAAACACCCAGTCGCAGACGAGACCCTTGCTCCCCCACAGACGTTGGCGGCAGCCAGCAACACCCGGAACCTCCTTCACATAGCGGCGGCTGCCAGGGTAATCGGCGACCTCGCTACTTCAGGGTGTATCAGAAATCAACCGGTAGGACGATGCGCCGGCTGTCGTGGTGACCGTGTCGCTCTGTCATGTGACGCGGGCGTCAGATCTGCTGGCGGTGCAGTTGGCCGATCCGTGCATCGAGCGCATCAATCATGTCCTTGTTGCCTTCAACATCAGAGACAACGAGGTCGAGGATTCCGAGCAGCGCTCGTTTGAGCGACTCGAGATCCTCTGCATTCCGAATCGAGCGCTCGAGCTCGGCTCTGATGTCGGGCTTCTTCGGATTTGATGAGCGATTCATGTCGTCCTCCCCGGGGGATCCGAATCCTCGGCCCCGTGTGAGAAAGGCTACCCGTCCGCGGGCCGTCGAGGTTCGTCACACCTCGAGAATGCTCACAGGACACGGCCGTGCGATCGAGCAGTTCGATTCACTATGTCGTACGGTGCGATAATCTCCCCGCGATGAACACACTTCACAAAACGCTCACGCTTGATCCTCGTGATCGGCGTTGTAGCTTTCGCCCTGTTCGCGAGCGCTTGCGGTGGCGACGGGACCGACGAGCCAACAACTACAACTGCGCCACCATCGACAACCACGGCTGCGGCCGGTGACACGTCGACCACAGCCGCACCGGCAACTACGACGACGGCCGCTACGACTACGACCGATATCAACTACGACTACAGCGGCACCGACCACCACTACCGCAGCGACCACCACAACAATCGATGTCAACACGCTTGCCGACGGTTCCGGTTGCACCCCCGGCACCACGCAACTCGGTGACGGCGTCTGGTACGGCTACGTCGATACCGCCGACACCACAAGCATCGAGTTTGATCTGGCTTGCTGGTTCACCGGCGACGGGGCCACTCCAGGCAGCGGCCCAGGATGGTGCGGAATCGCCACCGCCAAACGACTACTACGTTCGCAACGAGAATCCCCAGCTGCGCACGATCCAGGTTGCGGCCGGCGCCGAAGTCTCGTGGTTGCCAAGCACCGGAGACCTGTCCGCACAGACCACCGTGCCGTACAGCGACTGGCTTACCGGTCGAGCGGCAAGAGGCTCCGACTACCAGCCTGGTATCTGGGTGACCATCGCCGGCGGATCTGCCACATTCATCGAAGAGCAGTACGTTCCATAGTCGGTTGCACTGAGCGGATCATGCCTCACCACATGGGTGGTGCATATCGCACCACCCCATGTGGTGTAATTCGCGCCACACCTAAGATGCGATC
>CAVSWM010000019.1:0-14568 GCA_963731695.1 uncultured bacterium | reverse complement strand
CTCGAACAGATTGCCAACCAGAACAAACAGGAACATCGACAGCAGCCACGGGAAGTACTTGAGCCCGTGCTCCGGGCCGATAATGCCGATGGCGATTTCGTCTCTCACGAACGCGACAAGAGCCTCTACGGCCGCACCGAACTTGGAGGGGACCAGCCTGTTTCTTGTGACGCACGATGCCGAAATAGAGCAGTGCGATGACGATCAGCGCAGCGAGAACTGTAAGGACCATCGTGCGGTTGATCCCATACCGGAACGGGTTCTCGAAGAGCTCGTTGACATTCTCCGGCACACAAATGATCTCGTCCGCGGTATTGCACCCGGCAGACGCAAAGATCAACTCCACTCCAACTCCTTTTCATCACCTCGTGACAGGGCTACCGCTTCCCACGACAGCAGCACGAGATAGCTCACAATCGCTGCGATTCCCATTGCCAAACGGTCTACTTCCATCATCTGTCCAACACCGATCATCACCACCGTGATGAGGATCAAACGGAGAAGGAACCCGAATAAGGCAGCCGCATGATAGAGGCTCAAAGACACAGATGCAGCCTTTGACATAACAAACCCCGCAAACACAAAATTCACGACGACGATCGCGACCCCTATCGCCGCAGACACCGCTCCAAGACCCCCGCGGAACACCCCGAAACCGGCAATGAGCACGGGAGCGACCAACAGAGCTCGTCGGGAAGTCGCCAGCCCGATCTTGATCTCGATGTTGGGTGCCCCCGGAGCAGCCGCATATCTGGTAGCGGCGTCGTTGTACGGTTCATCGGCCACGCCGTCTTGCCTCCGCCTGGTGCTCGAGAATCTCCGAATACTTCCACAGCTTCATCGCCCCGCTGCCAAAACCGGCTAGACCAACGATGATCGCAAACACAGGCTGTGTGCCAAAGAGCCAGTCGAGCCCCAGACCGATGAGCAATCCGGCCACGACAGAGGAGATGAGATCCACACCCGAGGACCAGCCTCCGGTGATTGCATCTTTGCTGGGGACAACTTTGCTGCCGATCCCGTCTTCACTCATCTTGGTATCACCGGTTGGGCGCGGCGTCGGTCGTGCATGCGGACGTAGCCTAACAACGTCGGCCGCCCCGGGGAACGTCGGTGTCAGGCCGCGTGTGGCGACCGATCAAACATGTCCGGGGAAGGACGCCGGATACGCGGGGAACGCCTCGGCAAGCTCGCGCACCTGGCCGGTGTAGAGATTCACCGAATAGGGATCGATTCGCTTCCGCAGCAGCTCGACGATGAGCTTGCCGAGCAGCACCATCTGCTCCTGCATCATCCCCGCCGATGTCACCGACGGTGTCCCCATGCGAAGCCCGCTGGTCACAAACGGCGACCGGGGGTCGAACGGAATCGCGTTGCGATTGAGGGTGATGCCGTGCGCATCGAGGAACTGCGCCGCCTCTTTTCCGGTCAGATCCGGATCGAGCGAGCGCAGATCGACCAGGAACATGTGGTTTTCCGTCCCACCGCCGATCACACGCAACCCTTCGTCGTCCATCGCACCCGCCAGGACCTTTGCGTTGCGCACGATCTGGTTCGCGTATGACTTGAACTCAGCTCTGCTCGCCAACTCAAAACACAGTGCCTTTGCGGCGATCTGGCCGTTGATCGCCCCACCCTGCACGTAGGGGAACACGGCCTTGTCGATCGCATCGGCGAACTTGGCCCGGCTCAGGATCAAACCGCCACGAGGGCCGCGAAACGCCTTGTGGGTGGTCGCAGTCACGATGTCGGCATGGGGAACCGGATTCGGATGAGCGCTTCCCGCAATGAGCCCGATTATGTGTGCAGCGTCAACGAGAAAGACCGCACCGACTTCGTCGGCGATACGGCGGAACGCCGCCCAATCGATGAAATGCGAGTAGGCCGAATACCCGGCGATGATCAACTTGGGCCGATGCTCGACGGCGAGTCTGCGCACCTCATCGAGATCGATCCTCTCCGATTCGGGATCCACGCCGTAGCTAACGACGTTGAAGAGATCGCCGGAGAAACTCACTGGTGAGCCGTGGGTTAGATGGCCACCCTGGTCGAGGCGCATACCGAGGATCGTGTCACCCGGTTCGAGCACGGCCATATAGGCAGCCATATTCGCCTGGGAACCGCTATGCGACTGGACGTTGGCGTGGTCGGCACCAAACAGACGCTTAGCTCTCTCGATGGCGAGGCTCTCAACCTCGTCGATCACTCCGCAGCCTTCGTAGTAGCGGCGCCCCGGGTATCCCTCTGAATACTTGTTGGACAGAACCGAGCCGACCGCCTGAAGAATCGAGCGAGGAACATAGTTCTCTGATGCGATCAGATGGATCTGAGCATTCTGCCGCTTGACTTCCTTGTCGATCAGACCGGCAAGTTGCGGGTCGACTTCTTCGATTGGCCTCATGTCCGACATCGGGTTCTTTCCTCTGTGCCTGGTAGCTCTGAGCGAGGCTAGTCGTCCGGCGACGAATGGTCAGTTTCGCATGCGACGCTCGCCGCTGCGAAAGGCAGTCTGCCCACGATCAAACTCACACGGAGCCGCCACCGGTCCATCGGGACGTTCCTGGTTCTCCTACGACGGCTTCTTACAGGTCACGGACGGGGCCGTCGCGCAGCACGAGGGGCGAAGGCTCTGTCAGGTCGATGATGGTTGATGCCTGACCCCCCTTTGGCTCTTCCTTCGAGATAGACCGAGACTGTGTCACCGAACAAATCCCGCGCGTCGAGATCATTGAGCACGGACTCCTGACCAGCCAGATTGGCCGAAGTGACGGCGAGTGGACCGTAGGCCTCGAGCAAAGCAAGAGCGACCGGATGGTCGGGGCAGCGCAAGTCCGACGGTGCGACGGCCTGCGTGGCCGAGCCACGATGGCGCCGAAGGGAGACGAGGAAGAACGAGAGTGAGCGCACCCGGCCAGTGCAGGTCGGCGAGATCGAGGGCTCGATCGGAGAGGGATGCGATCGTCATACCCTGCTCCAGCGACGCCACCAGAATCGCCAGAGGCTTGGTAGCAGGTCGCCCCTTCAGGTCGAAAATCGCGGCGAGTGCATCTTCCCGGAACGGATCAGCGGCCAAGCCGTAGAGCGTATCCGTAGGCACTCCGACGATCTCGCCCCGTTTGAGTGCCGCAACAGCTTGCTCGATCGACATTCTGTTCCCCTTACAACGGTTGATCTCAACCTAGTGCAGATTTGACGGCTTTGATGCGCACCCCCGCCACGAACCGCTCCCGTCCTGCCAGATCGAGGATGATCTCAGGCTCAAATGGAGCGAAGAGCTGGCGGCAGTCGTCGCCCTGGGTCTCTCCGATCTCACACAAGAGATGTCCACCGGGTCGCAGCCAAAGGAGAGCTTCCGCGTGCAATCCGTTCCAGGATCTCGGTTCCGTCCGGCCCGGCGACCAGGGCACCGGGTGGCTCATGATCGCGAATCTCCCGCGGCAGCGACTCCCATTCAGCTGCGGCGACGTAGGGCGGGTTCGAGACGATCAGGTCGATCTTGCCCTGGAGGGCGCTATCGAGCGAGATCGAACAGATCACCCTCGACGAACTCCACCGCCAGACCGAGATCTGCAGCATTCTCCTTCGCGAGCATGATCGCCTCTTCGGAGTTGTCGATGCCAATAACCCGGGCGCCCGGGAATTCCTGTTTCAGAGCCAGCGCGAGATTGCCGCTCCCGGTGCAGAGATCGATGATCGTGGCGTTGTCGATCCCGGCGAGCCTGGCAACCGCCAGTTCCCACAACCTCTCGGTCTCAGGGCGGGGAATCAGTGCTCTCGGGTCGATTCGCAGCACAATCGGACCAAAGTGAACATCGCCCTCGATGTACTGGAGTGGCTCGCCGCTGCGCCACCGGGCAACATTGGCCCGGAAGAGCTGCAGGTCTGAATCTCCAACCATCGGGATCCGCGATCAGAGCCGTAGCCGGCAATGCGATCGCCGCCAGCAGCAATCGACGGGCCACGTGGTCCGGAATATCCGGGACTTCTGCCAGTAGCGATGACGACTGATATCTCCATAGGTTCTCAACATAGACATCCGGAGGCAAGGCCAGGATCGCGGGCGCCCGGCGCACCGTCTCCATCAGAGTACGAGTCATCGATGCGATGACAGACAGCGATCGGAGAATACCGTGATATCGAGCATCGAGCGTATGGTCAAGCTGACCCATCGAGCCATGGCCAACGGGGTCGAGAATGGCATCATCCGGCTGCAGACAGAGGACGATCGGTTCGATGGGCCCTACATGACGGTCTCCGGCGCGACGGTCCTCGATTTTGGTTCATGCTCATATCTCGGGCTCAACCGTGACAAGCGCCTCAAAGACGGCGCCCACGATGCCATAGACCGCTTTGGACCGAACTACTCGTCTTCAACGGTCTACTCCTCGCTTGGGCTCAACGGCGAACTGGAGGAACGCCTCGAACGCATATTCGGAGCGCGAGCGCTGGTGGCACCCACAACTACGCTGGCGCATCTCGGAGCCCTACCGGTACTGGCTTTCCCCGGCGATCTGGTGATCCTCGATAACAGCGCCCACGCAACCGTCCATCTCGCGGCAGACGTTCTCCGCGGACGTGGTGTCACCGTCGACTCCATCCCGCACAACTCCGTCGATGATCTGCGACGTTTGCTAGTCGAGGTCCATGATTCCTATCGCCACATCTGGTTCCTGGCGGATGGGCTCTACTCGATGTTCGGCGACTTCGCACCCGTCAAGCAGGTCCTGCCACTGCTAGACGAGTTCGACAATCTCTACCTCTACTACGACGACGCACACGCCGTTGGCTGGAAAGGGCGACACGGTCGCGGCCACGTTCTTGTCGGAGATGGAGTGGCACCCTCGACTCATCGTCGCGGCGGGACTTGCCAAATCGTTCGGCGCTCACGGCGCTGTGCTCGCCTTCGGCGATGAAGACCTACGTGAGCGCGTGCTGCTGACCGGGTCAAGTTGGACCTTCTCCGGTCCCATTCAAGTGGCATCCCTCGGTGCCGCAATTGCGTCTGCCGACATCCACCTGACACCCGAGTTCAGTCGGCTACAACGCCAACTCGACGACCAGATCACCTGGTTCCGCACCGCCCTGCTCGAAAGAAATCTACCTGTGGTCTCTGAAGACCAGTCGCCGATTTGGTTTATTCGTGTTGGGACTACAGAAGACTCGGTCCGCATCGCCCGTCAGTTACTCGACGACGGCTTCTACGTCAACGCCGCTGCTTTCCCCGCGGTTCCGCTGCGACAGGCCGGGATCCGGTTCACGCAGACCCTGCATCACAGCCCTGAGCAGCTGACGGCGCTCGCCGACGCGCTTGCCCACCGAATCGCTCCTACGGACATTGACATCGAGATCGATCTACGCGAGCGGGCCACCAGGATCAAGCAAACGCTTGCACACAATGCGTAGCCAATGTAACTACTAAACGTAGCCGTCATTCGGGCCGATACTCCGAGGGATGCTGGCGACACAATCCGATCACTCCCCCCGGACCATGCTGTTGAGCCTAGGTCGGCTCAATGGGGCCATCTTCACCGCGCTTGTGGTCGGTGTGTTGGTTACTCCATTTCTGAGCTCGGATGCCGCGGGCGCATATGCGACGATCACTGCACTTGCCGGGACCACGGCTGCGGGAATCACAATGCTGCGCAAGCTGCCTGCCGTTCCCGACGAGGAACGGCGGGCCTGGAGACTGCTCGGGATTGCCATGCTGCTCATCGCCGGCGGCCTCGTTACCTTTGCCGTCTTGTTCATCACGACGCATGTCGGAGCGTTCGGGCCACACGATCTTGGCCTGCTCGCCGGATACACAGTAGGCGCCATCGGAATTGCTCTTCTCCCGCACACCATTGGCAACAAGATGCAGCGACTTCGCTTGCTGCTCGATGGCATCATTGGCGCCGTGGCCCTAATGACACTCGGCTGGGTTTTCCTTTATTCAAGAATCTCGTCCGCTCTTGAAAACGCACCAGCGTGGGATCGAATCGTTGGTACCGCCTATCCCGCATTCGACACGATGCTGCTTGTGGTGGTGATGGTCGTCCTGGTGCGCCGCAGCACGTACCGATTCGATCCTCGCCTCATCCTTTTCGCAGTTGGTGCGGTCTTCCTCGCCGGCGCCGATGTCGCATTCCTGCTGACCGGTGCGGGCAAGTCGTTTCTGGACGCAGAGCCGTTGTTTCCTCTAACGCTGGCAGCGGTGGCGTGCTTCGTACTTCTGGCAGTGAACCTGGATCGGCCGATCGAGGTTCGAATCTTTGCCGAACAACCAGCAACCCCCATGTGGGCAATGGTGATCCCGTATGGCACGGTCGCGGTGATGGTCATCATTCTGATCGTCCGCGTTCGCTGGTTGGGACTGAGCCACGACGACGCCAGCCTGCTCATTGCGACGATTGTTGTCGCGATCATGGTGTTCGCCAGACAGGGCGTTGCGATCCGGGAGAACCGCGATTTCGTCGAAGGTCAGCGCGACGAGCTGGTCGCCTCTATCTCCCACGAGCTGCGGACACCGTTGACCGCTCTTGTCGGATTCCTCGACCTGCTCGAATCCGGCTCGGTCGAAGAACATGAGAGAGATGAAATGTTGTCGATCGTCACCGAGCAGGCGTCGTACCTATCGAGCATCATCTCCGACCTCGTCATGCTCGCCTCCAACCAGATCACAATGCGGCTGGATATCGCTCCGATCCCCCTCGACTCCCTGGCCTGGGCAGCAGTGAACTCGGCGGCAATCGATCCCGGCAACATCCACGTCGACGCGGAAGCCAACGTCACCGCGTACGTTGATCGGGGCAGGGTCATCCAGGCTCTTGCCAATCTTCTGGCGAATGCATCGAGATACGGCGGCGACAAGATCGCCATCGTGGCTACGGTCGATGGGGCCGACCTCACAATCGAGGTTCATGACAACGGCCCGGGGATCCCACCAAGGTATGAGCTTCTTATCTGGGAGAAATTCGAACGCGGTAACCACCGGCTGAATGCGACCGTTCCTGGCTCCGGTATCGGTCTCGCTGTCGTCAGGGCAGTGGCCGGTGCTCATGGCGGCGCTTCCGGCTACCGGCGTTCCACCCGTCTTGGAGGAGCCTGTTTCTGGCTTCGTCTGCCGGGGCGGGTCCAGGTTCATCAGAAACCGCGTACGGTTCCGTTCCGTTCGCTCACAGGCACCAGCAAGTCCGCCTAGAGTCCGCGCCCTCCGTTCAGTCTCCCGTAAGACTCGCTGCCGCCTCATCGGCGATCAGAGCCGTGTGAAACTCATCGAGATCTCCGTCCAGGACTTCAGGGAGTGAGTGGGTGGTCAGCCCGATCCTGTGATCGGTGACCCTGTTCTCCTTGAAGTTGTAGGTGCGGATCTTCTCCGCCCGCTCTCCTGTCCCCACCTGCGAGCGCCGGGCAGACGCCTGCTCGCCTTGTTGCTCGGCGAGCTGCTGCTGATATAGCCGGGCCCGCAGCACCCGCAATGCTTTCAGCTTGTTCTGCAGCTGTGACTTCTCATCCTGGCAAGTGACAACCAGACCGGTCGGCAGATGGGTGATACGGACGGCCGAGTCGGTGGTATTCACCGACTGACCACCGGGACCGGTGGACCGGAATGTGTCGATCTGCAGATCATTCTCGTGGATATCGACCTCCACGCCTTCGACCTCCGGCAATACCGCAACCGTCGCGATCGAAGTATGAATCCTGCCCTGAGATTCGGTCTTTGGCACTCGCTGAACGCGGTGCGGGCCGGCTTCGTACTTCAGGCGGGCGTATGCGCCCTTGCCTTTCACCGAGAACGTCGCATCCTTCAAACCGCCGCCACCGGTGACCGATGTGTTGATCGGCTCTGTCTTCCAACCGTGCCGCTCTGCGAATCGCTCATACATCCGATAGAGGTCGGCGCCCCATAGGGCAGCTTCCTCACCACCGGCGGCAGCGCGTATCTCGAGAATAACGTCCTTGTCGTCGTTGGGGTCTTTGGGCACCAACATGACACGCAGACGGGTTTCGAGAGGCTCGAGCTTCGCCGCTTGCTCCCTGGCCACGCCCTCCAAATACGACCGCATTTCGGGGTCCTGCTCGGCGTCCGCCATCTCACCGGCTTCCTCCATCTCGGAGCGAGCGTTCTCGTACTCCTCGAAGGCCTCGATGATCGGGCGCAGCTCTGAGTGGCGGATCGACACGTCGCGATAGCGGTCCTGATCGGTGTGGATCTCGGGGTCGGCCATCTCGTCGAGCGTCTCGTTGAAGCGTTCCTTGAGTTCCTCGAGACGTGCGGCCAGCTTGTCATCCATCGGTTGGGATTTCCCTTTCGGCAGCAAGCGCCCCCGCCACGATCGGGCCACGTGCCGCTACTGCCTCACTCTCCTCATCCGACAGAGCCGCAAGGAGGCTGGCAACAGCAACCTCGACCATGTCGTCTGATGGCTCCTTCGTGGTGATGTACTGGAGCCAGATACCGGGCCGATTCGCCCACGACATCCACTTGCTGTTGGCACCGAGCTTGAGCACCTCATAGGAGAGCCCTGCAATGACCGGGATGAGGATGATCCGCGAGATGATCTGCCAGACAAACGGCAAGGGAGCCAGTGTTAGGAAAACAACGAACGCCACCATGCCGACGATGAGGATGAACGACGTGCCGCAGCGGGGATGCCGGGGGCTGTAACGCTGAATCTCCTCGACAGCCAGGGGATCACCATTCTCATACGCATGGATCGTCTTGTGCTCGGCCCCGTGGTATTGGAACACCCGCTGAATCTCCCCCGACCGTGAGATTACCCAGATGTAAAGCACGATCAGGGCAATGCGCAAAACACCGTCGATGAGCACAAACGCAAGCGACGAATCCGAAACGAAGGTCTTGAGGTAGTTGGCGGCAAAGGCCGGCAACAGGATGAAAAGAGCAAGCGCAACCACGACGGCAAGCACCATCGTCCATGCGACCTGGCCCTTGGTCAGCTCATCTTCTTCCTCAGCGCCCGATTGGATTGCCGACCACGAGAGAGCCTTGAACCCGAGTTGCAGAGATTCGATCAGAACCAGGACACCCCTGACAAAGGGAACCTTCCGCCACCGCGACTGACCGCTCAATTGCGGCAGGTCGTTGCGCTGAGTGATGATGCTTCCATCGGGGCGCCGACAGGCAACTGCCCACTGAGTTGGGGCGCGCATCATCACGCCTTCCATGACGGCCTGACCGCCAACACTCGCGCCCGGTGATCGGGACACCTCTGTGCCCGGCTACTTGTCGGTGCCGGCCGATTCCTTTGGCTTGCGTTCGGTATCGACGCCCACCTTGGCGTAACGACGCCGGAATCGCTCAACACGGCCGCCGGAGTCGACAAGGATCTGCTTGCCGGTATAGAACGGATGACTGGCACTCGAGATCTCGAGCTTGGCGAGTGGATAGGTTTTCCCATCGGTCCACTCGATTGTCTCGTTGGTCTGAATGGTCGACCGGGTCAGGAAAGCGAATTCGGATGACGTGTCTTGGTACACGACCGGCCGGTATTCGGGATGAAGATCGGGTTTCACTGCTCTGTGGCTCCTGGTTCTTTGCAGCAATGGACTCTATTACTACTGACCGCTCTTGGCTACCTCGGCGAGGAATGCGGCATTTGACTTTGTGTTCTTGAGGCGGTCGATGAGAAGCTCGAGAGCAGCTCCCGGTTCGAGCGCCATCAGCACCCGACGCAGCTTCCAGACCTCGGACAATTCATCGGGGTGGAACAACAACTCCTCCCGACGGGTACCAGACGCCTCGATGTCGATCGCAGGGTAGATGCGCTTGTCGGCGAGTTTCCGATCGAGACGCAGCTCCATGTTTCCGGTGCCTTTGAACTCCTCGAAAATGACCTCATCCATACGAGACCCGGTCTCGACGAGGGCGGTGCCGAGAATGGTCAGGCTGCCGCCTTCTTCGATGTTTCGGGCGGCACCAAAGAACCTCTTCGGCGGGTAAAGCGCAGTCGAATCCACACCACCGGACAGAATCCTCCCGGAGGCAGGAGTGGCGAGGTTGTGTGCCCGGGCAAGACGTGTGATCGAGTCGAGCAGTACAACAACATCGACTCCCGTCTCAACGAGTCGCTTCGCCCGTTCGATTGCCAGCTCGGAAACCTGCGTGTGTTCTTCGGCAGGACGATCGAACGTCGAGAAGATGACCTCGCCCTTCACCGATCGCTGCATGTCGGTGACCTCTTCAGGACGTTCGTCAACGAGCACAACCATGAGATGGCACTCGGGGTTGTTGGAGGTGATCGAGTTGGCGAGCTCCTTGAGCACCGTGGTCTTGCCGGCTTTCGGCGGCGAGACGATGAGACCGCGTTGCCCCTTGCCAATCGGTGCAATGAGATCGACGATCCGGGTGAGTATGTTCTGGTGCTGGCCTTCGACCTCGAGAGGCAGACGCACGTCGGGAAACAGCGGCGTGAGACTGGAGAACTTGGGTCGCTCCTGTGCCATTTCGGGATCGAGGTCGTTCACCTTCACCGGGCGAACGAGCGCCGGGAATTTCTCCTGCGCCCTGGCGGGCCGAATCGGGCCTTCGCAGATATCGCCCTTGCGAAGCTTGTGCTTTCGGATCTGATTGGCGGGGACGTAGACATCCTGGTCGCTCGGCAGGTATCCGACACATCGGAGAAACCCATACCCCTCGGGCAGGATATCGAGAATCCCGGAGCGGACTTCCAACTCCGATTCGTCGATCTGATCCGGCTGACGCCTCTTGTTACGACGCCGACGATTCCGATTGCCACCGTCGTTCCTGGATTGATCGTTGTCCTGACGACCGCCGTCGTTCCTGGATTGATCGTTGTCCTGACGACCGCCCTCGTTCCTGGATTGATCGTTGTCCTGACGACCATCGCCGTTGCGAGAGGCCTTTCTCTGGTCGTCGCCGGCGGAACCGTCGTCGGTCTTGACGGCTGCGATTTCCTCTTCGGGCGGAAGCTCGGGAAGCATCTTTTCGTCGAACTTGTCCGAGCGGATGATTGCCGAGATCAGCTTGGACTTCTGGAGTCCGCCGTGCTCGACTTCGAGCGAACCGGCCATTTCACGCAGGGCGTCGAGGCCCAGCTCTTGGAGTCTGGCTCGGGTGGTCGTCATGGGCGATTGTTTCCCTTCAACGAGTCTTGGCGTAGTTATGCCGTGGCGGTCTCCCCGGGCAAAGCGTTTTCCCTACAGAGCGAAAATGAAGACGCTGTCGGCGCAGCAAGCCGCACACGGGGAGAGTGGAAACGGATATCGATCCGTCACGCATTTTAACTCCGTCACCGCTCTATGCAAGCGGAGTGGTCGCGAGCGTGCCAGATTGGGCTACCCGGTGACCTACCAGCCGAGCTTTTCGAGGACAGCATCCAGCTGCGGAGCGACCGCGACGATGTCAGAAAAGCCCTCAGCTGCGGTATCGGGATCCTTGAGGCCATGCCCGGTCAACGTGCACACCACAGGTCCGTCCGGCAAGTCCTCCTGGAACTTGAGAATGCCGGCGACCGAAGCAGCAGAGGCCGGCTCGCAAAAGACACCCTCTTGAGACGCCAGCAACCTGTAGGCATGGAGAATCTCGTCATCTGTGACGGCTTCGATGCGGCCTCCCGACTCGTCCCGAGCCGCGATTGCACCATCCCACGACGCCGGGTTGCCGATGCGAATGGCAGTGGCGATCGTTTCCGGGTTGTCGAACATCTCTCCGGTGACCAGCGGCGCCGCCCCTGCAGCCTGGAAGCCCCACATGCGTGGCGTCTTCCCCTCCTTGGTGTAGCCGGCCCAATACGCGGTTATGTTGCCTGCGTTCCCCACCGGCAGCGCATGGACCACCGGCGCATCACCGAGAGCCTCGGTTATCTCCCACGCCGCAGATTGTTGGCCTTCTATGCGAAATGGGTTGATCGAATTGACCAGGGCAACGTCGTGTGACGATGTGAGCTCCAGAACCAGAGACAATGCATCATCGAAGTTGCCGTTGATGGCGACTATGTCGGCACCGTGGCTGACCGCCTGAGCAAGCTTGCCACGAGCGATCTTGCCCGCAGGCAGAATGACGATCGCCCTGATGCCGGCCCGGGCCGCATAGGCCGCTGCGGACGCCGAAGTGTTGCCCGTGGAAGCGCAAGCGACGGCGCTTGCCCCGGACTCGAGTGCTTTCGAGACAGCCATCGTCATTCCGCGGTCCTTGAACGATCCGGTCGGGTTGGCGCCGTCGTACTTGAGGTAGACGGGGCGTCCCACCGTCGAGGCGATGACCTTCGCCTCGATCAAAGGCGTATTGCCCTCGAGGAGGGTCACCACCGGCGTGGCATCACTAACCGAAAGACGGTCACGGTATTTCTCGATGATCCCCGGCCAGCTCATGACTCCTCGCTTTCCACCCTGATAGCCGCCGCTACAGCGTTGACACAATCGAGATCACGAACCGTCGCCAACGCGTTCTGCTGATCCGATTCGGGAGCGCCGTGAGTGACAATGAGCAGGGTGGCGCCTTCACCGCCACCCTCCTGCCACACCGACTTGATGCTCACTTTCGCCTCCCCAAAGGCAGCAGCGATCTGGGCAAGCACACCCGGCTCATCAACGACCTCGAGCCGGACATACCACTTGGTCGGCACGGTACCGAAGTCCGCAAGACGCGGAAGGAGCGAAACGTATCCGGGGCGCTACCTGTGCGCCGGCGAGAATCTCACGAGCAGCGTCGATGACATCGCCGAGCACGGCCGTGGCCGTCGGGTCCCCACCCGCCCCTGGTCCCGCAAAGAGCAGAGTGTCAATGGCCGGGCCCTCGATGAATATCGCGTTGGTCGCGCCGCGGATCGACGCAAGCGGATGATCCGTAGGCAGCAGCACCGGGTGAACCCGCGCAGACACGCCGTTTGGAGTGAGCTCGGCAATACCGAGCAGCTTGATGGCGTAGCCGAGGTTCCTGGCATGGGAGATGTCGGCTGCGGTTATCTGTGTGATACCGGTATGCGGGACCTGGTCGAGGCCGACCCAGGTGCCGAACGCGAGGCTCGCCAGAATCGCCGCTTTCGCAGCGGCGTCGGCACCTTCGACATCGGCGGCTGGATTCGGCTCTGCGTATCCCAGCTCCTGAGCCTGAGCCAGTGCATCGCTGTAGGAGGCGCCATCTTCCGACATCCGCGTGAGGATGTAGTTGGTGGTCCCATTGACGATCCCCATCACCCGGGTGATCCTCTCCCCAGCCAGAGTCTCCGACAGCGGTCGGATGATTGGGATTCCACCACCCACTGATGCCTCAAAGAGAAGAGCCACACCGGACCGCTCGGCGGCGGCGATGAGCTCGTCGCCGCGCACGGCAATCAATTCCTTGTTGGCGGTCACGACCGGTTTGCCCGCCTCGAGCGCTCTCAGCACCAGATCACCCGCAGGTTGCTGACCGCCCATGACCTCGACAATCAGGTCGACGTCCGGATCATCGATCATGGCGGCGGCGTCAGTAGTCAACACACCATCAGGGACTTCGAAATCGCGCTGCTTGCTCGGATCACGAATGACGACCCGACGGATCTGTAGATCCAGCCCGGTCTTGGCTGCGATCGCCGTATGCTCCGTGACCAGCCGGCGAATCAGTGTCCCACCGACGGTTCCTGCCCCTAGAAGGCCAATCCCAATGGTATTCATGGGCGCGACGATAGCCTCAGATGCTCGATCTGAGGATTGCGGCCGTGCTCAGTCGACGACATCGCGGCGGATGAGATCCGCGTACTGCTCACGTCGGACTACGAGACGGGCCCGGCCGTTGCTGACAAAGACAACCGCAGGACGCAACACCATGTTGTAGTTGGATCCCATCGAGTGTCCATATGCCCCCGTGACCGGCGTGCACAGGATGTCGCCGGGGGCGATGTCGGACGGAACCCGGGCATCGTTGACAATGACATCTCCAGATTCACAATGCTTGCCAACCACTCGAACGGTCTTGTCGCGGACTGCGTCGACCGCTCGGGGCAGAAATGCCTCGTAGCCGCTTCCGTAGAGCACCGGCCTCGGGTTGTCGCTCATCCCACCGTCTACAGCTACGTAGGTGCGAATCGAGTCGATGTCCTTGATGGTGCCGACCGTGTAGAGGGTGACCGCGGCGCGGGCGACTATGGATCGGCCCGGTTCGGCAGTGACCCTGGCCGTGATCCCGTGCTCGGCACATGCCTGTTTGACTGCGTCCGCCCAGTCGGTGATCGTCGGGGCCGATTCCCCCGTCACATATGCAACACCCAGACCGCCCCCGATCGACATCTCCGCGAGACGATGCGAATCGACAAACGGCGCCAGAGCCCCGACCGCCTTGCGGTACGAGTCGGCAACAAACACCTGGCTGCCGATGTGCGCGTGTACCCCCACCAATTCCATCGCCCCGGAGCGATCGACCATCTCTACTGCGCGGTGGGCATCGCCCGTTGACACACCGAAACCGAACTTGGAATCCGGCACACCTGTCTGCAGATACTCGTGGGTGTGTACGTCGATTCCTGGATTGAGCCGTACCAGCACCCTGGGGGGTTTGCGCCCTGTGGCGACCAGGGCTTTGATCCGTTCGATCTCCTCGAAGGAGTCGACAACGATCCGACCCACGCC
>CAVSWM010000018.1:0-39415 GCA_963731695.1 uncultured bacterium | reverse complement strand
GTCCGCCAGGGTGGCAGGGGCGGGGAAGGCGGCTTCGAACGGGCGGCCGACGATCTTCTCGACCAGCTCCGGCTCGCTTGTCGTCCTGGCATCGAATGTGCCCTGGTAGGTGCCATCGCGGAACACCGTGATGCGGTCCGCCACCTCGAGCACTTCCGGCAGGCGATGGCTCACGTAGACCACCCCGACGCCGCGGTCGCGGCACGCCACGACGGTGCGATGCAAAGCCTCGACCTCGTCGGGACCGAGTGCCGTTGTGGGCTCGTCGAGGAGGAGCACCTTCGGGTTGGTGACAAGCGCTTTTGCGACCTCGAAGAGTTGTCGTTCGGCCAGGGTGAGGAAGCCAGCAGGTGCGTCGGGGAACAACTCGAGATCGAGATCGAAGTCGGCGAGCACGCGGCGTGCCCATTTCTTCCTTCGCCAGAACGCGGGCCGCTGGTCGGGAGGCGCCGCGTAGTAGAGGTTGTTCTTGACCGGCTCGGCATGGATCGAGGAGCCGTCCTGATATGCCATGGCCAGGCCGAGCTTTCTGGCCAGGGCGGGAGAGTCTCGTCTGAGGGGCTTGCCCCCGATCTGGATGTCTCCCAGATCGGGGTCGACAAAGCCCGATGCAATCCCGAGGAGCGTCGACTTCCCGGAGCCGTTCTCGCCGACCAGGGCGTGGATCTCGCCGGCGCGGCATTCGAACCTGACGTCCGTCAGCGCTCGCACGGCCCCGAATTGTCGGGACACGCCCTTCATCTCGAGGACTAGCTCTTGGTTCATTCGACGCTCCTCAGGTATCGCCGTTGTCTCAGCCGCCGAACATCTGCTGCAGAACGGCGTCCGGCACCAGCGACGTGCCGGAGACGACCGGGTTGACCCGGTCCGGGTTGCAGTCGGCAGCGGTGACCTGTCGCATCACGTGTGGCACGACGATCTGTCCCGGGACGTCGGCGCCCTGGAGCTTGAGCATCGCCGCGGTGACGGCGGTCCTGGACTGGAAGTTGCCGCCCGCCGAGTACCAGATGTTGTAGGTGGGCTCGGCCCGATCAACCCAGTCGCAGAACAGTGTCTGCTCGTCGGTGCGCAATGCCACCGTCAGGTTCGCCACCGGGATGTTCAGCTCGTCGTAGGCCTGAAGGGCGGTGTAGAGCCCGTCGGAGTACTCGTACGCCCATCCGGCGATGTCGGGGTTCGTGGTCAGCAGACCACGGGCCGCGTCGAGGGCGAACGTGTTCACCCAGTAGGTGTCGCCTGTTGTGGAATTCGCGTCGGCAGGCGGGTTGACCAGTTCGACTCCTGCGGCAAGCCCGGCGGTAGCACACTGCTGCCAGCCGAGTGTCAGGGCGTTACCCGGCGTGCCGCCCAGGAAGGCGACCTTGCCGCTGCCGACACCGTCGTTGAGAACCTTCGCAAAGCTCTGACCGAGAGCGCACAGGTCTTCACCGACGACCGACGTGTAGTCCTGACCCGGGGTGAGGGCACCCTCCTGGCCTGGCAGTCCGACGTAGCCGGCCGAGAACGAGAGATACGGGATACCCGCCGCTTCCGCTTCGGAGACTGCCGGGGCCAGTGCGACTCCGACGTCGGGATATCCGACGATGAAGTCGACGCCACGTTGGATCAGGAATCGGATGTCATTGGCATGGACCGCCGGGTCCTGGTCGAAGTTCGCCGCAGTGGAGACGATCGTGCCGATTTCGGGGTAGGTGAGCGCCTGGAGGATGGCCTCCATGTGGCTGACCCCACGCCAAACGTTGACCGTGTCGCCGCCGCCGTCCGCATACCCCATCACCAGATCGCCGCCGGATCCGGTGTCACATTCCTGGTTGCGCCAGCATTCCATTGCCTTGTCGATGGTTGCCTGGTCGAGATCCTGGTTGGCGTGGGCGATCGATGCCAGGATGATGTCCCAGCTCGCCGCGTCCGAAGGCTCGACGGGCCCGAGCGCCTTTGTCACCAGTGCCGCGTCGGCGGCAGCCGGATCTTCACCGTACATCGCAAGAGCGTTCTCGTTGCCTGCTGCGGTGGTGTCAGTTGCTGCGGTGGTGTCTGTGCCGCCGGCTGTTGTCGTTGTTTCCGGTGCAGCAGTAGTGGTCTGATCCGTCGCCGCCGCGGTGGTGGTGGTCGTCGTCGTCCCTCCTGAATCGCCGCCGCACGCGGTGGCCAACATCGCCAGGACGGCGATCAGGCCGATGATTCTCATCAGTTTCATTTCTCCTCCTCCTATTACTTGTCAGCTTTCTGAACGTTTCGGATTGGATCCCGGTAGTCAGCCCGTGTCTCCCGTCACGATCGTTGTCTTTCCCTCTCTATTGCGGTTCCCCCTTCGCCGCTCGCGCAGCACCTGTTCCACGCCCCGGATGATCCGATCGCCTGAAACCAACATGCCGCCGATGATCACGAGTCCGAATACCACAAACTGAAGAGCGGTGGGAAGGCCCAGCGAGCGCATCATCTGGTTGAGGCCGGTGAGGAAGAAGGCGGCGATGAGGGTCGACAACGGGCTGGCAAGACCGCCGCTCAGAGAGGCACCGCCGATGACTACAGCGGCGATCGGGCCGAGGAGATACGGTGATCCGATGTTGACGCCGGGATTGCGGATCAGCCCTGCGAGGGCGATGCCTGCGACTGCGTAGAACATCGCGGCCACCACGTAGACGAGGATCTGGGTGAACGTCACCCGCACCCCCACTACCTGGGATGACACCGGGTTCGCTCCGACCGCCTTGAATCGGCGTCCCATCGTGGTGTACCGGAGGGTGACGATGAGCAGCAACGTTACGGCGATACCAACCCAGAAGATGGGGCTGACGCCCAGGATGCGGTTGGATGTCCAGTCGGAAAGTCCTTTTGGCACGGCACTCTGGATCGGGAAGGTGCGCACGTATCGGTTGACCAGGCCGATCACGACCTGGCCGACGGCAAGCGTGACGATCAGAGGATTGAGCTTGATGCCGCCGATCAGAATCCCGTTGACGAGGCCGATGAGAGCTGCGGCCACAAGCGCGGTGAGTATCGCAAGCCAGATGCGGTCGTCGGATTGGTCTCCGACGCCAACCATGATCATTGCAGCGAGCGTCAACGTCCCGGGCGTGCTCAAATCGATCCCACCGGTCATGACCACCTGCATCTGGCCGAGCGCCGTTATCCCGAGCAGTGCACCGAACGGAGCGATGGCAGCCAGGGCGACGCCGCCCAGGGTCTCAGGGACCCAGATTGCCGCCACGACAACGAGTAGAAGCAGCGCGACAAACACCGGCATGTAGCGCGATGCCACGACGAATGTGGTCAATGCAGATGAGGGTGCTCGCCGGGCCGTCACGCTGAATCCACCGTGGTGAGAAGCCCGGCCGCAGCCGCGACCTCATGCTGTGCGGCTACCGCGAGATCTCTGGCTCTGGTCACGTCGGCGGTTAGCGAACCGTCCCGGACGAGAGCCCGGCCGCCTACGAAGACCCAATCGATGTTCGATGTGTCCATTCCCCACACAACGGCGCCGATGGGGTCGTTGATTGGGGCGATGTTGGGCCGGTCGGCTCGCAACACGATGACGTCGCCCCGTTTGCCGGGGCTAAGGGATCCCGTCGTGCCCTCGAGGCCGATGGCTGTCGCGCCGTCGATGGTGGCGTAGCGAATCACATCCCGGGTGGTGAGCAGGTTGGGCACGCCACTCTTGCCTGCGAGCTTCAGATCGAAGAGGGTGGCATGTTGCACCGAGTTGGCGGAGCGCATCTGGGCGAACATGTCTCCCGGGGAGGCCAGCGCGCTTCCGACGCCGAGACCGGGTCGGATCTTCTTGTCGATGAACGACTGCAAGGGCGGGGCGCCGAGCCCGTCGGCCATCTCAGCGGCCGGGGTGAGCGATACCGAGGTATGCGAAGACACGATCGCATCGAGGTCGCCGTCGTCGAGGTGGGTGCAGTGAATGAGGGTCACGTCCTCGCCCAGCAAGCTCGATGCACCGAGCTGCGCCACCAGGCCGCGCTGTGATGGATCTACTCCTACATGGGCATGAATGCGCAGGCCCTCGCCGCGGGCCGCCGCCCACTGTCGGGAGGTGTTTTCGAGGCTGGAAGGGCTCGGATCCCGCGGTCCGAATGCGAACGTCAGGTTTGGCTGGCCGCCTCGTGCGGTGATGGCGCGAATCCGATCACCATCCATGGGAGCATCGACCCACTCCGCTTGTGCCGCCACATAGACAGTGTGTAGCCCGGCGTCGGCGTGTGCCTGGAGGGCTGCCTCGATGTACGGGGCGTCGTCGGGTATGTCCGCCCAGTCGACAACGGTGGTGATCCCGGCCTCAACCGCACCGAGCAGTCCGATGAGGGTCGCTGCGTAGAAATGGTCTGCCGAGTGGTGCGGTCCAATCGTCGCCGGGCTAATCGGCGACGGTTCGAGAATCGTGTTGCGGAACAGCGAGTGCCATGTGTGACGGTGAGTGTCGACGAACCCGGGCATCACGATTGTGTCCGTGGCATCGATGACTTCGGCGTTGCGAGCCCGCAGTCCCGGGCCGACCTCTGTGATGGTTCCGTCCTCGATAAGGACGTCGCTTGTTGTCATGTTGCCGACCGCGCGATCGAGCGACAGAACCGTTCCGCCCTTGATCAGAACCCGTTCGCTCACGCCTCGACCCTTCCGCCTACAAGGGCCTTGTGCACCGTCTCGTAGATCCGGTCTGCCGACGGCATCGCCATGTCTTCGAGCGCTGCCGCCGAGGGGAGTGGGATATGCGGGGTTGTGATCCGCATGCTCGGTCCGTCGAGGCTCCAGAAGGCTTCTTCGTCGATGATGGAAACGAGTTCGGCACCCCAGCCGCATAGCCGTGGGTTCTCTTCGACTGTGAAGAAACGACCTGTCTTCTCGACCGAGGCGAGCAGGGTTCTGGTGTCGAGTGGAACTAATGAGCGGACATCGATGACCTCGACGGAGACACCGGCGTTCGCCAGTTGTTCGGCGGCTTCGAGGGCCCGCGGCACCATCAGAGCGAGGGCTGCGATGGTCGCGTCTGTGCCTTCCCTGACGACCCTGGCGGTGCCGATCTCATCGACGATGTCACCATCGGGGATCTCTTCCTTGGTCGCCATCAGTGACTTGTGCTCGAAGAAGACGACAGGGTCGGGGTCCCGAATGGCGGCAGCCAGCAGGCCGATTACGTCGGTCGGCGTCGATGGGGCCACCACTTTGAGGCCGGGGATAGCCATTGCCCAGTTCTCGACGCTCTGCGAATGCTGGGCTCCAAACCGGGAGCCACCGCCGTTTGCGGTGCGGATGACCAGAGGGAAGTTGACTTGCCCGTTCGTCATGTAGCGACTTTTTGCGATCTCGTTGGCGACCATGTCCCAGCACACGGCCAGGAAATCGGAGAACATGATCTCGGCGATCACCGGGATCCCGGTCATGGCAGCGCCCATGGCCGCACCGATGATGGCTTGCTCTGAGATCGGGGTGTCACGCACCCGGTCCGGCCCGAACTCGTCGAGCAGGCCGACGGTGGTCTTGAACACTCCTCCCGCCGCGGCGACGTCTTCACCGAGCATCACGAGACGGGGGTCACGCCGCATCTCCTGGGCGATCCCGGCGGCGACGGCCTCCCGGTAGCTCAATTGCGCCATTGCGACCCTCCATCCGCATAGACCTCGGTCAACAGCATGTCCTCGCCGGGTTCAGGACCGGCCTTGGCAAACTCCGTCGCGGCATCCACCGCTTCTGCGACCTCATGCTCGATGGCGCGCAACGTGTCCTCCGCTACTCCGAGATCGAGGAGGCGCTGGTGGTAAACAGGGATCGGGTCGCGGTTGGACCACGCCTCGACCTCGGCCGACGGCCGGTATTTGGCCGGGTCGGCTCGGGAATGACCACCGGAGCGATAGGTGACTGCCTCGATCAGGCTGGGACCCTCTCCGGCCCTGGCTCGCTTGATAGCCGTCATTGCCGTCAAATAGACGGCGTCGGGGTCGTTGCCGTCAATCTGGATCGATTCGAGGCCGTATGCCGGTGCCCGGTCTGCCGCCGGCCGCGCAACCGCGGTTATGAGGTCGATGGGCGTGTACTCCATGTACAGGTTGTTCTCGCAAACGAAGACAACCGGCAGGTTCCAGATCTTCGCCATGTTGAGCGCCTCGTGAAACGCCCCGATGTTGGTGGTGCCGTCACCGAAGAAGGCCACCGCTACCTGGTCCGTTCCCCGGATCTGCGCCGACCATGCAGCCCCGTTGGCCACGCACATGTGGGCGCCGACGATGGCGTACGAGCCCATCATTCCCTTGGAGACGTCGGTCAGGTGCATCGAGCCACCCTTGCCGCCGAGGATGCCGTTGGAACGCCCGAGCAGCTCGGCCATGGCAGGCCCCATCTCCATGCCACGGGCAAGGCTGTGGGCATGGCCGCGATATGTGGCAAACGTGTAGTCGTCCGGTTGCATCGCGGTACCGAAGCCTGCGGCGATCGCCTCCATCCCCAGCGAGAGGTGGGTTGTCCCTTTCACCAGGTTCTGGAGGAAGAGATCGTGGGCCCGCTTTCCGAACTGGCGGAGCTCGTGGAGCTTGCGGTACAGCGAGAGGCGAATCTCCGGGGACAGGTCGGCCGATGCCATTGCCGGGTCGAGCGGCAGCGGCGGCCGGGGCTCCCGCAGCGAGTAGTCGTGGAGGGACTCAGTAGGCATTGGCCACCATGAGCTCTTCGCATGGGAAGAGAGTGATCACCTTGCAGCCGTCTGCGGTGACGACCACCTCTTCTTCGATCCGTGCCGCCGACCGTCCGTCGGATGCCGGGGCGTATGTCTCCAGGGCAAAGACCATGCCCTCCTTGATCTCAACGGGTGTTTCCAGCGAGTTGAGCCTGCTGATGATCGGCCGTTCGTGGAGACCGACACCGACCCCGTGGCCAAACTGGAGCCCGAAAGCGTCCATCTCGTCCTCGAATCCGAATTCCTCGGCACGGGGCCACGCTTTGGCGATCTGGTCTGTGGTCATCCCGGGGCGTACCAGATCGATGGCGGCATCCATCCACTCGCGGGACTGTTTGAAGGCGTCGCGTTGTGGCTGGGTGGCGCGTCCCACCGCAAAGGTGCGGTAGTAGCAGGTGCGATACCCGTTGAAGACGTGGATGATATCGAAGTAGGCCTGATCGCCGGGGCGGATCAGCCGGTCGCTGAAGACGTGCGGATGCGGGCTGCATCGCTCGCCTGCGATCGAGTTGATCGCTTCGACAAACTCCGATCCCATCTGGAAGAGGCGATCGTGTGCCAGGCCGACGATGTCCGACTCGCGGATACCCGGCTTGAGCGCTTCGTAGATGCTCTGGTAGACGCCGTCCACCATGGCGCAAGCCTGCGTGAGCAGGATGATCTCGTCCGGGTTCTTGATTTCGCGGGCGTGCATCATCGCCTCTTGCCCGTCGACCACGTTGAGACCCTCGGCCTGGAGAGCCAGGAAGACACCGGTTTCGGCGAGGTCAACGCCCAGTTTCTCGTCGGCGATCCCCTCATCCTCGAGCACGGCCTTGATTTCGCGGGCTGCCCGCGAGTGGAGCCCGGTCTCAGGTCCGATCGCACCCTGGAGCCCGGTGTTGCCGCCGACCGAGTTGGTTTTGTCGTACATGTGGGGCAGTTGGAGACGGTGCGCCTTGGCAGCAGATCCGAAGTCCCAGATGCGAGGCCTGCTGTTTCTGGTTACAAGCGCATACCGCTCACCTTTGTTGAAGGCCCAGTAGCCGATCTGGGTGGCGGTGGCGTAGCGGATGTTCGACGTCTCGAAAAGCAGGACTGCGCCGAGGTCGTACTTCTCGAGCATTTCCCGAACCCGGGCCAGCCGGTATTGGCGGAGACGTTCGAAGTCGACCCGGTTCTCCCAATCGACACCCATTACGCCCGGAGCGGGGCTGGTGGCTACCGGAAACTCGTTCATTCTTCCCTCCTGGTGGGTTGGGTTGGCGGGTTTGCTTGTGTGGCGATCACGTTCTCGAGATATGCCCAGTCGCGGGCGAATCGGTATGAGTGGCGTGGTGGCGGTTGTGGTGCCTGGGTCTCCAGCCATCTGACGTAGCCGTCACCGACGTTGCGGAACTCGTGCACGCACCCCACTCCTGCCCATGCGATGTCCCCGGGGCCAAGGCGGTATGGGTTGCCGTCGAATCTGGCCTCTACCTCTCCGGCGAGGATGAGGTATGCCTCTTCCAGCGGATGGTCGTGAGCTCCGGCGAACCCGCCTTGCTCGTACTGCACCATGAACATCGTCGACAGGTCGGCACCGAGGTCGGAGTCGATCATCATCTTGACGGTGATTCCTGAGTAGACGAGGAGGGCCGTGCGCATGCTGGCGCTGAGGGCCAGGTGCTCCTGGGTTTGCAGTGTGGGGTCCATCGACTTCGGGTCGATGTGACCGAATGAGCGGTTGCGCGGATCGCGCACGTCGATCGGACGAGGCTCGGCTGCGACCAGCGGATCGGGGAACTGGGTGTCGAAGCCAAAGCGCTCGCGGGGGAGCGGTGCTTGCATCTCGGCGAATTCGACGGGAGCGGTTGCGGTGTTGCGGAAGGCGTGGGTCACTCCGACCGGGATCAGCCCGTAGTCGCCTGTGACCAGTTCGCGGCTCCCATCGGGGGTGTCGATGACGAGTGATCCTTCTATGACGTACACCGATTCCTCAAACGAGTGCACGTGGGCGGCGACGGATCCTTCCGGGTCGAGGTGGCCCATCCGGAATCCCATCTGGACGCCGCCACCTGCCTCGTCCACAACGGCGTGTGTGGTGTAGCCGGAGCTTCGGCCGTCGAACTCGGCCGGGGTGGCAAATACCAGGTCGGTTCGCTTCTTGACGATGTGGTTGGCCATTACTCTTCCTCGTCTCGCAGATAGACGGCGATCGCGCTGAGGTCCTTGTCCCCCAATCCGGAGGCGATAGCCCGGCGGACAATTCCCAGGCCGGTCTCGGCCTGGTCCATCGGAGCCCCCACCTTCTTGCCGAGGCCGGTGATCAGTTCCAGGTCCTTGACGACCATCTCGAGGGGGAAATCGACCGGGGCGTCTTCGGGGTGCTCGTATGCGTTGCGCTTGTATTGGACGAAGGGGGCGCCGCCTGCACCGCTGGCAAAGACTTCGTATGCGATGCTTCTGTCGACGCCCGCCTTCTCCGCCAGCACGAGTGCCTCGGAAAGAGCGACGTTGAGGCTGTGGAGCATTCCGTTGACTGCGAGCTTGCATGCGGCACCGGATCCACGCGGACCGACCCGGATCACCCGCTTCGCCATCGTTGCGAGCACCGGTTCTACTTGATCGACTAGCTGGCCACGATCGCCGGCCATCATGGTCAAGGCGCCGTTGGAGATGGTGGTGACGCTCCCGGAGACCGGACAATCGAAGAACCCGGCACCTGCGGCATCGATTGCCTCTCCAACACGCAGGATGGTGCCCGGGTCGACCGTGCTGGTGTCGACTGCGATTGAGCCGGGCCTGATTCCGCTTGCGATGCCGTCCGGGCCTAGATAGACAGCTTCAAGTGCCGCGTCGTCTGCGAGGCTGGTGATGATGATTGGGGTCGCCGCCGCCGCGGCGGCTGCTGTTGCTGCGATGGTGACATCGATGTCGCCGGCGAGCGCATCGGCCTTGGCACGGTCCCGGTTCCAGACGACCACTTCGAAGCCGGCACCCCGGATACGACGGGCCATCGCGCTCCCCATCGTCCCCAGACCGATCACTGCGACTACTTGGGTTTGCTCCTCCATGTTCAGTCACACTACACATATGAATCTGTGTTTAGTGTGCCAAATTGGGTTTGATTCTTTCAGCGACGAATTTCCCTATGGCGATACTGGCCGTCGCGCCTGGAGAAGGAGCGTTGAGAACATGCACCGTGGAGCCTGCGGTCTCGATGACAAAGTCATCAACGAGGGTGCCTCTTGAGTCGACTGCCTGGGCGCGGACACCGGCGCCACCGGGGAGGAGATCGTGCTGCTCGACCTCAGGGATCAGTCGGCGCGCCAGACGTGCGTAGCGGCGCGTGGACCGTGACTCGATCAATTCCCGCGCACCCGAGATCCAGTGGCGACGCGCCATTCGACGGAACCCCCGGTAGCGCAGGATCGCCCGCAGCTCGGCCCAGTCGGGCGGTGTTCCCCGGTAGTGCTCACGCCCGAGTGCTAGTAGCGCATTGGGGCCGACCTCCACCGAATCGTCGATGCGGCGTGTGAAGTGGACTCCCAGGAATGGGAAGCGAGGATCGGGCACCGGGTACACGAGGTTGCGCACCAGGTGAGACGACCCGGCGGACATCCGGTAGTACTCACCACGAAACGGGATGATCCTCACCGCAGGGTCGATCCCTGCCATCGCGGCGACTTGATCCGATTGCAGCCCGGCACAGTTCACCAGGGTACTGGCGACGTAGTGCTCGGCGCCTGCGGTGATTGCCACCCCGGCCAGTACGTGGTCGATCCCGGTGACGGCGGCGCCCGTGACGATGGTGGCTCCGTAGTCCTCCAGCTGCGACACGTGGTGCTCGGCGAGAGCCGGATAGTCCGCCACGCCGGCCTCCGGCACATGTAGTGCGGCCAACCCGGTGGCAGCCGGTTCGAGATCTTTGATCTCATCGGGGCCGATCCGCCGTAAACCGGAGAGACCGTTGGCGTGGCCGCGGCGCTCCAGTTCCTCGAGTGCCGGTAGCTCGGATGGATCGGTTGCGATGACGAGCTTGCCGCATTGTCGGTAGTCGATACCGTGTTCGGCGCAGGTCTCGTAAACCAGGTTTCGCCCGGTCACACAGAGACGAGCCTTGAGCGATCCGGGCCGGTAGTAGAGCCCCGAGTGGACCACGCCGCTGTTGTGGCCGCTCTGGTGGGCGGCGACCCGTTGCTCCTTCTCCAGCAGCAGGATCTTTGCACCCGGATAGTCGTCGGCGACCGCTCTCGCCACGGCAAGGCCGACCAGTCCTCCTCCGACAACGCAGAGGTCGTATTTTCCGGGAGCGGTCATTGCGGGTTCCTCATCGGCGAGGGTTCTGTTCAGTAAGACTACACAGAACGTCGTTTGCGTGTCTATCCTCACTGGAGGCGAGTTGATGGATCAATCCGCATCCGGCTAGCGAGGGAGAGGGACGAGATGGCAGATGGAACAGTGGTCGTCGTCGGAGGTACCGGAGGGATCGGTCGCGAGGTAGCCAGGCACTACGTCGATGCAGGCTCGCCTGTGATCGTGACCGGTCGAGACCAGGAGCGTGCCGCGGCAGTCGCCGCAGACCTTGGTGGCAACGCCACCGGAATTGGTTTTGATCTGGCCAAGCCGGAGACGATCGCCGGTGCTCTCAGCGACGTCGGGCCGGTATCCCGGCTCATTCTGGTCGCCATCGCCCGGGACAACAATCCGGTCAAGGAGTATTCGCTGGCCGGGGCGATCAATCTGGCCATGATGAAGCTGGTCGGCTACACCGAGACGATTCACACGCTGATTCCCCGGTTCTCCGAGGAGAGCTCGGTGTTGTTGTTCGGTGGCCGCGCCAAGGACCGGCCTTATCCAGGCTCGACCACCGTCACCACCGTCAACGGAGGGGTGAGCAGCATGATCCGGACGCTGGCTATCGAGCTGGCGCCGGTGCGCTTCAACGCAATCCATCCCGGCATCGTTGGCGACAGCCCGTTTTGGAAGGACAAGTCGCTCGACGCGGTGGTGAAGCGAACCCCGACCGGACGTCTGGCAACGATGGCCGATGTCGTGGACGCTACGGTCTTCCTCCTGGAGAATCGGTCGATGAACGGGGCCAATCTCTACATTGACGGCGGGTGGATGTTGCTGTGACAGACGGGCAAGGAAACGCCGGGCTCTACGAGAGCCTCGATGGAATAGGCGATCGGGTCCGTGAGGAACGGACCCGGGTCGGTATGAGCCAGCGCGAGTTGGCTCGTCGGCTCGGGTTGTCGGCCAGCATGATTTCGCAGATCGAAAGCGGTCTTTCCAAGCCATCCGTGGGGACGCTGTATGCAATCGTGACCGAGCTCGATCTCTCTCTCGACAGCGTCATTCGTGGCGAGGAGTTCCGTGGCGGTGACGGCGACTCCATTTCTGGTGGCCCCACTTCACCGCTTGTTCATCCCGGTGATCGGAAGGCGATCGAGCTCGAATCGGGGGTGAGATGGGAGGACCTCAACGCCATCCGGGCGACAGGGTCGATTTTCTACATGCGACGTATGAGGTTGGGGAGCCTCCACACCCGACGAGTCGTTGATGCGCCACCATGGAACGTGAGTACGGCTATGTCATCTCAGGGGTACTCAGCATTCAGATCGGGTTTCAGGACTACGAGCTGCATCCCGGGGATTCGATCGCATTTGATTCAACACGACCGCATCGTCTGTTTAACAAGGGCGACGAGCCGGTCGAGGCAATCTGGTTTGTCATGGGACGTGATGAGGACGGCCAGGGTCTCATGTAGGCCGGAAGGCGTCGAAGGAGTGACTACGTGATCGAGACTTTCAACCCGGCAACCGGCGAGCTTGTCGCCTCGTACCAAGAGCACACCGTCGACGACATCGCTCGGTTCGCCGATGAGGCACACAACCGTTATCTCGAATGGAGACTGGCGACTTACGCCGAACGGGCGACCTACCTGATGCGGATTGCCGATCTCTTGAGGAGCGTGCAGACGAGTTCGCCGGGATGATGGCCATCGAGATGGGCAAGCCGGTCAAAGCAGGTCGCGGCGAAGCAAACAAGTGCGCCTGGGTATGCCGTCACTACGCAGAGAACGCAGAGCGATATCTGGCCGATCAGACGATCGCCACCGAACGGACCGCCAGCTTTCACCACCTATGCAGCCGCTCGGCGTGATCCTCGCCGTGATGCCGTGGAACTTCCCGCTCTGGCAGGTGTTCCGTTTTGCGGCGCCGGCGCTGATGGCAGGCAACGCGGTGCTCATGAAGCACGCATCGAATGTGACCGGCACGGCGCTGGCCATAGGCAACGTGATCGATGATGCCGGGATACCCGAGGGGCCGTTTCCGGGTGCTGGTCGCAGGCTCCGACAAGGTTGGGGACGCGCCTGGCGCATCCGCGGGTCGTCGCCGCCACCCTCACGGGGTCGAGTGCCGCCGGCGCAGCCGTCGCCTCACGGGCCGGCGCCTTGTTGAAGAAGACGGTGCTCGAGCTCGGTGGCAGCGACCCCTACCTGGTTCTGGATGATGCCGATCTCGATCTCGCCGCCGATGTATGCGCCGCCAGCCGGCTCATCAACGGCGGGCAGAGCTGCATTGCGGCGAAGCGGTTCATCGTGGTCGACAGTGTGTACGAGCCGTTTGTCGCCAAGCTGGCGACGCGCCATGTCGGCCCGCAAGATGGGCGACCCGCTCGACGAGGACACCGACATCGGGCCGCAAGCGCGGGTCGATCTGCGCGACGACCTGCACCGGCAGGTCACGGCAAGCATCGCGGCAGGCGCCGAACTGGTCATCGGCGGGCGAGGTCCCGCCCGGGCCGGGAGCCTTCTATCCGGCGACGATTCTCAAGGGGGTGACCCGGGACATGCCCATCTTCAACGAAGAGACGTTTGGGCCGGTCGCCGCGGTGACGCCCGTCCCCGACGAGGAAGCTGCGATCGCCGCCGCCAACGACAGCGAGTTCGGGCTTGGGGCCGCCGTGTTCACCTCGGATCTCGACCGGGTCGGCGTATCGCCGCCACCCGGCTCGAGGCGGGGAGTTGCTTTGTCAACGCCGGGGTCGCATCCGACCCGCGGCTCCCATTCGGCGGGATCAAGCAGTCCGGGTACGGGCGTGAGCTCGCCGACGCCGGGATCAGGGAGTTTGTCAACTCTGAAGACGGTCGTAGTCGCCTGAACAGCTCAGGGGGCGCACATACCGCGGGTGGGGAGAAAGTCGGTCACCCGATCAACGGTGAAGTCGTCGGCTACCGGCCAGATGCCGCTGACTCGAACGGTGAACCCGGTCGGCTCGTCGGCGTCGATACTGATCTCGTCGAACATCTCGCCGTCACATTGCATGATGTAGTCGATGTGGAGCTCGGCGGTCGAACGCGCGCCTCGACCCGTGTGGGTGAGAGCGTTATCTCGGTGCCCGGTGCGGTCGCCGACTCGACGGTGATCGCCACGATGCCCCGGTTGTGGACTTCGAGCACCATTTCGCCGAGTCCCGTGGCCTGGTCCCATTGCCCGCTGCCCAAGTCGACGGAGATGGACAGGACGCGAAATGCCGGCGGCCGCCATTGCGGGGATTGCTACGAGGATGACTACCAGAGCAGTTGTCAACGCTATGCGGCGGCGCCGGGTCAGGATTGGAACGAGTTGCTGGAGATGGCTGGTGTCTGACATTGCGTCCGTTTCTGGTTCTGGTCGGTATTTGACATTCTGTCCTAGGACAATAGTACAATAGCTACATGACATCAATACTCTCCCTCGATCCCCCGCTTCTCGCTTGTGTTGCTGACGCTGGTCGCCGTCGTCGTGATACTGCGTCGGGAACGACCGGTGCTTCATCCCGTCACTCGGGCCGCTGCGGCCGGTCCCGGGGTGGTTGTCATCGATCGTCACCTGGCTCGGGCGGACTGGTTCCGCCGTTTCGGGGCGTGGGCCGGCTTCGCCGTTGCGGTGGAGATAGGCATCATCTGGTACGGCAGGGTCGGGTTTGGGGTAGGTGACACGAGCGTCCTGGGCGACGTTCTCGCCATGCCGATGCTTGGGTCGCTCATCGGAACGATTGCCGCCGAGACCTATCACCTGCAGCACGGTGTCGCAGCGTCACGGGTCGCCGACCTCGCCGACCGCCGCGGCCGGTTCCGCGCCGCCGATATGGCTACGAAGATGCGCATCTGGTCGGGTGTTGCCGTGATCGCCACCGGCGCCGCGGCAATACGCAGTGGGTCTCTGTTGCTGCTTGTTGCAGCGATTGCGGTTCCCCTGGTCGTCGAAGCCACGGCACGTTCAGTCGAGACACGGTCCCGGCCGGCCCTCTCCGCCGACGTCGCAGCCGCCGATGACTCGATCCGCCGCTGGGCCATCGAACGTCTCGACCGCTCCGGGTACGCCATAGCGGTGCTGCTGGCCGGCTGGGGTCTGCTCGGCTCTGGATTCATCGCACCGTTCTCCTCGGTGGTGCCTCTGGCCATTGTCATCGGGTGGGGCGCCATCATCGCCTCGTTCCGCATTTGGCGAAGCATCGGCCGGATCCCGGCGTGATCATTCGCGTCGACCCCGCCGATCCGACGCCGGTCTATGAGCAGATCAGAGCGCAGATCACGACGATGGCGGCGATCGGGACGCTGCCTGAGGGGACGCGACTGCCGACCATTCGCCAGCTCGCTTCCGACTTGGGCCTGGCGAAAGGCACCATCGCCAAGGCCTACGAGGAACTCGATCGTGACGGCGTCATCGCTACCAGGGGTCGGAGCGGGTCGTTCATCGAGGCACCCGGCGCCGGGGGACACAGACTTGTCGAATCCCGGCTCCGCAACGCCGCCGAATCGTTTGCCGTTGTTGCCATCCAGGTGGGCGCCGACCGTGACACCGCCGTCGCCGCCGTCGATCAAGCCTGGGCGGCGATCGGGACCGGAGAGATCGACCACACGTAGCAACGCGGTGGCCGGGGTCAAGCTCACAGCCCGCCCTGCCGATACGGGTTGGTGCCCCGCCGGACTCTGAAGGGCGTATCGTGCTACGGCCCAATAATGTGTTGACAACCCTCGCTATTGCGCTCCTGCTCACCACCGTCACGCCCGCCACTCCCGGTGCCGCCGTCTCGCAGCCGCAGTTGGCACCAGGGTCGACCCTCGAGCCCGACGACTGGGATGCTCCGGTTGTCGCCGACAACCGCGGCGCCGACACCACGCAGGGCCTGTTCGACGAGGATCCCACCGGGCTGGTTCCCAAGACCCCGTTTGTGCAGCGGTATTCGCTTGACCAGGACCATTGGGAGGTGTGGCTGTGCGGCAGTGTCACCCACACCATGCCCCAGGTGCTCGCCGCCCTCGAAGCAGCCACCGTCGACTACTACGACTCGCTTTCCGGTGGCGTCTACGAACCGATCTTTACCGCAGGCGGCACCAAACCACCCGACGCCACCTGTCTCGACGAGTTCCTCAACGGCTACCTACAGCCCGGTGGGAAGCCCGGAGGGATTGCTGGTCATCGACTCGGTTACCGGCGGGGGATATGCGTCGCCGGGGACGATCTGCATCTCGAGCGACCCGGACTGTGGCTGGATCGGCTCGACGTTCCCCAACAACTACCGCTATGCCGTCGTCGGGGAGGACTCGGCAATGAACTGGCCGTCGGTGACTGCCCACGAGCTGGGTCATACCCTGCAGTGGCCACACTCGAACTCGGGCACCGGGGACGAGTATGACAACCCGATTGACCTGATGAGCGGCAACAACACGACAGGCGGCTGGACCGAAGCCAATCCCTACGCAACCCTGTCGTACAACCGGTTCCAATCCGGGCTGGGTATCGACCAGCGATGTCGTGGTCGCCGACGGTACCTACCAGGCCGTGACGCTGCGACCGCATGACGTTGCCGGCACCCAGCTGTTTGCGATCAAGACCGCACAGCCGGGTCGCTTCTACGTCTTCGGGGCCCGCATCACCAGCACCTATGACCCCATCCCGTCTGCGTGGCAGGGGGTAGAGGTGTATGAGGTGGACTACTACTGCGACGATGGCGCCTTCGGCGGCGGCATCTGTCCCGGCATCTACCGCGATCACACCCAGCAGCCGCCCAGTCCACGACGGGGTAGGCCACGTGCTCCAGCTTGGCGAGAGCGTCACCCTGGAGGGCCTCACCGTCACGGTCACCGGGGCAACCGCCACCGGGTACACCATCACTTCCGATCCGGACCCCGGTGTTGATACCGAGCCGTCCGCGCCGGGTGTGCCCGCGGCCGCGGCGGGCGACGAAGACGTCTCGTTGAGCTGGACCGCAGCCGGCGACGGAGGCCAGCCGATCCTCAACTACGACGTTGAGGTAGAGAACCGGGACGGAGGTGGCAGCGCCTTCACCGACGTCGGGTTGACATCGGCGGCGACGATCACCGGGCTCAACAACGGCACCACCTACCGGGCCAGGGTGCGAGCGAGCAACGCCATCGGTGACGGCCTCTGGTCGGCGTGGTCGGCGGATTTCATGCCGGGTGCCGTGCCTTCGGCGCCTGGTGTCCCCACGCTGACGGGAGGCAACGCTGAGATCAACACCTCATGGGCGGCCCCGGGTGACGATGGAGGAGCAACCGTCAGCAACTACGAGCTACAGGTCAACGACATCACCGCCGCCACCTACGACTACCTCGACGCCGGCACAGGGCTCAGCGAGGACGTCACCGGGCTCACCAACGGCCATACCTATCGTATCCGGGTGCGGGCCGAGAACAGCTTCGGCGTGGGGGCGTGGTCGGGCTGGTCGACGCAGGTGACTCTGCTGTGGACCCCGGGTGCGCCACAGAAGCCGAATATCACCGTCACCGCGGTTGGCGAGGCGACGGCCTCCTGGCTGGCACCGCTCGATAACGGCGGAACGGCAGTCACCGGCTATGAGGTGGTGGTGGACAACAACACCGGCGGCGGCACCGTGACCTATCACCCGGGCACGGCCTTGATGCTCAACATCACCGGATTGTCCGGGGTCGACACGTACCGCTATCGGGTGCGGGCGGAGAACGGCGAAGGCTGGGGTGTGTGGTCGGAATGGTCGCCGGACTTCATCCCGGGCCTGGTGCCGTCTGCGCCGGGAGCCCCGACGGTCTCGGCGGGTGACGGGCAGATAACGGCCGCCTGGGCTGCTTCCGGTGCGCTCGGCTCAGCGGTCGACACATACGAGCTGGAGCTCGAGGATGTGAGCAGCGGGTCGGTGGTTACGGTGTCCGTCGGCGGGACGACGCTCAGCCGGGTATTCACAGGTCTCATCAACGGTGACGATTACCGGGTGCGGGTACGGGCCCACAACGATTCGGGATGGGGGCCGTGGTCGGCATGGTCGGAGACGGCGACGCCGCAGGTGGTGAACACGTTCATAGATGATGACGGTTCGGTGTTTGAGGCGGATATCGAATGGTTGGCTGCGGAAGGGGTGACCAGGGGCTGTAACCCGCCGACCAATGACATGTTCTGTCCTTCTGCCCCGGTGACGCGAGGTCAGATGGCGGCGTTCCTGACTCGGGCTCTTGGCTTGACGGACCAGCTCGCCGATCCGTTCATTGATGATGACGGCTCGGTGTTTGAGGCGGATATCGAGAAGCTGGCCGCTGCGGGGATCACCAGAGGCTGCAACCCGCCGACCAATGACATGTTCTGTCCTTCTGTTTTCGTGACGCGGGGTCAGATGGCTGCGTTCCTGGTGAGGGCGCTCGGCTACAGCGATGCCGGCGCAGGTGATCTGTTCATCGACGACGACGGCTCCATCTTCGAAGCCGATATCGACCGTCTCGCCGTTGCCGGTGTCACGAGGGGCTGTAACCCGCCGGCGAACGACATGTTCTGCCCCTCGGCGATAGTCACTCGCGGCCAGATGGCAGCGTTCCTGCACCGGGCGCTGGGATAGGGCGTACCGGCAAGGCTCCCGAGGCGACCGCCACTGCGACGGCCGCATGGGTGGTGGGGACACCGAGGCGGTTGAGTAACGCCCGGGTCAGACGGCGCAGATGACGGTCTGAGTAGCCGACCGCGGCAGCGGCGTCCTCGCGGCTGCGGTTGTCGATCAGCGCCAGCAGCAGGTCTCGCTCCCGTTGGGTCAGTTCGATTTGTGGGTGGGCGGGGGCCGGATGTGTTTCCATACTCCTTATGTGTCCGAAACCGGCAAGATGTCGCGGCCTTCGGATCCGGCAAGTATCGAAGGGGCCATGTTCGTTGCCGGAGAGCAGCCGCCTGATTGCGCCTCGGCGTCGCAGTTCAGTCGAACAGCGAGGCGGGATCCAGAGTCACCTCAGCGGGGCCGACGTCGAGTGTGACCGCGGTCCCCGGGCCGTGCCGGCCCTCTTCTAGAAGGACACCGTCAATCAGTCTGTAGACGATGATCTCCGGGCCATCGGAGGTCGACGATCCAGTAGCGCTCGAGTCCGGGCCACTCCCGCCGGCGCTCTGCTGGCGTCGGCTTTAGCCGTGCCCGTGTCTGCTGCGGCTCCACACTGAGGGCTTCCCTCCTCCGACGAACCTGAGAGCGTCCCGGGCGCACCCCTGTTCGTGTTCATAATTGTGACCGGTGATGACCCCTCAGGTCCAAGGGGTCGTGGTGGGACCGGTAGGTGGCGGCAGATCGGACTCTGTTCGGGGTTGGTTCGATGCATCATGGACACTCATTAACGGTCTGGTCAACGGCTATGCGTATCGGATGTAGGTGCAGGCCGACAACGACGCGGGGTGGGGCCCATGGTCGCCCTGGTCGGATACGTTGGATGTCATGTGCCAGCGATGAGAGCATGTTTCGCGGACGCGCCATGCGGGTAGCAATACAAAGGAGGTCGATATGGAGGAGAACACCGAAAGAGTTGACACTGTCGTCATCGGCGCCGGTCAGGCCGGGCTAACGACGAGCTATCTGCTCAAACAGCATGGGCGGGACCATGTGGTCCTCGAACGAGAGAGTCAGATAGCACCACGATGGCAGGAGCGCTGGGACTCCTTCACCCTGGTGACACCCAACTGGCAACTCCAGCTGCCGGGGAAGCCATACGAGGGCGACGACCCGGATGGCTTCCTCACCCGCGACGAGGTGGTCGGATATCTCGAGGAGTACGCAGAGATGTTCGATCCTCCCCTACGTTTCGGAGTAGAAGTCACTTCGGTGAAGCGACGCAACGGGCGCTACTTGGTCCAGACCGATTCTGGCGAGTACGACGCGTCGAATGTCGTCGTCGCGGTGGGAACCTTCCAGCGACCGAACATCCCTGACATGAGCGAGCACGCGCCTGACCACATCGCCCAGCTTCACACGAGCCGCTACGCGAACCCCGCCGAGTTGCCGGACGGTGCCGTCCTCGTCGTCGGAAGCGCCCAGTCAGGCTGTCAGATCGCCAAGGAGCTCAACGAGAGCGGCCGGGACGTGTATCTGGCCACGAGCGCAGTGGGGCGCATCCCGCGCCGCTACAGAGGCAAAGATGGCATGTGGTGGGTGGAGCAGTTCGGGCTGATGGATCAAACGCCTGACGACCTGGACGACCCGGCCGACCGATTCGGGCCCAACCCCAAGGTGTCGGGCAGGAATGGAGGCGAGACGCTGAACCTCCACCAAATCTCCCGAGAAGGCGTCCGCCTGCTCGGCCATCTGAAGGCGTTCGAAGACGGCAGAGCGATCTTCACCACCGACCTGAAGGAGAACCTCGCTGTCGGCGATGCCATGGCAGATCAGGTCCACCAGGGAGCCGATCGGTTCGTGGAGGCATCCGGCATGGATCTCCCCGAGGAGAATTTCGAGAAACCACAGGACGGGTACGAAGTCGACCCGCCCGAGGAACTCGACCTCGACGACGTCGCCGTGATTCTCTGGGCTACCGGCTACCAGTGGGACTTCAGCTGGATCGATCTACCCATCTTCGACGATTGGGGGTATCCCATCCAGGACAGGGGAGTCACCGAGTACCCGGGTCTGTACTTCGTCGGTCTCCACTTTCTACACACCCGCAAGTCTGCTCTGCTCTACGGGGTCGGGGAGGATGCCGAGCACATGGTCGACCACATCGAGAGCAGGGAGAGCGCGACCGCCTGACCGCCGGGAGCTGGGCTGCGGTCCCCGGGTCGTGTCGGACTTGGACACCCTCGATCGGTCTGTAGACGATGCTCTCCGGTCCTTGGGGGTCGCCGATCCAGTAGCGCTCGAGTCCGGAGGCGGCATATTTGGCGGCTCTGCGGATGATGTCCCGGGCCGGATCGATCAAACGACAGGACCCCGACGACAAGGTGGGGTGTCCCCGTGTCTCGGGCCTTCTCCCCTCTGTCATCGAAGATCATCACATCGGGTCCGAACTCGTCGGGAACGGGCTCATGACGAGTTTCCCATCGACATACTCGCCACGGTCTCCGGCGCCGAGTGCCTCGTAGTCGTCCCAGGACATGGGGCTGTGGTCTCCGGGGTGCATGGTCGCGGTAGCCATGTCATATACCCGTGCCGCAGGGCGGCACGTTCGCAGTTTCTGAGGAAACTGCGCTCAGTGGCAGGCGTGGAGCCTCAGGAGCAGGATCGCGCTCAGGTGTGACACCTTTGTCACAGAGCTCGCGGTATTCGGGTCTCGGCCCGTTCCTACGAGCCTCGTGGCCATAGTCCCGGTCACGAGTAGAATCCAGGGGGTTCGCCACCGGCGTCCCGCCAACCTCCTTCTTGAGATTTCGGAACTGTCATGATCTCGTCTTCAACTCGTCATAAGGTGACACTTCGCTCCAGAGCCTTTTCGCTCTCGATGGCGCTGTGGCTGTTTGGGATATTCACGTCCCTGGTCCTCATTGGCCTGTGGGGCCGTTCGGTTGCCGGGGATCAGGTGACGCTCGAGTCGAGCACCCGCGCTGTGCTCGAAAGTGAGATCGTCAATGACCGTGTGAGGGATTGGCTTGGTGATGCGATTGCTGCTGCGGCGGAGCTGAGCCCCGGCGATGTGGCGGCGGTGGTGGACACCGTGGATGGCACTCCCCAGATGCAGTTGGCTATCGACGACGTGGTTGACCAGGCGGTTGCCGCGGCGCTTGCCCCGCCCGGCACCGTCACCCGGGTGGATCTGTCGTCGGCAGTTGATTCGCTGGCACCGGTGGTAGCGGATGCATTGGAGGAGCGAGGGGTGGTATCGGACGCCGCCGTCGTTAGAGCTGCGGTCCACAGCGTGCCGGGGATCGTGCTGTCCGCCGACGATCAGATGACGGTGGGTGGCGCTGCTCGGCAGGTGAAGGGTTTGTTGACCAAGGTGGTTCTGGTCGGTATCGGTGGCTTACTGCTCTTCGGGGGCGCTGCGGTGATGCTGAACCGCGATCGTGTTCGACAGTTGCGGGCGCTGTTTGTGCGCATCGGGGTGTCGGCGGTGACGTTTGCGATCGTGATCCGGGTTGGTGCCTGGGCTGTAGACCCGGCAGGAGGTCGTTCCCCGATCGCAGCCGGGGGAGCCGTGCTGCTCCGGTCGAACGGTAACATTTTCGCCGTCGTTGCTCTTATGGCCGCGGTCATAGCCACAGGGCTGTCGATCTACTTGCTACGCCGCCGCCGCACCAGGACCGCGCCGGCGGATCCGATCGACACCTTCGATTTCACAGGCGAACAGCCGGTCCTGGTTGGCTCCGGGGTGAGTTGAGACCTCGAGAGGTGCGGTTCTTCGAAGGCGCTCCAGGCTGGAGATACCGGCTGGTACCACCGTGGCGCCTTCTAGAAGGCCCGGACCGAGATTCCCCTTGACCGCAGCGACTTGAGGGGTAGGGTCGATTAGCGATGATCGATTATGGATCACAAAGACCATCGAAGGGAGGTGCCCATGCACGTGGAACCCGGCCTCGTCGATGACATTGGGGATCAGTTATCCATTCTGATCTGAACTATTCCTGGAACAGCCGTTGCCAATTGTCTACAGGTCATGCTGCCGATTGCGTGCGCGAATGTGCGGTATCGATCAGTGAGGAGGAAGGGAAATGAGGAGATTGTTCGTTGCGGGCTTGGCGGTTGCGCTGATGATGAGCGCTGCCGCGATAGCGTCCGCCGACGCCCCTGGAAAGAAATTCGACCGACAACCAACCGCGTATGCAGTCACCTACGAGCACATTGACGCCCTGAACAACTGCAACGTCGACCGTTTGATGGCGCAGTACCCGAATTCGGTCCACATCGTCCTGCCCGGTGGGGTCACCACGGAAGGCCGCGAGGCGGTGCGAGAGCTCTTTGAAGGCTTCTGCCTGCCGTTCGAAGATGGCGGTCTCAACGGGCTCCAATTCACCGAGGTCGACTCGTGGAAGGTCCACAACACCATCAACATGCAATGGGTTGCCACGGCTGACTTCTTGTGCGAGCCGTATTACGGCGCAGATGCCTACGAAACCTGGGCCGGGCTCATGGCGGCGCAGGTAACTACTTTCGACGGTGCCGAATTGGTGACTGTCGATGAGAATGGCAATTGCCCATAGGGGCTGACTGAACCAAACGAAGGCAGTGGCCCCGTAACGTGGGGCCACTGCCCGATCCTCCATTGCGTTGGCTTGGAGGTTGGCTGAAGCCTGGCCGGAGGCGAGGCCTACAACGTCGCCGCATACGCCGCCTCCACTGCGAATGCTTCTGCTTCGATGGGGTTGGTTGCGTAGTCGAAACCGGATTGGACGAAGCCCATGCCGTAGGCGCACGCAAAAGCGTCCTCGAACCGGAAGCGCCGGTACTGGTCGACATGAGTGGTCTCGTGCACCAGCAGCGCCTTGTCGTCGTTGACGGCCGGGTCGAAGGTGTCCCGCATGTAGATGTCGTAGCTGAGGGCGTAGCCGGCGAACTCCGGCCCCATGAAGGTCATGGCCAGGGTGTCGTCGCTGAAGTGGTTGCCCGAAAGGGCGGCGTTCTCCATGAACCCGACCTTGGTGAGGTCGACGTTGGGGAAGATCGGCTGGATCTCCTCCTGGAAATCGGGAGGCAATCCCCGGAATGGTTTGCCCAGGTTGAACAGGATGTTGTCGGCCTCGGCCAGGTTGTGGATGATGATGCCGCCGAGGCAGCCGCCCAGCATGGCGAGCGCCTCGAGGACACCCATGGCGAGGTCGCCCAGCCAATCGAGTGCCCGGTCGATGGCTTCCATCGCCCATTCGTATGCGGCCGCGGCCTTTTCCTCTACCCATTCGACCACGTCGGCGGCCGCTTCCATGGCCCAGTCGGCTGCGGCGGCGAGGTCTTCCCAGGCAGACTCAGCGGTGTCCTCGAGCCATTCCCATGCCGCTTCGGCACCGTCTTCGATGGCTTCCCACGCGTCTTCAGCCGCTGTAGAGATGGCCTCCCAGGCCTCTTCGGCGGCGTCGACGATGGCGTCTACGGCTGCATCGACCAGGTCGGTGGCGCCATCCCAGGCGTCCTCCGCGAGCTCGGCAAACGCATCGAAGACATCGCCTGCGGCGTCGACGGCGTCTTCGGCAAGGTCGCCGAGTGCGTCAACCGCATCCTGTGCGAAATCGGCGACTGCGTCGACCACATCCTCAACGGTGTCGACAACCGCATCGACGGCATCACCGACCGCATCGACAATGTCCTCTGCCACGTCACCTATTGCATCGACAACATCTTCGATGACGTCACCGGCCGCGTCGACCACGTCCTCGACAACGTCGCCTACGGCATCTGCGGCGTCACCGACGGCGTCGACTATGTCCCCGAGCAGGCCCATCGCATACTCCGGTTAGCCGCGGGCGGCGATGTCGGCGAGGAGGATCTCCATGGCTTCATCGCTGGTGAAGCCGGCCTTTTCCAGGGTTTTCTTCTTGGTGGCGAGCATCTCGGCTCGGCGGGCCAGGATCTTCTTGACGTCATTGGACCCGGCGATGTGGTCGAGCCCGGCCCTGGCCACGTCGACTTTGAGGTCGAAGCGGTCGAGCACCGAGCCGCGGGCCGCTCCGGTTGCGATCTCGGATGCTTCCCGCACGATCGCGTTCTCTATGGACGCCTGGCTGGCAGAGGCGGCGGCGGCCTTGATGGTTGCCTGCACATCGGCGGGCAGCTTCTGGTTGGACTTCAGCCCCAGGCGCTGCTTCATCACCTTGGTGATCGACTTGTCGATGTCGGTTTCGAGCTTCTCCACCCGCAAGCTTGGTGTAGTAACAGTGCGGGCCGGCAGAGTGGTTCTCGCTGGCATGGTCCCTCCTCAGGTCTACGTGAGGTACAGGAGGCGGGTGGCGAGTGTTTGATACGTCGGAAGTGATGTGCTTGCCACAGCAGAGCCGGTGTCGTGCGGGCGTCTGTCTTATCAGTCCACGAGGTCGGCTGGATCGAAGCTGATCTCCGTAGGCCCGATGTCGAGGGTGACGGTGGTGCCCGGGCCGTGGCGACCCTGCTCGACGAGGATTCCTTCGAACAGCTTGTAGACGATGACCTCGGGTCTGTCGGGGTCGATGATCCAGTAGCGCTCGAGACCGGCGGTGGCGTACTTCGCAGCCTTGCGGATGATGTCCCGTGCGGGGTCCGACGAGAGCACCTCGATGGCCAGATACGGTGTTGCGGTGTAGCGCTTGTCCTCTTCGGTGTCATCGAAGACCATCACATCGGGCCCAAACTCGTCTGGGCCGGGTTTCCATCCCCAGTTCTCGATGACCTCGACCCCATCGGGCAAGGCCTGTTCGATGAGATTGGCCATGCGACGGGCGATTTGCTGGTGTCGTCGTGTTGGCAACGGGCTCATAACGAGCTCCCCGTCGATGTACTCGCCTCGCACGTCGGGGCCGAGTGCGTCGTATTCGTCCCAGGACATTGGGATGCGGTCGCCGGGTTGCATGGTCTCGGTAGCCATGTCATACACGATATACCTCCCTCGCCCTCCGCGGCGGTGCGCCTTCAGCACCATCTCATGCGGATGTGACACAAACCGATGGGTGCTCCCGTCGCAGGGTGACGGTTGCTGCCACAATGTGCGTCGGTGGTGCCGTCGATACGGGGGACCGGATGCCGATACAGCTTCACGTAGCTCCGCATCCGGACGCGCTCGTCGATTTGCTCATCGACCAGCTTGCGGTTTCTCCCGAGGATCCGTTTGCGCCGGAGCTGATTGCGGTGCCGACCCGGGGTATCGAGCGCTGGCTCACCCAGCGGATCGCTCTCGGGTTTGCCGAGCGGGGGATCGGTGACGGGGTCGTCGCCAATGTCGAGTTCCCGTCGCCGCGGCATCTGGTGCGAGACGTGCTGGCTGCCGTCCCCGAGCTGGCGATATCCGCCGAGGCGTGGCAGACCGGCACACTGGTTTCCCACGTGCTCGCCACCATCGATCGGCATGTCGACGAGTCGTGGTTGCGGCTCATCCAGCGCTACATCGATGGTCCGACCGGGCCCAACCGGCTCGGCGCTGCCACCAAGGTCGCCCGGCTTTTCTCGACATATGCCCGCCGCCGTCCCGAGATGATCCGCCGTTGGGCAGGTGGCGAAGACGTCGGGCCCTCCGGTGAGCCGATCGAAGGCGGCTACGCCTGGCAGCCGCGCCTGTGGCGGGCGGTACGGGACGAGATCGGCATCCGGCCGCTGGCGGCACTGCTGCCGGAAGGGCTCGATCCCATCCGCAACGGGTCAATCAAACTCGACCTGCCCCAGCGGCTCGCCGTATACGGGCTCACCGCCAGCGATCCGCTCGACCTCCAGGTGCTCCGGGCACTCGGCGAGCAACGGGACGTGGCGCTGTATGTGCTGCACCCGTCGCCGGGGCTGTGGCAGACGCTCGCATCTGGAGGGCTTGCGGTGACCGCCCGCGACGACGACCCCACCGCAGCCGCCCCGGTGCATCCGCTGCTCGCCTCCTGGGGCAGGGACAGCCGTGAGCTCCAGACGGTGCTGAGCGACGCCGGGCTTACAGGATCCCCATCTAGCCACGCATCTGACCGCCGACCGTCCGATGCCCTCCCCGGCGAGCCCCTCCGGGCCCGCCGACCCTCCCAAAGGGAGGGTGAATCTCCTCCTCCCCCTGGAAGAGGTGGCGAGGCGGATGGCACGATTGTTCCCTCTCCCCTTGGGAGAGGTGGTGAGCGAAGCGATGCCGGTGAGGGGGTTGTGCAGCCGTCCGGTTCGGAGGTTCCCTCTCCCTTTGGGACGGGGGAGAGGCGTCTGGCACGATTGTTCCCTCTCCCTTTGGGAGAGGTGGCGAGCGAAGCGATGCCGGTGAGGGCTTCGTCAACAAGGGCGGCGCCACCTTGCTCGCCCGGATCCAGGAGGACATCCGCACGAACCGGGTGCCCATTTCGGCACGGGCCTCGGCAGATGATCGCTCCATCCAGATCCACGTCACCTATGGCCCGCGCCGTCAGGTGGAGGTGACCAGAGACGTCATCTTGCATCTCCTCGCTGCCGACCCGACGCTGGAACCACGGGATATCGCCATCATGACCCCCGACCTCGGCACGTTCGCCCCGCTGTTGGAGGCCGCCTTTCCCCAGGGCGACCACGACGACGCCGACGGTGTTCCAGACCTGCGCCTGCGGATCGCAGACCGGTCGCCGGCTGCGGTCAACCCGCTGGTGCGGTTTGCCGCCACCGTCCTCGAGATCGCCGACTCCCGTCTGGAAGCAAGCATCATCCGGGAGTTGGTGACGCGGCCGGTGGTTCAGCAGCGTTTCGGGTTCGATCTCGACACGGCAGCCGCTATCACCGGGATCATCAACGACGGCCATATCAGCTGGGGTCTCGACGCCGATGATCGAACCCGGTGGGGCGCCGGGCACCGGGCGGAACGCACGTGGTCCCGTGGCCTCGACCGTGCCCTCGCCGGTGTCTTCTACAGCGACGACCCGGTGCGTGTCATTGCCGACAACACCGTCCCGCTCGACGGGATCGAAGGCCAGGAGGCAATCCCGGTCGGGCTACTGGTGGCGATCATCGACCGGATCGTCGCCATCCGGGAACTGCTCAGCCATCCGCTGCCGTCTTCGCAATGGGCCAAGGCCATTGCCAACAGTGTCCGGCTGCTCGCCAAACCGGCGTGGGATGACGAATGGCAATACGGCCAGCTGGAACGTCTGCTTGACGAGACTTTCCCGGCGACGGATCCCGACCCGCGCCTCACCCTGGCCGAAGCACGGCAGGCGGTTGCGGGATGGAGCCGAGACCAGGCCGAGCCCGCTGCACTTCCGCACCGGCGACGTCACCGTCTGCACCCTGGTGCCGATGCGCTCGGTGCCGTACCGGGTGGTGTGTCTGCTCGGCATGGACGACGAGCGCTTCCCTCGCTCCAGCCGCAGCGACGGGGACGATCTGCTGGTCGGCGACGAGCGGGTGGGCGACTTCGACCGCAGCTCGGAGGACCGTCAGCTGCTGCTCGATGCAGTGATGGCGGCAGGCGACCATCTCATCGTCACCTATTCGGGCCGGGACGAGCTCACCAACAGCGAGCTGCCACCGGCAGTCCCGATCGCGGAGCTGCGGGACATGCTCGAAGACATGGTCGGTGGGGATGCGATGTCGGCGATCCTCACCCAGCATCCGCTGCAGTCGTTCAGCGCCGCCAACTTCACCCCGGGCGCCCTCGGGTTGGCGGGCCCGTTCGGCTTTGACACCGCCGCCTTCGCCGCCGCCGAAGCTATACGCGGCCGGGCCCGGGGTCGTTGTTGCCGGCAGCTGGCCGCCACCCGACCCGCTCACCACTGTCGACCTCGACGATTTGATCAGGTTCCTGCAGCATCCCGTGCAGCGCTTCATGCAAAGCCGATTGGGCTTCACGGTCCCGAAAGCGGGGGAGATCCCCGACGATACGCTTCCCGCAGATCTCGATGGCCTCAGCACGTGGGGGTTGAAGGAGAGATTGCTGGAGGGCATGGCCGACGGTTATCCGCTCGACGGCCTGGAACGGCGCCAACGGGCCGGCGATGCCCTTCCCCCGGGCGCACTTGGTGTTGATGATCTGGCAGATGCAATCGAGGCGGCGACCGCCCTGTGGAATGGAGCGCTGGAACCGATTACGACCGGAAGTTCATGCGCACCTTCCGGGGAAGCCTTGCCGTGGGCGAAGTCACGCTGGAGGGACGAGTGCTCGGTGATCCTGAACGTGCCCACCTGGCACGGGTCACCGCATCGACGGTGAAGGGCAAACACAGGCTGCGGGCGTTTGTCGAGTTGGTGTTCCTCAGCGCTGTTGAGCCGGAGGTCGCCTGGGAGTCGTTTCTGCTGGGCAGACGGGGCAGTGGCCATCTTGCTGTGACGGTCGGCCCGATCGGTGCCGACGCCGCCGAGCGTCGCCTGCGGTCGATGGAACTGCTCGCCGATCTGGTGTCCTTGTTCACAGAGGGGATGTGCGAGCCGCTGCCCCTGCCGTGCGAGTCGGCATACGCCTGGCAGCGCAACATCGGGGCGCATCGTGGCAGGGCGTTCGGCCAGGCAGCGGACGCCTGGGAGCGGGATCGGTTCGACCCCGAGGCTCAGGACCCGGCCCATGTGCTGGCGTTCGGGCCTCTGTCGTTCCGGGATCTGCTCGGCAAGGGCTTTGAGGAGTATTGCGCAAGGCTGTGGGGCCCGATCCTCCCGATGATGCGGGAGCAAACCATATGACCAGCTTCTCCGAGTTCGACCCCCGGGAACCCTTGAGCAGTGGCCGCACCGTCATCGAAGCGAGCGCCGGCACCGGCAAGACCTTTGCCATCTCTGCCCTGGTGACCCGCCTCATCGCAGAAGAGGGCATCTCTCTGGAGGAGATCCTGGTGGTCACCTTCACCAGAGCCGCCACCGCCGAATTGCGGGCAAGGGTCCGCGACCGAATCGTCATGACGTTGCGTGCCCTCAAGGGGAGGGAGAGCGGTCTTCGGACAACGGTGGCGTCCACCCTCCTGCGTCGCTTCGCTCCGCGTCCTCCCTCGAGGGAGGCACCAGCATGCGATGGTGGTGAGTCAGCGGCCCGGTTCTTCACCCTCCCAGCGGGGAGGGGAGAGCGGCGGGCTATGAGCGTCGGCCTTGGGGTGGTGAGTCAGCGGCCGCTTCTCTTCACCCTCCCAGCGGGAGGGTCGGCCGGATCGCAAGATCCGGGCGGGGAGGGAGAGCGGCCCGGCGATACCCCCATTTTGGACGAACACCTTGCAGTCCTCCTCCAGGCCGACCCCGCCACCCGCACGCTCTTCGTCACCCGCCTCCGCACCGCTCTGACCCACTTCGACCGGGCGCAGATCTTCACTATCCACGGGTTCGCCCAGCGACTGCTCGGTCAGCTCGGGTTGCGTGCCCGTCTCTCGCCCGACCTGGAGCCGGGGGAGCCCGACGAGCAACTGCTCACCCAGACCGCAAGTGACCTGGTCGTTGGCCGCTATGCCGGTGGCACCGCCGGGCAACCACCGAAAATCGGCGATGTCGTCGGTATCGCCCGCGCCGTCATCGGCACCGCCGACGCCCGCATCGTCCCCGACCCGGCCGACGTCGACGGTGCGGCCAGGGCCCGGGTGGAGCTGGCCCACGCCATGCGCTCCGAGGTGCACCGCCGGATGCAGGCACACGGCCAGGTGACCTATGACGATGGGCTGTTCGAGGTGCGCGACACCCTCTCCGACCCGGAGGTGGGTGCAGCCGCCAGGGACGTGTTGACGCGTCGCTATGCGGTGGCGCTGGTGGACGAGTCGCAGGACACCGACCCGATCCAGTGGCAGGTGATCCGGGCCATCTTCGATGAGTCGAGGCTGGTGGTGATCGGCGACCCGAAGCAGTCGATCTACAGCTTCCGTGGCGCCGACATCGAGTCATACCTGGCCGCCCTCGACGGCGCCGACTCGTTGCGGACTTTGCGGACGAATTGGCGGAGCGACGGTGGCCTGCTGATCGGCCTCGACGTGTTGTTCGATGCGGCCAGCTTTGGCGATGACCGGATCCGCTACCTCCCGGTGCAACCGGCCCCGGGCCACGAGCACGCCCGCATCACCGGCATTGCGGCTCCGCTGTCGATCCGACGCTTCGGCGCCGGCATTCCGATCAAGACGAAGAAGAACAACAACTTCTACATCAACGACACCCGGGAGATGGTTGCCGCGGATGTCGCCGCCGAGATCGTGCGGCTGCTCAGCACCGGGGTCACCATCGCTGGATCGAACGGGCCACGCCCGTTGCGTCCCGACGACATCGCCGTGCTGTGCCGCACCCGGAGACAGGTCGACATGGTGCGTGGAGAGTTGAGCCGGCGGTCGGTGCCGTCGGTTGCGGCCCGCACCGGCGGAGTGCTCGCCTCGGCAGCAGCGGAGGAGTGGCGACGGTTCCTGCACGGTGTGGAAGCCGCCGAACGGATGGATCGGGTGCGGCTGGCGTCCAGTTCGCTCCTGGTCGGCTACACCCCACAGCGGATCGCCGCCCTCACCGACGAGGAGGCGCTTGAGCTGCAACGCCGGATGCTGGAGTGGCGCGACCTGATGTATAACGACGGTGTGCCGGCGCTTGTGGCTGCAGTCGACCGCTACTGCGGATTGTCGGCACGGGTGCTGACGGTGCCGGACGGGGAGCGGATCATGACCGATCTCACCCACATTGCCGAGGAGCTGCATGCGGTATGGCGACGGCGCCGAATCGGGTCGCTGGTGGGTTGGTTGGAAACGGCGATGGCGGAGGCCGAGCAGCGGGAACAGACCGGCGCCGAGGAGGCCGAATCCCGGCAGCGTCGCCTGGAGACGGACGCCGATGCGGTGCAGGTGCAAACCATCCACGGCGCCAAGGGTTTGCAGTGGCCGGTGGTGATGGTGCCGTACGGGTGGGATGTTACCGGCTGGACCCCACCGATCCCGGTGTTCCACTCCGACCAGCCAACCGCCACCGGGCAGGCCCGGCAGCGGCTCATCGACGTCGGTGGCAGGGACGCCCCCGGCTTCGACGACCACGTCAAACGGGCCAAGGCCGAAGACGCGGGCGAGGAAGCCCGGCTGTTGTATGTGGCACTGACCAGGGCCGAGCATCATCTGGTGGCCTGGTGGGTGGAGAACACCGACAACACTCCCAACTCCAAGCTCCACGAGTTGCTCACAGGCGATGGCCGTTCCATCGACACGCTGGTCGGTGCGGCGGGCGGCAACATCGACGTGGTGACGGTTGACGATCGACCACCCGTAGACCAATACCGCCCCCCGCTGACCGCAGGGGAGCATCTGGAGCGAGCCAGGCTCGGTCGGCGTATCGACTACGACTGGCGCCGTGCCTCGTTCTCGTCGCTGTCGCCGGAACACCCGATCGGCGGTTCGGCGGACACCGCAGAGCCGATGAAGAGCGACGAATCCGATCTCGCCGCCGAGCCAGACGAGCAGCCTCCGGTGATCGGCGAGTCTTTGCTGCCGATGGCGGAGCTACCCCGTGGCGCCCGCTTTGGCACCCTGGTCCACCACATCTTCGAGATGGTGCCGTTCGACGCCGCCGACCTGCCGTCGGCGATCCGGGAAACAACCGGGGAGGCGCTGCGGCTGGCGGCGTGGGACATCGACCTCGATACTCTCACGGCGGCGGTGCTGGCGGCGATGCAGACCCCCCTCGGCCCCGACCCCGACTCGCCCAGGCTGCGGGACCTCGACGCCCGCCACCTGTTCGACGAACTCGTCTTCGAGTTGCCCGTGCGCACCGAGCGGAGCTCGGTTTCATTGCGGGACATCGGCGATGTGATGCTGGCCCACCTCGACCCGGGGGACCCGTTCCGCCGTTACGCCGAGACGTTGCACAGCCTGCCGCAGACCAGGTTCCGGGGGTTCCTCACCGGCGCCATCGACCTCACCGCAGTGATGCCGGACGGCCGTTTTGTAGTGATGGATTACAAGACCAACGCCCTCAGGACGCAAGGCGACGTCCCGACCCCGCACGACTACGGGCCGGTGCAAATGTCGGCCGCCATGATCGACGGCAACTATGTGCTCCAGGCGATCTTGTATCAGGTGGCGTTACACCGGTATCTGCAGTGGCGTCTCGCCGGCTACGAGCCGGAGCGTCATCTCGGTGGAGCCATGTATCTATTCGTCCGTGGCATGGCCGGCGAAGACGCCCCGGTGGTCGACGGAGCACGCTGCGGCGTCGCCCGCTGGACCCCACCCCCCGAGATGATCGTTGCCCTCAGCCGTCTGTTCGCAGGAGGTGACCAATGAGTACCCGTATCGACCTGGCAACAGAACGCCCCTCGCTGGTGGTAGCGACCGAGGGCTTCCTCGCGACGTTCAACGACGCCGGCGTCCTCAACCCGCTGGACGTCAAGGCCGCCCAAACCATCGCCCGTCTCCTCGGCGAAACCGACGACCGTGTCCTCCTGGCCGCAGCACTAGCAGTCCGCGGCACCAGATACGGCCACGTATGCATCCGCCTCGACACAGTCCGAGACGCGGTAGTAGTAGACGGCCAGGACCTCGAAGAGATCGAGCAGCTTCCCTGGCCCGAAACCGAGCCCTGGGCCGAAGCAGTCCAATCAAGCCCCCTGCTAACCAACCCCGATTCGCCTCTTATCTACGAGCAAGGCCGCCTATACCTACAGCGCTACCACCACTACGAACAACAAGTAGCGAGTCTCCTCCTCTCCCGCCTTCCCTCTCCCTTCGGGAGAGGTGCCGAGGCGTATCGGCAAAGCCGATACGCCGGCGAAGCCGGAGAGGGCGTCCTTTCTGAATCGAGTGGCGCACCCGAAGCGGGCCAAACCCTGTCAGTCCCCCCGCTTGCGGGGGGAAAGTACCGCCGGGCGGAGCCCGGGGGTAGGGGGGCAATAGAGCGCGGCAGAAGAGGTCATCGACAGCACAACCGACTCCCAAGCCCTTCTGAATCACCTCCTCACGCCAGGCACCCGCCAGCACGATGCCGCAATCGTCGCAATGGCCAAGCGAGTAGCAGTAATCGCAGGAGGTCCCGGCACCGGCAAAACCCACACCATCGCCGCGCTCCTCGCCGCGTTGGCTGCTGCTGACGAGTTCCCCGCAGTCGCGGTAGCCGCCCCGACCGGCAAGGCTGCCGCCCGCCTCGGCGAAGCGCTGGAGGCAATGGCGCATGACGTGGCCGACGACCGCATCGCCGAGCGCCTGGCAACAGTCGTGCCCAGCACCATCCACCGTCTCCTCGGCTGGACCTGGGACCGGGCCCGCTTCGCCCACAACGAGCGAAACCGTCTCCCGCACGACCTGGTGATAGTCGACGAGATGTCGATGGTGTCGCTACCGATGGCCGCCAAGCTCCTGGCGGCGGTGAGAGACGACGCCACAGTGGTGCTGGTGGGCGACCCCGATCAGCTGGAGTCGATAGAGGCGGGCACCGTGCTCGCCGACATAGTCAGCGCCGGCCAGGAGACCGACGCACCCATCGCCAACCACGTGGTGGTGCTCGACCGGGTCCACCGTTTCGAGGAAGACAGTGCCATCGCCGACTTCGCCACGGCGGTCCGCGATGGCAACGCCGACCAAGCCATCGAGCTGTTGCAGGCCGGCAGCGATCACGTCACTTGGGCCGAGGTTCGCCGGTCGCAGAGAATTCGAAGAGATCTGGTCCCGTCTGCTGGAGCAACGGATACGCCTGGTAGAGCTGGCAGGCGCCGGCGACGGTCCCGGAGCCGTGGCAACGTTGAACGAGCTCGCCGTGTTGTGTGCCCGCCGCAACGGCCCGCAAGGCGTCTCGGGCTGGGGTCGTGAGATCGAACGTGCCCTGGACGAGCGCTTCACCGGATTGCGCTGGGGGAGCGACTGGTACCCGGGGCGCCCGGTGATGATCACCAAGAACGACTACACCCAGGACCTGTGGAACGGCGACATCGGCGTTTGCGTCGAGACCCCGGACGGCATGCGGGTGCTGTTCGACCGGGCCGGTGGCCGTGAGCTGCCACCCAGCCATCTGGGCGAGCACACGACGGTGCATGCCATGACGATCCACAAGAGCCAGGGCTCCCAATTCGACGAGGTAGCGGTGGTCCTCCCCGGCGAGTCGTCGCGCCTGCTCACCCGAGAGCTGCTGTACACGGCAGTGACCAGAGCAAGAACCCGGGTCAACATCATCGGCACCGAAGACGTGGTTCGTGCTGCCGTTGAGCGCTCAGTGCAACGAGCTTCGGGGCTGGGGATGCGGCTGGGCCGAGCCTGAGCCGCCCGCGGATCGGTCGTCAGTGAGCAGTGCGGTATTTGGTCAGCGCCTTGCGGGCTGCCTTGGCGATGGCCCTATCGGGGATAGTTGCCGGCGACGGTAGCCAGCACTTCTTCGGTCTCAGGTAGCGGTACCCGCCAGATGTTCGCGAGCATGGCCGGCGAACCGATCGTGCGGGCCGTGTTGTTGGCCCCGGTCGCCGTCGCCGCGTCGCCCCCCTCCTCCCAACTCGGTGACCGCATGGAGGGGACGGACAAATCGCTCGCGTCGTCGGGTCCGAACTTCATCGGTGGCATCAGATTAACGTGAGGCTACGGCAGCTCGTCGGCCGTTCAAGTGAGGAGCTGTGCCGGGTCGAGTGTGATTTCGGCCGGGCCTGCGTCGAGTGTGACCTCGGACCCAGGGCGGTGGATCGCCTGCTCGACAAACACTGCGTCGGCCAGGCTGTACACGGTGATCTCGGGTCCATCGGGGTCGATGATCCAGTAGCGCTCCACTCCGGCCGCGGCGTACTTGGCTGCTTTGCGGATGATGTCGCGGGCCGGTTCGGACGAGAGTATCTCCACTACCAGGTGGGGTGTGCCGGTGTAGCGAATGTCCTCGTTGTTGTCGTCGAACACCATGATGTCGGGCCCGAACTCGTCGTTCCCCGGTTTCCATCCCCAACTCTCCAACACCCGGGCAGGAGGTGTGAGCGCCGTCTTCAATATGATGGCCAGATTGAGCGAGATGGCTTGGTGGCGTGCGCTGGGGAACGGGCTCATCACCAGCTCCCCGTCGATGTACTCGCCGCGGACGCCGGGCCCGAGTGCTTCGTATTGGTGCCAGGACATCGGGATGCGGTCGCCGGGTTGCATGGTCTGAGTGGCCATGTCATACACAATAACCCTCCCTCGTCCTCCGTGGTGATGCCTCTCGGACATGATGCCGGACGGGTGTGACAGCCTGCGCAGCTACCGCACCGAGGCTTAGCTGTTGTCGTGGGGGTTTCTTCCCTCTCCCTTTGGGAGAGGACGCGAGCGAAGCGAAGCAGGTGAGGGTATAGAGGCGCTACAAGCCGAAGGTAGCTGGGTCGGGGCAGCATGGGATCCGGGGTGACCGCTTCGACGACGTTCGGTGTTGCTCACTTCATGCTTGTCGACGGGAGCGAGGTCCGGTTTGTGTGGGTCGGCCTCGACGACCAGCAACTGGGCGAGTTGCGCACTGCGCTCGAGAACGTGCTCCCCGGCCGTTGGCGGTCACGCGACGCTTTGCATCAATCCGGCTGAGTGTCTCGCCCGCTCGGTAGGTGATGCCCGGGCGCGGTCTGGCAGCATCAGCAATCCACTGACTGGCGTCTGTCGAGAATGGTCAGGGGATCGTGAGGGTATCGCCGGCTGCTGGCCTGCGTGTTCTTGACATGCCCTCCCCGGCCAGCCCTGCGGGCGGCCGACCCTCCCAAAGGGAGGGTGAAACATTGCGAGAAGTGGATGCACCGGCAAGCGGGGTGACCCGGCGACTACCTCCCTCGCCCTCCGGGTGGTGTGGCTCAGACGGGCTCGATGATCTCGGATTCGGCCGGTATCCCGGTGGTGACGATGTGGCCGTCTTTTGCTCGCCGGTAGCTGCGGAATTTGATCGGGATGCCGTGGGCGGTTTCCCACTGGGTTGAGTCGGTCACCTGGAGATGGACGTGGGGCTGGGTGCTGTTCCCGGAGTTGCCGCATTCTGCGATCGGTTCGCCGACAGTCACTTCATCACCGGGCCGCACCCGCACCGTGCCCTGGCGCAGGTGAACCAGCCAGACGTATGGGCCGTCGGGTCCAAGGGCGATGGCGACACAGTTACCCGCGATTGCAGGCAGGCCCTGGCGCACCCGTCGTGGCTGCCTGAGTGCGTAGGGGATGAGGGCGAGTTGGGATCTGCGGGCCACATGGTCGGGCTCCCCATCGTGGATGGCTACAACCGTCCCTGAGGCAGGCGCCAGGATGGCCTTGCCGAAGCCCACGAACGTTTCGGGTTGCTCGGTGGCAAGCACGCTGCGCCATCCCCGCGGTGCCGACCGTCCGTGGTCGTCGACGGCGATGAAGTCGATGGCGTAGGTGACCCCGAAGCGATGGGTACCGTGGCTGGGTATCCGCCGCGCCGGGCTGTTGCGGGCCAGCCACCTACCCCGGAACGGCAAATCGAGCATGACTGCCCCGTCGGTCACGGCACCTCCTTCCAAAATCGACCGCTCGCAGTGGGGCTCATGACCAATGCCCCATCGACGTATTCGCCGCGGTCGCCGGGTTGCATGGTCTCGGTTGCCATGTCATACACGATAAGCCTCCTTGGCGTCGTGTGGAGTGGCCTCACCTACCGGAGCGCCCCAGTTGTCGATCCGGCTCGGTCAGTCGAGGAGATCTGCCGGATCGAAGGTGACTTCGGCAGGGCCGATGTCGAGGGTCGCCTCGGTGCCCGGGCCGTGTCTGCCTTGTTCGACGAGGATTCCGCCGACGAGCTTATGGACGATGATCTCGGGTCCGTCGGGGTCGATGATCCAGTAGCGCTCCAGCCCGGCATCAGCGTATTTGGCGGCTTTGCGGATGATGTCCCGAGCCGGGTCCGAGGACAGGATCTCGACGACCAGGTGTGGTGTCCCCGCATAGCGGGTTTGTTCAGCGGTGTCGTCGTGGACCGTCACATCGGGTACGAACTCGTCGTTGCCGGGTTTCCATCCCCAGCCCTCGACGACACGTCGCCGGAGCGGCCAGTGCCGTCTTCAGGATGATGGCGAGATTGAGCGAGATGTCCTGGTGCCGATGGGTAGGCGAGGGACTCATGACGAGATTTCCGTCGATGTACTCGCCGCGGACGTCGGGGCCGAGCGCTTCGTACTCGTCCCAGGACATGGGGATGCGGTCCCCGGGCTGCATGGTCTCTGTTGCCATGTCATGCACGATATACCTCCTTGCCGTCCGGTGCGGTGGCCTCGCGGACCACGATCGCAGACGGGTGTGAAACCAGCGGCACGGCAGGCACGATACGTCTTGGCGGCTCCGGTGAAGTCGGCTGCGTGGGAGCGGTGGCTTCAGCTGAGCAGATCTGCCGGATCGAGGCTGACGGAGGTGGGTCCGATGTCGAGGGTCGCCTCGGTGCACGGACCGTTTCTGCCCTGTGCGACCCGCTGACTGTGATGTCGAGGCTTCGGCATGGCGCGCTCAGTGGCTCCGGTTCGTGCCATCTTGACGTAACTTACGTTTTGATATAACGTAACTTACGTTATGGGAAGAGTCTTCAAACGTGGCGAACTCAAAGAGGCGCTTGTCGTGGTGCTCGGCGACCTGGGTGCTGCACACGGCTACGCCATCATGAGCGAGCTTCAGGCGAGGGTCGGCGGCGGCTGGAAGGCAAGCCCGGGTGCCATCTACCCGGCGTTGCTGGCGCTGGGGAGACGGGCCATATCGACACCGAAGAAGTCGACGGTACGCGGATCTACCGGCTCACCCCGGCGGGCCAGGATGCTGCGGCCGGGTTCGCATCGGCGGAGCGCTGGGCGTCGTTGGCTGCCCGGGCAGAGTCGAGCACGGATCAGGTGGCGGTAGGGACGCTGCTCGACGAGTTCGCTTCCCGATCCGAGATTCGGCGCCGTCTTGTCGACGAATCGCAACGACGTGAGATCGAATCGATTCTGGATCGCACCACTACCGAGATCGATCAGGTACTAGTAGTAGGAGAGCAGGATGGATGATTTCGGCAAGCTTGCGGGACGGGAGAGTGAAGCACGGCTCATCGCCCGCCGTCAGTGGTTCTGGCTGCACCTGGCGGTGTATCTCACTGTGCAGGTGTTTCTGATCATCGTGTGGAACCTCGGCTCGACGACATACCCATGGTTCATCTTCCCGCTGTTTGGCTGGGGGACTCTGGTGGCGGCGCATGCCGTGTTCGCCTTCGTGGTGCGGACCCCGGAGCAGATCATGCTCGAACGTGAGGGCCAGGAGCGGGAGCTGGGTGGATGAATTGGCTGCTCCGTGCCCACACGGACGGCCGCGCCTACACCACACTGGCGTATCTGCTTGTTTCGCTGCCGCTTGGGATCTTCGGGTTCGCGGTTGTGGTGACCGGTGTGTCGTTGGGCATCGGCCTGCTGGTCACGGTGGCGGGGATTCCGGTGCTGGTGGCCACAATGCTGTTCGCCCTGGCATTTGCTTCAATGAGCCGGCGGCTCGCCTGGGCCTGCTCGATGCGCCGATGCCCAACCTGGCGGAACGGAGGCCCGGGCCTGATGGTGTGTTCTGGCGGCGGCTGGTGGATCTAGGTGGCCGGCCCCGCACCTGGCGTGCGATTGGGTTCGCAATTCTCTCCCTGCCGCTCGGTGCGGTCGGGTTTGCGATTGCGGCGAGCATTCTCTGGGTGATCGTGGCGCCGCTCGTGTATTTGATTCTCGTGTCGGTCGGCGTGTCGATCGACTTCGCTTCGTTGACTGTCGATACCGCAGCCAAGGCGATGCTTTTTGTTCCCATGAGCGTGCTGTTCATGTTGGCGGGTCCCCGGTTGCTTCTTGGCTTTGGGGCCGTCATGGGCCGAGTGGTGACCGGCTTGGTCGGTGTGATCGAGCCCGCCGAGATCAAGCAAGGGGTAGCCGACGTTCTTGCCCGCACCGGTGAGGCGGACGGTTCGCCATCTACGACGGCCTGCGCATGCGTTTCGGGCGTGGGCCTTTCGTTTCGCCGCTCAAGGTTGCGGCGACGCTGCTGGCTCTCGAAGACGCCGGCAGGATCGAGCGTATCGCCAACGGCGGCCTCACTTCTTACCGTCTCG
>CAVSWM010000017.1:0-50259 GCA_963731695.1 uncultured bacterium | reverse complement strand
GCCGTCGGAAACCGATCGTTTCCGTTTCGAGAAGTATGGTCAATTGCTGGAGACACCGTTTGGTGTCGCAGCGGGCCCACACACCCAGATGGCTCAGAACATCATCGTGTCCTGGCTGGTTGGGGCCCGGTTCATCGAGCTGAAGACCATCCAGACACTCGACGAGCTCGACGTCAATAAGCCGTGCATCGACCTCGAGGACGAGGGGTACAACGTCGAGTGGTCGCAAGAGCTCAAGGTCTTCGAGTCATTCGATGAGTACCTGCGCGCCTGGGTGCTGATACATGCGCTGCACAAGAAGCTGGGTTTCCCCGGGGATTCGCCTGGGATGATCTTCAACATGTCGGTCGGCTACAACCTCGAGGGCATTAAGAAGCCAAACGTGCAGTGGTACTTCGATGCGATGGCCGATGCTTCGGCCTACAAGCAGCAGTACGTCGACATCGTCGCCCGCCGGTACCCGGAGATCACGGAGATCTCCATCCCCGACACCGTGTCCGACACCATCACCCTTTCGACGATGCACGGCTGCCCTCCGGACGAGATCGAGCAGATAGTCCTCTACCTGCTGAATGAGCGAAAGATCCACACGTCGGTGAAATGCAACCCGACGCTGCTTGGCGCCGACCGGGTGCGCGGCATCATCAACGATGACCTCGGTTTCACCGATGTGCCCGTTCCGGACGAGGCATTTGGCCACGACCTCAAGTACGTAGATGCGGTCCCGATGTTCCACAATCTGCGCCGGGTGGCCAGGACCAACGGGCTCACCTTCGGGCTCAAGCTGACCAACACGCTCGAGGTGGAGAATCACCGCACCGTGTTCGAGTCCGACGACATGATGTACCTGTCGGGTCGGGCGCTGCATGCCGTCACCAGCAACCTGGCACTTCGCATCTCCGAGGACTTCAAAGGCGACCTCGCTGTCCTATGCGGGTGGCGCCGACGCGTTCAATGTATCCGATCTGCTGCGATCGGGGATGAAGACCATCACCGTCTGCTCCGACCTGCTCAAGACCGGCGGTTACCTGCGTCTACCTCAGTACATCGAAGAGTTGAGCAACTCGCTCGACAAGGCGGGCGCTGCCGATCTTGATGAGTTCGTTGCAAACACCGCGCTGCAGCAGGAGAACATGGCCGACTTCGCAGGCATCCTCACCTACGGCGCCCTTACCGAGAGTGGGCTGAACCTGACCGCAGAGCAGGCAGCTCTCCCTGGGTGACGCGCTGCGCTCGGTGAGCGACGGGCAATCGCCGCTCGTCGCAATAGAGACGTGGGCTCGGGAACATGGCTTCGACGACGAGCGATCTGCAGATCTGGTCCGGCTCACTCTGAACGCGCTGAAGCGGGTCAATCTTCGCCAGTACGCGGGGTTTGTGCGTACCGATTGGCGTTACCTGAAAGGCTCGTTCCGTACCGATCGCTCCAAGACTGAACGTGAGTTGCATCTCTTCGATTGCATCCAGGCGCCGTGTGTCGACGAGTGCCCGATTGATCAGGATGTTCCCGCATACATGCGTGCGGTTCGTGATGGCGACTTCGACAAGGCCGTCTCGATCGTGCGTGCGGACAACCCGCTCGGGTCGATCCTCGGCCGGGTCTGTGACCACCTTTGCGAGACCACATGTATCCGCACCCATATGGATGAGCCGCTTGCGATCCGCGAGATGAAGCGATTCATCATGGATCATGAGACCTCGTCCGGTGTGACCAAGGCATCGGGGTCGCGGGGAAGGTGGCGATCATCGGTGCCGGCCCCGCCGGCATTGCAGCCGGTCGGGAGTTGGGGGAAGCCGGGCTGTCTGTCACCATCTTCGAGGCTTACCCCTATGCGGGTGGCATGGTCGGGGGCGCTATCCCGGAGTATCGGATCCCGCAGTCGAAGATCGACCAGGACCTGCAGGCGCTCGACGACCTCGGGGTCGAGGTCAAGTACAACATGAAGGCAGGCCGCGACTTTACGTTGACCGACCTGCGCGATCAGGGCTACAACTACACCTTTGTCGCAGTTGGCGCTCAGCTTCCCAAGCATCTCGGCTTTGAAGGCGAAGACGCCGAAGGTGTCATCGATGCCCTGGCGTTCCTGCGCAGCGTTCGCGAGGGGCATCCCATGCCCGTCGGCCCGCGTGTCGGCGTTGTCGGCGCCGGCGACACCGCCATGGACTGTGTTCGCTCCGCCTGGCGAGTTGGGGCAACTGAGACCTCGCTCATCTACCGGCGGAGCATCGACCAGATGCCCGCCGACCGTGAAGAGATCCACGAGTCGCTTGCCGAGGGCGTGAAGTTTGTCGAGTTGGCCAACCCGCAGTCGATCCACGTTGAAGACGGCACGCTGAAGGGTCTGGTCTGCACACGGACCGAATACCGGGGCGATCGTGATGCCTCAGGGCGGAAGATCCCGTTCGACGTGCCGGACTCGGAGTTCGAAATCGAGCTGGACACGCTGATTCTGGCTATCAGCCAATACTCGCTGCTTGATTTCTTTGGCGGCGACGAGCCAGAACTGACCCCTCGTGGCTATATCGTGGTCGATCCGAAGACCCACCAGACGACGATTCCGGGCGTATACGCCGGTGGCGACGTGGCTGCCGCCGGTCCCGCATCGATCGTCAAGGCTGCGGCAGATGGCAAGGCAGTTGCCGCAACCATCATCGAGGCTGCATCCGGGACGCTGGTGCCGATGCCCGCCACCTGGAAGCCCCTCGAGCTGAGCGTTTCGGACATGGTGACCCGAAGGGCGCATCGTGAGTATCGGGTTCCGGTGCGGCATTCACCGCTCGACGAGAGAGATAATTTCGACGAGACGTTGCATACGTTCACAGATGCGGAAGCTCAGGCAGAAGCCTCGCGTCTGTCTCGACTGCGATACGATCTGCAGTCTATGTGTCGGCGTGTGTCCGAACATGGCGTTGATGACGTATGAGATGTCACCCTTCCGGGTGCGACTCCCGGCGCTCGCCGTTGACAACGGCACCGTTGCGGTCGGGGAACCGACGTCCTTCACCGTCGATCAGACGCTGCAGATCGCAGTGCTCACTGATTTCTGCAATGAGTGCGGCAACTGTGTGACAGCATGCCCGACCTCGGGCGAGCCGTATCGTGACAAGCCGAGGCTGTATCTGCATCGCCCCGATTTCGAGGCGGAGAAGGACAACGCCTTCTGGATATCGAGCGATGGCGAAACCTCGGTGATCGAGGGCCGCTTCGACGGCGAGACCCATCGTCTGGCGATCAACGGCAGGGTCGACTATTCGGCGCCGGCGCTACGGGCCACCCTGGAGAACGAAACGCTTGCGTTTGTCTCGGCGGAGCCGGGGACGGGAACGGTGGACGGGCAGATGCTCACACTCGAGCCCGCGGCCCAGATGTATGCGCTGTGGCGGGGCCTCGACGGATCGATGCCCCACCTTCCGATGGCCGGTGGTACAGGCACCAAGGTCGGTCACCCGGGCTACCAGGAATAGTCCGCCACATCCGCACCCTCTTCGGTAGGCTCGCAACCCGAGTAATCACCGGAGAGGGAGGAGATCGTCATGCAACGGTGGATCTTGGTGGGGATCGGTGTCATCCTCGCGGCTGTGGTCATCGCCTTGATAGCTGCAAGTGGCGGGGACACGGTCACCGGGACGACGCTCGCTGCCGACCTCACGACGACCTCGACAGAGGCGGCCGGGACGACCCAGACCGTCCCTGGCACAACGGGTGCGTCGCAGACCACGGCGACGGCCACGACGGCTGCGAGCTGCGAGCAGGTGCCAGCCGACTACGTCGTCGGTGGAGGCTGGTTCTCCAACTTCACCGATCACCAGGTCCCAAACGGGGGAGAGATCGTCGATAACACTCTCTATGCCTGGAACGTCGTGCAGATCCAGTTTCCCGTCGATGGCGGACCGATGTACCTGTACGGCAGCGCTTTCCTTACGAGAGAGAACGGGGACATAGAGACGTATGGCTTTGTGCGCGATAGCCGTAGGGAGCCGGCCTCGGCGGGTGGCTCGGTTCTGCGCTACGACCCGGCGACCCAGACGATTGCGGGCGAGGTGCCGGTGTCGGCGTCGTTGACGTCGACCGCAGGGACGACACCCGCAAAGCTCGACGAGCCGGGCACTGTAGCTGCGCACTATGACCCGGCGAGCGGTGCCGTGACCGGCACCGTCACCTATTCCGAGCTGACCCTGGAGTTAGACGTGAGCACGTCGTCCCAGGTCCTGGACGCCTTCACGACCCCGGAATGCTGGGCAACGCTTGTCGAACCGGGCGCATAACAGTCGCCACGGTGGTGTGACGGTCGCCCGCTACGTGATGTCCAGGTGTCTCAGTCGTGGCAGCACGTGTGCGAGGGCATACGATCCGAGTCCGGCGCCGATCGCAGTGATCGTAATGGTCAGGTCGACCGGCGCCGCCATGATCCCCCAGACAATCTGTCCAGTTCCAAAGAGGGCGATGCCTGTGACCGCGACGGTTCCGCCGCCGAGAGCGAGCCTGCGTCCGTGCGCGATGGCTACTGATGCCAGCGTGATCAGCAGGCAGCCGATGGCGATCGCGACAAAGCCGCCGACGGTGATGGTGTCACTGAGAGTGGGATCCATATACGGGTAGTCATAGGGCCAATCCGATGCAGTCGGCATGTTGACGGCTATGCCTATGACACCGATGCCGAGTGCCAGCGCCGGCCACCGCAACCGGTGGAGATCGATATGGCGCGGGTTGCTCAGGAACACGGCACTCCCGATGGCGAGGCTGATCGCACTGACCACGATCCATCGCCTGACATCCAGGGGATAGGTTCGATCCATCAATGCCATGCCTCCCGTGGCGAGTGCGATCACTACGAGTACGAGCGAGGCAGGGATTGCGGTGAGGTCATGATCGTCCATGCGGCCGATAATGGCGGTCGGGATTCCTCGCACGGCCCGGCCGAGTACGCGGTGTGAACCGAATTCGCGGGACATCAAATCCCAATCGTTATCGCACTCGGAGATGTACACAGCCCGACGCTGTGGCTCCATGCCCCATGAGAGCAAACGGGTCAGCGTGCGCGCAACAGTGACAGCCAGCGGTATTCGGCCAGGTGTCAGCGCTTCCATGGTCAGGCTCGTCCCCTCAGCAGGCCCCGGGCAGCAGCTTGCCTCCTACCCATCGAAGCTCGTGGCTCTGCAGCTCAGATCTGGCGAGTTCGATGCCTGCATTTGTTATCCGGTAATAGCGGCGGGGCCGTCCCTCGCGTCCTTGTTCGGCTGCCGCGTCGAGGCTTTCCCATTCGCTGGTCAAAGCCCCTCGCTCTTCGAGTCGTCGCAATGCCCGATAGAGCGTCGGCTGCGACATGATCGTCTCGGTGCTCTCACTGGCGGCGAGATGTCGTGCCAGGTCATATCCGTGGAAACGATCGACCTGCGCCGCCTGCAAGTCGGCGGCAGTCAGAAGTAATCGCAGCTCGTTGCGGACGAGTCCGGTTCCTGCCTTGCGTCTCAAAATATCTCCGGGTGGTGTTGTTTGGTGGGATTGTGCCCTGGCTCTAGGTAGTTCGGCGAGTCGGCCGGATCTGGATGACCTCTTATACGTCCATCAGGTCGGCGTCACCTCAGGGCAGACTCGCCCGAGTTGGCTAGCGCTGGATTCCCTCAGAGGTTCAGGGCGATCAGGGGCACGATTATCACAATGGCGATGATCGCACCGGTGATCACGCCGAGAAGGAGGGATTCCCGCCTGCTTCTTTCCGTCATAGACAATCCTCGCACATCATCCGCTGGCGTCTGGAACCCTACTACTTCTGCGCAGCGATTCTGAAGATGAGGCAACCGGCGGTGGGAGGCACTAATCTGCGGCTCGTTGGGGATCCCGGCAACACTGGTGATGACGACATGGCAGACAACGACGCGGACAACAGCACCGACGTGCAGCAAGAAGTGCTTGCAAAGGACAAGTCCTTTTTCGCACGTGGAGCGCTGCTCGGATTGGTCGGCGGTGCTCTGGCCGCGGTGATTTTTATTGGCGCCGCCGGCACCGTGATTTCGCTGACAGACAACGTGTTCGGTTCGTCCACAGCAGCGGCTGCCAATGATGAGCCGGTCGTTGTCGACCCGGTCGTAGCCAGGGGCCAGTCACTTGCCAGCACCAACGGCTGTGCGGTTTGCCACAGCACCAATGGTGTGGATGGGACCGGGCCGACTTGGAAGGGCCTCGGTGAGAAGCGCGACGAGGCGTACCTCCGTCAGTCGATTGTCGATCCCAACGCCGATATTGTCGCAGGCTTCAGCCCCGACATCATGCCGCAGACATTTGGTGACACGCTCACCGATGATGACATCAGTGCCCTGATCGCCTACATCCAGTCGCTGTAGCTTGCCGGATCGCCGTTCGAGTCACGCAATCCCCGGCATCCGCACGAAGCAGCGAAGAACACCTGATTCCAGCTTGCTGGTGTCGGCAAAGCCCATCGATTCGTAGAACCGATGTTGTGACGGCTGATCGTCGGTGAGCAGAACCTTCTGGCGGACATGGTCGAAGCGTTCCAGACACGCGGCAAGCAATGAGCTACCCAATCCACGGTGTTGGTAGTCCGGGTGCACCAGGATGTCCTGGAGATAGAAGATCGACACATCATCCGATAGAACCCTGGCGAGCCCGATCAGCTCGTTTCGGGCTCTGGCGGACACGACATAGGTCGAATTGGCGATCGCCGTGGCCAGCGCCGGGACGTCGGCGGTGTATGCGCTCCAGCCGACGGCAGCGTAAAGCTGCCGGAGCTCTTCGTGCTCGAACGCGTCGTTGGGAGTGAACTCGATCGAATTGATCACACCCGTTCTATTACTTCGAACTCGAGCAGAGCGGAATCGGTGCTCACCGGCGGGCGCTGCGGGGCCCCCGAGTCGCCGGTGTGGCCGTGCTGGAACGCCTGGGAGTTGAGCCAGTTCTGAAAGTCATCCTCTGTCGACCAGCGGGTGTAGACGAAGTAGCGACTCTCGCCCTTTATGGGTCGTAGCAACTCAAAGCCTTCAAAGCCGGGCATATTCTCGACGGCACCTAACCGGGCGGCGAATCTCTTCTCCAACTCGGCACCCGCGCCCTCGGGAACGGCTATTGCGTTGATCTTGACAACACTCATCAGGTTTACCTCCTACTATTCGGGTCCATTATCACCGCACCGGCGACTGAGTTTGTCGGTCCGCCGAAAGCCCATCGCACAGTGGCACCGCCTTGGTAGCGTGGGGGCCGTATGGAGAAGAACGTCCTCGGCGAAGCGCTTGAAGTGTGCGGTAGCGACCCCCTTACCGGATGGTTCCGTGACGGTTCATGCCGCACGGGGCCGGATGACCGGGGCAGCCACACGATCTGCGCTGTGGTGAGTCGGGAGTTCCTCGAACATCAGCAACGGATTGGTAATGACCTGATCACCCCTGCTCCGCAATATCGCTTCCCGGGTCTGAAGCCGGGGGATCGGTGGTGTGTCACAGCACCCAACTGGCTTCGTGCCCATCTAGATGGTGCGGCGGCTCCCGTGGTACTTGCCGCAACACATGAGCGGGTGCTCGACACTGTCCCGCTCGAAATCCTCCAGCTGTATGCAGTCGACGTGCCCCCGGATGTGAGTGACATTGTCGATCTCTGATCGGAGGCCGCTTCAGTCGGTGGTCAAGGTCCGATGTCCAGGGTCACTCCACCCTCGGAGATGATGTCACCGGCGCGTGCCGCAATTGATCCGTCTTCGATCAGCGCATAGAGATTGTCGCCGGGGCAGCTGGTTGCTGCGAGATCGCGGTGTCCCATGACGGTTCCCACGTCTACATCGAATTGCACCGATCCCCAGGCAACCATCTGAGCAAGCGCCTCCACCTGCTCCGTAGTCGGCTCGACTTCGTCGAAGTTGCCCTCGACGACTATGAGGAGGTGGCCGGTTGGGTCGTATTCAGTCGCTGTGTCGCCGACGGCCGCATATGGGCGGCCTTCGTAGACGTTGCCGTCGCGGCCGATCATGAAGTGGTAGGCAATGTCGGGCCAACCCAGGTGGAAGTGCCACGCCTGCCAGGAGCGGAATTGTGCGGGGCCGGTGACGCTGAGCGATGAGTCTGAATGGTGGATCGTAATGTGCTCGATCTCATGATTGGTGAGTGGTCCGCGCACCGGCTCGGCACCCCAGGAGGCTCGGTCGATCACGTCGATCTGATACGGGCGGGGCGTGATCACCGGGGTATCGAGGCCGAGGGCGCGTGCCAGAAAGGTCGCCATTTCGGCGCGGGTCACATGCCGGTCCTGGCAGAAACGGTCGTTGTCGGGTGGATTGCACCCGACGGTGATCCCGGCCGCCCGCAGGGCCTCGATTGAGCCTTCGAACGGTGATCCGTCGTCGTCGATAAAGCTGTCCCCGGCGGTGACTGGTAGCTCGAGCGCCCGGGCCATGAATGCGGCCATCTGCCCGCGGGTGACGTCTAGCTTCGGACAGAACGCATCGTTGTCCGGCGGGTTGCATCCGTATGTGATGTGTGCGGCGGCAATCCGGTCGATGTCTCCTGCGAATACTGATGTGGCGGTATCTGTAAAGCCAGCATGGCTCGCTTCGGGAAGATCGAGTGCCCTGGCCAGGAATGCGGCCATCTGGCCCCGGGAAACTGTAGCTCCGGGGCAGAATTTCGTATTCGCGGGAGGGTCACAGCCTCTGGTGATGTCTGCTGCAGCAATTGCCTCGATGGCTCCCTGGTGCACCGATGTATCGTCGTCAACGAACGACCCGCCGGGGGGCAGCTCGGCAGCGGCGCTGAGCAGCGGGCTGAACGCGGTTGCCACCATTGCAACGATGGCTAGTCGAATGATGAGACGCACTGTGCCATGCTAGAAGGGTGTTGAGTATCTCCCGATCTCGCCCGACGCCATCCCCTCATGCTGATTTCCCGAGAACCTCGTCGATGTCCCTCGTACCGGTCGGGGCTGGCCGGGCACGGCGTCACATCCGACCAGTTCTCGATCTCTACGACGGCTGTGATCGGATCCCAGACAGTAGGCTCGGCTGTGTACACAAGGAGGACAGATGGGTCGGTTATCGCGACGTGCGATTAGGGGCGTGGGCATCGCAGGAGTCGTCCTTCTGATCCTGAGTGGTTCGACGGCCGGCGTCGCTGCGCCCTCTGGTGACTCGGAACAAGACGCCGAGGACAGTGTCGTCCGAGGCGGACCTGCTTTCGACCGGACGGATTTGACGAGCGATACCCGGTTCGAGGTTGCTTCGGCGGCGAGTTTCGATGAACTGGAGGCTGTCGCAGCTACGCAGGGAACCGTGCGAGTCATCGTCACCCTCCAGGCACTGTGGGCGCCCGAGCAGCTGCTCGACCCGGTTGAAAGGGTCTCTCAATCGAACGTGATCGCATCCCTACAGCAAGAGCTGATCGACGGGCTGGGCCGGGAGGGCTACCGGGTGGTCTACGAGTACGACTACGTCCCTGCCCTAGCGCTGGAGCTCGACGCGTCTGCTCTGGTGCGTCTGCTCGATTCGGGTTTGGCCGCCAGGGTGCAGCTCGATGAGATCGACAGTGTCTCCCTCACCGAATCGGTTCCCCTGATCAACGCCGACGATGTCTGGGGCCTCGGCTATGACGGCACCGGCCAGTCGGTTGCCATTCTCGACACCGGTGTCGACCGTAGCCATTCGTTCGTTGGCGGACGGGTCGTGGGTGAGGCGTGCTTCAGCTCCACCGGTGACTGCCCCAACGGATTGACCGAGCAGCAAGGCACCGGCGCCGCGGCGCCATGCGACTATGCCGCCGAGTGCGACCACGGCACTCACGTCGCCGGGATCGCGGCCGGGTACGACTCGCCGACTTTTGCCGGTGTGGCCCCCGATGCCGACATCGTCGCCGTACAGGTCTTCTCGGATGCCTCGGGCAGCGCCGGCTCATATCCGTCGGATCAGCTGAAGGGCCTCGAGTACATCTACTCAGTCCGTGACACGTACAAGGTCGCGTCCGTGAACATGAGCATCGGGGGCTCTTCGACGTTCTCATCGGCATGTGACTACGACTCCCGGAAGCTGGCGATCGACAATCTGCTCGGTGCGGGTGTCGCCACTGTCATATCGGCCGGTAACGAATATGCGGCCGATGGTGTTGGCGCTCCCGGTTGCATCTCGACTGCGGTCACCGTTGCCAGCAGTACCAAAAGCGACATCCGATCGGACTTCTCGAATGTGGGTGAGATGGTTGATGTGATCGCTCCCGGGTCGTCCATCACTTCGTCGGTACCGGGCGGTGGCTACGCCTCATTCAGCGGCACTTCGATGGCGGCGCCGCACGTCGCCGGCGCCTGGGCCTTGTTGCGGGAGGCATATCCCAACGCGAGCGTCAGCAACATCCTCGCTGCTATCAAATACTCACCGGTAACCATCTCTGCGGCCGGATGGGTGATGCCGCGGATCGATGTTGCGGATGCACTGTCGCTGCTTGCTTTGCCCTGGCCCGGGAATGATCCGTTCGAGGATGCCACCTCGTTGAGCTCTCCGTCGTCTTCCACCGCCTCCACCGTGCGTGCGACCGTACAGTCGGGTGAGCCGACCATGTGTGTGGCTGACGGCGCCTATGTCGACGGGATTTCGGCCACCATCTGGTACCGACTGATACCGGATTACGACACCACCGTGACGATCGACACCTCCGGGAGCGATTTCGACACGACGTTGGGCCTATACGAGGGCACGACCGTTGGTCAGCTCACCCCCGTCGAATGCAACGATGACTACGAAGGGACCCTTCAATCGGAAATAGTTGCGGAGGTAGACGGGGGCCAGACGTATTGGCTCCAGGTAGGTGGCTACGGCGACTTCGGGGCACTTGCCCTCGAGGTGACCGACATCGGTGATGTTTCGAGCCCACCGACATGGCCGGACGCTGCGCTTGCTGCATCAAATATCCTCAAGGATCAGCTGACGTTGTCATGGGCGGCGGCGTCTGACAATGACACGGTCGTAGGCTACCGGGTGTACATCGACGGCTTTTTCCAGGCTGAGACCGGATCGGAGTCGTTCACCGTCACTAGCCTCTGGCCGAACACAACGTATGATTTTGTGATTGAAGCGTACGACGCCGGCGATAATCGGGCCATAGGCCCTACGGGTTCGTTCACCACCGCCCGCGACTTCATCGACGACGACGGTCTGATTTTCGAGCAGGCCATCGAATGGCTGTCGGGCGCCGGAATCACCCAGGGGTGCAATCCGCCGTGGAATGACATGTTCTGTCCGAATGCCAATGTGACACGGGGTCAGATGGCGGCGTTCCTGGTGCGGGCGCTCGGCTACACGAATTCAGGATCGGGCGACTTCTTTATTGACGACGACGGGTCGATATTTGAGGACTCGATCGACAAGCTGGCGTTTGCCGGGGTCACGGCCGGCTGCAATCCGCCGTGGAATGACATGTTCTGTCCCAACGCCAATGTGACACGGGGTCAGATGGCGGCGTTCCTGGTGCGGGCGCTCGGGCTGACCGATTCTGGTTCGGTTGACTTTGTCGATGACAACGGATCGGTGTTCGAGTCGAGCATCGAGAAGTTGGCAACGGCGGGGATAACCAAGGGCTGCAACCCACCGGTCAATGACCGGTTCTGCCCGAACGACTATGTCACCCGCGGTCAAATGGCTGCGTTCCTGCAGAGGGCGCTCGGTTAGGAGAGCGTTGGGGGAGCCACCCCCATCCGGTCTCGTCGGCGCCGGGTCGGCACAGGTCTATCCGGGAGAAGCCCGCTCGAATAGTGCGACGTGGGCGATCCGCGGGTGGGTGACGAGCCGATGACGCAGCGCGAACGCGGCAGCTTGCTCGGCGGGGCCAACTTTGGTGATGGCGATGATCACGCGGGCATCGGCCGGACATGCACGTAGCAAGCCATCGGGGTGGGTGAGGATCCGGGCGCAGTCTGCGGCGGTGAGCTCGTGGTCGGGGAGCAGTCCGGTGAACACGATCGCACGCTCGATACGATGCGCCGCAGCCGACAGCCGCTTCCCGATCGCATCAACCCCAACCAGGATCACAACGGTTGTAGTGGCGCTCGGAATCACCGGTTCGTGGTCGGCGGGGGCTTTGAGAGGTTTCCCCCTGGACCCGTCGGCCTCGACGATCACGTAGTCGGCTCCCGACACGGCGAACAGGCGATCAACGACACCGGGAGGTGGGCCGGTCACCTTGTGGTCGTCGCCGCCGGTAACCAGCATGACCGGCCCTGTGCCATCGAGCGCATCGATGGCACAGTCGACGTCGGCCGACCAGCAGACCGATGGGGCTGTCAATGCCTGTTGACGTCCCATCTTGGTCGTGGTGGTGAGAATCACACGGCTGCCTGCTTCAGCCAGTTCCCTGCCGAGAGCGAACAGCAGAGTGGACTTGCCTCCTCCACCGACAAGCGAGATCAACTCATGGTCGCCGAGCCCGAGCAGCTCCTTGAACGAAGTCACCTGGGCTTGCGGTCGTTGAGCCAGGTGAGTACTGCCTCGACAACCCCACCACCGATTGCCAGGGCCTCGTCGGAGATCTCAAAGCAGGCGCCGGTGTCTGTGTGGGAGTCGACTTCGGCGATCTTCCAGTTCCATTCGACCTCATACTCGGCCGGTAGCTGGCCCCTGACCACTCCTCCTATGCGAGAGCGGACCGGGACGCCGTTGATATCGCCGAGCACGTCACCCGCGGCTACGAGATCGCCGATGGCGACTTTCCAACTGAGAATGCCGAAGGTCGGTGCCGCGTACGATCCGCTCCGACGATTTCAGGCCGAGCAGATCCAGCTCGCCTGGATTCGCCGCCGGGGATCCGTCCCAGATGACACGACCGTGGTAATGGCCACGCATGGTCTCGATGACGGCATGACAATCAACCCCGGCAGTGAAGCCCGGTCCGAGACCAACCACAAGGGGCGCATCGTTGATGGTGGTGTCGATGTTCGCCTTGGCATGGCGGGCATCGATAACCACAGATGGCTCCCAGGGCAGCTGGATCAACGTTGGGCTCACCACCACCGGGATGGCACCCGAGCGGGCCACGGCCACAGCTTCTTCAACATCCTGGATGTAGATGGCGTCCAGGTCCTCGATCAGCGCCCGACCGTCGACAATCGCAGTCGCTACCGCGACGCTGCGCCGGATGGCCAACGGCTGGTCTAGCTCGAGAACCAGAACGGGGAAGCCGGCGCGTCGCAACCGATACACGGCACCGGTTGCCAGATCACCGCCTCCACGAAAGACGACGAGATGGTCGCCGAACAACATCAGTGCTCCTCTCCAGGCGTCGCGGCATTTGCAGCAGCGATCGGCTGATCCACCGTCGCTGCAATCCGGGACGATGATGAAGAATAGTTGCAGCAATGGCGGCAGGCTTGTCAACCCTTTTTGCGCAACGGCTGGAGCCCACGCCGGGATACCGGGGCGGTGTATGGCGGTCCCGGGTGAGATCCGTCGGGTGACGAGTATCGTTTGGCCGTCGAACGCGATCCGCCAGCCGTGAAGGGCGAATAGATGTGTGAGATAGGTGGCATGGTGCTTGCTGCCGGGCTGTCCGAGCGTATGGGTGCGCCGGTGCCCAAGCAGCTGCTGCCGCTCGGGTCTCAAACCATTGCCGCCCGGATCGTCGATGCGGCAGAGGGCTCACAGCTCGACAGGATTGTCGTGATCACCGGGTATCGAGCCGAAGAGGTTGCTGCCACCGTCGCCGGAGGACACGCTGAGATCGTGGCCAACCCGGAATACCGTTCCGGGAACATGTCTTCCTTCCGGGTCGGGGCCGCGGCACTCGAGGATTGTGATGCCGTCGTGGTGCTGCTTGCCGACATGCCCGGCGTGACAACTGAGATGATCGACCGGTTGACCGACGAGTGGCGTGATAACCACCCGTGGGCGGCCCTATCGAGATACACCGACGGGCCCGCTCACCCCCTCGTGTTTTCAGCCCCGGCACTGCGAGAGGCGGCCCAGGTGCAAGGAGCAAAGGGCGTCTGGCGTTTTCTGGAGTCGGCCCCGCACGGCTACGTGAGCTACGTCGACTTCGCCATGCCGGCACCTGTCGACATCAACACCAGGGCCGATTACAACAAGATCCTTCGCAATCACGGCTCCTCTTGAGCCAGCCACTCTCTGATCTGCTCACCGTGCTCGTCGAGGCCGGGGGGAGGCATTGGTGAGCTGACGGCCGTTCCATCGAGCCGAATCGGTGGCTGGACGGTCTTCACACCTGTCTCCTCGTGGGTCATCGCCGGGTCCAGGCCGTTCTCCAAAGCCCACTCGAACGCCTCATCAATCCCGTTGATAGGCCCAGCTGGAACTCCCTCAGCGCGCAAGTGCTCGATCCAGTAGTCCGCGCTCTGGGTCGCAAACACTTCATTCAGCTCTCTGATCAGCGTCACCACGTTGACGCGTCGCTTGGAGTTGGTGGCGTATCTGGTGTCAGTGGCGAGATCATCCCTTCCGATTACCCGGCATGTCGCAAGCCACAGTTTGTTGTTGGCGGCGGCAAGGATGAATTCCCGGTCGGTTGCGTAGAACACCTCATACGGTGCGATCGACGGATGACGGTTGCCCTGGCCCGTCGCGACCACGCCGGCGTTGAGGTACGCAGATCCCTGGTTCAAGAGCGCGTTCAGCGCGGCATCGAACAGTGAGACTTCGACGCGTCTTCCACGTCCCGTCTTCGACCGCTCGTGGAGGGCGGCCAGCACACCAACAGTCGCATACAGTCCGGCGGCCATGTCAACGATCGCAGCACCGACCTTGGTGGGAGTGTCCGCTGATCGACCTGTGACGCTCATCAGGCCGCTCATCGCCTGAATCAACAAGTCATAGCCGGGAAGCCCTGCGCTGAGGCCCCGGCTGCCAAAACCCGATATCGAGCAGTAGATGAGCCCGGGATTGGAGATGCGGAGGGTGCTATAGCCGAGGCCGAGCTCGTCCATGAGACCGGGCCGAAAGTTCTCCACCAGAATGTCGGCCCGTCCGGCAAGACGGCCTGCAAGAACACGATCACCGGCATCGTCGAGATCGAGCACGACGGAGCGTTTGCCCCGGTTCAGACCCACGTAGTAGGTCGACGTGCCGTCGACGGCCCACGGTGGCCCCCACGCCCGTGTGTCGTCCCCGGACCCGGGACGTTCCACCTTGATGACGTCAGCGCCGAGATCGGCCAGCTGCATCGACATCAGGGGTGCCGCAAGCACGCGCGAGAAATCGGCGACGAGTATTCCGGAGAGTGGCACTGCTCTCTACCTGAGGAGTTCGAGGACCCGGTTCAGGGTGTCCTTCGGATCGAGCAGCTCGATATTTGGTGGAGCCTCGGGGATAACTCGTCTGGCTGCATCCTGGAGATGTTCGGGCACTTCGAGCAGGAGGGGGATGCTGTATGTCTTGCAGATATGGAATATCTGGTCGGTCTGGACACCGTCATCTTCGGGTGCCGTGATCTTGTGCAGATAGCCGATCAGGATGTTGTACCGGTTCTGGTTGTTGATCAACGCTACGGATTGGCCGTGGTTGTCGGAGCCGTTCGAGACCGGGATCGTGTCGTACCCGGACATGATCAGGTGGGTGAGCAACCGGGAGTCGGTGCCTTCGAAGTAGCCGACGGATTTTCTTGTCATCTCTCGATCTTCCGGTCTAGGCGAGCAGTTCCAAAGCCCGGGCCAGAATCTCGGACGGATCGAGAAACTCAACAACGTCTGGCCGATCCGGCATGAGGCGCCCCGCAGCTTCCTTCAAGTCCTCGGGCACCTCGAGCAATACCGGGATGCTGTACGTTCTGCAGATGTGAAACACCTCTTGATACGGTAGGTCGTATTCCACCGGCGCATAGAGCTTGTGGGGATAGCCGATCAGGATGTCGTATTTCTCCTGTTGGTTAATCCGCCGTACGTTCTTGCCATGGTGATCGACCCCGTTGGAAACGGGGAGAGTGTCGTAACCGGCACAGATCAAGCTCGTGAGCAGCAGCGAGTCCGTGCCTTCGAAGTATCCAACCGACTTTCTAGCCATAAATGCCTCCACTGCTTCCGCATTATCGCGGGCCATAGAGTGTCCAAATCCGTCGGGTCAGACGACACCCTGTGCGAGCATCGCACCAGCAACCCGCAGGAAGCCGGCAATGTTCGCACCGTTGACGTAGTTGCCCGGTGTGCCATGCGATTCGGCCGCCTGGTACACGTTCTTGTGGATCTCCACCATGATGTCGCGGAGCTTCTTGTCCACGGTGTTGCGGTCCCAAGAGGTGTGGCCGGCGTTCTGGGACATCTCGAGGCCGCTGGTGGCGACACCACCCGCATTGGCTGCCTTGCCAGGGGCGAACAACACGCCTTCATCCTGGAACAGTCGCACCGCATCGGGCACAGTCGGCATGTTTGCGCCTTCTGCAACCAGCCGCACTTCGTTTGACACGAGGGTCTTGGCGTCCTCGAGGTCAAGCTCATTCTGGGTGGCGCATGGGAACACGCATTGGGCGCCCTCGATACTCCATGGACGCTTTCCTTCGAAGTAGTCGACGCCGAAGTGATCGGCGTACTCGGAGATTCTGCCGCGCCTGACGTTCTTCAGTTCCATGACCCAGGCGAGTTTCTCGTCGTCGATGCCGTCCGGGTCGTGGATGTAGCCATTCGAGTCGGACAGGGTTACCGCTTTGCCACCGATCCGGTTGATGTTCTCAACGGCGTATTGGGCGACATTGCCGGACCCGGAGACGAGACATGTCTTCTGGTAGAGGCTGTCGTCTTTGACTTTCAACATCTCCTCGGCGAAGTACACGGCACCGTAGCCGGTGGCCTCCGGCCGGATCAGGCTCCCGCCCCACCCGTACCCCTTGCCGGTTAGCACCCCGGCGAACTCGTTGGCCAGCCGCTTGTACTGTCCGAAGAGATAGCCGATTTCGCGACCTCCGACACCGATGTCACCTGCCGGGACGTCGGTACGCGATCCGATGTGACGCCAGAGCTCGTTCATGAATGACTGACAGAAGCGCATGACCTCCATGTCGCTCTTGCCTTTGGGGTCGAAGTCGGCGCCACCTTTGCCGCCGCCCATAGGGAGCGTGGTCAGAGAGTTCTTGAACACCTGCTCGAATCCGAGGAACTTGAGGATGCCGAGGTTCACGCTTGGGTGAAAGCGGAGGCCGCCCTTGTATGGGCCGATGGCGCTGTTCATCTCTACCCGGAAACCACGGTTGACTTGGATCTCGCCCTCGTCGTCGACCCAGGGCACGCGGAACATGACCACTCGCTCGGGCTCAACCATCCGCTGCAGGATCTTGGCTTTGCGGATCTCCGGGTACCCATCGAGTACCGGGAAGATGGACTCGGTGACTTCGGTCACCGCTTGGTGGAATTCGGGTTCGCCGGGGCTTCGTCGGACAACCTCGTCCATGAACGCCGATACAGAATTGGTCACTCCTACGCCTCCGTCGTACGGGTATGGAAAACGTATCTCTCTTCTTTGTCGGTCCGTTGCCGTCGTCTATTCAGCGATCTTTCGGCACTTACCGGCAGGTTGATCCGGTCCGGGCAACTGCCGCGGACAAGATCTGAACCCCAGGAAAGAGAGCACTGGGTGTACATCGCGTACAGCCTATACCTTTATGCACGCCATGTCCGGGACCGTTTTACCTTTTGTCAAGATCCGGTTGTCCTGATCAATTGCTCTGTCTGAGGTCTCTGCGATTGAACATGTATACCGACAAGGCCACGAGGACCAGGAAAGCTGTCGTGAGCACTGCTGCGTTGCCCCAATCCATTCCGTTGGTGAGTGGGGAATTCGTCAGGTAGTGGCCGAACGGGGTGAACGCGGCAACCAGGTCGACGGTGTGGTTGAGGATGGCGATCGAGTTGACGAGGAACATCACCAATGTGATCCCGATAGTGCCGTATAGGGCAACTTTCGTCCTCCCCGTGCTGGCGCTGAGGAGCAGGGCCAGCGCCCCAAAGACGAGACCGACCAGGACCGCCAGCAACGTCGCCGCGGCGATGTCGAGGGCACTGATCCCGAGACCGCCGAGCAGCGAGCCGATCCAGACCCCGGCCCAGGTCGCAAAGCCGACGACGACGGCATAGACCGTCATGGTGTAGGTCTTCTCCACGACGACGGTGGAACGTCGGATCGGGTTGGCCAGCAGCAAACCCATCGTGCGGTTGGCTTCCTCGCCGGCCAAGGCTCGGGAGCCGATGGTCACGGTCATCACCATCACCGCCATCCAGGCCATCAGGCCGAATATCTCTCCTTCGTAGAAGTCCTGGGGGGTGCTCATCCCTTTGGCTGTGGATCCGACAAACGCCCATACCGCTTCGGGGAGTTGGTCGGTGTATTGGAGCAAGACCTGGTCCATGAGGTTGTAGAGCAGACCCACCATGGCCGACATGAGGAACATGATGTAGGCGACGACGATGAAGAGTCCCTGGTGCTCGGAGAATGTCTTCAGCCAGATGCGGGAGACCCTTATGGACCCGGCGACTCGGTCGGCGATCTTCTTGGTCATAGGGTGTTCCCGGAGACGGTCGACGAGGGTAGTGCCGACCGTCTGCCCCTTGAGGTCGCGCCGATTGATCCCGACGTGGGCAGCCACTCCCAGCAACAACGTCGCGACCAGCAACACCGCGAAATGACCCGCGCTGAATCCATTGCTGGCGGGTTGCGATCCGTTGAAGTAGTACCAGGGGATGACCTTGGATAAATTCTCCCAGCCCTTGATCAGCGGAAACACACCAGTGAGGATGAGCCCGAGGATCATTAGGCCGGTGGGTACCCCGATGGCGGCCCCGCGGTTCCCCGTCCAGGCGCCGAGAGCGCACGCGAGCATCCCGTAGAAGAGCGCATTGATCCACAAATGTGCGCCGTACCCGGCCACGTGCAGGCCGCCGAGGGAAACTCCGAGCAGTCCCGCAACGAGATAGGCAAGGGCCCAGAGGGCGACGGTGGCTGCTGTGACAAGCGCCGCCATGTTGCCGATCTTGCCGCCGAGCACGTTGCTGCGACTCTTGGGATTGCCCAGTAGAAGCCCCAGGGTCCCGTCACGCTCTTCACCGGCGATCGAGGCGGCGCCCATGGCGATCGCCATCCCGGCGAGGGTGAGCGCACCGTACATGCCGTAGAAGACGGCAATGGCAAGACTGGCGACGTCGGCGTTCTCGGGGATGTTCATCAACGATCGGAACGCTTCGGGGAGCTTGCTGAGGACATCTGTGGCGAAGCCCCTGTAGACGTACATAGCGAGCAGCAGACCAAGGCCGAGCGAGACCACGGCTATCGCCATTCCCCGCCAACGATCTCGCACGGTCTTGGTGAAGACCGAGGTCAGCATCAGGAACGCACCTCCTCGTAGTAGGTGAGGAAGATCTCCTCCAGATCCGCTTCCTGTGTGCTGATGTCCAGGAGGTGGTGACCGTTGCTCGCCGCCTTCAGCAGTTCGGCCATGTGGCCGTCGAAGGAGACGACGACGTGACTGTTGTCGACGGTGACTTCGCGGACACCGGGGACAGCGTCGAACTCGGATTCGTCCACCGGCTCGTCGAAAATCATCGTGACAGTGCGGATGCCCTTGGATCTGAGCTCGGCTACACCCTCGACCGCGATCAACTTGCCGTGGCGGATAATCCCCACCCGATCGGCGACCCGCTGCACCTCGGAGAGCGTGTGGCTGGAGAGAAAGATCGTGCGGCCGCTGTCGGCGACCTCCCGCATCATCTTCTGGAACTCGCGTTGCACCAATGGGTCGAGACCCGAGCTCGGCTCGTCCATGATGAGAAGCTCAGGCTTGTTCATGAACGCCTGGATGAGGCCGACCTTCTGGCGGTTACCCGAGGAGAGATCGCCGACCTTCTTGCTGAGATCGGCATCGAGCCGGTCGGCAAGCGACTCGACAAAGTCCCAATCCACGCCGCCCCGAAGATTGGCAAAGTACGTGATCGTGTCGCGACCGGTCAGGTTCGGGTACATGGCGAGATCACCCGGGACGTAGCCGATGTGTCTCCGGATCTCCACCGACTGAGCGTGGGTATCCATGCCGAGGATGGTCGCCTTGCCGGTTGTCGGCCTGATCTCGTCGAGGAGGGTGCGGATAGTCGTCGTCTTGCCTGCACCGTTCGGGCCGAGGAAGCCGAAGATCTCACCGGTGCGTACTTCGAGGTTGAGGTCGACAAGCGCCGGGAAGTCACCGTAGTGCTTGGTCAGCTTGTCGGTACGGATCGCGGCCTGGTCGCTCATATGTCTTCCTTTTCGTGTTCATCCGGGGCGTCGACGAATGCCGATGCCATCATTTTGCGCGTCGTGTCTGTGATGAACCCTCCCGCGAGCTCCAATGCGGGGCCGACATAGTTGCCGGCTGCCTTTGGGTCGTCGGACAGATTCCTGGTGATGTCGATTCCGATCAGCCGTTCGAGATGTTCGTGAAGGACCAGTGCTCCGAGAGCCCAGATGGTCAGGATTGCCGCCCGCTGCTTGGGATAATGGCTCGGCGTGATCATGCCGGTGGTCACACCAACCTCCATGTACGCTGCGGCATCCGCCGCCATCTCGTCAACGATCGCAGCCACATGTGGTGATCCGTCGCCCAGGGTCTTTGCCAGATATCTCGTGATCGGCGGCCCGCTGGCCTGGCGGCGCCAGGCTTCCAGCGGATCGAAGCCGGCGCCGGTTTCCATCGCCTCGCTCTTCATTTCGCGAATGGCTGCAGCGACATACTCGTCGCAGGCAGTCCGGAGATCCTCTTTCGAGCCGAAGTAGTGGATGACAAGCCCGGGCGATACCTCCGCCCTGGTGGCGATCGCTCGAATGCTGGTTGCAGCCACACCGTCTTCGGCGAAGCACTGTATGGCGGCGTCCCGGATCCGGGCAGTAGTGGTGCGGTCATCGCTTAAACGCATGTTCAATATCTTAAACGAGCGTTCAAGGGATGTGAAGGTGGTTTTGGACAAACGAAAGGGAGGGGTGGAAGATATCTTCCACCCCTCCCTGAAAGAGTTGGTCAAGAAGTCGTCGGTGCGCGATGGTGCGCTGCGTGGATCACACTCTCACCTCGAAGCTGTTGGTCCACGTGAGCAATTCGTCAGATAGCGAGCGGAGCACGACCGCCGATTCGGGGTCTGTGTCGTCGGCAGTATCGATCGCCTGACGCATCCGTTTGGCCATCCGGGCTAGTCGGGAGGTGAACGCTTTGAGTGCAGTGGATTTGTCGTATGGGCCCGGATCCAATGGCTCGTAGGTCAGGTCCTGATAGACAGTGTTGATCCGACCGTCGGGAGTGACGCCGAGATTCCGCATCCGCGCCGCAATCGCGTCGCAACCTGCTCTGACGAGTGCGTCGAAGTCATCCAACTGCTCGCGTAGTGTCTCGGCATCGTCGTCGATGTTCCAGCGCACATGCTGGATCTGGAGAGTCAGGTCAACCAGATCGCCGAGTACCCTCTGCAGTCCGTGGACGCCGGCGAGGGGCGTCACGGGGTCGTCCGATCCGCTGGCGCCGGACTCGCCGTTGTTGTCCCACGCGTACCTGTCTCTGTCGAACGGCGGGAGTGCACTTAGGGTGCTCGTATCCACACTCAGGTGAACGCCGCCCTCACCGATGCGTTGCACAAAGGTGATCGGGACAGCCCTCTCCGGGGCGGGTACGTCGTAGTTGATGACCAGGTGCGTCGCCCGGCCCTCGTCATTCGCGATGATCTCGTTGACCGTCCCTATCTCGTCGAGATTCTTCGAAAAGACAGGCGACTTGGGTTCCAAGACAACCGCTCGCTCCGGGATATTTCGAGCCGTCACGGTCCTTGTGTATGGCAACTCAGGGGGCATAGGAGCCCCGTAAGGCCCATACCACGCGAGCGGCGGAATGGTCGGCTCCGCGGCCACGGAACCCGAAACTTCTGCAGGGTGGGACGTGTCGACCGCTACATAGTGGCTTTCTTCAAAGTGCTGGTATTCATCGGGGCTTGCGTTGTCTTTGAGATTGATGCGCTCCTTAGTGGCTGTCGCGATGTCGGACACAGGCACGATCTTCTCCTCAGGCAGGAAGATGCCCTTGCGTATCACCAGGTGTGTTATCTCGTCTGCCACCGGATCAATGATGACGCGCTCGACCCTGCCGAGATCGTCGTCGCGGGCGGTAAAGACACGTGCATTCTCAGTAAACTCCATGGAACCTCTTTCTCGCTTTACGTCTGGGACCTACCCGATTGCGCCGGGATGCAAACTCGGAGAGGTCGAAACGAGGTTTGGTAAGCAGCCGGATTGGGTACTTCCGCGGCGATCCGACCAACAGAGGAGGCCAACATCATGAAGGCCGTATACGCAATCGCCGTCGCCGCAATTGTCACCGTCATCGCAGCTCTGATTCTCAAGCGTCGTAGGAGCGAGGTCCCCGGTGAATCCGCGCCAACGCAAGAGCCAAAGCAAGAGCAAAGGACCGAGGACGGGAACTCGGTCGTCGAGGAGTGGGGGAAAGAGTCGTTCCCGGCTAGCGACGCACCGCAGGCCTGGTAGCCGATCAGGCCTTTTCCACCTCGGGTAACCCCCTGGCGGTAAAGGCTCCGGCGACGCCTGCCAGAGCAAGGCCGCCCAGGGTCCACTGACTACCGAGAAAGCCGGTCAGAGTCGAGATGGCCCCCGAAGCCAGCAGCACAGCGCCGATGACCGTGTTGGAGGCAGCTACATAGTTGGTGCGCTGGTCGCCTGTGCCCATGTCTACCACGTAGGTCTTTCTCCCCATACGTGCGCCAGCGTGGGCCACCGCGAGCAGAAAGTAAGTAGTGACCGTCAGCCAGAGTGGGTCACCGACGAGCTGGCGGGCAAACAGAAACGCAAAGACGATTAGCCCTCCACTTAGCGCAGCAGCCGCCATCACGGAGCGACTGGAGTGATCGCTGAGTCGGCCCCACACCGGTGAGCCGACGAACGAGGCGGTCCCCGCGGCAATCACGAACGGGCCGAGGCCGCGCAGAGTTGCGGAGGCTGAGGCGGCCAACACGACAACCAGAGGAGGGCTGAGCGCAGTGACCAGGAGCAACGATCTCGCCGCAATGAACCTTCGAAAATGCCGATCACGTCTGAGTATCGAGACGATTGGTTCGGCCCCAAGCGTGTCATCGTGGCCCGATTGATGCTCCTCAATTGACGCAAACAGCCCACCGGCGGCTACCCAGAGAGCGGCCGCCGCTGCGACGACTACCGCCAGCAATGTCGACTCGGTCGTGCCGCCGAGCAGGGCAACCGTACCGCCGGCCGCCATGGCGATAACCCCGGATATCGAGGCTGCAATGCCGGTGATCGATCCACGTTGGCCTTTGGGAATCGTCTTGCCGATCACGTCCTTTGCAGATATGGAGGAGAGTGACCTTGATATGGCAAACATGGCGAGCGAGAGCAGCATCGCTGCGGCAGCAACTGCGCCAGACCACAGAGTCGCGCTCGCTGCGAGGGCCAGCACGGCAATCGCCTGCCCGATGCTGCCGATGATCCAGACATGCTTCCGCAAAGCGAACCGTCGCACCCAGCCGACCAACAACGCTTGAGGTAGCAGCGACCCGGCTTCGCGGATGGGGACCAACAGGTTGATTCCAAACGACGGGGCACCGACTGCGTGCATCAGCCACGGAAGAGTGGTCTTTGGGTCGACAACACGGTCACCCAGTTTGGTCAATGTGAGGGATCCGATGAGCCTGGCAGCGTTCTCGGGGACCTCGCGGCACTCGCCGTCGGGCAGATCCGGACACCCATCATCTTCGGCGTCATCAACTGCGATAGAGTAGATACGGGTGACGGCTGAATTGGTCACGCGCCGGCCTCAGAGACGAGCGGTCATCATCGCCGCGTCAAACGGCTCAATCATGATGCACTCGCCCGGGCATTCCTCGGCGGCCTCAACGGCAATTTCGATCTGATCATCCGGGATCCTGGCTACACCCCTGGCGCCGTCGGGCCCATGGCCGTCTCCGTCGTCTCCGTCGAAGATGATTGTCTCCCCGAAGTTGCTCGACTCTTCCTTGACCACCCACAGGCCGTCATCTCGCCCCATAAATACGTCGGGGCAGATCTCTTCGCAGATGCCGTCTCCGGTGCACAGATCCTGATCGATCCACACCATCAGTTGGGTCTCTTCAGCCATAGTCTGTGTCACACTCCCGGTGAGTCGGTGGCGGAGCGGAGTTTCTTCCTTCGTCGTGCCTCTGCGCTCGTCTTTTCGAGCAGTTTGGTGCCGTGGTTGAAGGACCGGGCGTCCCGGCCGTGCTTGATGTAGGTCAAGCCCTCGACCTGCCTGATGGAACGTGCGGTCCGTCCCAAGCGCTTTGCGATCATCGAGTAGGTCTCACCGTTTGAGCGGAGCGCGATAACACGCCGCTCAATCGGGCGTGGACCGGGCCGGTGCCGTCGACCGTTCCGCTCGAGCTTCATCCATTTGAGCATCCGCCGCACGAAACCCGGGCTCTTCTGTATCCGATCGGCGATTTCGCTGATCCCGTGGCCCTGACCACGCATCTGGCGCACGACGCGTTCGATCGGGCGTAGCTTCTGTGTGGGAACCTGCTTCATATCAGTTCGTCCCTCTCTTCTCGTTGCATCGGCATAACCTTCTGCGGCAGGCGTTCAACGGTCGAATTGTCTTCGTCGACCCTCTCGATCCGGAATGCAGATGCCGCAACGATGTAGTGTGTGTACGGCCCAGGATTGACAAAGAACGCCTGCCTGACGATTTCGGCGATGAGGCCAGCTAGGGAGCCGAGGCCACATCCCCATGCGGCCACCACGATCATTGCCGGGTTATCTCGCGCTGGACCGCCGATACTCGCCAGTATCCCGGCTAACAAACCAAAAGCGGCTCCGGCCAGAATTACGACGAGGACACGGCCGGCGGAGGGGTGTCCCAGGCCGGGTTCCTCTGCGATTCTTGGCTCCTCGGCGATGATGAGCATCTTCCGGGGCGGGGCACCTTCTACGACGGGCGTGCGCAACGCCTGCGCTGTTGTCTGATAGGTTTTGTCTGTAGAACCGGTTGTATAGGCCACTGATACTCCCGCTTGTCTGCCGCGTGTCGGGTTTCCTTGCCATACCCGGAGTGGTAGTGCGCCAAACCCGTGAACATTCATTGCGGAAGTGGGTTTCAGGTTTTGTATTGGGGGGTATTGACGTCTAAGGCTGGAGGTGCTTGCCGGATTCAAGCCGAATCTGCGGGTGAGACTGCGTAGCAGAGGTGCCGATGCAAGTGAGTGAGACGAGAATCCCGACCGACGTTGCTGCGGCCGCTGCTGCGCGTCGATTTGTGCGCGAGGCCGGGATTGTGTCCGAGGACCATCTCGAGGATGTCGTGCTCTTGGTCAGCGAGCTAGTGACCAACGCCGTGAGACACGGGCCGGATAAGGCTGAGATGATCCACATTCGCATTACCAAGTCGTCCGACTCGCTCCGCGTGGCGGTTGAGGATCCCGGAGCCGGCTTTGATGACGCAGAGTTAGCGCAGAGGCGCCCTGGCTCGGGAATGGGTCTCCGCTTGGTTGATCGACTCTCCAGCGGGTGGGGCATCGAAGGAAATGGCCGGACCGTAGTCTGGTTCGAGATCGCCGGTGAGTAGCGGCTAGTCCGATCCTTGCATCCACTTTCGGAGCGACTCAACCGACCGTGCCAGGAGTCGTGATACGTGCATCTGTGAGATTCCGACTCGTTCGGCTATTTCCGACTGGCTGAGATCTTCATAGAACCGCAGATAGAGGATTGTCTGCTCCCGTTCGGGTAGTCGATCCATGACCGATGACAGATCGGACCATTCAGGCGCCATGTCGAGCCGGGCATCATGCGACGGCAAGACGTTACGCAGCGCAGGTGCGTTCTCGTGGCCACGCGGCGCATCTAGCGAGGCAGCGGTAAAGGACTTGCGTGCCAGGAGGGCCTGGCCTACCTCGCCCGGGTCGGCGTCAATGCGCTCGGCAAGCTCATCGAGAGTGGGCTCGCGTCCCTCAGATTGCATCAGCTGCTCAGCGGCAACCTTGGCCTCGAGCCCGAGCTCTTGCAGGCTCCTCGGTACCCGAAGCGACCATCCCGAATCGCGCAGGTACCGCTTCAGCTCTCCGTTGATGGTGCGAGCCGCAAAAGTCGTGAACTTGAATCCACGCTCGATATCGAAACGATCGATCGCCTTGACGAGGGCGACCGTCGCAACCTGCTCGACCTCCTCCCGATTGAGGCTCGGTCCCGCAAACCGCCTCGCCAGCGACCGGGCAAACGGTTCATAGCGACCAACTAGCTCCGCCTTGGCCGCAGAGTCACCCGAAGCACTCCTGGTGAACAGATTCTGTTCGTTGTCACCCTCCGTGAATGTGTACGGGTGGTCGAGCGTGAACACCGCGGTGCCAGGGGAGATAAACCACGATGATGCCAGCGTCTCGAGCAGGTTCTCGGCCAGGGGATCAATCGATTGGGAAATACTCTGGCAGCTCGCCTCGACCCGGATCCCGGTTCCGTCGCGCATGACCTCGAGACTCACCGGGACATCGGGGTTCGTGGCCACTGCGGCAACCACCTCGTTGACCAGGACCATCAGATCTGATCGGTCACGAGCCCTTAGATCAAAAACCATTTCGGCAAGCGCCCGGCGTGCGGCGCGTGCAGCCCGGCCCGCCGGGAGCTCGATGTGAGCGGTCTGATCTCCGATCCCGCTCACGCCGAGTCGGACAGCGCAGATAGCTCGTCGACCACGACGAAGATTTGAGCCATATCTGTGAGGCTCAGCAATCGCTTCACAACTGCACTCGGTGCGACGAGAGCGACATGGTCTATGGCCTGGTTGACCTGAAACAATGCACGCAGACCACTCGAATCGATGAAACGAACTTCGGACAGTTCGATGGCCAGCTCGTTGCCAGCAGCGACGGCCGATTTCTCGAGCTCGGGCGCGGTGGCCATGTCGAGGTCCCCGGCAACGCGTAGAATCGTCCACTGGCCGTGCGTGTCGGTGGTGATGTCGATCGGCAGCTTCTCGGGCATATTCGGCAAGACTCCAGGTGGCGACCCATCAGTACGTACGGACGCCGTGCGAGATCGGCTGGCCTTCCGTAATAGCACGGCAGAGTATAGGACGGCGGCGGTCTCGCAAAGGTGTGCGAGCTGCGAGTTCGATGCCTCGTCTTGGTGCCGAGCTCTTTGGCTTCTTGCCCACCCTCCTTCCTAGACCCCCTTCGCGAGCTTCGCGTCACAGGCCGCTTCGTCATGATTCGTGGTCCCGGTGCACAGATTCCAGAACGCCACATGATCAGGCTGTCACACATCCGAGTGCACCGATATGATGCACGCTGCAAGTCGCAGAGATAGGGGACGTAATAGCAGGCACTGAGTCATCATCGTTCCAGCGGCGGTACAAGTCGCTGCGCGCGCTAGCCGCCGGTCTCGCCGCTGCGATAGCCGTCGATGAGGTGGCTGAGGCGATCATCGCTGATGCAGCTCATGCGGTGGATGCCGTGTCTTGTGGCGTGCTTGTGGTCGGGCCAGGACGGGTTGGCTCCCAGTCTGTGGTCAAACAAGTCGACGATCGCTTGAAAGCGGTCTTGGCTGCTTCCCCGGCGTTGCTTGACTCGCTGTGGCGGGTGGTCGACGCCCGGGTGCCTTCTTTTCTGACGCTCCACCCGGAATACGAAGGACCGGAGAAATCCGCGGGCATCTACCCCGTCGTTCTCGAGCCGGGCAGCGTTGCCGTCCTCGTGCTCACGTGGGACGGCAACGTCCCGAATGAAACGGATGTCTCTGCAGTTGTGGGGCTGTGTGGGGCCGCGCTCGTACGGGCATGGGCGACCAGGCGTGTCCGTGAGTTGGGCCCTGTGATGGATGCACTCCTCGATCAGGCGTCGATTGGGCTTGCCTTTGTGGACCTCGATCTGCGTTACCAGCACGTCAACCGCCGGCTCGCCTCGCTTCACGGTCGAAGCGTCGCCGAACACGTGGGCCGCACTGTTCGGGAGATGAATCCGCACGTAGCTGATCAGGCCGAACCGTTGCTCCACAGAGTGATCAAGACCGGACAGCCGACGGGCAAGATCGAGCTAGCGAGCGTGACCCCCGACGGCGGCAGGTCTGTCGTACTCGAGGTCGCCTATCTACCGGTCGAGGTCGGCGACGAGATCGTCGGTGTAGCGGCGGTCGTCGACGATGTCACCGAGAGCAGGCTGCACCTCGAGGAGTTGCAACAGCGATACGAATTCGAGCGGAGCGTCGCCGCCAGGCTACAACGTGGTCTCACTCCTCGCGATCTGCCACAACCAGGCGGCTATGAGGTGGCGGCGAGCTATGCAGCCGGCTTGGACGGATTGAGAATCGGCGGCGATTGGTACGACGTCATCGATCTGCGCGATGGCCGTTTCGCACTCGTAATCGGAGATGTCGTCGGGCATGGTCTCGATGCTGCAATCGCCATGGTCCGGCTCCGCTACGCCCTGGCGGGCCTAGCCCACGCGGGTCTTCGTCCGGTCGACGTGCTGGGGCGGCTCGATGACTACGCCGTCGACGAGTCTGACCAGTTCGTCGCCACTCTTGCCTACGGGTTGCTCGACTCCGACGATGGGACGATCACCTTCAGTTCTGCCGGGCATCTGCCGCCGCTGCTGATCACCGAAGACTCGGTGGACGCGGTCCATGCCGCTGGGACACCGGTGGGCATAACCAGAGGCGAGCGGGCATCGACGGAGATTGCCCTGGGGCGGGGCGATTCTCTGGTGTTCTATACAGACGGGGTGATTGAGCAGCGCGGTGAGTCATTGGCAGTCAGCCTGCAGCGCCTGATGGATCTGGTGAGCAAGCCTTTCGTGTCAGCACAGGAACTGGTCAGCCGAATCGCAGCCGAGGCGTCCCGGCACAGAAACTCCGACGATGCTGCTGTCATGGTGTTGCGGCGAATATGAAGTCGTCGTACAGGGTGTTGAGAAGCTGGGTGCTCTCAAGCCAAATGACGCGCGACGGGGCTCTGGCGGAGAAAGCCGGCGTCCCCAGTGGAACGCCGGCTTTCGGACAAGAGTGGCTGTCAGCATCAGATCCGGGCTCGTCCGCGCCAGCCGGTGATTGCACCGACGATGAGGAGGACGATGGCGATGATCAGTACCCAACGCAGCGCCTCGACAAAGAGTCCAACGCCACCAACCACGAGGGCGAGTAGCAATAGCAGAAGTGCCAGTGTCACGGGTGTCTCCTTTGTGTTCGCTACGAGAGTGATACCCCGGACTTGTTTCGCTCAAACGTCGCTTTGTGAGTGGACGTTTGCGGTCTGTAGTCTCGGGGTCGGGTACACCGGGGAGCACTAAGGAGTTGCCGTGACGCTTGTTGCCGGAATCGATTGCTCTACGCAGTCCACAAAAGCTCTGATTGTTGATCTCGAATCGGGAGAGCAGGTCGCCATTGGACGGGCTTCTCACGAGGTGTTCGGCACCGGTGGGGCACGCGAGTCAGATCCTGAGGGTTGGTGGACCGCCCTGCGCGACGCGATCGCCATGACCGGCATGGCGAGTGATGTCGGTGCGATATCGGTCGCCGGCCAGCAGCACGGGATGGTCGTGCTGGACTCGTCGGGGCGACCGCTGCGGGCCGCAAAGCTGTGGAACGACACTGAATCAGCCCCGGATGCGGCCGCATTGACTGAAGCCTTCGGCGGCGCCGATTGGTGGGCAAACCGTATCGGGCTCGTCCCCGTCGCCTCATTCACCGCAACGAAGTGGGCCTGGCTGCGTCGTATGGAGCCGGATGTGGCGGCTGCGACTGCGGCGATCCGGTTGCCTCATGATTTTGTCACCGAGCGCCTGTCGGGAGTCGGTGCATCAGACCGCGGAGACGCCTCCGGTACCGCATGGTGGTCTACTGAAACCGGCGAATACGCTGCCGCCGTCCTGGAGCACGAGTTGATCCAGATGGATCCGGCGCTTCTCCCCAAAGTCCTCGGGCCGGATGAGCGCGCCGGGACCGTCACGAAGGCGGCGTCGGAGTTCCTCGGCATCCCCGAGGGCATCCCGGTTGGACCTGGGACCGGGGACAATGCGGGAGCCGCTGTCGGCCTCGGACTGGAATCAGGCGTGCCGGTGATCAGCCTCGGTACCTCCGGGACGGCTTTCATGGTCTCAGAGTCCCGCATTATCGACCCCACCGGCATGGTTGCAGGGTTTGCCGACGCCACCGGCCGCTTCCTACCTCTCGCCGCCACTCTCAACTGCACGGTTGCCGTGGATCGGATTGCGGGATGGCTTGGCCTCGACCGTGAGGAAGTTGCCGAAGACACTGGAGTGGTTGTCCTTCCGTACTTCGACGGTGAACGCACGCCGAACCTGCCGCACTCTGCCGGAACTATTGTTGGTCTCCGTCACACGACCGAACCTCGCGAGGTCCTTCTAGCTGCATACCGCGGCGCGGTGGTCGGTCTGCTCGATGCCCTCGACATTATCGACAGCCGCAGCTCCGGCATTGCTGATGATGCCCCGGTCGTGGTTGTCGGTGGTGGCGCCAAAGGTGAGACCTGGCGCCGGATCGTCGGCCAGATGACGGGTCGCGCTGTTCAGATTCCCGACAACACAGAATTGGTTGCCCTCGGTGCCGCCGCCCAGGCCGCCGCCATGGTCACCGGCGAGGCTCCGGATGCCGTCGCCCGTCGCTGGGATACGAGGAAGGGCACCACTCTTGATCCGGTGACGAGAGACGACGAAGCGAGAAGTCGCATCGACAGGGTGCGCGAACTCACCGCAGAGCTGAACCAGGAACGTTTGGGCTGAGCAGGGCCCGGTATGTCAGGCGTTGCCCAACAAGACACCGACAGTTGTTTTTGCGCCATCGCTCGTGAGAGTCGGGGTGACCGTATCGCCCGCTGAGTGCGTGCGAATGACATAGATCAACTTGGCCATCGTGTTGACTTGTTCGCCGTCGATGGCGGCGATGACCGCTGACGATGGCTCGAGAGTCTGCTGTGAATCAACGCCGCTGATCACTCTCAGCAACCTCACAGCCTCTCCACAGGTCCGGCTCAGGGCGCAGCTCTATCGTGGGCAAGTCAGATCACGAACTTCGAGCCTCAGGGAGGACCTGTGGACAGGTATGAGAGCGACACGCCGCGAGCGAGGGTGCTCGTCGTCGATGACGAGGAATCGCTCGTCGACATGCTGGCAACGGCGTTGCGCTTCACCGGATACGAGGTCATGAGTGCCGGCACCGGTTTTGATGCGTTGCGCTCTGTGAAGGAGACGTTGCCTGATCTGATCGTTCTCGATGTCAACATGCCAGATCTGGACGGGTTCGAGGTCTGTAGGCGGATTCGTCGCGACGGCATCGACTCACCCGTGATCTTTCTCACCGCCCGGGATGCGCCGGAGGATCTCCGCATGGGGTTTTCCCACGGCGCCGACGACTACCTCACCAAGCCGTTCAGCCTCGAGGAGCTGTCGCTGCGGATCGAGGCAATCCTGCGTCGGGTCCGCGGCAGTGATACCGTCGCCAACCGGCTCACCTGTGGGGAGTTGATGATGGATGGCGATGCTCATCAGGTCTTCGTGGGTGAAACCGAGGTCGAGCTGTCCCCGACGGAGTTTCGCCTCCTGCACTATCTGATGCTCAACCAGGGTCGAGCCCTCTCGAAGCTGCAAATCCTCGACTACGTATGGGAGTACGACTTCGACGGCAACGCCGCAGTAGTCGAGACGTACGTGAGCTATCTGAGGAAGAAGCTTGGCCCGGAAGTGGCCGAATGGCTGCGGACGGTGCGTGGGGTCGGATACATGTTGCGACATCCGTAGGCTGCGTCGATGAGGCTTCGCACCCAACTCGTTGTCACCTTTACCATCCTCCTGGTGGCAGTGATCGCCGCCGTGGGTTTGGTCGTCGTGCAATCGAGCCGGGCTGTGCTCACCAACCAGGTTGACGATGATCTGCGTGGCATCCAGATAAGGATCGAGCCGAACCGTGTCCTTCCGATCGGTGTTCCGGACCGGGGAGGAGATCCTTCACAGCGCCAGGCAGCTCACATCGTCCTCAATGAGACTCATACCGTGGTGTATGAGGATCCATCTGGTTTTCGCGACGCCCCCGACCCATTGCCCGATATCAGCGATCTGTTCGACGATGCATCGATTCGCGAGATCGTGACCGTACCTGCCGTCGATGGTTCGATGCACTATCGCGTGTTCTACGAACAGCAACCCGACGGCCATATCGATGTCTGGGCGGCGCCGCTCACTGAGGTAGATGCCGCCGTCAGTCGTCTGCTTGCGCTGCTACTCCTTGCCGGCGCCGGTGTTGCCCTGATCGGCGCTACTGCGACGTGGTGGCTGGTTCGTCGGGGTCTACAACCGGTTGACGACATGGTCGCCACCGCAACAGCCATTGGTAGTGGTGATCTGAGCAGCCGTGTCCCCGAGGCCACGCCGACGACAGAGTTGGGCCAACTGGGGCTGGCGCTCAACGAGATGATGAGCCAGATCGAGGACGCGTTCGCCCACGAGGCGGAGGCACAGGAGCGGTTGAAGACCTTTGTTGCCGATGCATCGCACGAGCTGCGTACCCCGATTGCCGCCATCCAGGGCTATGCCGAGCTCTATCGCAAGGGCGCCCTCGATGACCAGGAAGGGCTCGACAACGCAATGCGGCGGGTGGGTGCGGATGCGGCCCGGATGCACCGCCTGGTCAGTGATCTGTTGCTGCTGGCCCGGCTCGACCGCGGCCAAATGATGGCGCACCGACCGGTCAATATCGCCCATGTCATCCACGACGCGGTCACAGACTCTCAGGCCATCGACCCGGACCGGGTCATCACGGTCGAGGGACCGGATTCGCTCCGTGTTCTCGGAGACGATCAGCAGCTGGCCCAGGTCCTGGCGAACCTCTTAGGCAATGCCCGCATGCACACTCCTGCCGGAACGCCGGTCCTGATCCGACTCGCCGCGAAGGAAGGCATGGCGGTCATTGATGTCATCGACGACGGGCCCGGTCTGCCGGAGGAAGCAATCTCAAAGGTCTTCGACCGTTTCTATCGAGTGGATACGTCTCGTGCTCGCAAAAGCGGAGGCAGCGGTCTCGGCCTGGCGATCGTCGCGGCAGTAGTCGATGAGCACGGCGGTGTCGTCGAAGCTGCCAATGAACCGGGCCGGGGAGCACGGTTCACGGTACGGTTGCCTGCTTGGACGGAATGATCGGGAAGCGGTGAGCAGCCGTGCGGTGTGCTCAGGAGTCGAGCTGCCACACCGAGACATGCCCGGTCGAGGACGAGTCGAACCTCTCTCGAGCCCAGTTGCCCCACCGATGCTCGAGGTGCATCCCGGCAAGGCGTGCCATTAGATCGAGTTCCGAGGGCCAGGCGTACCGGAGCGCCACCGGGTAGGTGCGAGGCATCTGATTATCTCGGATGACCACCAGCTGGCTGTCGATGCGCTGTGTCGCAGGATCGATGCGGCTGGAATCGATGGCGACGGTGTCGACGTCGAGATCGATGGTCGCGGTGCGCTGGCCGTGGTCGAACAATTGCAGATCAGGCACGAAAGCCTCGATCAGGAATCGTCCTCCTCGGACCAGGTGAGAAGCGACCGCCCGGAAGCAAGCCACTTGTGCGTCCTGTGTGAGTAGACAAAAGAACGTATTGGCGGGAACGTATACCAGTGTGAACTTACGTCCCAGATCGAATGCCGCGAAGTCGGCGATCGTCACGGGGATTTCGGTGCCGCCTGGTTTTGCTCTTAGGCGGCCGACCATTTCTTCGGAGGCGTCGATGCCTTCCACTGCGATACCGCGATGATGTAAGGGGAGGGCCACCTGCCCGGTGCCGATCCCGAGTTCGAGCGCCGGTCCGCGCCCGGCCAACTCGGAGAGCATGTCGATCTCTGCGCTCGGCGGCTCTTCCGCATAGAGGTCGTCGTAGTGCCCGGCGATCCTGTCCCCATAGGTGGAGGGAGTGAAGCCGTCCATGCCAAATCATACCGCAGAGACAGTTCGGCTTTGCTCCAGAATCGGTGGCTATGCCGGGTTTTGTGCGGATCTGCGAGACCCCCGCCTGTTCTTTGGCGTTCGAGGCTCGACAGGTTATCTCACCAGTAGCTCTCTTTCCCCCTGTGCCGGCGTACCCGCTTGTTGTCCATCACGATCGCGGCGGGTGATCCAGATCACAGAGGCGAGCCCGAGATCTCGTCGGGCCGGCGCCCAGTTGAAGTACCGGCGGAGGACGCGATTCCACTTGTTCGCCGGGAGCCCGGGTGTGAGTGCTGCAAGGCCGCTGCAGTACTTGCTTATCCTCGTCGGGCGGATGTGCATACTCCAGAGCCGGTGGTCGATCTCGCATGGCGCCCCGTTGGTCTTGGTCTCGACGATGGCCATGCCGGGGAGACTGGTTTGCGAGCCGGCCGGTGTCTCCCACTCGACGTTGATGTCGATGGTGGCACGGCCACCGGAGTCCTCGTCGAGCAGCGTGGCGCGGTGGTACCGGGTGGTGAGCGCTGCATGAAGCTCGTCGCTGTTCGGGGCGATCTGCTCGTAGGTTCTCAGGAAGCGAAGACCCGGTGCGGCCAGGGTCGCCCGTTGCTCGATGTCGTACGCAAGACGCTCCTTGGTGTTCAAGCCGCGCCGGTCCCTCGTCTTGACCTCGAGCCAGCTCACGCCACTGTCGAGGTATGACCTGGTGCGCACCTTGAACCGCATCCGGCGTCCGTGGGCCGCTGCCTGGTACGAGACCAGAGCCGGAGTGTCGAAATAGACGGATTCGTATCGGAAGTCTCTTCTTCCTTCGATGTCGAGTGCCCTGAGATCCGTGCTCTCGATGAGGGGGCCGAGCATGGACGTAGGCACGAGGTACTTACGGTCTCTACGTGTCTGAAGATCTGCGGTCTCGACGAGGACGTCGAGGCTCACCGGGCTGAGATCGGCAAGAGTTGCCGCAAGTGGCTCAGTCATCGGCGGGCTCCGCTGATCAGAGCTGAGGCTGCATCCTGCATCGAAGAACGATTGCCGATTATCTCGTATTGCACGTCCACCGAGGTCGTGTCATTTACGAGGTCTGTTTTGCGGATCGTGATGTGTCGCACCTTTGCGCCGAGCAGCTGCTCGAGCCGGGCGATCAGTGCGGTCTCGTCGGTGTATGCCTCGTCCAGGTTGATGATCTGGCTGCGGTATCGACCGAATAGTGCCGGGTGATCGCCGATATAGAGGGCGACGAGGATGCCCCCGGACATGAGTGGAGTTCCCCAGTGAAAGGATCCGCCGAGACCGGCGAAGAGCCCGAGGGCGAGTGCTGCGAAGTAGTAGGCGATTTCGGTGTGGTCCAGCTCATCGGATCGCAGCCTGATGATCGACAGGATGCCAAAAAGGCCGAGACCGAGACCCGCCTGGATTGCCGACGAGGAAAGCACGCTGGCGACCGCCACGACACCGATGTTTGCGGTCAGATAGGCGACCACCATTTGCTTGCGGCGGTGCCGCGGGAAGTAGAGGCCAAACGTCAGGATCATGATGGCAAGGATGTCGATGAGGACGAGGGCTGAGATGGACATAATTCGCTCCGTCGTGTTGCTGTTGTTGGGGTATTTGTATGTCCTGGAGCTGGGCGTTTGCTGGGAGTGGCCTTCGGGGGCACTGAGACTTCGATATCGTTGGCCACCGTGGCACGGAGATACACCTTCACGACAGAATTGTGGGAGTACGGCGGCAAGACCTCGTGGTTCTTTGTCACGCTTCCTCAACAGCAATCAGACGAGATCTCCGATCTTGCGCCGCACGGGCCTGGTTTCGGATCCGTCAAGGTCGATGTGACGCTCGGTTCGTGTGAGTGGTCGACCTCATTGTTCCCGTCCAAGGAGCTTGCGGCGTATGTCCTGCCGATCAAGCGGGCGGTTCGGGATCGGGAAGAGATAGATGTCGGCGACGAGGTCGTGGTGGCTGTCACTGTGATCGACAACTAGGAGTTTCTCAGCACCTTCACAGCGGACTCGCACCGTGTTCCGAGCCGCGGTACGCATCGTGTGATCAATTCACTTTCAGGAGTTGATCATGAAGAAGACCTCGAGCCTGCTCGGTTTATTGTTCGCCGGTGTGGCTCTGCTGGCCGATCCACAGACGGGAATCCTCGCCGCCCAGAGCGCAGACGTCGGCGCGATGTCAGGGGCGACGATCACCTGGGAGAACTACACCGCCTCGGTGCAGTCCGCTCTCGACACCGCCGGTTTCTCCGGTTGATCCGAGGAGACACCATGTACAAGCTAGGGCCCCTTTCGGAGTCTTACTCCACCGGGGACGCTTTGTCCCCAGAAGGCCACCCCAAAGATGTCTCCCCGGCGGATATGCATCGGCCGGGGAGGAAACCGGGTAAGCGCAGGTGGCTGCGAATTCTGCTGGCATCGCTGGCAGTCGTGCTCGTGGTGGCCGCCACGGCGGCCTGGTGGGCGCTCGACCGCTTTGTGATTGACCACGTCGAGATCGCAGATGTGGCTGCCTATGAAGCAGCCGCGATCGGTGATAGCGCCTCGCCAGCTCCTGCGGTCGCGGCAACGGCCTCGGCGACGACCAGCGGTACCGGTACCGCAACCGCCGATGACACCTCGTCAGTCGACTCAGGGTCCGACGAGGCGGTGGTCACCGCCACCAGCTACTCGGACGAGAACACCACGCTCGCGATCTCGCAGGTTGTAGTCGGCAGCGGGCGGAACACGATCACCTATTACCTCGCAGATGTGATGCTCAGCGATGCCACCGACCTCAGAGCGGGCTTCGCCAACAACGCGTTCGGAACAAACATCGTCGAGTACACCTCGGACATCGCTGAGTACTACGACGCCATCTTCGCCATCAACGGTGACTACTACGGCTTCCGCGAGACCGGGATCGTCATCCGCAACGGCGTCATCTATCGGGACGATGGAGCCCGGGTCGGTCTCGCCATCTACACAGATGGATCGATGAAGATCTACGACGAGACCACGACGAGCGCCGACGAGCTGGTGGCAGCGGGTGTCTATAACACCCTGTCATTCGGCCCTGCTCTGGTCGACGACGGCGAGATTGTCGACGGCATCGACAACATCGAGATCGACACCAACTTCGGCAATCACTCCATCCAGGGAGAGCAGCCTCGCACCGGCATCGGAGTCATCGACGACAACCACTTCGTCTTCGTCGTGGTCGACGGGCGGTCCACGGGTTACAGCATGGGGGTGACCATGACGGAGTTCGCCCAGATCTTTGTGGATCTCCGTGCCACCCAGGCCTACAACCTCGACGGCGGTGGCTCATCGACCATGTACTTCAACGGAGATCTGGTCAACAACCCGCTCGGCAAAGGCAAGGAACGCGGCACCAGCGACATTCTCTATGTCGCGGTGGGGGAGGACGCAGCATGATCATCCTCATCCCGGCATACGAGCCCGGCTGGGCCTTGATCGACCTGGTTGTCCGTCTCACTGAGGCATCCGAGAACGTGGTAGTGATCGATGATGGGTCCGGCCCGGAGTTCACCGCGATTCTGGACGAGGTGCGCATCCTCGGAGCCACTGTTCTGGGCTATAGGGCAAACCGGGGCAAGGGCTATGCCCTTAGGCACGGGTTGTCCCACATCGCCGAGCGCTATCCCGGTGAGGATGTCGTCTGCGCCGACGGCGACGGTCAGCACACTCCGGCCGCCATCCGGCGTGTAGCCGACGCGCTCGGAGAGGCAAAGGGCACAGTCGTGCTCGGTGCCCGTGGGTTTGATGGGAATGTGCCGTTGCGCAGCCGGTTTGGCAACACGGCTACCCGGCTTGCCATGCGGCTTACCAGCGGGCTCAGGCTGCGAGACACCCAGACAGGCCTGCGCGGCTATCCAGCAGAGCTGCTCGATTGGTTGGTGGAGATCCGCGGCGACCGCTTCGAGTATGAGCTCAACATCCTGCTCGAAGCGACGCAGCACCGCATTGCGATCCACGAGGTCCCGATCGAGACGGTCTATCTCAACGGGAACTCGTCATCGCATTTCCGGCCGATTGCCGATTCGGCGCGCGTGTACCTACCGCTGGTCAGATTTGTTGCGTCGTCGCTGGGCGCCGCAGCTCTGGACTTTGTGTTGGCCATCGGACTGGTATCGGTCGGTGCCGGCCTGTTGCCTGCCGTCGTCGTGGCCAGGGTGAGCAGCGCCACGTTGAATTTCACGGTGAATCGCCGCTTGGTGTTCGACCCGACCGGCCGCACCGGGGTTGGGCACACTCTCGCGGGGTATGCCCTGGTCGCGGCTGCAGTGCTGGTCGCCAACTACGGGGTGCTCTATCTCCTGTACCAGCGCTTCGGTGCCAATCTGGTGCTTGCCAAGATCTCCACCGAGTCGGTGTTGTTCCTGGCCAGCTACCACGCCCAGAGGGCGTTCGTGTTTCGATCGGGACGGACCGGGCTCGTGGGTGGGTTGTCTAGAACCGGTTGACCGCGAGCAGATCGTGCTCACGCATGACCTTCTCTCCCGACACGACCTCGAGGGGGTCTTTCGAGTGAACTCCGACTGCGACGGTTCCGTCACCGTCTGCGACCAGTGTGTGCCGCCATGCCCTGGATGATCCGGGCACGGTTGCTGCGGCCACGAGCGCTGTGGCGAGACCGGTGAGGATGCCGCCGAACACGGTGATACGACGGCGCCATCCGTGGGCAAACAACGAGATCGCGGCCATTCCCGCAATAGCACCCCATCCGGCTGCCCTGGCAGTGTCGTTGATGACGCGTTGGGGCGGTGGCGGGGTCTGCTGTTGTGGCCATGCCCCGAGAAGTGATACCCGGGACGGGTCGATGTCGGCGTCCTCGAGTCTGCCGATCAGACGTCGGGCGGTCCCTACAGAGGGGACGGCTGCCACCACGTTGTAGCGATCCCTGACATCGTCGAGGGTTGTGATCGGGTCTCCGTCGTGGTGATCGAGGCGAGGCCTGTCGTGCATATTCTCAGGCGTCTTCTCAGGCGTCGTCATAGGAGATCCTCCAGTCCGCCATTCCCCGGTGTCGAGACCATGGCTTGTAGTTCTGACGCTTCTGGTTCTAGCAACTGCCTACCCGGGTGCGCGCTCATGCAAACCCCGCCACCGGAGATTTGCCACGAATGGGAGTTTGATCGGGTCGCTGTCGGGGTAGGACCTGGCGATACATGAGAACGACATGTCAAGACCACTCAGCAGTTCAACAGGCGAGGAGAACCGATGCCGAGAAACACGATTGAAGTAGCGCCTTCTGTCGAGCACCTCGTTGTTCTCGATGAGGACGGTACGCTCGACGAAGAGCTCGACCCCGGGCTCGACGACGAGCTGTTGGTTCGTATGCATCGAGCCATGCTCAAAGGCCGACGCCACGATGACCGCCGGCTCAAATGGCAGCGTTCCGGGCGAATCGGCACGTTCGCTCCGATCAAAGGGCAGGAAGCCGCTCAGGTCGGGGCAGTGGCCACGTTGAAAGACACCGATTGGATGGTGCCGTCGTTTCGTGAGGTGGCCGCGTCCATCTGGAGGGGTGCATCGCTCACCGATCTCGCCCTCTTCGACGCCGGCTACAACGAGGGCGCCGTCATCCCCGACGGTGCCCGCAATCTCCCCAACGCGGTTCCGGTCGCATCACAGCTGCCGCATGCGGTCGGAATCGCGTATGCATCACGTCTTCAGGGTGAAGATGCGGTGGTGATGGTCTTCTTCGGGGACGGAGCGACCTCAGAAGGTGATTTCCACGAGGCCATGAACTTTGCAGGCGTTTTCGACCTCCCGGTCGTTTTCGCTTGCCAGAACAATCAATGGGCGATTTCCATGCCGCGGGAAGAGCAGACCGCATCCAAGTCCATCGCGCAGAAGGCGCTTGCTTATGGGTTCCCGGGTATCCAGGTCGATGGCAACGACGTGCTCGGTGTATACACCGCTGCTCAAGAGGCGGTGACCAGGGCGCGCAGCGGTGGCGGCCCGACCCTCGTTGAGCTCTGTACGTACCGCCTCTCGGTACATACCACCGCAGATGATCCGACCAAGTACCGCTCCGAGGAGGAAGAAGACGAGTGGATGGCACGGGACCCATTGCCGCGGTTTCAGCGGTACCTCTCGTCGCGGGGCCTGCTCGATGACGAGATGCTTGCCGACCTCGAAAAGGAGATCGACAGCGAGATCGACGAGGCCTGGGACAAGGCGCAGGACAGGATGCGGCAACTGGACGATGCGCAGCTCCACATCTTCGACCATCTCTACGAAGAGGTGCCGTCCTATCTGGATCGGCAACGACGTGCAGCTGCAGAGGCGGGTCGGATATGACCCAACTCACGATGGTCCAAGCGATCAATCTTGCACTTGCCCAGGAGATGAACGCCGATAAGAGCGTCGTTGTCCTCGGCGAGGACATCGGCCAGGACGGTGGCATTTTCCGCGTGACCGAGGGTCTCCTCGAGAAGTTTGGCGAGGAACGAGTGATCGACACTCCGCTCGCCGAATCGGCAATTGTGGGTTCGGCGCTCGGCATGGCGATCGCCGGCCTTCGCCCGGTATGTGAGCTGCAGTTCTCAGGTTTCAGCTACTTCGCTTTTGCACAGATCGAGGGCCATGCTGCCCGGATGCGTTGGCGATCCCAGGGACGGTTTGCCGTCCCTATGGTCATCAGGATGCCCTACGGGGGTGGGGTACGGGCCCTTGAGCACCATTCTGAGAGCATGGAGAGTATCTATGCGCAGATTCCCGGGCTGAAGACAGTGATCCCATCTGGCCCGCGCAACGCTAGGGCCCTGCTGGTGTCCGCTATTCGCGACCCCGATCCGATAATCTTCCTCGAGCCGAAGCGGTCATATCGTTCCTTCCGCGAGGAGGTGCCGGACGACGAAGAGACGGTGCCGATCGGCACTGCACGCCATTCCCATGAAGGTGACGATCTCACGATTGTCACCTATGGGGCGATGCTGCGGCCGGTCATGGACGCTGTTGCGACCCTGGAATCCGACGACGACGTATCGGTAGATGTGATCGATCTACTGACGATTGCGCCGCTCGACGCAGACACGATTGTCGAGTCTGTCGAAAAGACCGGCCGGGCCGTGGTTGTCACCGAGGCCCATCGTAGTTACGGACCACACGCCGAGATCGTCCGTCGATTGGTCGAGGATGTTTTCTGGTATCTCGAGGCTCCGATCGAGACGGTCACCGGCTACGACGTGCAAGTGCCCTACTTCGCTCGCGAGCTGTTCTATCTCCCGGACAAGGACCGCATTGTCGCCGCTGCGCGCCGTGCGCTCGATGTTTGAGGAGGCATGATGGCACGACAACAACTACTCCTTCCCGATCCCGGTGAGGGCATCCACGAAGCTGAGATCGTCAATGTCGCTGTCTCGGCTGGCGACGACGTGACTGAGAACGACCTGCTCTTCGAAATCGAGACGGACAAGGCAGTCTCCGAGATTCCCGCACCGTTTACGGGCCACATCGTCGACATCGCCGTCTCCGTTGGAGATGTGCTCGAAGTCGGGCAGGTGCTGCTCACATACGAAACGAACGGGAATGCACAGGCCACCGACGAACAGCGCAAAACGGCTGAGCCGGGCCAAGCTCCAGCCACCACGGCAAGGGGCAACGAAGCGGCGGCTACGACCCCCGACAGAGCGAGGACACCAGACTCGATACGATCGCTCCGCCCTGTGCCGGCGTCACCCGCGACGCGGGCGCTCGCAAAGCGCTTAGGAGTCGACTTGCACGACATCGAAGGCTCGGGGCCAGACGCCCGTATCGAGCCAGGAGATGTCAAGGCGGCGGCCTCGCAGACCGAGCCGCATACAGAAAAGGACCAGCCGGCGCAACCGGAGGATTACCCAGACCAGGACAATTGGGGCCCGGTTGAGCGCACGCTGCTGCGCGGAGTCCGTCGGGCGACAGCCCACAACATGGAGAAGTCATGGAGGGAGATCCCTCACGTCACCCACCAGGATGTTGCCGACATTACCGAGCTCGAGGAGTACCGCACTGCACACTCCGACGCGGTTGCAGAGCACGGTGGCAAGCTGACCGTCACCGTGTTTCTCGTCAAGGCGGCAGTGGCGGCGCTGCATGAACACCCCAGATTCAACGTGTCGCTCCAGGACGACGAATTGGTGACGAAGGGCTATATCAACATCGGGGTCGCCGTAGATACCGAGGATGGCCTCGTTGTGCCCGTTATCCGAGCCGCAGACAAGAAATCCGTAGTCGAGATTGCCCAGGAGCTTGCCTCGGTGTCTGCCAAGATGCGCCGGGGTGACCGCACCACCAGCGACTTCGCGGGCGGCACATTCACGATCACTAATCCCGGTGGCATCGGGGGAACCTCGTTCAGTCCGATCGTCAACTACCCGGAGGTCGCCATTCTGGGAGCCGCGCGGGCACGGTGGCAGCCGATCGTCACCGACGGTGGAGGGCCGACGGCGGAGGTGATTCCACGGTTGCAGCTGCCGCTCGTGCTCGCCTTTGACCATCGGGTCAACGATGGTGCCGATGCGGCGCGCTTCATGCGGAAGGTTGTTTCCTCGCTCGAAGATGTGACCGGCCTGTTGCTCGGCTTGTGATCCTTCAGCCGTGGATGATGCGGCTGATGACGTCCAGGTCGGGGGCGCCGTCATAAACGAGATCGCCATCGCGTAGGCCGACGCAGCGTGAGGCAACGGCAGTCAGGTTCGATTGGTGTGTCGAGACGAGCACGGTTCTGCCGGCACGCGCAAGGTCTCCGAGGATGGCAACCAGCGCTTTCTGCCCGGCGACGTCGAGTCCGAGGAACGGTTCATCCATGAGCAGCAGGTCGAATGGCCGGACCAGTCCGATGATCATTGCCGCTTTCTGGCGCATTCCGCGGGAGAATCGGGCGGGCAAGTCGTCGACCCGGTCCGTCAATTGGAAGTTCTCGAGGAGCTCTTCGGCGGCGTCCTCCCATCCCGACGCGTTGTGGAGGGCAGCGTTGTAGGCGATGTGCTCCCACATGGTGAGGTCGTTGTAGAGGATGGGCTCATCGGGTACGTAGCTGCGATGAGTTCGTGCCGCGACGCTGTCTGCCGGGGCATTGAGGATCGAGACCTTGCCATCCGACGGCTCGAGAAAACCGCTCAGCAATCCGAGCAGCGTGCTTTTCCCGGAACCGTTGTGGCCAACCAGCAAGACCAGTTCTCCGGCATCAACCACCAGGTCGAGAGGATTCAGGCCAAACCCGTCGCCGTAATCTTTGGCGAGCTGTTCTGCTGATATCGCCGGTGTATCGCTCATGTCATCTCCGGATGTCGTTTGCGGAGCCACATCAGCGCAAGCCCGCACGTGACTCCCATTAGAAATAGGCTGTTGGATCCCGGTGATGCCGACCGGGGAATCTCCGACCAACCCACGCGACCACCGGCAGCATCGGGATCACGGCAATCGCCGGAGGGGCCAGGATGCGGGGGACTGTGGTGAGGGCGAACATCTCAGATTCCATTGTCGTTGCGGACATGGTGGGAGCACCGAGCGCAGTGCTGACCGCCGCACCGACCGCAGCTGCAATGGAGGTCGCCGGGAGTGCCATCAGGGCGATCGCTGCGATGCTGCTTCCGCCGACGATCAACGCGGCCAGTATCGAGATCACAACGACCGGGGCCATACACGCCGCCCCTGCGAGAGTCAGCCGGACGACGATGTCACCTGCGGGGATGGGCTTGTTGGCCCAAAGCGTCGGTTTGTCGATCTCCTGGGCCAGTGATTCGACGAAGTCATACGCGGCGACAAATAGCGAGTAGCCCGGTCAACAGCGCCATCGGCGCTGCCCATCGAACGGCCAGACCGAGCGAGATTCCGGAGCCGATTCCGAGCACACCGGCGCGAAACAGAGTGGATGGCAGGTGCGTGGAGCAGGCCATATGCAGTCCGGCGCAATGCCGGCAAGCGGTTGCCTCTGGTGCGGGGGACGGGTAGCCACGGCCGTTTGCGGTGAGTGTGGCCGGTGAGCCGGCGCCGTAGCACCACGACGGTGCGCAGGTCCTGCATGGTCAGGGCGAAGCGGATCTGGCTGACGAGGCCGGACCTACGCAGTGCTGCCTCCAGCGATACGGATGCCGCTGAGCCAAAGGCTGCGAGTAGCAGCAGGAGCACGATCACGATCCCCACCAGCGACGTATAGCGCGCCGTGTCTTGCAGCAGGCCAAGCTGGCCGACCATGCTGAATGGCGAGGTGATGGTGCCTGTCGCCAGATCGGCGACCGACCATCCAATGATGGCGAGCCCGATGATGCTGGCGATTGGGGTATTGACCTTGCGACCGGAAGCCAGCAATGCCGCCCCGAACAGTGCGAGCGCGGCAAGGATGCCGATGATGCCCGCCCCGAGCCCCAGCCAGAAAATGCCCCCGGGCAGTGCCGCCGAAGCGCCGACGCCGACTGCGAGCCCGCCCGCTATTCCCCACGTAACTGCCGATCTGAGCTGGTTGAGGCCGGTGCGTCTCGTCACGAATCCGCGGTCAACGGGTGACTGGAAGAGGTAATGGACCGTCGGCGGATCGAACACGAGTGGCCCGCCGCGTGACCCGGAGCGCAGGCCGATGGCAATCGCAACGGCGATTACCAGTCCTATAGCTGCGGGCGCATATTTGACCACCGTCACGAGTTGGGCCGGCGTGACCTGATCTTCAGGGAGCACCGAAGCGACGGCAGCGGCAGCGGCGGCGATGGCAAACCCGGCCACGTACGCCTGGTAGATCGCCTCCCAGATATCGATTCTGGCCCGCCGAGCATCACGTCGGGCACGCTCGAGATCACGTACCGCTTCTCGAGCTGCGAGCTGTGCTGCTTCGGTCATCCGAACGATTGTGGCACTTCTCAGCCCGGAGGATGGCGTTCGGCCCGTCGGCCCGGTGGTTGTCGTGCTCCAGGTAGAGCTCGACGCAATCTACGTCGACATCTTCCCCCTCGGCCGGCCGCTCGACGTGGCCCTCACGAGGTGCCCCGCATCTTGCTGCGGAAGCGCGAACCCCACCGGGAGTTCGAGAAAGCCGTCCGCAAGCTCGAGCATCCGTCTGGTGTGCCTGCCACTACGATCCCCCTATCGGCTCCAGGACTCTCCCTAGCGTGAGGTGAGCAAGCATGATCGAGCGCAAGGTCAAGCGTCCCCCCGAGTTCGCCTATCCCATCGACGAATGGAAGATGGTCGAGGCTCAGTTTTACCGCAGGCTCGTGCCGCAGGCGGAGACGATGTTTGCCATCGGCAACGGCTACCTGGGCATGCGGGGCAACTTCGAAGAAGGCACGTCCGGTCCACCAGCAGCGGACGTTTGTCAACGGCTTCCACGAGACGTGGCCGATCCAGTACGGCGAGCGAGGCTTACGGCTTTGCCAAGACCGGGCAGACGATGCTCAACGTTCCCGACGGCAAGATCCTCAAGCTATACGTCGATGACGAACCGCTCTATCTGCCGACCGCCGATCTCCTCGAGTACCGACGTACCCTCGACATGCAAACGGGCACGCTCGACCGTCGCGTCCTGTCTGGGAGACACCTGCAGGCAAAAAGGTGCTGATCGAGTCACGGCGTCTTGTCTCCTTCGCAGCACCGGCATGTGGCCGGCGATCTCCTATCGAGGTCACCGTGCTCAATGCCACCGCTCCCGTGCTGGTTTCGTCGCAACTCGCCAACACCGGCGTGAACGCCGCGGGCGACTTCGATCCGCGGAAGGCCCGCGGTTTCGCCGAGCGGCCGCTTGTCCCGCATACCAGCGAGTGTGCCGACGCAGCGGGTCATCCTCGGCTACCGGGCGCGCAACAGCGGGATGACTCTGGCCTGCGGCGTGGACCACACCATCGCAACCGAGTGCCCCTACCTCGTTGCCACGGAATGCTCGGAGGACATGGGCAAGGTGGTCTTCACCGTCAATGCCCTCGAGGGCGAGCCGATCACCATCACCAAGTACCTCGACCTATCACACGTCCCGCGGTGTCGCCCGTCGAGGAACTCTGTGACCGGGCCGACCGCACCCTGGACCGGGCAGTGCACGATGGGTTTGACGATCTCGTTGCCGGTCAGCGGTATATTCTCGACGACTTCTGGCGACGCAGCGGTGTTGAGATCGACTGCGACGCGGAAGTACTGGGTCGTCCGGCCGGCGAGTTACAGCAGGCCATAAGGTGGAACCTCCTTCAGATCCTCCAGGCGGTCGGGAGAGCGGAAGGCGTCGGTGTCCCCGCCAAGGGTCTAACCGGCCAGGCTTACGAGGGCCACTACTTCTGGGACACGGAGATCTACGTGTTGCCGTTCCTCATCTACACGTCGCCCCGGATCGCCGAGAACCTGTTGCGGTTTCGCCACAGCATGCTGGACAAGGCGCGGGAGCGGGCTGCCGAGTTGCATCAGAGGGGGGCGCTCTTCCCCTGGCGGACGATCAACGGCGAGGAGGCATCGGCGTACTACGCAGCCGGCACCGCCCAGTACCACCTGAATGCCGACATCATGTATGCCCTCAAGAAGTACGCTGACGTGACCGGCGATACCGATCTGCTCGATACGGGTGGCGCCGAGATGCTGGTTGAGACCGCCCGCATGTGGGCCGATCTCGGCTTCTTCTCGGACAGGCTCGGAGGGCGTTTCTCAATCCAAGCCGTCACCGGGCCCGACGAGTACACGACCGTTGTTGACGACAACCTGTACACGAACCTCATGGCCCGACTCAACCTGCACTACGCCGCCACAGCGGTTCTGCCCTCGCGCGTAGAAACCCGGATGGCTTTGCGGCCCTCGTCCATCGCACCGGGTTGAAGGAGCTCGAGATCGACGAGTGGCGGCGCGTCGCCGATGCGATGTACGTGCCCTACGACGAGGCCAAGGCGGCATCCATCTCCAGGATGCCGACTTCCTCGAGCATCAGCTATGGGACTTCGAGAACACGCCGGCGGATCACTATCCACTGCTGTTGTTCTATCACCCGTTGATCATCTACCGCCATCAAGTGATCAAACAGGCGGATGTTGTGCTGGCCATGTTCCTGCTCGGCAATGAGTTCTCGCTCGACGAGAAGAAGCGGAACTTCGACTACTACGACCCGCTCACGACAGGCGACTCGTCCCTCTCGGCCTCATCCAGAGCATCGCCGCCGCCGAGATCGGATATCTCGATCGGGCGATGGAGTACGGGCGATACGCGATCTGATGGATCTGGGCGATATCGGCGACAACGTCAGCGACGGTTGTCACATTGCGTCGATGGGAGGAACCTGGATGGTGCTCGTTTACGGCTTTGCCGGATTGAGAGACTTCGACGGGAAAATCACATTCCGACCCCGGTTGCCCGCAGGTGTCACCCGGTTGCGGTTCCCGCTGACGATCCGTGGCAACCTCCTCGACGTTTCCATCGAAGACGGCACGACGACCTACACCCTGCTCGAGGGCGAGGGGCTGACGATCGGCCATTTCGACGAGGAAGTCTCCCTGACGCGTGGTGTGCCCGAGACACTGCCGGCCCACCGCCGTCTTGACAGGCGACCCGCTTGCGTTTGCGCGGATGCGCGGTTTATGGGTCTGGCTTGCGGGGTACGTACGGCGAAGGAGGTCGCAGTTGAAACTACAGGTTCAATTTGGTTCTCCGGTGCATGCGGCCGACGAACCGAATCTCGGAAGGATCGATGGGATCTTCTCCGCGCCGGCTGATTGATCCCATGATGCTCCAGCGGATTGGCAACATCCTACGTGCCGCAGCCAAGGAGTTTATTGTCGACAGTGGCTTTCGTCAGAGTGCGGCGCTCAGCTACTACTCGTTGTTCTCGCTCGTGCCGCTGCTGTTCATCGCGGTCGCTGTGGCCGGCTTCGTCTACGGTGATGCGGCTGCCGTCCAGGATGCCGTCGATCGCGTGCTGCCGAGGTTGCCGGCACCCAGGTCGGCGATGCACTCGAGATGCTCCTGACGACTGTTCAGCAACAGCGGGGCAACACCCTCTCCATCGGTATCGCTCTGTCGGCGTTCACGGCTGCGAGCGTTTTTCAACAGGTCCAGGCCGTCCTTGGTGCGATTTTCCATGTTCCTGAGGAGAAGCGCCGTACCGGGGCGATGGGATGGATCATTCGCCGGCTGATTGGGGTCGCCTCTGCAGTCGTCCTGGCGGTATTGGCGCTTACCCCGGTTGCCGCGGTTGCCGGCATGAGCTGGCTGATCGGACTCCTTCCCGAGTCGGCCGCATGGTCATCGAGCGTATTGCAAATTGGGATACCGCTGGCGGCGGTGACGATGCTGCTGTTTGTGACCGGGTTGACGTTCCAGGTGTTGACCTCGATCGAGATTCCCTGGAAGGCCGCAATGCGGGGTGGGGCCGTGACTGCACTGATCGGGCTGGCTTCAGCGTTCCTGGTGGGAGTCTATCTCAGCACCGCGGGTGCTACCGGCACGCTCGGTGCCCTGGGTGGTGTCGCCATCCTTCTGTTCTTTTTCAACCTCATGTGGGCCGTTTATCTGTTCGGTGCGGAGGTAACCAAGGTATATGTGGATTACTTGCGGTTTGGCGACGTAGTAGCACCTAGCGAGCGTGGTGACGATATTGCACCTCCTCTGGCTCACCAACCGCACATCACGGAAACCAAGTCGACCCGCTCTTTCGCCCTTGGAGCGGCCATCGGGTGGCTCATCGGGCGGCGTCGGTGAGTGACCTGGTCGGCGTGGGGCGTGGCACCTGCCCGCCAACGAGCTCTCCTCATCTCGGATACCTGCGGCCGGCTTCCCCGGGTCGCGGGGGCCGAGGCTTGTTTCGGGTGGTCGGTAGACGGGTAGGCATAGGAAGGAACAACGAGCGAGGTGTCTTATGTCACAGGAAACAACCGTCAAGAAGGCAGCGTATGCGGCAATCGGTATTCCGGTTCACGCCGCCGACAGCTTCCGTAGGCGAATCGACAGTACCAAATCCCGTGCTCAGCGATGGGGCGAACATCTTTCCGAGGCCACACAGAGCACGATTCAGGAATGTATGGAAGAGGGGGAGCAAGTCATAGATTCGGTTTCCGCAAGAGTCCGTGCTCGCTTCTCCGACGTTGAGGAGACGGTACGTGATGGATCAGAAACCGCCCGAGAGGTAGGGCGCGGGATCGGTGCGGTCGCCACGAAACCGATCGTGTCCGTCGAGTCGATCGACGGTGTTGGACCGACCTATGCCGAGAAACTCGCCGCAGCCGGTGTCACATCGACGCGCGCCCTCGTGGAACGTTGTGACTCGTCGGATGCCGTTGAGAGGCTGGCCAGGCAAGCGGATATTTCGTCGGCGTTGATCTCAGCGTGGCTGGATGAGGCAGACCTGTCACGTATCAACGGTATCGGACCCGAGCACATGTCTCTTCTCAACGCTGCCGGGATTGGCACGATCCAGCAGATAGCCGAACTGGATACCGCTGAGTTGCACGGACGAATACGTGCCGCCAACGGCGAATTTGGATTTGTTGCCGGCGATCCCCGGTTTGACCACCCTCGAGGAGTGGCAAGCCCGGGCCGGCAGGATTGTGCGTTGAAGGGCACGTAACTCGTGGGGAGGACCGACGCACGCTGGTAAGCACAGCAAGTTTGGGCTTGTCGCCACGCGGTATTTGTCAATGAATCGTAAATGTGGGGAGTAGATGTGCAACTATCAATTCTTGTTGCTGCCGCGACCGATGCGCCGGCAACCGATGCCTTCGAGCAAATCGGGGAGCTGAGCCTCGCGGACTGGTTGTGGGCGGGCGGATTGACCATCGCGGCGGTGTTGGCCGCATTCATGGCGAGTCACCTTGTGAAGCGGTTCACGGCTTCGCAGCTGGCCCCATTTGTGGCGCGATTGCTGGCGCGAATCGCGGCGCTTGTCGTATTTCTCTTCGGGTTCTTCTACGCAATGCAGAAAGTCGGAGTCTCGCTGGCCCCGTTCCTGGGCCTCGCCGGCCTGCTCGGATTGGCACTGGCCTTTGCTTTCCAGGATGTCTTGGAGAATTTCATCGCCGGCATCATGCTCTCCGTCAGGCGCCCATTCAGACAGGGTGATGAGATAGGCACCGCAGGCCACGAAGGCTGGGTTGAAGACATCAGCCTTCGCGAAGTGACGTTGCGCACGTACGACGGCAAGAGGGTCTTTGTCCCCAACGCCGATGTGTGGCAGAACCCGTTGATCAATCACACGGCTCACGGGCAACGACGGACGACATTGATCGTCGGTGTTGGCTATGGCAGCTCCCTTTCCGAGGCGCAGGAGACCTTGCTAGGGGCCGCTTCGCGGAGTCGAGGGTGTCGTCACTGGCGATCGTGAGCCGGAGGCTCTCGTGCAGGAGTTTGGGGCCTCGTCGATCAACTTTGCCGTGCGCTTTTGGCATCAGGCATCAATCCGCCACGAATGGCATGTTCGTAACGAGGTCGCCAAGGCAATCCAC
>CAVSWM010000016.1:0-91057 GCA_963731695.1 uncultured bacterium | reverse complement strand
AGAGACACTCCGAGACGTAGCTGCTATGCGCGGCGCCGCACCACCTCGACGGCCCGCCTGTAGGGCAGGCAATGTGCCACGTGTGTGACCCGGCGATCCGAGCGGCCTACGGGTCCCGCCCGTCACCGCAGTCGACATGTTCTCGGACGGAGCGATCCTCGAGCTCCCCGGCAACCCCCGAATCGTATCTTTGCCCGGCCATACTCCTGGCAGCGTCGCCGTCCACGTGCCGTGCGGTCGGCGCCGTTCACAATGGACCCTGCTGCTGAGATGAAGTCACTCGAGAAGCTGGATGGCCTCGAGGCGAATTGGGTGCCGCCCGGCCACGGACCGCCTTGGAACGCGGCGCCATTGAGGTCGTCCGCCGGCTCCTCAAGATCGCAAGCGGCTGATTGCGATCCATCCGCCGGCGGGCTGTGCCGGACAGAACCCTCAGGGGGATCCGGTCCACCGTCCACCCGGTCACGACCGCGTCGATAGGCTCCCGGGAGCATCCTCATCGCTCCCTGTCGGCCACCTTGACTGCGCCCAATACAGCGCTATGCTTCTTATATAGACGTCTAGACAAGTTGCCTAACCGGACACTGGTGACCATGGCCGAACATGACTTCACTCCTCGGTACGTGCACATCAGCCGGCAGATCCGCGTGCAAATCATGGATGGCAAGTACTCGACGGGAGACGTCATCCCGTCGGAGTCCGAGATGATGGCCGCATTCCGTGCGTCGAGGGGCACGGTCCGGAAGGCCATCGACGTGCTCGAAAGCGAGAAGCTCGTACGACGCGTGCACGGCAAGGGCTGTTTCGTAGAGCTACAGCCCATTCACCACAGCATCCTGAACTTCGGGAGCCTCACCGACTCCCTGAGAGGACGGGCAGAGTCTGCCGTCTCGCTTGTAATCGACAAGACAGCGGAAGAGATCGACGGTCACCGCTACTTCAATCTGGTGCGCCTGCGCGGCATCGAGACCCCCGAGAGGACGACGTATCTCTCGCTGGACACCTCTCGAATCGATCTCGAACGGTTCCCCGGCATCGACGAGTACGACTTCAACAACCGGTCGCTCTACCAGCTGCTGCGAGAGCGCTATCAGACGTATCCCCGGCGCAATCAGATAACACTCTCCACCGAGATTCCAACAGCCGAGGTCCGTCGTCTCCTTCGGGAGCCTGCAGACGGTCCTGCGCTCATCAAGGCCGAGGGAAGCGCCTTTGACGAGGACGACGTCGAAGTGGAGCAGATCCGGATCCTCTTCGCCTCGCGGGTTGAGTTCAATCTGACAGCCGCCATCGCTGAGGATTCCGAGGGACAGAAATGACCGTACGAAGCGCACCCCCTCGGTTCAGCGGTGCTTTCGGTAGCAAACCGGTCCTTGCGATGGTGCACTTGATGGGTGAATCGGCGCATGATCGGTTGCATCGGGCGCTCCGTGAGATCCAGGTGTTCACCGACGGCGGGGTCGACGGCGTAATCGTCGAGAACTACTTCGGAGACGCCGACGACGTCGAACACGTATTCGAACACTTGACGAAGCGCGACGCGCGCATGGCCTACGGAGTCAACGTGCTCGACGACGATGCCAGGACGTTCGAGATCGCACGGCGGTACGGAGCGTCCTTCATCCAGCTCGACTCGGTCGCCGGACATCTCGCACCGGCTGACGATGCTGCGTTTGCGGCATGGCTCTCCGAACAACGCGCCTCGGTCCCAGCACTGGTCCTCGGCGGCGTCCGCTTCAAGTATCAGCCTGTCCTGTCGGGCAACACTCTCGAGACCGACCTCCGCCTGGCAACCGAGCGCTGTGATGCGATCGTTGTCACCGGCGACGCCACCGGCATGGAGACTGATCCGGCCAAGATCGCCAAATTTCGGGAGATCCTCGGCCCGGATTTCCCCCTCATCACCGGTGCAGGTGTGACCGTCTCCAACTGCGTCGAACAGTTGGCTGAGACCGACGGTGTGATCATCGGGAGTTACCTCAAGGATACGTTCGCCGCTGAGGGCGAGGTCAGCGCAGACCATGTCGAGGCGCTGATGACCGTCGTTCGCGGCATGCGCGAGGCTGCCGAATCTGACACTCCGGCGACGGGGAGCTGACATGAACACGATGCTCACCGCCACAGTGCCGGACCGGGTACAGGATCCCGCAGCAGCTGATCCGCGCTTCATGGTCGATCCCGGGTCCGGTTCACCATGAAGGGCGGGTACTGCATCTTCATCGGGGACGTCGCTCTCGACGAGTACTACCGCGTCGAGACCTGGCCGAGTCACGGGACGAAGGTCGACGTTGACTCGGTCGGAGCGTTTCCGGGAGGCATGATCGCCAACGCTGCCGCTGTCTACGCCGGCTATGGCCACGAGACCTATCTCTGCTGGACGATTAGCAATACCCCGACCTCCGACTATCTCCTCGCTGAATTGGCCGATCTAGGCGTGGACACCCACTTGGTCGCCCGCGATGAGACCCTTGGCGATTCACGAAACATCATCGTTCTCAGCGGGGACGAGCACACGGTGCTGACTCCTCGGATGGGCCTGAGCCGCATCGAGCTGAGTGATCACGCACTCGAGATGATGGCCGACGCCGCATACGTCTATACGGCGATCGGCGACTTGCGGATGCTTAGGCACCGCGAACGCAACCTGATCGAGTTCATGCCCGAGATCCGGGCTGGAGGCGTTCAACTCGTCCTGGATCTCGATGTCGCAAACATCCGAAATGGAGATTCAGGGCTGCTCGCCCAGGTGGACATCCTGTTGGTGAACCGGATAGGTATGGAGACGCTGGCCGGGGACCGTAGCGAGTCTGAGGTAGCAGCCGACCTGCTCTCGGGGCGTCTCCACACCCTCGTCGTAACCCTGTCCGACTCCGGATGCCGGTTGTACACCGAGGACGGCGTTCGGCAGATCCCCGGGGTGCCGGTGGATGCGGTGGACGTCACCGGAGCCGGCGATACCTTCGGCGCGGCATTCCTGCATGCGCTGGGCCGTACAGGCGATACCGGGCTGTCGGCGTTGTTCGCCACTGCGGCATCGGCGAGGGCCGTCACGGTCATCGGTGCCCGCTCCGGCATCTCCACCGTCGCCGAAGTCATGGATTTCGTTCACGGCCACGGCCGGTACCCGGCGGACGACGTTCGCTCGCTCGCCGCGGCACTAGCCCACGAAGCCCGAGAAAACCCGACCCACCAACCAATCAGGAGGACAACGAATGACCCGTAACCGACTAGTCGCTACGGCTATCAGCATCATCATGTTGATGACCGTCATCGCCGGTTGCTCGAGCTCTGAGTCGAATGACACCACTACGACCGTAGGATCCGGATCGGGCTCCATTGCTCCCGACCCGGCTGCCGTGGCACTGCTCCCGGCAGATATCAAGGACGCCGGTGTCCTCGAAATCGGGATCGAGCTCAGCTATGCGCCTGACGAATTCAAGGACCCGGACGGCAACCCCACCGGCTGGGGTGTCGAGCTGGTGACCGCAATCGCACACAAGCTCGGTCTGGAACCCAGCTTCCGTGAATCCCAATTCGACAACATCATTCCGAGCGTCAAGGGAGGCACGTATGATGTCGGCTGGGCCTCATTCACCGACACCAAGGAACGGCAAAACTCGGTTGACTTCGTCGACTACTACACGGCCGGTGGCCAGTGGGCGTCACAAGCGGGCAATCCGGTTGATCCTGACAACGCGTGCGGCTTGACGGTTGCCGTAGGGACCGGCACCTACCAGGAGACCGACGAGATTCCCGGACGGAGCGACGCGTGCGTTGCGGCGGGCAAGGATCCGATCGAGAAGCTCAAACTCGACACTCAGGGAGACATCACCACAGCCGTGGTTCTCGGGCGAGCAGACGCGATGACGGCCGACTCGCCCGTGACTCAATACGCCGTGTCGCAGACGGACGGTAAGCTTGCGCTCGCCGGGGAGATCTTCGACGCCGCTCCGTTCGGCGCCGCCATCAACAAGGACGCCGGGACGCTCAAGGACGCGGTTGCGGCGGCGCTCCAGTCTCTGATTGATGACGGCACCTACATGGAGATCCTCCAGAAGTGGGGCGTCGAGTCCGGCGCGGTCGACAGTGTGGTAATCAACGGCGGAACGAGCTGACATGTTCGGTGCCCGGCGGCAGCACAGAAGCAATCTGAATACGGATCCGGAGAACGGTTCCGCTGCTGCCGGACGGGAACCCATCAAGGCTGTACCACTGCGGCGGCCGGGGCGCATCGTCTCGGCCGCCGTCATCCTCATCCTGCTCGGGCTGTTCATATATGGGGCGGCCACCAACAGCGCCTACGACTGGTCGACCTATGCGCACTATCTCTTCGACAGGCGGATCATTCATGCCGCGTGGATAACACTGGCGCTCACGTTCCTGGCGATGGTCATGGGGCTCATCCTGGGTCTCACGTTCGCATCGATGCGGCTGTCGCCAAACCCCGTGCTCCGCTCCGTCAGCTGGGGAGTGCTGTGGATATTCCGGGGAACGCCGGTTTATGTCCAGCTGGTGTTCTGGGGGCTCATCGCCACCATCTACCGGCATGTCGACATCGGCATCCCGTTCGTCCATAGCTTTGTGCAGGTCGACATGACCGCCGTTGGCCACGCGGTCTTCTGGATCGCGGTTGTTGGGCTGGGCCTCAACGAAGCCGCATACATGGCGGAGATCATTCGCGCCGGCGTCACCAGTGTCGACGAAGGCCAGACTGAGGCGGCCACCGCGTTGGGGATGTCGTGGTCCCAGACGATGACCCAAATTGTCATGCCGCAGGCGATGCGGGTGATCATTCCCCCGGCGGGCAACGAGGTCATCTCGATGCTCAAGACGACGTCGCTGGTGACCGCAGTCCCCTACACGCTCGATCTCTACAGCCGGGCGCGCGACCTGGCGGTAGAGACGTTCAACCCCATCCCCATGCTCTTGATCGCGTCCACGTGGTATCTGGCGTTCACCTCAGTGCTGATGATCGGGCAGTCATACCTGGAGCGGTACTTCGCCAAGGGGGCGACGAGAACGATGACGACCCGACAGCTCCAGGCTCTCGCCGAAGCCACCGCACGGAAAGGCGAAACTCGATGACGGCCTCACCGGCACCGGCTCAACCCCCGATGGTCCTCGCCCAGGACGTCGGCAAACGGTTCGGTGCCCTCGAAGTGCTACGCGGCATCAACCTGACGGTGGAACGCGGCGAGGTTGCGTGCATCATCGGACCGTCGGGATCGGGCAAATCCACGTTCCTGAGGTGTATCAACCATCTCGAGCGGGTCGACTCCGGCCGTCTGTACGTCGATGGTGACCTCATCGGGTACCACGAGCGAAACGGACGTCTCTACGAGATGCACCCGCGGGACGCAGCACGGCAGCGGACCGAAGTCGGGATGGTGTTCCAACGGTTCAACCTGTTCCCCCACCGGACGGCGCTCGAGAACGTCACGGTTGCACCGATCAAGGTCAGGAAGGCGCCGGCTCCTGAAGCCATCGCCAAGGGCGAGGAGCTCCTCAACGGCGTAGGTCTCGCCGACAAGAGGAACGCATATCCGGCACAGCTATCGGGCGGGGAGCAGCAGCGGGTCGCCATCGCCCGGGCCCTGGCCATGGAGCCGCGCCTGATGCTGTTCGACGAGCCGACGTCTGCCCTCGACGCCGAGCTCGTCGGAGAGGTGCTCGAGGTGATGAAACGGCTCGCCAGCGAGGGAATGACGATGATTGTCGTCACCCACGAGTTGGGTTTTGCCCGTGAGGCAGCCGACTCGCTGATGTTCATGGACGAAGGCGTCATCATTGAATCCGGCCTCCCCGGCGACGTCCTCTCGAATCCACAGCACGAACGCACCAGGGCGTTCATGTCCAAGGTTCTCTAGACCGACATCCAATCGGCGAACGGCACGGGCAGATCGCACAGCCGGTTTGCTTCGACATCGTGGAGCCCCAAACCCCGGTCGGGATCCTCGCCTGCGACGGCGATCTCCTCCAGGAACATCACCGTGGGCTCCAACAGATACAGGTTGTTGAGGAATGGATGGGTGGTTCTGATGTCGCCGCGGACGGCTCCCCCGAAGTGCCTACTCGCAGCCGAGTGCCCGTCCCAATCGACCGCCTCGGTGAGGAAACCGAGATCCCCGTGATGGTGCACCGAGAGCGATCGCAACATAGTCAGGGCCTTTAGCACGTGTCGGCGTGCCGGGCGTCTCATGTGAGCCTCGAGATATGCCGTCGCACAAGCGGCGACCTCCCAGGTACAAGCCGCATTCCAGGAGCTCTCCATGTACAGCAGGCCGTTGGTGGCACAGCCCTTCAAGTCTCGATCCAACTCGAAGTCAACCAGGGGCGCAAGGCACCGCTCGAAGGCGAAATTGGCCAGCCCGTCGTCGTCGAGAAGATCCGATGCCACGAGAAGCGCACCGAACCCGAGGGCGTAGCCGACGTTCTCTGCGAGGTCCTCGGTGTCTCCGTTGACGCTTCCGAAATGACCTCCGGCGTGCACAAAGGCGTCAGCGGCGGCACGCACCGAGGCGGCCCCGTCGTGTGTTCCCGCCTGCGTTGCCGCGACCAGAAGCTGCAGGGCCATCGAGCCCGCCCCGCTACGGTCGGCGATGGGATCCGGGTGGAGGGCACCCGGAAGGTCCGCCGGTCCCGGCGGATCGACCGAGTACGGAAAGGCGGACCCATCGGGGGTCGTGCGACGCGGGAACCACCCGTTGGAGCAGCGCTCCGATTCGTCGACCCATCCGGCGATCCTTGCTGCGATCGCCTGCGATCGCAGCGCCCGCTCCTCATCCCGGTCGAGGTCGGATAGCAACAGCATCTGATGCCCGACCCGGGCGATATGCCCGTGCTCGACGTATTCCTCTCCACTGCCCTCGAGGTTGTCCAGGAAGCGGCCCGTCTCGGTGTCTCGATAGAGGCGGACCGGCACGCGTGGATCGTCGAAGAACCCCCCGGCGAGCGTGTGATCCAGGTATGACCATCCCATGGTCTCCAGCTCGGGACGACCTACGGCGCGACCGAACCGAACCAGGAAATGCGCTCCGAAAACGGAGTCTGCACAGTATCCGACGCCCTCGAGCCACCGCCCTCTGAAGGGCTCGATCCCGTCGGGTGTCGCATCGATCGATCGACAAAAGAGGTTCCCGTCTTCGTCCAATTCGCTCACAGCACGCAGAAAGCGCACTGACTCAAGAGCGCTGTCAACGATCGTGTAGTCGGGATCCTCAGGTCGGTAGAAGGCGTATTGCGCATCGATCATTCTCACATCGCCTTGCTTCGCAGGCTCACCGACGTATCGACTAGGCCCGGCGCGTTCACGACCCGCTCCGTCCGGTCTACTACACCCCCGCGGCCTGAACACTATCGGATGGGCGAGCCGGCCCGAAGAAGGCGGCCCTCCGACGGCCGAGTGAGACACGGACGGGGGGGCATGCCGGTGGCACCGGGCCTACGAAGTGAGGATGGCTTCCGCAGCTATTTCGACATTCCCCTTCAGCGCGTTCGACACCTGACAACCATCCTTCGCAGTGGGTGACCGGCTTGTGCCAGCCCTTCGATAGGGCCATCGAGTAGCAGGCAGCTTGGGCAGCGGTTGGAGTGACGACGCTCAGCACGGTGGCCCACCGTGCGGGCTGCTGGCTCATGTCATCGAGTCGGTGCCCACCGATCACCCGATGCAGACCGTGCGGATCACGTTTGATCTGATCCGTCCGGTCCCGATGGCTCCGGTCACCGTCTCTACGCGCATCGCCCGGCACGGGCGGCGCATCCAGCTGGTTGCCGCCACCATGGAGGCGGAAGGGGTGGAGGTCGCTCTCGCCCGTGCGCTGCGGATCCGGATCGGCGACGTGGAACTTCCCGAGCCACCCCGCAGCGACTGGGTCGGCCCACCCCCGCCCGAGGAATTGGGGGTTCTCGACATCCCTCACTGGCACGAGGAAGAGCGTCCGCTGACCCGCTACTACGTCGACGCGATCGAGATCCGCTCGGTCGGCGACAGCTTTGTGAAAATGGGCCGGGGCGTCTCCTGGATCCGCGTCCGGTACCCGGTGGTTGCCGGCACTCCGAACTCGCCGCTGGTACAGGTGGCTGCCGTCGCCGATCTGGGCAACGGCAATTCGATGGCGCTCGATCCTAACCACTACCTCTACGTCAACCCGGACGTCACTCTGCACGTCCATCGCTTCCCGCCAAACGAATGGGTAGGCATGGACTCACTCGCCCTCCAGCACCCCACGGGCATCGGTCTCGCCGACACTCTGCTGTTCGACACCTCCGGCCCCTTCGGGCGTGTCACCCAGTCCCAGCTGATCGAGAAACACAACCGCCTCGGCGTGTAAGCGAGCTTCGCACGTGCCGGACCAAAGCCGGCCACCTGCCCGAGGGCGGATGCAGGGATTACCAGGTTGCGAACCTCTCTAGTAACCGACGGAATCGACAATATTGCCACTGGGATCGAGTACGAAGACGGTGTCTCCGGAATTGTTCCAGATACCCGACCCGACGTTGCACCAATACAAGGTTGAGTCGTTGTCGGTGCCGCAGCCGCTGTAAATACGAACAGTCTCTCCCGATCCGAGCACGAATCCGTCCGGGAAGCTGTAGCGATGGGAGGCCGACTCATCCTTGACCCCCCACCCGGTGAGGTCTACGTCGCTTGCCCCGCTATTTATGATCTCGACCCATTCGTCATTGAGGTTGGTGCTGTCGTCGCCATCGGCGTCGTATCGGATCGTCCCAACCCTGATATCTCCGCTCGCAGCCGGTCCACATGCGTCGGAAGCCCACATACCGACTCCATCAGCTACTGCCTGAGCTTGGGCGTTCTCCAAGGCGCTTGCCATTGCAGTGTCGGGCTCGTACCTCCGAGCGACAGCAAGTCCTTCCCGCACCAGAACCTCGTTGACGAAGATGTCGCCCGCGTAAACGTAGCGCAGCAACCGGTCGTATTGGTCACGATCGCTGGTATCCGATTGCAGGATCACGGTCTGGCCCGCGACGAGTTCGCTGAGCCGGGCAGAAGCTTCGGCTGCCAGGCATTCGCCACCCTCCGGAGTGTTGATGCCGATCAGGCGAAGTGGTTCCTCGACACCATCGACGATCACTCGGATGGTGTCCCCATCTGTGACAGAAACCACGGCCACTCGAGGGCCGGCAATAGGAATCGGCTCCGACACGACCTCCGTGCTCGGCGCTGTCGTTGTCGTTGTCGACCCAACCGTCTCTCCTGTCGTGCTGACGGATGTGATCACCGTTGTTAGGTCGCCAGCGTTGTCGCTGACCAGCGGCACGCGCTCATCGTCGGCGGCAGTTGTACAAGCGGAGAGCGTCAACAGTGCCAGGAACACGATCACGCCATATCTAGTGGACTGCAGGATCAGCACCCCTTTCTCGGACACTGTTCATTCTCGTCCGATAACCGACGACGCCGAAGATTGTTCGCCGCGGCACGAGTTCGTTCGCCGGTTTTCGTCACCCTCGAAGCTACTTCAGCCACTTTGCACATCTAGCCGATTAGCAGACATCGGTGACCAAGACCCCGAGGCCAACGCCGCAATGACTGACCAACCAGATTGTCTTCTTGGCAGCTCGACCACACCCTCATGGGTGAAACGCCAGTCGCCGCTCATCATTCGGACTTGATGGCGACGACTGGATCGTTCCCGGCGCCCGTGCCGGCGTATCCTCTTGGCAGGGCGAGGCGTCGTCCTGATGTAGCGGGGCTGCGGTTGCCCCACGTCACCGAGGTCACCGATTTGAGTCGAAAGGCAACGACGATGAAGCTTTCACCAGAACCACGACCTTCGAGCTGGAGGCGACGCGCCGCCACGGTCGCACTTGCACTTAGGAAGAGCCGCAGAGATCTGAGACATGCAGCGAGGCGTTCGGGCGATCGGGCCACTTCGGTGCGGCTGCGACGGTTTGCTCGTCGGGGCGCTGCCGAGCTGGAGGCACTTGCCAGGGAGGGCCAGGAAGCAGCTCTGGATTCGCCGGGCGAACCAGATTCAGTTCAGGTCGAGACGGCTTCAGAGATCGGGGCGGTGGCCTCCTGTCTACGCAGCAACCGCAGTCTCCGCATCGCCATAGAGAGGACCCTCGAATCTGATCCACCACCCCGAGTGGCGAAACGTCTCTATCGGCTGCGGGAGCAGAGCGACAAAGAGTCAGCGATGCTCAACGAACGGCTTCGATCGCTTGCCGTTCAACTTGTCCCGCCACAACACGGCGACCCCGGTTCCCAGATCCAGTAGCGAGGCTCAGCGAGACCGCTAGGCGACAGGTTGCCAGCCCTCGACACGATGGTCGGGCTGGCCCGATTTGAACCGGGACCTCCTCGCCGTACTTGCCCACGAGTTCCGTAAGGTCCAAGCGACGCAGGCTCTCCCCGGCAGGACCGGTGGCATCCGCCGAATCCCCATAAACGTCACTTCCCATCAGCGAGCGGAACCTTTCGAGGTCATCGATGTCGAAGTAGATGACGTAACTCCCGGGGACTTCCACGTCCTCGTACCGGACAAGAGAAGGTGTCGAGCGTCTGGCCCGACCTCGGCACCAGCGTCCACAAGCATTTCGGTCGCCATCTCGACCAAGACGACGCACACGCCAACATCCGCGCACCCTCGAAGGTGCTCCCGGAGGGCGAGGGCCCGCTGGTGAGCCCCCCTACCAAGACGGACCATGTGTGAGGTCCCGGGGTGTGGGGGCACGCTCGCTCGCCCCCAGCTCAACGGCCGTGTAGGGCGACGCAGGAGAGCTTCGTACGGGTAACGTGCCCTCAGGAGCGCGGCCCAGCCATCCCCGCGATGCACACAATGACTGACAGTGTTTCCGGTGATGACCTCGCCAGAGTGATGGGTTCTGCAAAGCGTCTCGGCATCGAGGTGAACGAATCCGAGGCTTCCGAATGGCTCGCTGCGATTGACGTGGCGCGCGCGGAGGCCGATGTTGAGTTCGACGGCAGATCCGGGGTGTATGGGCACCGTGTCACGATGCTGGACTTCGATCCTGCAGACCTCGCCTACTTCCGCCGTGTTGCGGACATCGTGGGGTTCGAGGACGAGCCCGGTGTTGAGACTGCGCTGGCGTTGTCCGGTTCCGCAGCACAATCGAGGGTCCAGACGTATCCGGGAGATTGCGACTACTTCGAAAGAATCAACATCCGCGCCGAGACGAGAGCGCTTGCCGAGAAGCGGTTCGCAGAGGTATTTCGAGCCAAGGCTCTCTCAACCCTTGGTTCGGCGACCTACAAGTTGACGGAGGTCAAATTCGGGAGCTACCCATTTGACGTGGTCCACAACCGGCGCCCACAAGCCAAGGGCTCGGCCATCTCCTGGGCGCCGTCAGAGATCGAAGATGGGAAGATCCGCGTCGAAACCGCCAGTGGCGAAACCGTTGAGATCTCGTGGGATTCGTGCGCCGAGCATCCGGGTTGGTGCAAGCTCGACTGGATCGTTGCGGACCCGATCAGGGGAGACGTCGCCAACGCGTCCAACATGCTCGATGTCACCTGGGAAGCACCCGATGGCTCGATTGTCGCCCTCGACGGATTCATCGATTCGTACTTCCAGGAGGTGTATCTCGAGGCGGAGTCCCTGCCCGTCTTCTCCAAGATCGCCGGCCATGTGTCGCCGGATGCCCTCGATGCGTACGTCGAAGCACTCGAAGGTGAAGTTCACAAGTACATCGCAAAGGAACCAAGAAACTACGGCAAGGCCGCCAAGCGGATGTACAACATATTCCGGTACAGCGGCGCCTACGCCGAAGCCGCCTTCATCCGAGAGCTTTTCGACGAACCGACAGCAGCGCTCTATCAGATCCATGCGGTCGTACGCGCGCTGGATGAAGCGGCGCAGCCCGGGTCCGGGATCTCAGTCGAGTCTGTGATCGCGAAACTCGATGAAACGATCGTCGCGGTGGTCGATCTCATCGACGGCGAAGAAGAGACTGAGATTGTACGAATCCTGCTCGAACTCCGAGAGGCCGTCGCATCGGGTGGCGACGAGGACCGCTCGGACTACGTCGAGGGGGTCAGGCAACGTCTCCTCAACCTTGTCAACAGTTTCTTCTACGACAAGCTGAGCGGTATGCCAGAGATCAAGAACTACATGGAGGGCTTGGCCTGATTCCCGGAGACAGCCGTGCCTGCGCGCCTGCCGGCCTTGTCGAGGCATGACCGATGAGGATCAGAGTGGGTCGAGGCGGGTCTTGAGCAGGCAGAACTCATTGCCTTCGGGGTCGGCCAGGACATGCCACCCCTCCTCCCCTGTCTGGCCGATGTCGGCCGGGCGAGCACCGAGCTCGAGAAGGCGTTCGAGCTCGGCGTCCTGATCGCGGTCGGTGGCGTTGACGTCGATGTGCAGCCGGGATTTCCCCTTCTCCGGCTCATCCCTGCGACTGAGGATGATCGTTGGCTGCGGACCACCGAACCCCTCGCGTGGCCCGATCTCCACCGAGCCGTCGTCCTCCCGATCGAGCACGACGAAGTCCAGGGCCTCGCACCAGAACCGCGCCAACACCTCAGGGTCGCGGCAACCGAGCACGAGCTCACTGATGCGACATGCCATTAACGAAACCTTCTCTCAGCCTGGGAACTGCCGGTGAGGCCACAGGCGAACGTCATGGCGCCCAGCAGCGTAGACAATCCCGCGATCGTATCGAACGAGGCGAGCATGGGAGAAAGGGATCTCCGGGCCGCCCGTGTCGGGGCAGCCGGACAAGGCCGTTGACCATGCAGTCGGGAAGCCTGACCTCGAGACACGACCCAGGCGTCAATCGGTCCAGCTTCGTCGGCATAGAAGCGCCACGGGGACCCGGCCAACCCGGTAGCCGAGAGAAATGTGTACGGCGTCCGATTTCATACCGGCGACCTCACCGCCTCCGAGGGCGACCCGATGCGGCGCACCAACTTCAGGACACGGAACTGGCTACCGGCGGTTCGGTCCTCGGTTGGCCAGCCGATGCGGTTTCACGATTTGAGGCAGGGCACATTCCGCGGTCAGTACGATGCGACCCATGTGGCGACAGCGCATACTGAAAATGAGCGTCGACGTGACCTTTTCCGACCCGGTGACGCCGCATGATCTCACGGAAGCCGAACGCTCGCTTGGCGGTCCTTTGCCGGAGGCACTCGCCGAGCTCCTGTCCGAGACCGACGGGGTATCCGGCGAGTACGGTCTCGGGCTGATCTGGCCGCCGGCTCGGATCGTTGGCGACGCTGGCAACGGTGATCAGTTTGCGTTCCTATGGACGCCGCGCCCAGACCAGATTTGCGTGTGGAATCACGAGAACGACAGTCAAAACTGGGTGGCTGGGAGCCTGGGCCAGTACCTGCAGCGGTGGCTCGACGGCACGCTCAAGCCCTGAGGATGCGACAAGGGGCGGACAGCTCATTCGGCGACAACCTCATCGATTATGACGGCGGTGCACCCTGGGCGACCCTCCGACCGAACTATCCCCGGGTGAGACACCTTTCGCTGCGACGGTGCCGATCACAGTTTCAAGGACCCAATCTTGCTCTACAGGCCGGCCTTATCCACCCCGTAGGTGGCCTGACTCTGAGTGAATCCCTCGAAGAGCAGCTGGTCGATTAAGCCCGAACGCGAAAAGCTGGAGTAATCCAGATACGATTCGGCTGATTTCCACGCCTGCTCATTCCAGTCAACGGTGATGGAATTGACGCCATGAGTGGCCTGGTCTGAGGTGAACCCCTCAAACTCCAACTGATCAATAAGACCCGATTCGGAGAAAGCTGTGTAGTCGAGATACGACTGCGCCGAGAGAGTCGCCTGCTGATTCCAGTCAGCGTTGAGATAGTCGACAGCCAAGGTCGCCTCGTCGGTCGTGAACCCCTCAAACTCCAATTGGTCAATGAGGCCCGAACGCGAGAAGGCTGAAAAGTTCAGATACGACTCGCCGGATTGAATGGCATTCTCCTCAGACCGAGTGAACTGAGGCTCGGGGGCCGTAGTCGTTGTGGTGCTTGTTGTGGTCGTCGTCGTCGGAGCGGCTGTGGTGGTGGGAGCTGTGTGGTGCTCGTTGTGGTGATCGTCGTCGGCGCGGCTGTGGTGCTCGTTGTGGTGATCGACGCAGTGGTCGTGGTAGTAGTCGTGGCCGCCGCGGCGAGCGTCGTGACACGGTTTCGCTGTCGCCGCCACAACCCGCAAACACAACGGCGAGGAGCGCTATGCCAGGGCGAGTCCAGCCGCACGGTGCAATGGCCCTCTGACGTTGCGGATTTCAGTGGACTCATGGTTCTGTCCCCCCAGGTTCTCTCGAGATAATGGTCCGCAGGTTTGTCATCGACAGGGCAGCTAGCAGACTTGATGATTGCTCCACCGCTTGCTGCCAGTCGAACCGCGCCGGGATTTATCTGTCCAGGTTCTTGCCGAGCACGCAGCTAATTACTAGGCCAACAGCAAACCTGGAACATCCCAACCGGAGACACAATTTCCATTATCAACCGAGACCGGACAGGGAAAGGAACATCCTTCAGCTGGCTTCTGGCGATTCTCGCGTCTCGGAGCGCCGCCCAAAAGAGACAGAATCCCTTGAGGCGCGTCAGAGCGGGCTTGAGCGCGGCTAACCAGCATCCCGCCTCGATACTCCGACTGACCAATCGTCGTGCCAATACGTATCCTCATACCTATAGAGCCAGATGGACGTCGGGAGGAGCAGCCGATGCGACGTATGCGGACGTGGATCGGACCGTCTTTTCGAGGGGAACACCTGATCGGCAATCGGGTGGTGGGCAAAAAAGGCGGCAAGAAGGTCTGTCAGCGCCCCGAAGACCTGGTACCCGACGGGACCATGGAGCTCCGGGTCCATGGAGTGAATGGCGGTACACCCGAGCAGAACCTCCATGACCCGAGCCCGGTGCTCATTACCGGTGACGACACTGCCGGCTTCTACCGGCGCCGCAAGGAGCTGCAGTCGGGACCAAAGCGTGCGGTGGAGGCCTACAACTGGGCTTCGATCAACTCCAAAAAGAGTGTCCGGGCGTGGTGGCTGGCGCTATTCCCGTTCGCTGCGGTCAATCTCGCCGGATGGCTGCTTCCCAAAGGACTCGGAGGAATTCGCAGAGGCGCGGCTCAGGTCCTGGTTCGTCTCATTGCGCTGTGCGTAACAGTCCTTGGGGTGCTCGGCTTGGCGCTGGTCTTTGTGGATTTGATCGGCGTACAGTGCGCCGTGATCGAGACATGCACCCGGGACTTCACCTGGGGTTGGGTCGGATCGATCGCATCGTGGGGCCCGATCGGCAACATCCCGGTTCGGCTCGCCGTTGCCTACTCCCTGCCCCCGGCGTTGCTGCTCCTGGCCCTCTGGCTCATCGGTCGTCGCGGTCGGCAATACGAGAACTATGGCGTCGGCACCACCGAGTCCAAAGCCGCCGTTGGCGAACGCATCGATGACATCCGGATGAACCAAGTCGAGTTCTGGCAGGCACCCGACGTGGTGTACGTTCAAGCATGGCTTCACGGGGCAGTCGCCATGGGGGCCCTCGCCGCGGTGATGGCACATTCGGTTCGCGAACTTGTCCCCCACGGGCAGTACCACGACCTGCTCTATTGGCTCGGCATCGTCGGATTTGGCATCGTGTTTGCAGGAACAGCGGCCGTCGGCTTCGTAAGCGGGATGAAACAGATTCCGAGACGATGGCTGCGAAAGCAGGATGCGCCGTTCTACAAGCCGCGGGCCAGCTGGCTGCCGGCCGGGTTGTCGATTGCGCTATTCGGCATCGTCCTCTGGCTGGGATGGTTCAGCAAGACATCCTCGCCGCTCGACGACCAACCGCCTCTCGACGCAATCCGCAATGGACTGATCATCGCTGCAGGGTTGGCAGTCCTATTGGTGGTTCTGCTTGGTTGTGTCGTCGGGGCGTCGCGCTCGATAATCTTCGTCCTCTTCCTTGGCTGGGCCATAGTGAAGGTGGTCGCTCGCACCGGAAACGCCCCGGGTTCTGCATTCGAATGGAACAGACTCGGCGGCGGTGGTTGGCTGACCGTGGAGGCTCTACTCGCGATCGCCGGAGTTGCCTGGTACGCCTGGTGGTCACGCTCGACCCAAGCCGGCCACGACCCGAAGGACCGGCAACGCAATCCCGTGTACATCTACGGGTCTACCGGCGTAATCGTCGTGTGCGGCATCGCGTCCTACCTGCGAACAGACGCACTGTGGATGCTCATCACGGCTTTGGCCATCCCCGTGGTCTACCTCGCCGCCCAGTTCGTGCTGCAGATCCGGAATGGTCACGACTACCCGGCCAAGGAGCAAATGAGGGAAGGTACTTCAGCGGTGGTTGCCGGCCTTGGGGTTACCTCCGTCATGACTCTGATCAGCTCCGGAACGGTGTTCGTCGCCCAGCGCCTCGGCACGGCATATGCCTTGCCTCAATTCGGCTTTCAGCTGAACGGGAACCAGTGTCCCCCCAACTCGATCTGCTATCCGGCCGAGATCGGATGGTTTTCACTTGCGGCAATTGCCGGCGTGGTAGTGCTGGTGGTGTCGGCGCTTCTCCGGCTGGGCCTGCTCTACGTGGCTCGCTGGCGATCGAAGGCTGGTGACCTGTGTCTGGAATATGATCTCGTCCGACCAGAAGCCGACCGGCGTTGCTCCCGACGGACCGACACGACCCGCCGACAGCTACGACGATGCCGGTGACTGCAACACAAGGCACGACCCGCGTAGGCTGGGCTTTGCGAGGAAGAGCGTCAATGCACGGTGGCTGGCCAACGTCACCGATGACGTGGATTGGCTGATCGGCGCAGGCGTGATGACGACGCTGACCCTGGTCACTGCCGCCGCCATCGCTCGCTCGAGGCACTTCCTGCCCAACGAAGGCGAGACCGCCATATTCGGGTTCGCTTCTTGGGCCGTCGCCGGTGTCGTGGTCGGCGGCGGACTCCTCGTCTACTCAGCAAAGGACTCCAAGCAGCTCCGCCAGACCCTCGGAATCCTCTGGGACGTAATGGCGTTCTTCCCACGGAGATTCCACCCACTGGCACCGCCCTGCTACGCGGAGCGATCGGTCATCGATGTGCGGGATCGCATCATCCACGCGACCACCGGAGGCAAAGGCTCCAAGCGTGCCACGGGAGGCATGATCCTGGTCGCTCACAGCGAGGGGACCCTCATCAGTGCCGCCGCCCTGCTCAGCCTCATGCAACAGCCAAAGAGCCAGAACCAGATACAAGCGCACCCCGGACACCCGGTGGCGACCGGCGAGGAGCTCGCCCACGTCCGATTCGTGACGTACGGGTGCATGTTGGCCCGGCTATACAGCCGCGCCTGGCCGGACCAACTACCCGAATCCTCGCTCATGCAGCTCAAGGCGAAACTCGAGGATCAGCCCTACGACGCCGACCACGGTTACCCCTGCCCCAAGAGCGAGACCCTCCCACGATGGATGAACTTTGGGAGATACTCGGACTATCTGGGCGGGCGTGTCTTCCCGGAGCTCCAGCGAAAACCGACCCGGCTCGAACAGACATCCCGAGGGAGATCTCAGAAGCGACGACGTGTTCTTCATTGATCCAACCCGGCGCTGGCGATTTGTGGGCCAACTGGAGCACGCCCGGATCTGGCGACACAGTTTCGACTACGAAAGCGACACGGAAGACCCCCGTTTCCGGGAGCACATCTGGGCCACCGCCAGGGCGCTCAACGGCGAGGACGAGACGCTTCTGTTCGAAGAATACGGACTCACATTCAAATGCGTTCCCGGACAAGCCTCGAACCCTTCGGCCGGCGAGACAGCGCACACCAATGCAAAGCAAGCTCCGCCAGGAGTGTCGAGCGAAGATCCGGCATAGAGGGCCTACCGCTGACCCGGCTAGGCGAGCCGGATCAGGTCGGATCTGGCAAAGATGGGCTCCACCCGCAGGCCCAGCGACTCAGCGGCATACAGCTCGGCAGGTACGCCGATGTCGGCCAGATACAGCTCACCGACAACATCGGGGCGCTCCGGCGAGCGCAGGCCCTGCTTGGGAAGCGCCAGAGTCATGGTGGCGGTCGCCCGGAGCACCGGGTCGTAGACCTTCCCGTTGGTCGCATCGAGGCCGGAAGGCACGTCCAGCGACAGCACGGGGGCCATGCTCGAATTCGCCCACTCGATCAATTCCCCTGTGATCCCACGCGGCGCGCCCTTCAGGCTGTATCCGATCAGGCCGTCGATGATCAGATCGGGCGGCCGCACCCGTGGCATCTCGCCAACGGTCAGCGGCACACCGATGTTCTCGAGTATCCGGAACTGCTGAGCGGGCACCGAGGCCATATGCTCCGGCTCCCGGGTCGACACCACCCCGACCAGCGCACCGTAGCCGTGGAGCCGCCGGGCGGCGACCATCGCCCCGCCGCCGTTGCCACCGGGCCCGGCCAGGATGATCACCGACCGCCCACGGCCGTCACCGTCGAGGAACCGATCAGCGCGCCAGGTGCGCCAGATTGCGTCCCGCGTTCTCCATCATCCGGCCCAGATCGATCCCGAAGTCCTCGACCATCGCCCGGTCGACTTCCCGCATCTGGTCGGTCGTGAGGAACGGGACGTCCCCCTCCAGCCATACTGTGTCCATCTAGCTCCTGCTTCCTATCCGATACCGTGCACAAGGGCTTTTCGACATCCCAGCCGATCCCTTGAATGAGTCGTCGCCATGTGACCCTGGTCACAGCAAGGAGGGACCTTCGGCGCTGACTATGTTCAAGCCGCTGCGCGAGCATTGAGATTGTGACTTCAAAAACCGTTGAATCAATGTCGGTTGAAGCGAGGGCCTCCCTGTTTGGTGCCCTCAGCGACCCGATCCGACTCCGTATTCTCGACGCTCTCAGCGGAGATGAACGCTGTGTGTGCACCCTCCAGGAGAGCGTCGCGATCGCCCCGAACCTGCTGTCGTACCACCTCCGCGTCCTCAGAGAGGCCGGGCTGGTCGAGGCCAATCGCCGGGGCCGGTGGATCGACTATCGGATCACGCCGCTCGCAAGCGACGCCGTCGTTGCAGCCCTACCCGTCGATCTGACCGATCGAGCGACACCATGACCAGCCAAACAGTCACCCTACGCCGGCCCACCTGGCGTCTCTGGATGGGAGTCGCCGGTGCAGTAGTTGCGTGGATCCTCGCCTACCGCATCAACGGCCCGCTGTGGAACCGGTTCGTCACCGACATCCTCGGTCTCGATCTGGAGAGCCGCACCGGCTCCGCCGCCGAGTTCTTCCTATACGACACCGTCAAGATCCTCCTCCTGCTGGGCGGGATCATCTTCGTGGTGACGGTGCTCCGCAGCTTCATGAGTGTCGAACGCACCCGGGCGCTGCTCGGCGGCCGCCGCGAAGGTGTCGGCAACGTCGCCGCCGCCGGTCTCGGCGTCATCACCCCGTTCTGCTCATGTTCGGCCGTTCCCGGGTTCATCGGCTTCGTCGCCGCAGGCGTGCCGCTCGGGATCACCATGAGCTTCCTCATCGCAAGCCCCATGGTCAACGAGATCGCCATCGTGCTGCTGTACGGGCTATTCGGCTGGCGGATCGCCGCCCTCTACGTCGGCGCCGGGCTCCTGGTTGCCATCGTCGCCGGCTGGGTCATCGGCCGTCTCCATCTGGAACGCTGGGTCGAGTCGTTCGTCTTCGAAACCACGTTGCGAGGCCAACCGGTTGATCTCGCAGGGACGCTCAGCTGGAACGACCGCTTCACCATCGGCCGTGAGGAAGTCAGAACCATCATCCGCAAGATCTGGCCGTACCTGCTCGTCGGCATCGGGATCGGTGCAGCAGTGCACGGCTGGGTGCCCGAGGACTTCTTCGTCCGCTACGCCGGGCCGGAGAACCCCCTGTCCGTCCCAATCGCAGTGGGCCTGGGCGTGCCGCTGTACTCCAACGCCGCCGGCATCCTGCCCCTCGTCGAGGCGCTACATGCCAAGGGTCTCGCCACCGGCACCGTACTTGCCTTCATGATGTCGGTCGTCGCCCTGTCATTGCCGGAGATGGTCCTGCTGCGCCGGGTCCTCAAGCCTCGGCTCCTCGCCGTGTTCGTCGGTGTGGTCGCCTTCGGCATCCTCTGTGTCGGTTTGCTATTCAACGTCATTCTGTAACAAGGAGAATCATGAACATCAAAGTGCTCGGATCGGGCTGCGCCAACTGCAAGACCCTCGAAAGCCGCACCCTCGAAGCCGCAGGCAGACTTGGCATCGACGCACCCGTCGAAAAGGTCACCGACTTCGGCGACATCGCCTCATACGGGGTGATGAGCACCCCGGCGCTCGTTATCGACGAGCAGGTCATCCTTTCGGGCCGTGTCCCCACCGTCGACGAGCTCGAGGGCATGCTGGCCGCCGCCAACTGAGTCCTTCTGGCGTCAGAAAGCGGAATATGTTCCGCTTTGCGACGCTAGAAGCGGTTGATCACCCACATCACACCCTGAATGAGGCGCCAACCCAGGTAGACAGCGACCAGGGTGATGATGATCAGAAAGCCGATCGGCCACTTCTCCTCATCCCCCTCGTGGGGACCGTCCGGCTGCTCGCTCATCTCGTCACTCTATTCAAACTCGCTGAGGGAGAAACCCCAACGTCTCACCCTCCTGCGTCGCTGACGCTCGCGCGTCCTCCCTCAAGGGAGGACAAAAGAAACGAGGGACAACGAACGCACAGACCCCCCTCTCTTCACCCTCCCAGCGGGAGGGTCGGGCGGATCGCCAGATCCGACCGGGGAGGGAGAAACCCCAACGCGGTCAACCACACCAACGTCTCACCCCCCTGCGTCGCTGCGCTCCGCGTCCTCCCTCAAGGGAGGACAAAAGAGGCCACGCCCGGTTCTCTTCACCCTCCAGCGTCGCTGCGCGTCCTCCCTCAAGGGAGGACAAAGAGGCCGCGCCCGGTTCTCTCACCCTCCCAGCGGGAGGGTCGGGCGGATTGCCAGATCCGACCGGGGAGGGAGAGCGGCCGCCGTCGCCCCATTCATACCGGGGGGACACCGTGGCGGCGGTCGGAGAAGCTGCGACCCTTTCGAGCTGCGTAGGCAAGCCGTTCGGTTATCTCGAGACGCAGGTCCTCCGGCTCAACCACGCCGTCGATGATTAGCTCGGACGCGACCCGCATCAGATCGACGTCTTCGCTGTACTCGGCCTGCCTGGCAGCGACAAACCCGGCCCGCTCGTCGTCGGGCAGCTCCTGGATCTTGTTGAAGAACACGGCGTTGACAGCCGCCTCAGGCCCCATCACGGCGATCTCCGCGGTCGGCAGGGCAATGGTGGCGTCGGGGCGGAAACCAGGCCCTGAGAAGGCGTAGAGGCCCGCTCCGTACGCCTTACGCACGATGATCGACAGCCGGGGCACGGTTGCCTCCGCAATCGCCGTCAACATCTTGGCGCCGGCACGGATGATCCCTTGCCGCTCCACATCGGTGCCGATCATGAACCCGGGCACATCGGCAAAGAACAGCAGCGGGATGTTGAAAGCGTCACACAGCCAGACAAACCGGGCCGCCTTGTCCGCCGAATCGACAAACAGCACACCGCCGAGATGCTGCGGCTGCGAAGCGACGATGCCGACCGTCTGCCCCTCGATACGCGCCAGAGCCGTAATCACCTCCGGGGCGAACAGCTCCTTGATCTGGAGCAGGCTGCCCTCATCGACGATCCCCCGGAGGAAATCGACCATGTCGTAGGCCGCATTCGGCTCTTCGGGCAGGATCTCGCCCGGCACATACTCGGGATCGCTAGCCTAGCGCGTCGTAGCGCATCGGCAGCGACCGGAAACTGTCCGGCATGTACGAGAAATAGAAGCGAGCCCAGTCGATTGCCTCGGCGTCCGACTGCACCAGAACATCACCACACCCGGAGGTGGTGCAATGCATCCTGGCCCCGCCCAGCTCCTCGAGTGTCGTCTTCTCCCCGATCACCATCTCGGCCATCCGTGGCGACCCGAGATACATCGAGGCGTTGCCCTCCACCATGATCACCACATCACAGAACGACGGGATGTAAGCCCCGCCGGCCGCCGAAGGCCCGAACAGACAGCAAATCTGCGGCACCCGACCCGACAGGCGGATCTGGTTGTAGAAGATCTTCCCGGCGCCACGGCGTCCCGGGAACAGGTCGATCTGGTCGGTGATTCGTGCCCCTGCGGAGTCGATCAGGTAGAACACCGGCAGCATCTCGTCGTATGCGTACTCGAGAGTGCGGATCATCTTCTCGACGGTCAGCCGCCCCCAACTCCCCGCTTTGACAGTGGGGTCGTTGGCGATGACCGCCACGGGCCGTCCGTCGACCGTCGCCCGACCGGTGACGACACCGTCCGCACCGTGCTCCGGAGTGACCACATTGGCGAGCAGTCCGTCCTCGATGAAGCTACCTTCATCGACAAGCGCAGCCACCCGATCCCTGACGAACAGCTTCTCCTGGCGCACCAGCTTGGCGTGGTGCCGCTCCGGCCCACCCTGCCGGGCCAGGTCGCCAGCTTCCCGGAAACGCTCAAAGGGGCCGGTTTCGCTCACATATCCTCGTAACGGTTGTGTCGGCGCCGCGTCGTCAAGAACAACGGCGTTCCCATGAAGTCAAACTCTTGTCGTAGCCGGTTTTCCAGGTAGCGGAGGTAGTCGTCGCCGATATCACCGCCACGGACAAACAATACGATGCTGGGAGGCTCGGTGCTCGTCTGGGTCACGTAGATGATGCGAGGGCGCTTGTTCTTGCGTACCGGTGGCGGATGCGCCTCCTGCCATTGCCGCACCATCCGGTTCAGATCCGCGGTGGGGATACGTTGCCGCCGGTTCTCCAGCACGGCGTGCACCGCCGCAGGCAGCCGGTGCATTCTGCTGCCGGTCATCGCGGCGATCCGCAACACCGGCGCCCAGGCGACGAAAGCCAGCCGATCGGCCACCGAATCCTCGGTGTGGGCACGCTCGTCATCTGTGATCGCATCCCATTTGTTCAACAACACCACGAGCCCTGCCGCCGGCCTCGGTGATCTCCTCGGCGAGCCGCTGCTCCTGGTGCGTCGCTCCCCTCTTGCCGTCCACCACCAGCAGGGCCACGTCGGCGCCCGCAAGCGCCTCCCGGCCCGCAGCACCGCATAGAACTCGACGTCATCTTTGATCTTGGTGCGGCGCTTGATGCCCGGCAGTGTCGATGATTTCGAAGGGTTCACCATCGAGCTCGATCACCATGTTGATCGGATCACGGGTAGTGCCGGGGACATCGGAAACCAGCACCCGCTCGGCACCGGCAAGCTGGTTCAGCAACGTCGATTTGCCGACGTTGGGCCGTCCGATGATGGCAAGTCGAGCCAGCCGGGGCGTGTCACCGAACTCGTCGTCGAAGACCGGCAGTTTGTCTACGAGGTCGTCGAGGAAGTCGCCGGTGCCTCGGCCGTGCTGCGCCGACACCGGGAATGGCGCCCCCGAGGCCCAGCGACCACAAATGGTCGAGATTCTCCTCCTGACGGGGACCGTCGACCTTGTTGGCGGCGAAAACAAAGGGGACGCCGCTACGCAGCAGCAGCCTGGCGACGCCCTGATCGTCATCCACCACCTCGCCAGTTGCATCCGTCACGAAGACGGCAACATCGGCGCCGCTCAACGCCGCCTCTGCCTGTTCCCTGATGTTCATGGTCAGCTCTTCCTCGGGGTTGAGCTCCCATCCGCCGGTATCGATCAGCAGGAACCGGTTCCCCTGCCACTCGGCGTCGAACTCGCGGCGATCTCGTGTGACCCCCGCCTGCTCATCGACAACGGCGGCTCTGCGCTGCAGGATCCGGTTGACCAGCGTCGACTTGCCGACATTCGGCCGTCCGATGACCACGACAACGGGAAGACGACTCATCGCAGCGCTCCTTCAAGCAAACCGGCCACCGTTGGTGGGACAGTATCGATCGGGGCATCAATGTCGGACACGTCGACATCATCGAGGAAGCGGCCGCCCGGTGCCGCCGAATTGGGGACCAGGTACTTGCGGGCCGGCAGATCATCCCGCTCGATGGCGGCTGCGACGTCCCTGCCCACGATCAGCCCGGACACGGCGACATTCCCACCAAAGAACTCATTGGGGACCTCGAGCAGACGCAGCGGTACGCCGGCAAGCGCCTCGAGACGAACCCTAACCGGGGCCAGTACCCTGGCGCCGTACTGGCCTGTGACGATTACTACCGGGCCATCGGATGCGGTGAGACCACTGCTGAACCCACCCCGGGGCGTCCGATAGCCCTCGGCGGGAGCCGCCGGAAGCGCATTCCAGGCACCGGTCGTCACCGGCACGCCCGTGTTCTTGCCGGTCTCAGCGGCTTCCAGCTCGTCGTAGAAGGCGCGGATCATGCCGATTCCGTTCTCGTGTTGGTCGAATTCCTCGTAGTGGCTCGATTCGGGGACTTCCCTCCCGGCCACCAGGTACAGCTCATCGGACGCAAAGAACATGCGTCTCCCCAGCACGTCGAGAGCGCGCTCTTGCCAGAAGTCGATGATCTCGAGATCCTCCGCAGCATCAGCCGGAGTGTGCACCCGCAACGACGTCTCTTTGCCGTATCGGGAGAATCCGAGGGGGACGATGCCAACCGAGGCCAGCTTCGGGTATGAGATGAGGATGTCGGCCATCGTCTGCTCCAGTAGCGCCCCGGAGTTAACGTCAGGGCACAGCACCACCTGCCCGTGCACCTCGACCCCACGCTCGAGCAGCGCCCGCAGCCAGCGAAGACTGGTAGCTCCCCGGGGATTGCGCAGCATGCGAGCACGCACGTCGGGGTCGGTGGCGTGTATCGACACGTACAGGGGCCCCAGCCTCTCTTCGACCACACGGGAGAGGTCGAGCTCGGTGAACCGGGTCAGCGTCGTGAAGTTGCCGTACAGGAACGAGAGCCGGTAGTCGTCGTCCTTGAGATACAGCGTCGTCCTCATCCCCGGTGGGAGCTGATAGATGAAGCAGAACTCGCAATGGTTGTCGCACGTCTGCACCCGGTCGAACACCGAAGAGTTGAGACGCAACCCCAGTGGGGCACCTTCCGCTTTTGCGATGTCGAGCAGCGAAGTCTCACCGGCGCGCCTGACCTGGAGGGCCACCAGCTCCTCGTCGGCGAGCTGCTGGTACTCGATGACATCGGTGAGCACGACACCATTTACGGACAGCAGCTCGTCGCCCGGCCGCAGACCTGCGGCCGCGGCTGGACTACCGGGCACAACTTCGAGAATCGTCGGGTTCGACATAGAGACCCGAAGCATAGATGCCACCGGCCCATCACGATGCGGCGATCTTTCGTCCTCCCTTCGAGGGAGGACGCGGAGCGCAGCGAAGCAGGAGGGTGAAACCTAGACGTGACCAACCACCCCAACGTTTCTCCCTCCCCGGTCGAATCTCACGATCCGACCGACCCTCCCGCCTGGGAGGGTAAAGAAAACCAGCCACCCGTCTTTCGTCCTCCCTCCAGGGAGGACGCGCAGCGCAGCGAAGCAGGAGGGTGAAACCTAGACGTGACCAACCACCCCAAGGTCCCTCCCTCCCCGGTCGAATCTCACGATCCGACCGACCCTCCCGCTGGGAGGGTAAAGAAACGCAGGAGGGTGAAAACCTGTCGGGGGAAGGTGGTAGTTGTCTTGGCATGCACAGACAGCCACCCTATTTGACCCGGTTTGCTCGGCGGATGCGGCATGAACCGACCCGGGCAGAGGCCATCTTGTGGTGGGAGCTGCGCGGTCAGACGCTCGGGGTGAAGTTTCGGCGACAAGTTCCGATCGGACCGTACATTGCCGACTTCGCTTGCATGTCGCACCGGCTGATTGTCGAGATTGATGGGCCCACCCACGACAATCCTGACGTGTGGAAACACGACCTGCGCCGCAACCACTGGCTCGCCGAGCACGGCTGGGCGGTCGTCCACACCACCGACGATGAGGTGTGGTCCGAGCGGGAGGCGCTCATCGACTACATCCTCCAGCAACTGGCGACCTGATCACCGACGGGCGCGTTTGGAGCGATGTGACAGGTCGAACGGCAAACCGCCTCACGCCCTCTGTGTCCATGATGGGTGAGACATTTTCGGGTTTGTCTTGTGAGTATTGAGGGTGTGGGAGGATTTGATCATTGTGGGAGAGAAGCGGGCTGCGATTTATAGCGCCGATACGTGGCATGTCGATGATGGGGTTGCTAGTGATGGGAGCGGTAGGCCGTTGAGTAAGAACCCGGTTCGTCGGTCGTTCAGTGCCGAATACAAGTTGTCGATCCTCGCTGAGTATGACGGGGCGTCAGAGACGGGTGAGAAGGGGGCCATTTTGCGCAGGGAGGGTTTGTATTCGAGTCTGATCACCGACTGGCGCCGCCAGCACCGGCAAGGCCTACTCAAAGCGGCGGTGGGACGGAGCGACGGTGGCAGGGGCGGCCCAAGCCGGTCAGAGGTCGCCAAACTGCGGGTCGAGAACGAACGGCTGCGAACCAAACTCGCTCAGGCAGAGGCGGTGATTCAGGTGCAGGGAAAAGTGCACGCGCTCTTGGAGGAGATCTCGAAGAGCGCGGCCACCGACGAGTCGTAACCGCCATTTTGGATGCCGCAGTCGATGAACTCGCTCCGATTGTTGGACGCAAACGGGCATGTGAAGCTGTCGGGCGGTCTCGTGCCAGTCACTACCGACGGCGACAAGGACCTCGTTACGGACCCCCTAAACCGCGGCGTTCACATCGGGCCCTGTCACCGGTTGAAGCCGAGACAGTGATCGAAACGTTGAACGAGGAACGGTTCTGTGACAAGGCGCCGGCCCAAGTATGGGCCATCTTGTTGGACGAGGGCACCTATCTAGCGTCGGTTTCGACCATGTATCGCCTGCTCCGGGAACGTCACCAGGTCAGAGAACGACGAGCCCAGGCCCGCCGCCCGGCACTGGTCAAACCCGAACTGGTGGCGGTTGGCCCCAATCAGGTGTGGAGCTGGGACATCACCAAACTCGCCGGACCCTACAAGTGGACCTGGTACCAGCTCTACACCATCTTGGATATCTACTCTCGATACGTCGTGGGGTGGCTCGTCGCGCCCACAGAATCAGCCAAACTTGCCGAACAGCTCATCGCCGACGCCATCTACGCCAACGACATCGACCAATACCAGCTGACCCTGCATGCAGACCGGGGCAGCTCAATGACATCACGCACCGTCAGTCAGCTCCTCGCCGATCTCGGTGTGCTCCAAAGCCACTCCAGACCACACCAGTCCAACGACAACCCCTACTCCGAAGCGCAGTTCAAAACCTTGAAATACTCGCCGACGTTCCCGAAACGGTTCGCCAACATTGCAGCCGCCCGCACCTTTTGCGAAGCGTTCTTCGAGCACTACAACAACCAACATCGCCACTCAGGTATCGGCTTGAACACCCCAGCCAACGTCCACTACGGCCTCGACGACATCGTCCGCCAAAAACGCCAAGGAGTCCTCGACGCCGCCTACGCCAATCGGCCCGACCGATTCCGAACACCACCCCAAGCCCCCGAAGTTCCCCAAGCCACCTGGATCAACCGACCCGACGAAGAACCAGCCGCCATCTGAGCAACCCATGTCCCATTCTTCTTGACAGGTTCCGACGCGGGGTTTTCTGTCACAGGCCATTGATACGGTGTCCTCATGTTGTTCACCGATCCCGAGCTGGTTACCGATTTCCGGGCAGAGCTGGCCGAGACCAAGGCCGAGATATCTCGGCTCCAGGCTCGCCAGCTGACCCTGCTGAACCAGTTGCAGCGCGCGGGGGTCGCCGAAGCCGATGGCGCCAGGTCCATGGTCGACTGGACCGCTAGCTCCCTCGATGTGAACTACAGCACCGCCCAACGACTGGTCGACGCCGCCAACCGCATATACCGCACCGACCCGTGCCTCTACGAACGGATGGAGGATGGTGAGATCAGCTTCGATCGGGCGATGACAACTCTCTCATTGATGGCGGCGAGCGCCCCGATGGGCGTTGTCGACCACAGCTTCAATCTCGACCTGACAGTGGTCAACCGGCTCATCGGCCAGTACCGCCGCATCTCCCACAAAGACGAACAGCAAGCATTCTCCGACCGATATCTCACAATCCAGCCCAATCTGGACAACAGTGTCTGGCGAGGCAGCTTCGAGCTCCCCGCCGTCGAAGGCTCGATCGTCGATCAGGCCATCAGCGCCCGGGCGGATGAGCTCCGACGCCTGCCCGGCGCCGACTTCTTCTCCCGCAGTCAACTAAACGCAGACGCACTCGTGACGATCTCCCAGGATTCCCTCGGCAACGCCGGAGACGACAGCACCACAGCGACCGGCGGCACCGCAACCATCTTCGTCGACCTCGACCAGGCCAACGGGACGTCCGGGGAGCTGGGCGCCGAGATGCAATACGGCCCCAGAGTCGGGCCGACCGTGCTGGAAGAGATCCTCTGCGGCGGCACGGTGCGGCTCGTCGGGCTCGAAGACGGTCAGCCGATCGTCACCTCCCAAGCCGCAACGGCGATACCTCCTGCGGTGCGCGACTACGTGGCATGGCGAGACAAGGGATGTGCGATTTCGGGGTGCCATAGCCGCTACCGACTCCAGATCCATCACATCAAGCACCGGGCCAACCACGGCGATCACCACCCCGACAATCTGGTGATCCTCTGCTGGTTCCACCATCACGTGGCTATCCACCAAGCCGGGTTCACCCTCGACTCTGGCCACCCGCCATACTGCCGGTCGCTCGTCCCACCTAGCCCGGGGCACGACCCACCCTGGTGACCCCTCACCACTTCCCCGCCTACTTCGCGAAACCGCCATCCCTCCCCCTATCCGCTCTCATTGTCCATTTGCCCCACCTCCGGGCCTCGGGCCGCTGTGGCGCGCCCCGCTCCCCGACGATGCCACGTCTTCGCAGCCGGATAGCACTCGTCTTGACTATCGGCACCCTTGACGCCACCCGGCCCCTACCATTGCCCCATGGTTGAACGTGTGTTGCTGGCCGAACCGCGCGGTTTCTGTGCCGGGGTCGAGATGGCAATCAAGTCTCTCACCTGGATGGTCAATATCTTCGAGCCTCCGGTGTACTGCTACCACGAGATTGTCCACAATCAGGCCGTGGTCGCCGCATTCGAGCGCGCCGGTGTCATCTTCGTCGATGACATCACGGGGGTGCCGGAAGGCAGCCCCGTCATGTTGTCCGCACACGGCTCTGCGCCCGAGATCGTGGCGGAAGCATCCCAAAGGGCTGCGGTCATGGTCGATGCGGTCTGCCCGCTGGTGACCAAGGTTCACCACGAGGTCAAGCTCATGGCCAAGAAGGACTACGACATCATCTATGTGGGCCACGAAGGCCACGACGAGGCCGTTGGAGCCGTAGCCGAGGCGCCGGGTGCGGTGACCCTCATCGACCCCGATCAGGGTCTCGGGTCATTCCAGCCAAAGGACCCGGGCCGCGTGGCGCTACTCGCGCAGACGACGCTCGGCATGCACGAATGGAAGGGTGTGCTCGACGACGCCGCGGTGCGATATCCCGAACTCATCACCGCCCGCCGCAGCGACCTTTGCTATGCGACAACCAACCGCCAGACCGCCATCCGCCAACTGGCACAAGAAGCCGACACGATTCTGGTGGTCGGTTCGAAAAACTCTTCGAATACCCAAGCTCTGGTCCGGGTCGGACGCAAGGAGGGCACCCCGTCCTACCGGGTCGACGGGCCAGAGGACATAAAGCCGGAATGGCTCGAAGGGAGCCGGGTGGTCGGGGTCACCGCAGGTGCATCAGCACCGGATCAGCGGGTACGCGAGGTCATCGCCGCCATCAACCCCACCCAAGGCGATTCACCGCTGGCGCTCACAGACGAAGATGAGTACTTCCCGCTGCCACCCATGCTCCGCCAGTTCGTCAAGATTCTGCAGACCGTCGTCGAGGCCGGCTTTGCGGTCAGGAAACCGAATCTCCCCGGTCCAATCGAGATGGATCCCGAGCACTCCGCAACCGGCGCCCTGGACCTCCTGGGCGTCTAGCCCTACTCCGGGTCGGCGTTTTCGACTGCCTTCACCAGATCGAGGATCGCTGCGGCGACCTCTTCCGCGGTCATGGTCGACGTGTCGATCTCAATCGCATCCTCTGCGGGCCGCAGCGGCGACGCCTCACGCGTGGAATCTGCCTGATCCCGCCTATTGAGGTCGGCGATAATCTCGGCAACCGCTTTGTCGGCCGCTTCGGCGTCACCGGACCGGCGGGCCGCCCTCAGCGCGGCCGGTGCGGTGAGAAACACCTTCACCGCGGCATCGGGGAACACCACAGTGCCGATATCGCGACCCTCGACAACCGCGTTGCCGCCGTGGTCTCGCACCCAGTCGCGCTGCATCTGCACGACGTGCTCCCGCACCCTGGGGAACGCAGATACCGGGGTCACGGCCTTGGTCACCCGTTCCGAGCGGACTTCCTCGTTGATCGGCACACCGTCGAGGGTGATGACACCACTGTCGTAGGCGATCACCCGGACCGTAACAGCATCGAGAACCGCCGATTCGTCGCCGAGATCGGCCTCTGCCTCGAGCGCAGCAACCGCGGCTGCCCGATACGTTGCCCCAGTATCGAGAAAGTCAATGCCGAGGACCTCGGACAGCAACCTGGTGACGGTCGATTTCCCGACCCCTCCCGGGCCGTCTATCGCGATGACCACAATGCCTCCAATGCCTCATAGAACCTGGGCCAGGAAACACCGGCCGCATCCGCCCCCGAGATCGTAACCGGCCCGGTAGCTGCGGTGGCCGCGACCGCAGCTGCCATCGCGATCCGGTGATCACCGTCTGCGACGACGGTGCCGCTATCGAGCCAACCGAGTCCCAGCACCTCAAAACCGTCCTCTAGTGCCTGCGCTCCCCCACCAAGCCCGTTGATCATTGCCACTGTCGTTGCGATCCTGTCGCTCTCCTTGGCGCGTAACTCGGCGGCGTCGACCACCCTGGTGACACCCTCTGCGTATGAAGCAACCACCGCTACAAGCGGCAATTCGTCCAACGACGCCGCGGTTAGGGCGCCCCCAACCTCCGTCGCATGCAAACCGTTGCCCTCTACGATCACCGTTCCCACCGGGTCGCCGAGGATGGCGCCGGTCACCTCGCCGGTGACGATTGCCCCCATTTGCTCGAGCACCTGTAGGAACCCGATTCTCCCCGGGTTCAGTGAGATGTTGGCGGTTACCACCTTCGCCCCGGGGATGATGGCCGCCGCAGCCCACAGGAAGGCAGCCGAGGAAGGGTCACCGGGGATGATGTAGTCGTATGCGGGCACGGGGCCGGGATAGATGCGGAAGGTCGTCCCCGCCTCGCGGACGCCGAGGCCCATCGACTCGAACCAGCGCTCGGTGTGGTCCCGGTATCCGGGAGGGCTGGTGATGGTGGACTCACCGTCGGCCCGCACCGCCCCGAGACAGAACGCCGTCCGCACCTGCGCCGATGCCGTCGGGATCTCGACTTCCGCGGCGTTGGGCGAGGGATTTCCTGTGATGGTCACCGGTGCCGTCCCGCTCCCGGAAAGCTCCACTGAGGCTCCCAGCGCCTCCAGAGGGGCCACCAGACGCCGCATTGGACGGCGCCGCAGCGATTCGTCGCCGGTGAGTGTCGCCCTGATCTGCGAGCCGCTGAGCGCACCGGCCATCAGCCGCAAGGTCGTCCCGGAATTCCCACAATCGAGTGGCTGCACCGGCTGTTCCCAGCCTTCGATCCCGGGTGATGTGAACCGGGCTCCGTCGATCTGCACGCCGAGCGTCTGCACGACGTCGATACTCGACCGCACATCCTGTCCGGTCGCCAGCCGCTCGATGGTGCTCGTCCCCCGAGCCATCGCGGCCAGGATGATCGATCGATGCGACAGCGACTTGTCGCCCGGCACGTCGATCGCGGCGGCGAACGGCTCGCGCGGGCCTTCGAGCTGCAGCGATTCACTCACTTATCGCCCTCCATCATCGTAGGGGCCTCCTCCCAGGTGGCCCCCGCAGCAGCGTACAAGGCGCTCACCTCCTTGATAGTGAGCATGCGCCATGACCCGGCGGCGAGATCTGAATCGGAAACAGGCCCGATGGCAACCCTCACCAACGCCAGCACGGGATAGCCAACAGCCTCCAGCATACGACGCACCTCACGCTTCCTGCCCTCGGTCATGACCAGCTCGAGCTGAGCTCGATCCCTGTGGTCTGTGATGACCCTGGCTCTCGCAGCGCTTGCCGTGCCGTCATCGAGCACCACACCCGACAGGAGCGTGCGTATCGCCTCCTTGCCCGGAACCCCCTTCACCAGCGCCACATAGGTCTTCTCGACGCCGTAGCGGGGATGGGTAACCAGGTTCGCCAGAGTCCCGTCGTTGGTCATCAGCAACAGCCCCGAAGAATTGGCATCGAGCCTGCCGACTGGATAGAGCCTCGTCCCCGCATCGACGAGGTCCACGACAGTCTGTCTTCCCTGGGGATCACTGGCCGTGCTGATGACGCCCTCCGGCTTGTTGAGCAGCACGTAGACCAAACCGGGTCTCGTCGGGATGGGCACCCCGTCGATAGCCACAACGACATGCTCCGGATCGCCACGGTCACCGAGAACCGCAACGCGGCCGTCGATCGTGACCCGACTCTGCCTGATGAGATCCTCAGCACTACGCCGCGACATCAGCCCCGTGTGTGCTATCAGCTTCTGGAGTCTGTCGATGATCCCTCCGGGCGGAACGGGCGCTCCAACACATCGACCACATTGGCGGGGGGCACGTGATCGGCAAGTGGAGGCAACTCGTCGAGGCCCCGCACCCCGAGCTTCTCGAGAAAGATGTCGGTGGTGCCAAACAGTGTTGCCTGCCCCGGGCCCGGTGCCGTACCGACCTCCGAGATCAGGCCACGCCGTTCCAGCGTCCTGAGCGCACGATCCGAGTCGACGCCCCTGATCTCGGAAACCTGCCCGCGGGAGACCGGTTGCCGATAGGCGACGACTGCAAGCGTCTCCAGTGCGGCCTTCGAGAGCCTGGTCACGGTGTCGGTGGCGGCGAAGCGCTCCAGGTACGGGCGAGCATCCGGATGGGTAAACAGTCGCCATCCACCGCCGATCTCGCGCAGCACCAGACCCCGGCCGGACTCATCGAGGTCGGCAGAATACGCGGCCAACTCCTCTGCAATCACCGACTGCGGTTGCTCCAGGACCTCGGCGATCTCGGTTATCGGGATCGGATCCTCCGCAACGAACAGCATGGCCTCGATCAGCAGCGTGTAGCTCCATCAGTCGGTCCATTCACTTTGCAGCTGGCCTGAGTCAAAGCCAGCCTGATTCTTGCTGACCACGTGGATCGGCGCCTCACGGTGCTCCTGGCTGACACTGACGACACCCCAGCGAGCGAGCTCTAGCAACGCGAGGAAGTACGCAACAACGTCGATTGGCCGCTCGCAATGAGCGACGAGCGTTTCGAATTCCGTCTCGGCGAGTGCCGCAACCCGGATCCTGACATCGGCAATCGCATCGCCCACCGATGGAAGATCGAGGTCGAGGTGATCGAGGTCGGGCTCCTCTAGGTCGGCCGTGAACGCGCGCTCGGCGATCAGCCGAAACTCGTCGAGACCGACATTGATGCGAACCTCAGGCTGGGTCGGGACGATGTCGGGGTCGAGGCCGGCAAGACGGGGGACAAACCGGGCGTTGCCGTCGAAACGATGCGCCAGAACTGCCGCTACGTCTTTGAACGTAAGACAGGCAAGCAGACGGGACAAGAGACGATCGCGCTCCTCTGCCAGCGACAACTCGTCGTCGATGTCGATCTCACGGGTATCGGGTAGCAGGAAACGGGCCTTCAGCTGGATCAGAGTGGCAGCGATGAGGAGAAATTCGCTGGTCACCTCGATGTCCATCTCCTCCAGAAGCTCGAGATGGTGGATGTATTCGCCCACCAGGTCCACGAGGCTGAGCTCGGTGATCTCCAACTGATGCGACGTGATCAGCTGTAGCAGCAGATCGAGGGGCCCCTCAAAGACCCGTGTCTTGACTTCGTAGCTCATCGCTTCACCTCGGGGGGCATGGTATTACGGGAAGCGGCCGATACCGGGCTTTCCGCAAGAGGCCCGGTCGGAAGCTGCCCCCAACCCGGTCCGTTGTCCGCGTCCATGAGAGCCCGCCAGACCCCGCTGTCGCCTGATGGCCGCCCGACGGCAAACCCAACCGCGAGAGGTCGTGCTCCCGCCGTCTCCAGCTCGGCGGCGCCAATCGTCCCGTGGTCGAGATAGGCTCGCCAGCGAGCAGGCACGGGGATTCTCAGGGTGGCAAATACCGTGGCCAGAGAGCGTGAAACGGGCCCGAGCTTGCTTGCCGCCTTGCCGACGTCGTGCAGCAGCGCCGCGGCGACCGCGTCCCGGTTGCCGGGCAGCGATGTCTTGACCCGATGCGCCACCATGTATGCGTGACGCTGGTCGATAGCCTGCTGCCGGAAGAACAACGCTGCTTCTGCCGGCGTGAGAACCCGGCCGATGTCATCCTGCTGAGCCGGCCCGAGCGGCTTGCTGAGCAGCACGCCAAAGAATCGCGTCGCAAGATGCCAGACGTGACGGAACGGGGTCATTGCAGCGTATTCAGATGGCGCGGCGAGCTTTGCAGTCGATGCAGTAGCGCGAGGTAGGGCGAAACTCCATCCGGTCGGCGCCGATCTCCTTGCCACAGTTCTTGCACAAGCCGTAGGTGCCGTCATCGACACGACCCAGAGCCTGGTCGACGTCGGCCAGCAGCTTCGCCAGGTTCTCGACGATGCCAAGAACTTCGCTGCGTTCTGCGGTCGCGGCGGCAGCGTCGGCGAAGCCGTCGGCGTACTCGACATCACCGGTGAGCTCGCCCTGCTCGGTCGCTCCCATGTCGGCGAGTTGCCGCACGAGCTTCTCTCGCTCCTGTTTCAACGCTGCTATTGCGCCGTCGATGTTCACAAAAACCCTTCCGGATCTGCAGTGCGCGGTACTACCTGCCGCGCGGGTGGGAGGTTACGTAAACCTCGTACAAATGCTGAGGGGACACCCTCGTGTATACCTGCGTGGTTGAGATACTAGCGTGGCCGAGCATTTCTTGGATGGTTCGCAGGTCCGCGCCCCCCTCGATCATATGGGTGGCCGCTGAGTGACGCAAGACGTGCGGTGAAACACGCTCAGGCTCTATGCCCGCCCGCAACGCCATCTTCTTGATGAGTTGCCAGACTGCCTGCCGTGTCAGCCGACGACCCCGGGCGCTCACGAAGACGGCACCAGGGTCGATACTCTTTCCAACCAGCCTCTGCCTGGCCGGGTAATAGCGCTCCAGAGCGGCGATCGCATACCGGCCGAGCGGGACCACCCGTTGCTTCGATCCCTTGCCGGTCACCAGAGCGGTCGCTTCCTCGAGGTCGATATCGATCTGGTCGACATCGATGGCTTCTGTGACGCGGGACCCCGTCCCGTACATGAACTCGAGAAGCGCGGTGTCCCGCATCGCCAGATCCGTATCGCCGGCAGCAGCGTCCAGCAGGGCCGCCACCTCGTCAACGTCGAGCGCCTTCGGCACCCTTTCCTTCACCCGCGGCGACTCGAGCAGGGTGGTCGGATCGGTTGACACGTAGTCCTCGATCACCAGGAAACGATGCATTCCCCGGATTGCGGCGATCTTGCGACTGACGGTCCCTTCGGCCGAGCCCAGCTCCCGCAGAAGCGCAACGAACCCGGTGACATGCCCGTTGTCGATCTCCTCGATCACGTCAATCCCCACGCCTGCCAGATACTCGCGGTATTGCGAAAGATCCCGACGGTAGGCCTCCACGGTGTTGCCGGCCAGGCCCCGCTCGGTGATCACAGCCGTGAGGTATTCCTCAATGGCCGGATCGATCTTCACGTCAAGAGCTGATCGGGCGACATCAGACGATGGTCCCACCACGACGGAGCAGAAGCGCCTGGAGAGCGATAACTGTCTTCGAGTCGTCGATGTCGGGGAGCAGCCCGGCAACCTCGGAAATCGGTACCCGCACCACTTCAGCGGCTCGCTCCTCGGGACCGACACGATTCATCTCGACCTCGTGAAGATCGCTCGCCAGGTAGATGATCAATTCCTCATCGGTGAATCCCGGGCTCGTGTGATAGCGGATTATCTCCTCGAGCTTGCCGGCTGCCAGCCCTACCTCTTCGACCAACTCTCTTCTGGCACACTCTTTCGGGTCCTCGCCGGGGACGTCCAGCTTCCCGGCGGGTATCTCGAGCAGGGCATGATCCAGTGGGGTCCGATATTGACGAATCAGTACGACCTCATCGTCATCGACGACAAGCATCCCCACGGCCCCACCCACTCGCACCACCGTCCTGGCGGCGATATCACCGTCGGGGCTGCGCAGGCTCACCTCTTCCACTCTCAAGAACGGCGTTTCGGCCACCAACGAGCGCTCGATGATCTCGAAGCCTTCATCAGCTTTCGACATGCAACTCCACATCGCTGGGCACGGTCGCCGCATGTGCGTGCTTGTACTTCAATGCGGCCTCCACCAGTCCGGCGAAAAGTGGGTTCGGACTGTCCGGCCGGGACGTGAACTCCGGGTGGAACTGGCTGGCGATGAAATACGGGTGGCTCGGGATCTCGATCATCTCGACCAGCCGGTCGTCGGGAGACACACCGCTGGACAGCATTCCTGCGTCGCCGAGCGGCTTGCGGTAACGGTTATTGACCTCCCAGCGATGCCGGTGCCGCTCGTAGATGAGAGGCTCGCCGTATAGCCGGTCCGCCAGCGATCCCGGCGTCAACTTGGCCGGGTAGACACCTAGCCGCATCGTCCCACCCATATCCTCGACGTCATGCTGGTCGAGCATGAGATCGATAACCGGGCTTTGTGTGGTCGGGTCGAATTCGGTGCTGTGAGCGTCGTTGATCCCGAGGACGTTCCTGGCGTATTCGATGACTGCACATTGCAGACCAAGACAAAGGCCCAGGAATGGGATCGCATGCTCCCGGGCATGGCGAATGGCGTTGATCTTGCCCTCTACACCACGAATCCCGAATCCACCGGGCACGACGATACCGTCCAGGCCCTCGAGATGAGACTCGGCAAGCAGGCCGTCGACCTCTTCCGCGGGAATCCACCTGATTTCGACACGGGCGTCATTGGCATAGCCACCGTGGCGCAGTGACTCAACGACAGAGAGGTAGGCATCGGGAAGATCTATGTACTTGCCCACCAGCCCGATCGTCACTGTCTCGTCCGGATGGGCCAACTGATGGACCATGGACCTCCACGCATCCATGCTCGCAGGCGGGGCTTCGATATCCAGCACCCGACACACCACTTTGTCGAGACCCGCGGCCTCCATGTCGAGCGGGACTGCATAGATGTCGGACGCATTCACCGCATTGATGACGGCGTCTGCCTCGACATCGCAGAACAGACTGATCTTGCGACGCACCGCGTCGTCGATATCCCGGTCCGACCTGGCAACGATGACGTCGGGGTGAATGCCGGTGCTGCGTAGCTCTGCCACTGAGTGTTGCGTCGGCTTCGTCTTGAGCTCTTCGCTGGTCTCGAGGTAGGGGACGAGGGTGACGTGGATGTAGCAGGTGTTGGCCCGACCGACGTCCTTGCGCATCTGCCGGATCGCTTCGAGATAGGGCAGACCCTCGATGTCGCCGACCGTGCCGCCGATTTCGCTGATGATCACATCGACCTCGTCATCGGCGAGCTTACGAATCCGCGCTTTGATCTCGTTTGTGATGTGCGGGATGACCTGGACGGTTGCCCCGAGGTAATCGCCACGGCGTTCCTTGCGAATCACCGACTGATACACAGAGCCGGTTGTGACATTTGAGTCCCGACGCAGGTCGTCGCCGAGGAACCGCTCATAGTGACCCAGATCGAGATCGGTCTCGCCACCGTCTTCGGTCACAAAGACCTCACCGTGCTCAAACGGGTTCATTGTCCCCGGGTCGACATTGATGTAAGGATCGAGCTTCTGGAGCACAACGTGAAGACCACGTGATTTGAGGATCCTGGCCAGCGAGGCGGCCGTGATGCCCTTCCCAAGACTCGACGTCACTCCACCAGTGACAAACACATACTTGGTCAAGGTAATCTCCCAGCGCTCGGCTGGAATGCGATGTTACCACCGGCCGCGTCCCTAGCTAGCACCTTTGTCCCGGCCACCTACTTGGACCGCCGCGCCGACTCCAGCAACTCGGCAGCGTGCAGCTGGCCCCGCTCACTGTCCGGCAGTCCCCCGAGCATCCGGGACAGCTCCTCGAGCCGTTCGTCCCCATCGACCAATCGCACTTCGGCCCGGTTGCCGGATCGTGCTACGACGTAATGGCTGTCTGCGTGCACTGCCACCTGGGGTAAGTGGGTAACACAGAAGAGTTGCCGCGACTCCCCCAACGTCGCCAGCTTCTCCCCCATGGCAAGCGCCGTGGCCCCGCCGATACCCGCATCCACTTCGTCGAATGCGACCACGACCGCATCGCCGATCCCCGCGGCAAGACGTAACGACAGAGTGAGCCGGCTGAGCTCACCGCCGGAAGCGATCCGCGTTGCCGGGGCCGGGGTGAGGCTGGAATCGGAGGCAAATAGCAGCTGGATTCGATCGGCTCCCTCCGGGCCGAGATCGCTGGGGGTGAAGTCGAACCCGACCAGCGGTGATGACATGCCCAGCTCGGTGAGGTGGCCGACAGCACGCTTCTGCAGCCGCGACGCGGCGAGACGGCGCGATGACGACAGATCGGCGGCCGCCGTGCGGGCGAGGTCCGTCGCCGATTCGAGCTCCGCGCCGAGCTGTTCGGCGGTGCTCAAGAGTCTGGTGAGCTCCGCGGCCCGCTGTTCTGCCGCGGCGCCGAAACTGAGAACCTCCTGCAACGTCTCGCCATACTTCCTGCGAAGCACGTTCATCGTCCGGACGCGCTCTTCGACTCTGTCCAGCTCACCGGGGGCATGCTCCAGATCTGTGGCGGTGCGGACTAGGTCCACCTGAAGCTCCCCAAGCTCATCGATGAGGGCACCGAGCCGATCCAGGGTGCCACGCAGACTCTCGTCGAGCCGCGCCATTCGCTGTAGCTCCGCCGCTGCCCTGGTCAGATCCGTCGCAGCGCCTTCGTCGCCGATGGCGTCGAGGACCACCCCGAAACCGCCGGCCAGCTGTTCGGCGTTGCGTAGCCGGGCCACCCGGATGTTGAGCTCTTCCTCGTCATCAGCGGCAAACCCTGCGGCAGCAATCTCGTCAGCCTGGAATCGCACGACCTCGAGTTCGCGCTCCAGCTCACGTCTCCCCCCACCGAGCAGCTCGAGCCGTTGCCGCATCAACACGAGGGCGTCCCATGCCTGCAGATATGCCTCGAGACGGGCCATGCCGGCACCATCGAGAGCACTATCAACCAGGCGGCGGGCTCCCGAGGCGCTCGTGAGAAGCATGTGATCGTGCTGGCCGACCACCTCGATGCGGCCGGTGGTGCGCTCGGTCAACGCCTTGGCCGGGACCATGGCACCGTCCACATAGGCCTTTGACCGTCCCTCACCTGTCACACGGCGGCGCAATGTCACCTCGTCGTCGCCGAGTACCAGACGCCCATCGACAGTTGCTTCGGCACCAAAAGGCCCGACCAGGTCACGACGGCTCGATGCCCCCATCAGCAGTCGCAGTGCACCGAGCAGCATGGTCTTCCCTGCGCCGGTCTCGCCGGTGATCACGACAAAGCCGTCAGCCGGTTCCAGATGGGCGCGCTCGATGATTCCCAGATTCTCGACAATCAGCTCATCAAGCATGATCAAGCCCGAACTGAAGACGCACCGCTTGTGGGAAGGGGTGTGTGCCCATGGTGAGGAACTTGACGTGACGTTGTCCCGCCCGCACGGTGACGCTCTCGCCCTCTTCCACCACGCCACCGACGTGCCCATCTACGTTTACCCGCACCTGCCGCTCTGTGGCAACGGTGAAGCGAAACCTCGTCGTCGGCGTGAACACCATCGACCGGGACATCAGGCTGTGCGGCGCCACCGGGGTCATGATCATCACATCCTGGTCGGGGTCCACGATCGGTCCGCCCGCCGATAGCGAATATGCCGTCGAGCCGAGCGGTGTCGCGACGATGAGCCCGTCGGAGCGGAAGGTGGTGAAGAACTCGTCGTTGACTTCGACGGAGATCTGGACCAGCCGCTGGGTGAGCACCTTCTCCAGAACAACGTCGTTGATCCCGTGCAGCAAAGTGCCGTCGGGCATCTCGGCCGCCACGGTCATCCGGGAATGACTACCGAGCGTCCCCGCAGCCAGCCGTTCCAGCATGTCTTCGAGGTTGGCGGGGTCGACTTCTGTGAGATAGCCCACTGTGCCCAGGTTGATGCCGATGACCGGGACGTCCAGCTCGTGTGCCAGATGGGCTGCGCGCATCAGCGTCCCGTCGCCTCCGATTCCCACGATCAGGTCAAGCTCCCCAACAGATATCGCCTCGTCCCGAGTGTCGCGGACCGCAAAGCCCATCCGACGGGCAATGTCCTCGAAACGGGCCACGACGGCCGCAACGCCGTCGCGGCCGTTCAAGGCGACTATGCCGAGGTGTCTGGGGATGTCACTCATCTGCAAGAACCTTAAACGCCTCCACCGACACTATCGGTGCACCACGTCTCCGCAACCACAGCAGCGCCTCGAGGTTCCCGGTGCCGCCGGGGATTGGAGACCGCATCACACCCACCGTCACCAGGCCCAGGCTGAAGAAGGCGTCGATCACACCGACTACGGCATCGCCCCGGGCGGCGGGGTCACGCACGACGCCGTCCTTGCCGAGCCGCTCTCTGCCCACCTCGAACTGAGGTTTGGCGAGCACAATCCAGTCGGCATCGCTGTCACCAAGCCGTTCCAGATCCGCCGCAACCACCCGCAACGAGATGAATGACAAATCGGCTGTCACCAGCTGAAACGGGCCGCCAAGATCGGTGACATCACAGTCGCGGACGTTGGTCGCTTCCCGTACCTGGACCCGACGGTCCTCGCGTAGTCGGGGATGCAACTGGTCCCGACCGACGTCCAGCGCCACGACACTCGTTGCTCCGGCTTCGAGCAGTACCTGGGTGAACCCACCCGTCGACGAGCCCACATCGATCGCACGACGTCGCGCAGCGTCCACCCCGAATGTATCCAATGCCGCCGCCAGCTTGTAAGCGCCGCGACCGACGTAGTCCCGCGCTTGATCCGACACCTCGATATGTGTATCGCTCGAGACGTTCATCGCCGGCTTGCTCACGGTCAGCCCGTCCACGGTCACCAACCCGGCGTTGATGGCATTGCGGGCCGCGCTACGGGAAGGAAATTGGCCGCGCCGCACCAATTCCTGATCGAGCCGCTTGCGCGTCATGGCTCGTTGCCCGCTCCAAGGTCGGCTCGAAGCTGCACCGGTTCACTCGACGAGGCGCCAGCGGCCTCCAGATCCGACTCCAACGTTGCCGCGTAACGCTCAGCGGCGGTCGGAGCCTCGGCGGGATCCATGTCGGCCAGTGCCGCCACCGGGTCATCGCTGCCGGCGTCGCTCAGAGCGGATGGGTCATCTTGAGAACTTGATTGCGTATCATCCATGGCAGCATTATCACGCGCCATGACCAGAAGGGTGGCCTTTTGTTCCCGATCCGAGATCTGAACCCCACGAAGGTCTTCCCGATCGTGACCATTGCTCTCATTGTGATCAACATCGCGGCCTACTTCATTTGGCAGCCCCACGACACGGCCGCCGATGAGTACAGCTTCCTCTATGAGAATGCGGCGGTTGCTTGTGAGATCACCACCGGGGCGCCGCTCACCCCCGACGAGATCCAAACAGGCGTATGCCGCGATGACGCGGGCACTCCCGAGTTCCCGGACAAAAACATCTGGCTTGCTGCCGCCGTATCGATGTTCCTCCACGGCGGAATCGCCCATCTGCTCTTCAACATGTGGTTTCTGTGGATCTTTGGCAACAACATCGAAGAGGCGTACGGTGCGGTCGGGTATCTACTCATGTACCTAGCGGCGGGAATCGCGGCGACCGCCGCATTCGTGGTGGCCAATCCCCAGGCAACGGTGCCCATGATCGGCGCCTCAGGGGCTATCGCCGGTGTGCTCGGGGCGTACCTGGTTCTATTCCCACGTCACAAGGTTCTTAGTCTGTTTCTGTACTTCTTCGTGCACGTGCCCGCCGGCCTCTATCTGATCGTGTGGTTCCTGCTCCAGTTCGCTACTCAGGACGATGGAGTCGCCTGGGAAGCGCACGTGGGAGGGTTCATCTTCGGCGCCCTGCTCACACTGCTGATGCGACCATTCCTGATGGGTAGGCTTCGCCGTATTCATCAGCCGGTACCCCGCTACGCCATCTACCGTTGAGATCAGAGTCCGAGCAGGTCGGGTAGCTCGACGATGGAGCCGACGACGAAATCAGCTTTCAGCTCCGGAGCAACCTGATCAGGGTCCCGAGCCACACCCGTGAGTGTGAGGACCGTCGCCCAACCCTCCGCCTTGCCGATGGCGATATCGGTGTCCGGCCGGTCGCCGATGATCAACGGATGAGCTCCCGCCCGACGCGCCAGTGCCTTTCTCATGGGGCTATGCGGCTTCCCACAAACCGCAACCGGTTCTCTGCCAACCGTCGTCGTCAACGCGGCGACGATTGCGCCTGCCCCCGGGTACAGGCCATCGGGCCTCGGAAATGACGCGTCGGAATTGGTAGCGAAGAACGCGGCTCCGTTCTGGATGGCCAGAGCCGCGTCTGCGAGCACATCGTATGTCACCGCCGGGTCGAGCCCGACCACAACCGCATCGGCGACACGCCAGTCTGTAGTCACCCCTACACCGCTGTCACGAAGCGTGCTACGCAACCCATCCGTGCCCACAACGAGAACCTGTCCGTAGTCACCACCAAGCAACTCTGCCGTCGCCGCGCCGGAAGTCACCACAGCATCGGGGCCCGGGTCGAACCCGACCACGTCGAGCACGTGCTTGCGGACCATCTCGGGCCTTCTGGTGGAGTTGTTGGTGGCAAAGACGATCTCCAAACCCGCTTCTCTGATCCTCCTCAACGTATCGCCGGCACCGGCAATCGGCTGCGTGCCGAGTACGACGACCCCGTCGATGTCACAGATCACGGTGTCGATCTGGCCATATTCGGGCAGCCGGGCCGTCATCGTTCGATATCAATTCGCCGGCCGAATTGTGCAATGGTCGCACCAATGAGGTTCTCGGTGAGGCTGACGCTTTCGACTCCGACCCGCTCGTTGTTGCCGTGAAACATCGAAAGTGCCCCGGCAAAGCGCATGTCGTCCTCGAATAGCCCAACCCCGTATGCGGTCACTCCACGTTGCCGGAAGAAGCGGCCGTCTGTGAGTACCGGCGTCAGCATCGGAACTAGCGTCGCCGGTCCCGCCAGTTCGCTGGCAGCGGCCTGGATGGCGTCCCACAACGGACCTTCCGCTTTCGATTCGTTTGCTGGGAAGTCCAGGTCGTCGATGATCTCGATGCGCTCTAGGAGGCTCGGATCGAGTGCCTTCCGGAACATGTCGTCGACCGTGGCCCTGTCCTGTCCGGGAGTTACCCGCACATCGAGGCTCGCCTTGCCGAGATCGGGGATGGTGTTCTGCTTCTCGCCCGCCTCCAACAGAGTCGGCGCAACGGTGAGGTGGGTACAGGCGTGCACCCACCGGGCAAAGTCGGGGTCATCCAACTTGTCGATTGTCGCGTCGATGAGATCCGGATCGGTGAGCCCGGCTACCAGGTCGGCAGGTAGGCCGATGGCGGTGATGAACTCGATCCAGCTCGGCGAGATGTCAACCGGGGTCGGCGTGTTGGCGAGCTGGTGGATCGCCTCGGCCATACCGACCAAGGCATTGTCGGTCCGGTACGGCTGGCTGCCGTGGCCGGGTGTCCCCGTGAGCCGAAGCGAGCGCCACGCCGGTCCCTTCTCGGCCACGGTCACCGGCAACGTCAGGCCGTCGGCGGTCCTGAAGCCAGGGGTTGCCACCTCAGTGAGTAGATAGTCACACACGACGAGGTCCCAGCGCTCTGCGACGAGGTATCCGGCTCCGTAACGCCCACCGGCCTCCTCGTCGGCGACCGCGGCAAAGACCAGATCGCCCGGCAGCGGTGGCAGCTCACCAGTCAGATAGCGTCTGAACACCGCTGCCATCGCGGCCGTGAGATTCAGCATGTCTACGGCGCCCCGGCCCCACACGTACCCGTCGATGATCTCTCCCCCGAACGGGTCGTGATGCCAACTCTCCTCGGTCACCGGCACAACGTCCAGGTGTGGCAGCAATGTCAATGCCGGCGCTCCCGGCCGGGTGCCGGGTATCCGGTACAGCAGGTTCTGGCGACCCGGATGCGGCTCGACAATCTCACCGGCCCGACCGAAGAAGTCAATGAGCGTCGTGACCGAACGGTGTTCGAACCCTGAATCGGGTGTCCCGTCGTTGACACAACGATTGCGAATCATTTCCTGAAGCAGCGAGATTGTCTGTGTAGTCATTCGTCGTGACGGTACATCGTTATCCGGCGAGCTTTGAAGCCGGCAGCCTCGAAGAAATTCTTGGCGAGTCGATGGCCGGGCGAAACGATCGCATCGAAACGTGAAAGCCCATGCGAGCGGAACCAGCCCATCATGCCCTCGAGCATCTCCTCGCCGACACCCACCATACGGGCGTCATCTTCGACATAGATGATCCGGATCACACCGATCCGCTCACCGGCGGCCTGCGGGAGCAAATCCTCGATGGACCCATAGGCAAAGCCGAACACAACGCCATCGACTAGCCCGACGACCGCGTGTGCTTCAGGGTTGTCGAGCACGGATTGCAGCGTGTCGGAGAGGGGCTCGGCGATCCCATCTGCCAATCCCCACAGTTCGCGCAGACTGGTCTGCTCACCTTCTGCCGCGCCATACATCTCGACGATTCGGGCGATGTCGTTGGCCGTCGCCGCCCGGTGTTCAATGTCCATCGAGTGCTCGCCCCGCATTCCACGTCAGATACGGATGGACTCTAACGGCGCCTTCGCAACAGATTGCCGAGGCCCCACTTGGTGACCAGTAGCATCGCCTCGATCGCAATGCGCGCACCCATCTTCGATTTCCCACGAGTTCGGTCACGGAAGATGATCGGTACTTCACAGATCACAAGCCCTATGCGGGATGCGCGCCACGCCATTTCGACCTGAAAGCCGTATCCGGACGCCTCACACTCGGCAAACTCGAGCTTTCTCAGTGCCGCTGCAGAGAAGGCGCGAAAGCCAGCGGTCATATCGTTGACAGTTGTGCGAAGCATCGCACGGGCATATATGTTTCCCCCACGCGACAGCAGGCGCCGGTGCCACGGCCAGTCCTCGACACCACCGCCCATGGTGTAGCGGCTGCCTATCGCCACGTCGGCTCCATCGTCGACTGCAGCTAGCAAACGCGACAAATCAGCAGGATCGTGCGAGAAATCGGCGTCCATCTCGAAGATGACTGCGGCGTCGTGATCCAGGGCATACTCAAACCCTGCGATGTATGCAGGCCCCAGACCCTGCTTCTCGGCGCGGTGCAACACCGCGATCCCGGGATCGGCGGCTGCCAGCTGATCGGCAATCTCACCGGTACCGTCGGGCGAGTCATCATCCACAACCAGGAGGCTCAGCCCCTGGCTGCGCACTGCTTCGGCGATCAACGCGATGTTCTCTGCTTCGTTATAGGTAGGAACGACGACTAGCGCATCAGTCCGCACAATCGAGGCAGATCTTCCTACGTCTGTTGGCCAGCTGCGACGTCTTCTTCACCAGATAGCACGACGAGCAGACGAACTCATTGGCACCGGCACCGCCGGCTGCGCTCGCCTCAATAGAGATCTGCGCCCGCCGGATGTCGCGAAGTTGCTTCTCCTCATCCGGAGCGATGGTCTCCGAGGCTTCATCGTCGGTGAGCATGTCGAGCTCTTCGGCTTCGAGATCGTCGAGGGCTTCAGTGTCCTCGTCGTCCTCGTCGTCGTCATCCTTGTCGTCACCCGCGACCGCGTCGTCGTCATCATCGTCGAGCGCGCCGACCAGGACGTCGTCCTCCGGCTCGATCTTCCTCGAAGACATCGTCCACCAGCTCATCTTCGTCGATGTCTTCCGGCAGATCGTCTTCGGGTGTCTCGTCGTCGAAATCGATCTCGTCTGTCGTCATGGCACCTCTCACTGCCCGAGAGCATATCGATGGTTAGCCGTTCCCAACCACCTTTTCGGCTGCTCTCCTCAAATCTTGAATTCAATCGCGGCGGGCAGCACAGTAACCGAAATCGAACCCTTCCCGAGCAATTCTCCGTCGGCTTCGACCGGCCACCCCGCCGGAGCGTGGATTATGACATCTTTGCCGGTGGTTCGGCGCAAATTGCGGTGTTGCAGATGCATACCTTTCACCACCCGGGGCATCACGGTGAATGCCTTGCGACGAGGCCCGGAGAATACTTGCACGTCGGCAAGGCCGTCTGCCGCACTGGCCCTGGGCGCAACATTCATGCCTCCGCCGAAGAACTGGCCGTTGGCTATCACAACTTCGATCGCCCGTCCTGATATCTTCTTTCGCCCGTCCACCGTTACCTCGATCAGGTCGGAGCCAAAGCGAGGCAGGGCCAGCCAGAAGGCGATCGCGTACCGCTTCTCGCCCACCCATCTCGGGAGACGTCTAGCGGTGGTGACCGCCGCGGCTCCGACCCCGAGTTCCACGGCATTGAGGGCAAAGACGGTGCCAAACTCGCCTTCCACCCGAAGTACATCTGTTGTGTACCAGTTGTCATCGGCTAGATGACCGGCAGCGCCTTCGATGTCGCGCTGGCAGGGCAAAGGTCCGGATGAAGTCCGAGCCGCTGCCCGCAGGGAGGATTGCCAGGCCGGGAGGCCGCTCCCATTCCTGTTGCATGAGCCCGTTGAGAATGAGGTGGGCAGTGCCATCGCCGCCGACTCCGGCGAACCGTCGTATGCCGGCCTGTTTGCCCTCCGCAACGATCTTCGCCACGTGCTCGGGGCTCGGAGATTCCTTGATCTCGAACTCCACGCCTGCAGCCTGGAGCGCAGCCCGGGCTCGCGGGACCAGCTCTTGTGGTTTCCCCGCCGCCGGATTCACGATCACACACCAGGTCATGCTCGCCCTCCCGCTGCAACGACTCCTCGATCGATTGCGTGTATGCCATCAGCCGCGGCATCGCGCAGGTGCGGGAACTCATCTCGCAGCTGACGGAGCACATCGATCAGTTGGCGGCAGTTTCTCACAAAATCGCCCGCCGCCAGGTCATCGTCGAACAGCTCCTCCAGATCGTGCCCTGCAGCCCAGGCGTATGCGATTGCCCCAAACCCTGAATCCGGCAGCCGCGACTGTGGGATCCCGGCACGGCCCTCTGCGTCAATCAGCCGCCCGGCGAGGTCCTCTATCGCATTCACACGTTCCTCTATGCCGGCAGGCGGACCTTCTATCGACCCCTCGGCCCGGCGCGCCTCGTAGGTAAACAGCGAGGTCAAGGCTGCGAGATGGGACCCATCGAGACCGTCGAACAGACCTTGTGAGACAGACTCGACCAGGAGCAGATCGAGCTCGTTGTAGATGAACCTCAATTGACGACCCTTATCGGTCAACGACCAGCCACTTACGTAACCCCACTCGGTCAGCAACGTAAGGATGGACCGGAACATTCTCACCAGCCCTTCCTCGCTGCGCCGCACCCGACTGCGTAGCCTGCGAAGGTCTTTGGCTACCTGTTGGTAACGCCGCATCGCCTTGAGATGGGAGGCGAGTTGCGGGCACGCACCAACACCGCCGTCCACGTTCGCCTGGTGCTCACGGATTCCGAAGGCTGGCTGCGGCGACCAGTCGCGCAATCTGCGGGCGACGCTCTTGCGATAGCCGCCGTCCCGGGACCGTACAGGTTCCGGAAGGTCCAACGACCCCACGATCGCAACACCGGGATCCAGCTGGTCTGCGCTCATACGGTGCTCGACACCCTCTTGATCGACAAACGCCATCCTCGGATTGGCGCCCCAGCCTCTGGCGAGCAGCACCCACCACCGATCCGTGTCTCGTGCTGGACGCAGTACATCACCCTCACGGAACTGCTGGGCAAAGTCCCGCAGCGTTTGCAGTTGGTTGAGCGCTGCACCGTCTGCGCTCTCGACGAACGCCCAGATATCTCCATGATCGCATTCCGCCTGTGTCTTGAAGTGCTCTGCTTCCTCTTCGCGTTCCTGGAGACGCTCTTCCAGCTGAGTGCGTCTGAGCTCGGTGCGAAACTGGGCAAATGACGCATTGAGCAGGCGCTCGGCTGCTTCCTGCGAGTAGTTGGCAACCAGATTCGCCGCCATGTTGTATGTGGGTTGAAAACTCGACACCAGAGGATGGGAGCCCTCACCAGCGATGGCTGCCACCCTTTCGAATGGGATGTCCATGTTGTGAAGGACTACTGCGGTCCCCATCACGTCGATTCCGCGCCGACCGGCACGCCCGGTCAGCTGTGTGTAGTCGCCCGGCTGGATGATCTCGTGTGCTTCACCGTTGAACTTGGAGAGGCGCTCCAGAACCACCGTGCGAGCCGGCATGTTGATCCCGAGCGACAGTGTCTCGGTGGCGAACACGATCTTGACCAAGCCCACCGCAAACAGGTCCTCGACGGTTTCTTTGAATGCTGGGACCATCCCCGCATGGTGGGCCGCAACGCCCCGTTCCAGACGCTCTAGCCAGGTGTCATATCCGAGTGCCCGCAAGTCCCGCTCGGGGAGGTGCTCGGTGAGCGTCGCCACCCGTCGCCTGATCTCATCGCGCTCGGTCGCAGTTGTCAGCTCCATCCGCGCTCCCGCAACCAGTTCCGCCGCCTGATCACAGCCGGCCCTCGAGAAGATGAAGTAGATGGCGGGCAGAAGCCCGACCGCGGCGAGCTCCTCGGTCACCTCGAGACGTCGCGGCGGGGCAAATCGCCGGTATCGACCTCTACCCTTCTGCAACAGTCGCGTGACCTCGGCATTTGGTCGCTTGCTGTGGAAGACCGGGAACATCGCGACCATACCCTCACGGTGGCGGTCCTTGAGCATGTACATGCTCTCGAGAGGTACCGGTCTGTGCGTCTCAACGACCAGAGCGGTCTCCCCCCCACGACGGCTGCGCACCCATGCCGTGAACTCCTCCGGGTTTGCAATTGTTGCCGATAGGCATACAAGCGAGACCTCCCGCGGCAGGTGAATGATCACCTCTTCCCAAACCGATCCCCGATAGCGGTTCTGTAGGTAGTGGACCTCATCGAGTACCACGACCGCTAGTCCGCTCAGCGCGGTGGACTCGGCATAGATCATGTTCCGCAGGACCTCAGTGGTCATCACCACAATCGGTGCGTCGCCGTTGATGACGTTGTCCCCGGTGAGCAGCCCCACCCGTTCCTCGCCGTATGCTTCACAGAAGTCCCCGTACTTCTGATTTGAGAGAGCCTTGATGGGCGCCGTGTAGAAGGCCCGGCGGCCATCCGCTAGAGCAAGGTCGACTGCTTGCTCGGCGATGTAGGTCTTGCCTGCACCGGTTGGGGCAACGACGACTACCGATTTCCCATCCCGGATCTGGGCGACGGCCTCCGTTTGGAATGGGTCAGGGGTGAAGGTTGTCGTCATTTATGCAGAATGTACCGGATTGCCAGGATCGACAACTCGTACAGAATGTACATCGGCGTTGAAAGCAGCATGAGAGTCAAAGGGTCGCCGCCGGGAGTCAGCAACGCTGCGGTCACGACGACGACAACAACGGCCCACCGGCGTTGGTTTCGTAACGTCCGGCTCGAAACCAGGCCCAGCGCTGCAGCGGCGAACAGGAACACCGGGAATTGGAACGCGGCGCCGAAGGCAAGCAGGAAGCGCATAGCGAAGCTGAAGTAGAAGTTGACTCCAACTGTTGGTTGGAGCAAGTCACCGCCGAAGCTAAACAGAACACGCAACGCCAGCGGCAGCGTGTAGTAGCCAAGCACAACGCCACCGACAAACAGGAGAGCCATAATCCCCGAGAGGGGGTAAATGAAGCGTCGCTCGCGTTTGGAAAGAGCCGGGCTGATGAACCGCCATATCTGGTAGATGATGACCGGGCTGGCGACGATGACCCCGCCGAAGAGCGCAACCCGCAGTGTGAGTGAGAACGGCTCGGTGGGCTGGAAGTAGGACAGACCCCGGTTTGTCGCCGAGACGTATGGGTCGGCCAGGATATCGAGGATGTCCAGGTAGAAGATGAGACCGATAACCGTGCCAACGGCAAGAGCCACCGCCGACTTGATAAGGCGCGAGCGCAGCTCCGCCAGGTGGCTCATCAACGGCATCCGTGCGGTCATTGTTCTGGCACCTCGTCGTCACCAACCGACCGGGCGCCCGACGGGTCATCGGTCGAGTCCACCGTCTGATCGGGTGCTTCGACTACAGCCCCTTGCTTCCCGTCCTTCTGACTCCCGTCGGGGAGGGTCTTGCGCAGCTCATCCTCGGTCTCGGCCACCTGCTCCTCTATCTCGTGTTTGGCCTCGGCTACCTGGGCCTCCAGCTCCTTCTTGGCTTTTGCGATGTCGTCATTGAGTGAAGCCATAGAGGATTCAACTTCCGACTTGACCCCGAGGATCTCCTGTCGGACCTCTTTCAAGGGCTGAGAGACCTCGTTCCACTCACCCTCGAACTCGTGACGCAGATCGGTGACCATGGCTCGACCCTTGCGCACAAGCTCACCGGCCTTCTTTGCCATCTCGGGTAGCCGATCCGGACCGAAGACGATCAGGATGATGAGCATGATGGTGAGGATCTCGGAGAGGCTGAAGTTGGCCATAGACGGAGGATGCTAGCGGTCACACAGCTATGTAGATCGACGATGGCAGAGATACAAAAGTGCCGGCCGCTGAGCGGCCGGCACTTCCTGGAGTAAGGCTCGAGGATCTAGCTAGCTGGTGGCCAGCTCCGAGAACCAGTCGTCGCTATCGAGGGAGGAAACAAATCCATCGATCTCGCCTTCGGTGATCGGGCCGGTGGTGGCGATGATGTCGTACTCAACGCCGGTCGCGAGAAGGATGCTCACGACACGGTGGTTTGCCGGACGGCGCTGGGTGATACCGCAGAAGGGACAGGCGAACCGGTAGGTCCCACTCGAAGTCTCAGAGCTCAACTCAAGACCGATGTCGGCCGTGGTGAGCTCTACGTCTCCGCAGCGGTTGCACGTAGTTCTGATGGTGGTCATGTGGCCCTACTCCAATGAACGTGTGTATCTCCTCATTCACATCGGCAAATCCGCACCTCGCTAAATGACTATTTGCCAGGTAGTCATTCGGAGTGGCCACGCCTATCAGGACCGAGCCGCCCCCCGATAGCGCCGCAAGATCGCACCGCGGAGCTCCGATGCCCGTGTGGCAACTTCCTCGCCTTCGACCAACTCCGCGGATAGGCCGAGACGGATTAGCAAGCGGGCGATCACAGATGCGTCCGATGCCGAGAATCGCACGTCCAGGCCGCTCGAAGTGTCGACAACCACTTCGACGGGGTAATAGGCCGCAACCCAACGGGCTTCCGGTCGCAGCCTGATTACCGCCCGTACATCTTCCTCATTGGGAACGTACCCGATCTCGGTAGAGGCTTTCTCGAGAGGCGGGTCAAAGTGCTCGTCCCTTGCGTCAAGCGTCTGGATCCGGTCGACACGGAACACCCGCTCCGCTCCGGCGGATCGACAGTATGCCCGTAGATACCAGTTGCCCATGGTCGCAAACACGATCCAGGGCTCAACCTCGCGGGTTGTCGTCCTACCTGACGCCAGGCCCGTGTAGACGATCTCGACGACCGTCGAGGTCCGGACGGCCGCCCTCAGCTCGGCCACCAGCGTTGGTTCTGCGAGGTCGACGACGAGATTCTCGTCACCGCCGCCCAGTATCGCTCTCTGGAGCTTGTCGACCGCACCGGCGAGGGCGGCGGGCGCCTGACCGGTCGACAGCAGCGCCATGCCTGCAGCCAGCAGCGACAACGCCTCCGGCGGGGTGAGCCTGATCGGGCTGGCGAAATAGTCGGCCAGCTCTACAACGACCTCGTCTTCGTCGATGTACGCAACCATGAGATCACCGGGACCGTATCCAGGTAACCCACAGACGAAGACCAGGTTGAGATCTGTCGCCAGCTCTGAACTGGTGTAGCCGAACCTCTCGCATACCTCGTCGACGGTGCTACCGGGGTTGGCGATCACCCACGGGAGCATGGCCAGGAGACGGTTGAGGCGCTTTGCAGTCTTCGGGCTCGTCATACGCCCTCCGCAACCCGGTCGATGAGCCTTCTTCGCAGCTCAGGTGGCCCGATCAACTCCGCCTTGTCGTCGAATGACAGCAGCCAACCAATGAAGGCCTCCGGGTTTGCTACGGGAAGCTCGGCCTCAATACCGCCATCTGCATCCTCCACAATGGTCCCCCGGGTACCGATCTGACGCCGCGCCCACCAGGCCATGTCCTTGTCAACCTTCACTGTGGCCATGAGATCCTCTCCCCCGGCCTCCCACGGGGTCTCGGGGATGAATTCCGAAGCGCGGAACCCTTTTGGCCTCTCGAAGGCTCCCGGTCTGTCGCCAACGGACACCTGGCCCGCCCGGTCCATCCGGAAGACCTTCACGACCCCATCGTCCTGTCCGACTAGATACCAGTGGCCACGGCGATGCACCAGCCCGAATGGGGCGACGCGGCGACTTCGCTCTCTGTAGGTCAGGTGCAAATGGCGCCGCTCGGCTATCGCCCGAAATGCCTCGCCCAGGTCCTCCGAGCCCTCGGTGAGTGAGGCGGCCATCGGCTCCCCCGACGCGCTGCGCGGGTGCTCCCCCTAGTTTGAACAGGGCTTCGGGGACGGCGGCAACTCCACCGACGCGCACCACCTCGGCAGCAAGCCAGAGCGCGGCCCGCTCCTCGTCGGTCAGGCCCGGGTCTGGCAACGCATACGCTTCGGGGTCGACCACATACCCTTGCTCAACCTGCCACCCATCCGTCGGGGCAAGTTCCAGCGGGATGCCAAGTCGGCGTAGCAAGTCCTTGTCGCGCTCGAACATGCGATGGAACGCCTCGTCGGTGCTCTGATCATATCCACCGACGGTCGTCCGGATCTCGTCTGCCGTCACCGGGCGACCGGCTGTCAGCAGGAAAGCGAGCAGATTGAGTATGCGTTCTATGACCTTGTGCATGACGTCGACATTAGACCCCAGCCCCCATCCCCAGTGCAATAGCCATGGCAGGCAGAATCTCGGGCGGGCTTGCTCTACAGCCCGGCGATGAGCTTCTCCACACGGTCGTCCACCGACTTGAACGGATCCTTGCAAAGCACCGTCCGCTGCGCTTGGTCGTTCAGCTTGAGATGGACCCAATCGACCGTGAAGTCACGCTTGCGGGCCTTCGCCGCCTTGATGAACTCACCCCGAAGCCTGGCTCTCGTCGTCTGCGGCGGCTCCGTCATCGCCCGCTGGACGCTCTCGTCGGTGACCACCTTCTCCATCTCCCCCCGCCGCTCCAACAGGTAGTAGAGGCCCCGCTCACGATTGACATCGTGGTACGACAGATCGAGCAGGCCGAGCTTTGCGTCCGAAAGCGCCAGCCCGTGTCTGTCCCGGTATCGTTCGATCAAACGGTACTTGGCCACCCAATCGACCTCGCGGTGAAGAGTCATCGGATCCTTCTCCAGACCGGTCAGGAGGCGCTCCCACATCATGATCGCGTTCTCGATCTCTGCCGGGAACCCGGTGGTACGGGCATATCGCATTGCCCTATCGAGATACTCCCACTGGATGTCTAGCGCCGACAATTCACGACCGTTGACGAGTCTCACTCGACGTCGACATGTCATGTCGTGTGAGATCTCCCTTATCGCTCGAATCGGGTTCTCGAGGCTCAGGTCACGAAATACGATGTCGTCTTCGAGCATTTGGAGCAAGGCCATCGTCGTGCCGAGCTTGGCATAGGCCACGTACTCGGACATGTTCGAGTCGCCTGCGATGACGTGCAGCCTCCGATACTTCTCGGCGTCTGCGTGTGGCTCATCACGGGTGTTGATGATGGGACGGCTCCGTGTCGTCGCCGACGAGATCCCCTCCCAGATATGTTCGGCGCGCTGGGCAAGACTGAAGATCGTGCCACGGGCCGTGTGCAGCAGCTTCCCGGCACCGGCGTAGATCTGGCGTGTGACAAAGAACGGGATCAGGGTGTCGATGACTTTCTGGAAGTCTCCCTGACGGCCGACCAGGTAGTTCTCGTGGCAGCCGTAGGAGTTGCCTGCCGAGTCGGTGTTGTTCTTGAAGAGATAGATCTGCCCGCGAATGCCCTCGTCTTCGAGGCGGCGCTCGGCGCTCTCGACCAGACCCTCGAGTATCCGCTCTCCCGCCCGGTCGTGAGCGACGACGTCGTACAGGCTGTCACATTCGGGAGTTGCATATTCGGGGTGGCTGCCAACATCGAGATAAAGCCTTGCCCCATTCTCGAGGAAGACGTTCGAGGACCGTCCCCAGCTCACAACGCGGCGGAACAGGTACCGGGCGACTTCGTCTGGCGAAAGCCGACGCTGCCCCCGCAGAGCACAGGTCACCCCGTACTCATTCTCGATACCGATGATCCTGCGCCTCATACCAGGCACAGTAGTGCAGTATTGCGCTCCAGGTGCCCGCGCCCGGCTCTCAGGACGATGCTGCTCTGTGGTCAATCGAAAGCCGGCGCAAGCAACGTGCTGTCCCCCGCCCAGTGGACAGAGAACAGCACGTTGCCACACGTGGTGTTCAGCGTTGCCGGCCTACCAGGCGGCCAGCCCGACTGCACTTGCCGGCAGACCGGTGATGGTCTCGACCGATGCCAGGGATCCATCCCCGCCGGACGAAAGGACGCTGATCGAATCGCCGGCTCCATTGAGCACATACAGGAAGTGGTCTCCGATGGAGAAGTCCACGTCGATCGGCGCGTCACCGACGGCTGTCTGACCGAGCAACGTCAGGGACCCATCATGATTGAGCCGGAACGACGTCACGGAATCGCTCCCGGTGTTGGTCGTATATGCGTAGCGACCGTCCTGGCTGATCGCGATCCAGCATGCGGCTGTCTGGGTGGTCGCCTCGGTGTCGATATTGCTCACCTGACCGGAGCCGAGCTTGTACGTAGAGACAACCCCTTCACCCGGCGCTCCCCCGAAGGCTTCCGACACAACCAGACGCCCTCGGGATCGAACTCGAAGCCAAAAGGTGTCTGCCCGGATGATGGGCTGGCCACTCCCTCACTGACCCAGCCGTAGCGTCCGACTCTGTAGGCAACGATCTGGTTGACAGCCTTCTCGGTGACGACAAGGTTGCGACCATTCGGCGAGAATTCGATCTGGGCAGGGCCCACGCCGGTTCCCGACAGCGCACGCACCGAGTTCGGCAGACTGGTCAGACCGCGATTCGCGACGCGGAATCCCTCGATCGTCTCCGACCCCGGCGTTCACTACAAAGGCGAGATTGCCATGTATGTCAACACTGATGGGAGTGTCGCCCTGGGTATCCGCGACTCCTCGCAGCTCGAGATGAGTACCGCTGACCCGGAAAAGGGAAAGCGAATCACTGCCGGCGTTGACCGCAAGCAGCCACCGACCGTTGTCGCTGAGGGTCAGCGCTCCCTGTGATCCAAGCCCCGCCCCGCTGCCGAGGCCACCGGTGTCGACCTCGTCTACTGCCGCTAGAGTGCCGTCGTTTGCCCTCGCGTAGACCAGCACGGTGTTGCCCTCTGCGCGATTAGACAATGCGAAGACCGCTCCACCTCTTGGGTGCGGCCAACGCCGGCGTGGCACTCACGGCCAGCGATGCCGTCAGCAGCGCGACCACCGCCAGCAGCGATCGCAAACGTCTTCCGCTCCTTCTGGATTGTTCCATGCCCATTCCTTCCGTACGACCCGTCGGAGACCGGCGGGGTGACGCAAATGCGCCGACTCCCAGAAGATATGGCGACCATCTGAACTGGAACGGAACGGCTGCTTAACAAACACAAAACAGGCTTCCTGGCGCTCGAGACGCAGCCGGTGAGCCCTACCAGAACGGAACGCTCCTCTAGGGGGCTGCGGAGTTGCCCGATCTCGTCGGACTCCAGCCTGCGGAATTTCCGTCGCTTTGACACCAACCGGTCGAGAACCGCGGCTTCCCAGTCCTCAGGCGGAATCGAAGTCTCCATGATCCCTTCAATCGTGGCGGTAGCGGCGCGGACCGCTCCCCCGAGGTCGGGAACGCCGTCGAGAGTCGAGGCCAAGCGCTCGGTGAGCTCGTCCTCCATCCCCCCATGACGGCAAAGCCCGCGGCATCGCGCAGTGTGCCATCGAATTGGATGCGATAGATCTCGGTATCGCCGGTACTCGTGCCGATCTCGGCGATCATCACCTCGATCTCATACGGCTTCATCTCGTGTGTGAAGATCTGGCCGAGCGTCTGGGCGTAGGCGTTGGCGAGCCCTCTTGCTGTTACGTCCGCACGCTCGTATGAGTAGCCCTTGAGGTCCGCATAGCGGATGCCCGCAACGCGCAGCATTTCGAATTCGTTGAATCGGCCGACACCCGCAAACGCGATCCTGTCATAGATCTCGCTGGTCTTGTGAAGCGATCCACCCGGGTTCTCACCGATGAGGAGCACGCCGTCGTTGTACTCGATGACCACCATCGGGCGACCACGAGCGATCCCCTTTCTGGCGAAGTCCGCCCGATCCTTTGTCATTTGCTCCGGCGGCACGTAGAACGGCATGCTCATGGCCGACCTCCCATCACCCGGGCTGCCACTCCGGCGAGACGGTCATCATCCATCTCGGCGATGCCACCTTCGTTGATCCTCACGACGTTCGGATAGATGCCACGACGCGGATCCGGCCCGCCTGTAGCGGCATCTTCCTCGGCCGCCGCAACCAACGCCTCGACCGCAATCTCAATGGTGCGTTCCTCGCCGAGATCGTCCTCGTATACCCCCTTGATAAACGACTTGGCTTCGCCACCACCCGATCCAGTGGCAGCGTAATCCTGTTCCTCGTAGCGGCCGCCAACGACGTCGAAGGTGTAGAGACGACCAACTCCGCTGAACTCGTCGTATCCGCAGAAAAGGGGCACGACGACGAGTCCCTGGAATGCCAGTGGCAGGTTCCCACGCACCATGCGTGCCAGGTAGTTGGCCTTCCCCTCAAGGCTGAGACGGGTGCCCTCGATCTTCTCGTAATGTTCCAATTCGGTCTGGAACAGTTTGGTGAGCTCGATCGCCATCCCTGCGGTCCCGGAGATGGCTACAGCAGAGAACTCGTCGGCCGGATAGACCTTCCTGACCCGACGGTGAGCGATGACATTCCCGGCCGTAGCTCTGCGGTCACCGGCCATGATCACGCCTTCGGCGTAGCGGATTGCCAGCACGGTGGTGGCCTCAGGGGCCTCGATCCGCCCGGTTCCGGAGGTTGCCCACGCCGGTGCCATACCGCGTGATTCGAGGAGCGACAGAAAGCTGGCTCCAGCGCTAACGGTATCGATAGGCAGGTGATCGCCCCGCCACATTTGAGAGTCGCTCACTCTCCGCCCTTCTGGACGTAGTTCTTGACGAACTCCTCAGCGTTTTCCTCGAGAACGGTGTCGATCTCGTCCAGGATGTCGTCGATACGATCGGTGATCTCTTCGGCTTGTTCGCCACCGGAGACCTTGCCGGCACCTTCGGCGCTACCCGATTCGCGCGAATCGGATCTCTTGTGTTCTCTCTCAGTCATTGTCGCCTCCTAGCGCCTGCATCAACTCGGCGGGCGTAGTAACTCTGTCGAGCAGATCGCCGACCCGATCCTTTCCCCCACGAAGCGGCTCCATCATAGGCACTCGTCGCAGTGCGGCCTCACCGATGTCGAACACGAGGGAGTCCCAATTCGCCGCCACCAGAGCACTACCAAATCGGGTGACACACTCGCCCCGAAAGTACGCACGAGTCTCCTCTGGAGGGCGGTGTGCTGCGGCCGTGATAGCCGCGTCTTCAAACAAACGTCGCAACTGCCCGGCGGCGGCCAGCCGGTAGTAGATGCCTCGCTGGGGATCTACATCGTGGTATTGGAGATCGAGAAGACGGAGCTTTGGATCGTCCCAGTCCAGCCCATCCCGGTCCCGGTAGCCCTGAAGCACGCGTAGCTTCGCTGTCCAATCGAGGCGATCGGATGTTGTCATGACATCCTTCTCGAGATCCGTGAGAATCTCTTCCCATGTCGATACGACATCGGTGAATTGCTCGCCCACATCAGCATTGTTGAGGTATTTGCGCACCCATTCGAGGTACTGCCACTGTGCTTCCAGCGCGGTGATCGTCCGGCCGTTCGCCAGCTCGAACCGGGTTGTCAGCGAGATGTCATGGCTCACCTTCCACACAGCTTCCACCGGTCGGGCCAGGCGCAACGAATCAGGAAGCGCACCTGCCTCCACAGCGTGCAACATCGCCGCGGTGGTACCGAGCTTCAGGAAAATCTGAACCTCGGAGAGATTGGCATCGCCGATGATCACGTGAAGACGGCGGTACTTGGATGCATCGGCGTGCGGCTCGTCCCTCGTATTGATGATTGGACGCTTCAGCGTCGTCTCGAGACCTACTTCCTCTTCGAAGAAGTCAGCGCGCTGGGTTATCTGATAGTCAACGGCAGGCCGCCCATTCTCCGCACCAACCTTCCCCGAGCCCGTGAATATTTGCCGGGTGACGAAGAAGGCGGTCATGTGGTCGACGATCTGCCCAAACGGCAGCGAACGTGCCACTAGGTAGTTCTCATGCGCCCCGTAGGAGTTGCCCTTGCCGTCGCTGTTGTTCTTGTGGATGATCAGCCGCTGTCCGTGATCGAGAAGCTGCTGGGCACCAACGACGGCATCGGCGAGCACCACCTCACCGGCCTTGTCGTAGAGCGCAGCCTGAAGCGGGTTGATGCACTCAGGACCCGAATACTCCGGGTGGGCATGATCGACATAGAAACGTGCCCCGTTGCCGAGCACGATATTCACGAGACCCGACTCGGAGATCGTACTGACGCGTTGAGGTCGTAGCCGAGACCACGAGCGTCCCTACCCGGGGACTCCTCGTCGAAGGACCACTTGATCCGGGCGCGATCGCCCGCGTACGAATTAACCAGAGCAGAGGCTGCAGCCACGGGATTGAAGTCTGGCTCGTTGAGGACGGTGATCCCGAACTCCGTCTCGGTGCCCAGGACTCTTTCTACCACCGGCTCGGTCACAGATACTGTCCCGGCGTAACCGCTTCGATGGACCGGTTGCTCGCTATCGCCTTCGATGAGCGTGCGGACGTACACGATCCGCTCGCCCTTCTTCCCCGAGATCCTGCGCCCAGTCGTCGGGATTGGTGGTATTGGGAAGGTCTTCGTGCTCCCGGAACTCCTGGACGATAGCTTCGATCAGGTACCGCTGCGGAGCCCGGGAGCCCCTCCTGCGATCTCGTTCTTGATCGCGTCCTTCTTGGCACGACGAACGATGTTCTCCACCATGGCGCCGCTTGCGAAGTCCTTGAAATAGAGGAGCTCGCGATCACCGTTGGCGTACGTCACCTCGAGGAATCGGTTCTCCTCCGACTCTGCGTACATGCGATCCACGACCCTATCGACCATCGTCTTGATGAGCGCATGCACATCACCGTTGTGCTCCGCAAGAGACTCCTCCGCAAATGGCAGTCCGGGATCGAGATAGATCTCGAAAATGCGCCTGGCAGCAGCCGGCCCGGGCCGGTCGATCTTCACTTTCACGTCCAGCCGCCCGGGACGGAGAATCGCCGGGTCGATCAGATCCTCACGGTTTGATGCACCGATGACGATCACGTTCTTCAAAGACTCGACGCCGTCGAGCTCCGAAAGCAACTGCGGCACGATGGTCGATTCGACGTCCGAGGACACTCCGGTGCCTCTTGTTCGGAACAAGGAGTCCATCTCGTCAAAGAACACGATCACAGGCACACCCTCGTCGGACTTCTCCTTCGCCCGCTGGAAAATGAGTCGGATCTGACGCTCGGTCTCACCAACGTACTTGTTGAGTAGCTCCGGGCCTTTGATGTTGAGGAAGTACGAGCGGACGTCGGCATCCCCCTTCTTGCACCAACGGCTCGCGCCAGGCTGTTGGCAACCGCTTTTGCGATCAGGGTCTTGCCACAGCCGGGAGGGCCGTAGAGCAGGACGCCTTTCGGCGGCGGCAAGCTGTAATCCTGAAACCGCTCCTTGTAGAGGTAGGGAAGCTCAACTGCATCGCGGATGACCTCGATCTGGACTCGAGCCCACCTATCTCGTCATAGGTGACATCCGGCACTTCCTCCAGCACGAGTTCTTCCACCTCAGGACGGACAAGCTTCTCGAGAGCAAGGCCCGTCTTCGGCTCGATGCGAACGTGATCGCCGGCGCGCAGCGACTCGTTGCGCAGCGGAGCGCCCAACTCGACGACCCTCTCTTCGTCCGCACGACCGAGCACCAGCAGCCGCCCTTCTCCGAGAGACTCCTTGATGGCGACGACCTCGCCGCCGCCGTCGAAGGTGCGCACGTCGACAATGTTGTACGACTCGTTGAGCAGAACCTCCTGGCCGACCTCGAGCGCCTTGATCTCCAGATTGGGCTCGACGTTGACACGCAGTTTGCGGTTCGAGGTGAAAACATCCGCAGTGCCGTCGTCGTTGACGCCAAGCACCACACCGAACGGGTTAGGCGGCGCCGTCAGCTTTTCGACCTCATCGTGAAGTAGCTAGTTGCTCTCGAGTCTCTTCGAGCGCCGCGGCCAGTTTTTGATTCTGTCCCGCAGCCTGAGCGAGCTTGTTCCTGCTCTCGAGAAGACGCTCTTCGAGCACTCGCACCCGTCGTGGCGCTGTCCTGGAGACGTCTACGGAGAACGGCGATCTCTTCCTCGAGCATCCGTACCGTTGTCTGCAGGCTCTCGCTTTCCCTACTGGAGTCGTCCATGTTTGGCTCCCAACATGTTCTCTCATTCAGTGTAGGCCCGCTAAAGGCCTAGCGGCTGCGTCCCGATTCACTAGTGGTCAATGTGCGACACGCCTCGACACGGTCGGGGATTCGGGCCGGATATGCATCGCCAGCCGGCCCGAATCAGGTCTACAGTGATTGATGTGGAAACACGCTTTGGATGGGTAGAATCGCCCGCCTAACAAGAACCTGCGAAAGGGAACTCATGAAAGTCTGGATCGATCAGGAATCCGCGCAGGGGATGGCCTCTGCGAAGAGATCGCACCCGATGTCTTCGTCCTGCTCGACGACGGTCTCGCCTACGTGCGCGAGGGTGAAAAGATCTTCGCCGCATCCGAGGGGAACTCCGAGGGCGCTGAAGGCCTAGCGGAGATACCTGAGGGTCAGGTAGACCTCGTTGTGGAATCCGCCGAGGAATGCCCCGGCGAGTGCATCTTCGTCGAGCCGTAAACAAAGAAATACAATCGCATTCAGTCGCCCGCAGGCTCTCGCTTGCGGGCGACTGTGATGAACCCGGTGTGGCCGATCATCCGATGGCTAGGCCGCACAGAGCGACCATCGACCGCCCACTCCCGCATCATTATCTCGAAGGTCATTGTGTCGAGGAAACTACCGGAATCATCGATGGCTTCCCTGACGGTCTGGACTTGCGGCACGGTCGGGAGGTAGCAACAGAAGATGCCACCCGGTGCCAGGTTGCGTGCGGCCAACGGCACCACGTGCCACGGCTCGGGGAGGTCGAGCACGACGCGATCCGGATGTAAGCCCTCGAGACCCTCCTCGATAGATCCGACTCGCAGGTCGATGTTGGGCGGCGTGGCCCCAAAGAACCCTCTGATTCTCTTTGCCGCCAATGCGGCATGGTCCTCGCGAAGCTCGAACGTGATCACCTTGCCACTGTCGCCTACCGCTCGGGATAGCGCCATGGTGAGGGCGCCGGATCCGGTACCCGCCTCGACAACCACATTGCCCGGGCCTATGTCGGCCCAGACGAGGATCGCGCCCGTGTCCTTGGGGTAGACGACGGCGGCACCCCTCGGCATCTTCAGAGCAAAGTCGGCGAGCCGGGGGCGCAACACAATGAGGTTGCGACCGAGTGACGATTTCAACGTCACGCCTTCCTCCGAGCCGATGATCTGGTCGTGGGGAAGCGCCCCGTGGTGATGGTGAAACTCGGCACCGGGAATGAGCTCAATCAGATAGCGGCGCCCTTTTCGGTCAAACAGGAGGCAGGCATCACCCGCCTGGAAGCGCGTCACGAAATGTACGCGTGCTCGATAGCCACCGTGACGGCCCGCCCGACGGCGAACATTCCGGTTCGGGACGATGCTGTCAATTCCAATCTGAGGCTATGCAAGGGACTCCTAGGCGAGCACAGAGACAAGCGAGGCTGCGATCGTGAACAACATCGCGATAACAACAGCCCACACGACGATCTTGATGAACCTCTCACGATTCCTGAACACGGGTCACGCCTCCTCTTCGACGGCCGTCGGAGCGCCCCGGAGCTGGGTTATCCGCAGCGTCTCGCCATCCTTGAGTTTCCGCTCGTACACCAACTCGTCGCGCTTCGAAAAGCGTCGGAACAAACCCCATATCGAGATGGCTGCCCCGATCGCAGCAATTACGGGCTGCCCACGTCGGGACCCGCCGAACAACGACCTGACACCAAGAGAGACGAACCGCTGGAACATCAGACCCGGTATATCTCTACCGCGCGCCCCGCCCCGTTTCCTACCCCGTCTCCGCCCCAGCAGGAAGACGAGGACTATGGCGACTACCGCGATGATCGCGATGGCGGTACCTGTTGTCTGAGCCTGACTCTTGGTTTCTTCGACAATGTCTTCGATCTCACGCAGCTTTGCCTCGAGATCACCTCGTTCAATGGCCATTCTCAGGCCTCCCTACTTGCAGACTGCCCATCCCGACTAGTGATAGCCACTATCAACCCGATAACGACAGCGATCGCCAGCGCACCCAACACATAGCCGAGAGCAGACCAGTTGGGGCCGTCGGGAAGCAGATAGATGATGCCACGGGTCGCGGCTATCGCAAGCAACAGCCCACCGATGGCAAACATGAGAGAGGCGCCGATCGTGAATCCGGCGAAGCGACCAAGGCGTTTGGCCGGTTCAAGCGTCTCCTGCCGAAGATACTCCTTCGACAGGTCGATGAACTCGGTTACGAGTTGGGGCAACTCTGAAGGTCCGGCCATTGGCAATCCTCTAATTCGACTCGCGTGCATCCCAACACGGGGATCGCTTTGAGGCTACCCGATTCTCCATCGATCTTGACAATCAGCGTGACGCTGCCGCCCCAGCCGGGCAAACCCGACACCCTGTCGGGTCCATCTACTTCAGGTCCCCGAACCTAGTTATCATGCCTGGGCAATGCCCTTCGTCGAGCCCCCGGATTTGAGCACCCTGCGGATTCTCAGCGGGAGCCGTCATCGCTCCCGGCCGATCGTATGGGGTCAGGCGGTGTCCCTCCTGGGCGACTATGTGGCGTACGTCACAGTCCCGCTGTTCATGGTGCACCTCACCGGGCGAGCCTTCGACCTGGGCCTCACCTCGGCCGCCGAGACGATCCCCACCCTGCTCTTCGGGTTCACGGCTGGAGTGTTCCTGGATCGCTTCCCCATCAAGCCGATCCTGATCGGCGCCGATCTGCTGCGGGCCGCTGCTTTCTTTCTGCTCGCTGTCGGGGCCGCGGCAAACACAGCCTCTCCGTGGATGGTGTTCCTCGCTGCGTTCATCGTCGGGTCCCTGGCGACCTTTTTCAACAGTGGGCTGGAGACCCTCCTGCCGTCGGTAGTCCCCGAAGAGCACCTGATCACAGTCAATTCTCACCTGGCCCTCGCCAGGACTGCCGCGTTTGCGCTTGGGCCTGCGCTCGGTGGCGTGCTCATATCTGTCGGCGGTGGCTATCCCGTCGCTTTCGCCGCAAACGCCGTCACCTTCGTGGTCTCGGCCTTCTACCTGCTGGGGGTACGGGTACGGGAGCGTGTCAACGTCGAATCTGCGGAACGCTTCTTCACGGCGCTGCGGTCGGGTGTCGGCTTCTTACTGCGTCATTCGCAATTGCGGTGGGTCACCCTCGGAGCCGCGATAGTCAACCTCGTCTTCGCCCCGCTCGAGGCGCTCTTGCCTCTCTACATTGCCCAGCACCTGGGCAACGGGATCAACCCTCCATCGTTTCTCGAGTTCTTGTTCACCGACGAAGCCCTCGTCGGCGTCTTTATCGCCTTGCAGGCAGCCGTGGGAAGCACGCTCATATTCTTCGGTCCCCGCATCGCAAAACGCGTCCACCTGGGCAGGATGTTCACTTTCGGCCTCTTCTTGTTCGGTGCCGGCTTCATCACGATGGCGATGTCCAACAGCTTCTGGGGGTTCATCCCCGCCGGTCTCGGCATTGGGGGCGTCGGCTTTGCCAATATCGCGATAGTCACGATGCGACAACGGCTATCGCCACCGGAGAAGCTCGGTCGCGTCGCCGCGGCGTCCCGGACCATCAGTTGGTCTCTCATCCCCATTGGAGCCGCCGTGGGAGGCGCCATCGCAGAGTGGATAGGTCTCAAGACCGTCTACCTAATTGGAGGAATCGGCGTCATCGCGACCGCGCTCCTAGTGGCTCGCACCGATGTTTGGTCCGGTGCGATCAGACGCGAGGAAACCGCAGACTGACGCTGTGCGTCCAGGGTGCGACGACCATCGGAGAATACGGATGCTGCTCAGCGCAAGCCGCGGCGCTTTGGCTGGCTCTTTCCCCTGCCACGCGCCAGCCAGCCGATCAGGAAGCCGAATAGCACCGCTACGACTATCCAGACGATGATCTCCCCGGCGACAAACAACATCTCTGCTATTCCTCCAGCGCCTTGAACTCGATGCGGCGATTACGTGCCCGCCCCTCGGCGGTGTCATTCGATGCCACCGGGGCTTCTTCGCCATAACCTTCTACCACGAACCGAGTCGGATCCTGGCCGTTTGCCACAAAATAGTCAAAGGCCGCCTGTGCTCTACGCTCGCTCAGATCTAGGTTGGCGGCAGCATCGCCCTGATTGTCGGTGTGGCCCACGATCTCGATGGGCACGTTCGGGAACTGCTGCAACACGGCGAGGATCTCATCCAAAAGATCCCGCCCGACCGGGGTCAGCTGGTCGCTGTTGAGCTCGAATTCGACGACCTTGCCCGCGATGAGATCATCGATGCTTTCCTGGAGTTGCTGGACCTCCTGGTGGGTGAACGCGGGTGGCTCTGGGATAGAGAGACCGCTGATGAAGTCGAAAGTTGTCGCATCGATCAACGCCTGAATGTCCTCTTCCGCGTCACGCCGATCCTGCCGCGTGTCAAACTCCCCGCTCATCTGGATCAGGCGCTCCGCAGCATTGATCAGCATTCGTCCTTCCGGAAGCGTTCTGCCACCGATGTCAATGATCCCAATCGCGGAAGAGATCCAGTCGCGCTCAGCAGGCAGGCCATCGGCCACCACCAACTGATCAGCGTTCACGTGGCCGGGGAAGAGCCTTTCCAGCGTTGACACGAACAGATTGCGGTTTGCGTCAGTCGAGACCTCCCCCACGATCTCGACGCTACCGTCGGCCCAGGTGACATTGAGCGGGGGCGCAACGATATCCGGCACCTGATAATCGACCGGCTCGACGTATTGGAGCTCCACGGTGACACCGCTCACACCCTCGAGGTTCCCCACCATCTCCGGGAGGATCTTGTCGTATTCCTCGACACCGACGGTGCCACGAAGATTCAGAGTGGTGGCGTTGGCATCGACCGAGATGTCGGTACGGGCGCTGATCGTCGGATCGTCCTCGGCCGCAACCATCACCTGATGATTGATCAGATTCGTGGCATCGACTTCGAGCCGGTTCTCGATGGCCTTGACCCCGAAGATCACAGCAAACACTGCAATGATCAGAGTGCCGAACAGGGTTGTGGAAATAAACATGCCAAGCTCGACCAGCTGGGTATCTCGATCACGCCCCGGCATCGGCGGCGGCGTGCTCCTCGACCCGGCACTGCTGATCTGCTGAAGCCGATTCGTTACCTTTTTCTTCTTGGCCATAGATCACTGGGGGAACTTGACCCGACCTCCGGGCGCACCGGTCACGCATAGTACCGGATACCCCGAGATTCGGGTTTGATTGCTCGGCGCTCCGGTGCTCAGGCGATGGCAGCGTCGCTCATCGGCAGGGCGTCGACGCTCTGCTTGTCAAGCACTACCTTGATGATCTCGTGCTGATCGGCGCCGGTGGCGAGCATCTCGCTGACGGCATCCTGCAACAAACGCAGTGCCGCTGCCAGCCGATCGTGTTGCTGTTCCGCTCCTGCAACAATCGCGGCTGCCTCAGCTTCGGCCGCGGCAAGCATTCGCTCGGCCTCAGTCTTGATCACCGTCACCGCGCGCTCGCCTTCGGCGGCAGCCCTGGAACGAATCATGGCAGACTCCCGTTCCGCGTCCGCAAGCATCGTCGACGCCTGGTCCAGCATGAACTTGGCCTGCTCACGGAGGGCCTCGGCCTCGGCTACACCGGAGCCGTTAGCAGCATGGCTCTCCGCCCTGGCGAGGATCTCGTTGGCACGCCGCTCGGCGTCGGCAAGCATCAGCTGCTTTTTCTCGACCGCCTCCAGAAATGCATGTTCGATGCTCTCCGAAGTCTCCCGGCGCGACGCTAACTCGGTCTCGAGTGCTTTCACCTTGCCGTGGAGGGCGGAATTCTTGTCTTCGAGCTCGCGGACCGCTGTCACGGCTTCATCGATGAACTCGTCGACCTCGCCACGGTCGTATCCCCGCACAGCCAGCGAAAACTGTGCTCCTTCGATCTCGGTCCATACGTTCACGGCCGTTCTCCATATTCTCGCACAGCCCCCTACCGCCACTCTCAGTGTATCGGTCGCTACTCTCCGCGGTCAAGCCTTTTTGTCAGCCTTGCGAGAAATGGTCTTTGCGCAGGGTTGAGACGGATTTCAGCTTCCGCTACAGAGCACCACAGCAGCCGATCGATCTCGGGAAATTCGATCAAACGCCCACTCCCTCGCGGCCACTCCATGGTCACCATGTTCGAGGTTGTCGCGTCGGGATCACCGACACCGGATACCGCCCAGGCGACTACCTCCTTTCTCGACTTGAGAACGACCGAGCCGAGGGGAATCATCGCCCCGCTCCCGAGCGGGATACCAGTTTCCTCCTGGAATTCACGGCGAGCAGCCTGCTCGGTATCCTCCCCGGGCTCGACCAGGCCTTTAGGGATGCTCCAGGCACCCTCATCTTTGTTGGCCCAGAAGGGACCACCCGGATGGCCGATCAGGACCTCGACTTCACCTCGATCCAGCCGGAACATGAGTACACCTGCGCTGAGTGGGCCGGACATGGTGACTAGAGAGGATCCGGTGGAGGGGGGTCCGGAGGAGTTGGATCCGGGGGCGGCTCGCCCGGCAACGGATTGTAAGAGTGAGACCAACTCTCGAACGTTGAAGTCCCATCCTGGTAGACAATGGTGCGGGTCACCGTCGCATAGCCTCCCCCCGTGGTTGTTGCTGCTCCGGCGGTTGTGGTGCGCACTGAGCGATGCCCGTTGGCACCGATCAGCTGCACCGTGATGCTCGTGCCGGTGTAGCTGGTGTCAATGGTCACCGGGTAGTCGGTGTCGTTGCGGAACACCACGTCGGGAAGGGTCCATCCCAACGTCGCCTCCCTACCAAGCGGATAGCGAGCGAAATAGATCGAATGAGGCTGGTGAAAGACATCTTCGAGCCCGCTGAAAAAGATGGCATTGTAGAGGGTGGTTGCGAACTGGCTGGTCCCACCGCCCACCTCGGAGACCATCTCTCCACCGAGAATGGCGCCCGCCGGGAGGTAGCCCTTCGCCGAGGTCCGCTGACCTACATGCTCGTTCAATGACCAGGTTTCACCGGGTGCGACCTCGGCCCCGTCGACCGCATCCGCAATCAGATGGATGTTGGTCACCCGCGACTCGCAGCAAGCGTGGTAGGTGGTGAACTCCCCAAGCAAATAGGGTCGTACCGGCGGCACCTCTGGTATCAGACCCAGCGACCTGACCAGGAACACGGCAAGATTTTTCCTATTGATTGGCCGCTCGGGGCAGTAGGCAGCAGTGCCACATCCAGAGGTGATCCCGGCCGCGGCCAGGGCTTCGATCTGGGATTCGAATATCGAGTAGTCATCATCTGCGAATGTATCGGTGCCCTCCGGTACCGGGTAGCCAAAACCGCGGACCAGGAACGCAGCCATCTCCCCCCTCGTCACCGGCCGATCCGGACAGAACATGGTGTTGTCAGGAGGATCACATCCGTTGGTTATCCCTGCAGCTGCGAGAGCATCGATATTGGACTCGTGCGCCGACCCGTCGTCATCGGTGAACCAATTGCCCTCTGTAGCGGGCGGCAGGTCGAGAGCACGCACGAGGAACGAAGCCATTTGGCCCCTTGTCACCAAATCGTTCGGGCAGAAAAGGTCGTTCTCGGGCGGGTTACACCCCTTGGTCACGCCGGATGCCACGAGCGCTTCGATGTATCCCTCTTGTTGGTAGTCGTCATCGTCTCGAAAGGTGCCACCGGGAGGGAGAGTGCCCGTCTCGTCGCCACTTGCCGCGCTGACCCCGAACAGGGAACCGGCGAAGACCACAAAGACCGCAAGCCGGGCGACTTTGAGTTTGGGGAACGAGCGCATCCCACTCTTCTCGACGTGATCCCGGAGGTTATCGCAACCGCTCGGCAAACAAAATCCCCTCCACATCAGCCGTCCGTTGGCTAGGGTTCCGCTCGGAGAGAACGGCGTCTGTGACGTCGCCGAATCGAGGGAGAATGAATGACGACCAGGACTAGATTCGCTCGCCTGCTGTTGGTAGTAGCGATGATCTTGAGCACGATTGCAGCCGGCGCCGCGGCCTCTGCGGCGACCCGCAGAACCCCCGACATCCGGTTACGGGACCGTAACGTCCAGCTAAGCGACAATGTCGATCAAGCTCAAAGGCTCGACACACGCGGACGTGGCAGCTACATCGTCCAGTTCAATGGTCCGATCACGCAAGCGGAATCGGATTCTGTTCGTGCTCTCGGAGCCGAACTGGTCGGCTACGTTCCCGATTTCGCCTACAAAGTGTCAATGACTGCCGGCCAGGCGCACCGCGCCGCCGAACTCCCGGGGGTCGCCACAGTCGGTGTCTATGCACCCGAGTACAAGCTGAGCCCGAATCTCACCGCGAGCGGTCTGTATTCAATCCGTCTTGACGCTGGCGCCGACATCGCTGCGGTCAGGGCCGACATCGAGGCTGCCGGCGGCGAGGTCGTCGCAGGATCAGGAAGGGTCATTGTCGTGAGCGCGGACAGCGCCGTACTCACCGATGTCGCTGCGTTGCAGTCGGTGGCCTGGGTTGAGAACCTCGTCCTACGTGAGAAGCACAATGAGTACGGCGCCGGTGTCATCCTCGGCGCCAACGTCGCCAACGCCAGCGGCTACGACGGGTCCACCCAGATCGTTGCCGTTGCCGATACGGGGCTCGGCGGTGGGACAGCGACAACCGCACACCCGGACATACCGTCCAGTCGAATTGTCGATATCTACGATTGGCCGGGCGCCACGGTGCGCGGCTGTTACCGGGTGTTCCCGGACGGATCGGTCGATGTCGACTCAGGGCACGGCACCCACACGTCCGTGTCGGTCCTCGGTGACGGCTCCTCCACAGGCATCGGTACCGGCACTGCACCTGCCGCAGGTCTGGTCTTCCAGTCCACTGAGGACTATGCGCAGTTCGGCGGCCAATGCTCGACATACGAGAATGGGTATTACCTGCTCGGCCTGCCCGACGACCTCAACTCCCTGCTCCAGCAGGCATACGACGCCGGGGCCAGGATCCACTCCGACTCGTGGGGCAGCAGCGTCGCTGGTCAATACACGATCGACGCTGCACAGGTCGACCAATTCATGTGGAACAACCAGGACTTCCTGATGACCACCTCGGCAGGCAACGAGGGTGTCGACGCCGATGCCAACGGGTATGTCGACATCGACTCGATAGGCTCCCCCGCCACGGCCAAGAACGTGTTGAGCGTTGGGGCCAGCGAGAACGACCGTCAGGGAGACTGGGGTTGTGACACCGGCATCGGCAACGGCTGCACGGGCCAGAACAATCTCTTCACCTACGGTGAGGCGTGGCCGGCCGACTATCCAGCCGCTCCCATTGCGACCGACATCTCGGCAGGCAACGCCGAGCAGCTGGCTGCATTCTCCAGCAGGGGCCCGACCGACGACGGGCGTATCAAGCCCGATGTCGTCGCGCCAGGAACCTGGGTTCTCTCCGGCTATTCCGACCTGTACCAGGAGGGCTATGACGCTGCGGCTAACCCTCAGAACGGTGCTTTCCAATATGACGGTTGGGGCTTCCCGGCCAGCGACGATTACAAGTACATGGGCGGCACGTCCATGAGCAACCCTCTCGTCGCCGGAGCGGCAGCTGTTGTACGCGACTACTACGTCAAGGCTCATAACCACGACGCCAGCGGTGCGCTCACCAAGGCGACGCTGATCAACTCGGCCGTCGATCTGCTCGATGAGAACAACGACGGAGTCAATGACAACGACTTCCCGATTCCCAACGCCCACGAAGGCTGGGGGCGGGTGGATCTTGCCGGTGCCGTTGACGGCACCGCCGAGTTCGTCGATGACATGACCGGCGTCACCACCGGGGCAACTGGCTCCTACGACGTAGCAGCGGACGGCTCGGGAAGCCTGAAAGTGACGCTGGTGTGGGCGGACTACCCGTCGACAGAATCGGCTGCGATCAACCTCGTCAACGATCTCGACCTCGTGGTGACCGACCCGAATGGGACGGTCTACCAGGGCAACGTCTTCAGTGGCGGATGGTCCCAGACCGGCGGCGCTGCCGACCGGCTGAACAACGTCGAGAACGTGTATGTGCAGGCGGCAAGCGCCGGCACCTGGACTGTCGCGGTAACCGGCTACAACGTGCCATTTGGCCCGCAGCCGTTCGCCCTAGTCATCGACGGTGCTGGCACCATCAGCGCAAACAACCCGCCGACGGCTTCGTTCAGCTCGTCGTGCACGGATCTGTCCTGTGACTTCACAGACACCTCCAGCGACGGCGACGGCACCGTGGTCGCCTGGGACTGGGAGTTTGGTGACGGCACCACGTCCACAGCACAAAACCCGTCTCACGCCTATACAGCCGGCGGCACCTACACCGTCATGCTCACGGTCACCGACAACGACAACGACACCAACACCACCAGCAACCCGGTCACCGTGACCGAGCCGGGCGGCAATAACCCGCCGACGGCTTCGTTCAGCTCGTCGTGCACGGATCTGTCCTGTGACTTCACAGACACCTCCAGCGACGGCGACGGCACCGTGGTCGCCTGGGACTGGGAGTTTGGTGACGGCACCACGTCCACAGCACAAAACCCGTCTCACGCCTATACAGCCGGCGGCACCTACACCGTCATGCTCACGGTCACCGACAACGACAACGACACCAACACCACCAGCAACCCGGTCACCGTGACCGAGCCGAGCGGTTCGACAACAATGCATGTCTCCGACATCGATTCCGTCTCGGTGAAGCAAGGACGTGAATGGATGGCGATCGTCTCGATAACTGTTGTGGACGAATCCGACAATCCGGTGTCGGGCGCCGTGGTCGATATCACATGGCGGGATGGAACCGGCGATTCTTGCACTACGGGCGGCGACGGCATCTGCTCGGTTGAGGACGGGTTACTCCGCAAACGACAGTGGTCGATGACTGTCGGCAACATCACCCATGGCTCGCTGAGCTATGACGCGGGTGCCAACGCTGATCCGGACGGTGACAGCGACGGAACGACAATCGTCATCTACAGGCCGTAGACGCGACAAAGGTGCTGAGTTGGCCGGTGCCGCGGCACCGGCCAACTCACGACCGCTCACCGGTTTCGAGTCAATCCCGGATTTTCTCGTGACGGCTGTACGGCCCCCCGCTACATTCGGCACTGCTGCGCGAGGGAGATCATGACCAAGCATACCGGTGAGCATATTGAGCCGATCGTCGTGATGGGCTCAACCTTATGAAGGTGGGAATACTGGCCGGAGGCTTCGGCACGCGACTCGGTGAAGAGACCGAACGCATCCCAAAGCCGATGGTAGAGATCGGCGGCAAGCCGATCGTCTGGCACATTATGCGCTATTACGAGCACTTTGGTCACAGTGACTTCGCCATCGCTCTCGGCTACAAGGCCGACTACATCAAACGATGGTTCAGCGAGTACGCCGCCCTCTCCGGGGATCTGCACCTGGACCTGGGTCGCCGCACCGTGACCGGATCCGGTGGCGAGATCCCGGAATGGAACGTGTCCCTCATCGATACCGGTCCGGAGACCGGCACTGGTGGCCGCATCAAGCGGCTCATGCCGTATCTCGGCGAAGAGACGTGCATGGTCACGTGGGGCGATGGTCTCGCGTCCGTCGATCTCAATGCACTGCTGGATTTCCACAAGTCGCACGGCAAACTGGCGACTCTCACTGCGGTGCGACCACCGGCCCGCTTCGGGCATATCGACATCGCCGGTGACCGGATCGTGGAATTCAACGAAAAACCCCAAACTGGTGAAGGCTGGATCAACGGCGCGTTCTTCGTGCTGGAACCGGAGGTCGCCGACTTCATCGAAGGGGATCACACCATGTTCGAGCGCGAGCCGTTGCAGAAACTCGCGTCCGCGGGGCAACTGATGGCGTTCAAGCACTATGACTTCTGGCAATGCATGGACACCCTGCGGGACAAGAAGCTCCTGGAGCGCCTATGGCAGAGCGGACCGCCGTGGAAGGTCTGGTAGAGACGAACCACGCATTCGTCGGTGAGAGCGGGAGGCGAACATGAAGGTGCTGGTCACCGGTCACGACGGCTACATTGGCACGGTCCTGGTTCCAATGCTCAGAGCAGTTGGCCACGAGGTTCTCGGCATGGACAGCTTCCTATTCGGCGGCTGTGTCTTCGGCCGTGACGTGGCCGCCCCAGAGTCGATCCGGTTGGATGTGCGAGATGCCGATACCGAGCATCTCGCAGGCTGTGATGCGGTCATTCACCTCGCCGCAGTCTCGAACGATCCGCTCGGGGATCTGAATCCTCGCTCCACACTCGAAATCAATCATCGCGCCACCGTCAAGATCGCCAGGGCTGCAAAGACGGCCGGTATCGAGCGCTTCCTGTTCTCTTCCTCGTGCAGCCTCTACGGTGCACACGGCGACAAGTTTCTGGATGAGTCCGGTGCTTTCAACCCCGTAACACCGTACGGCGAGTCCAAAGTCTTGAGCGAGCGTGATCTGAGCGCTCTTGCGGACGACAACTTCAGTCCTACTTACTTGCGCAATGCCACTGCTTATGGAGCCTCTCCCCGACTACGCGGCGACCTCGTTGTGAACAATCTCACCGGATTTGCCCTTACGACCGGCAAGGTGTTCCTCAAAAGCGACGGGACTTCGTGGCGCCCGCTCGTCCATGTTGAGGATATCGCCAGAGCCTTTCTGGTGATGCTTGAAGCCGACCGCTCCCTGATTCACGACGAAGCCTTCAACATCGGCGCCACCGAGGAGAATTACCAGGTCCGTGAGGTCGCCGAATTGGTGCGTGACGTCGTAGCGGGAAGTCAGGTGACTCTCTCAGACGAGGCGTTCAACGATCCCCGAAACTATCGCGTCAATTGCGACAAGCTCGCCGCAGCGCTACCGGAGGCCCGTCCGCAGTGGACAGTCAGGAAAGGCATCGAGCAACTGTACGATGCATACCAGCGTGTTGGCCTTAGCCTCGAGGACCTCGAGGGAGATCGCTACATGCGGATCAGGCATGTCCAAGCGCTACAAGCGGCGGGAGAGCTCGATACGAGCCTGCGATGGACAGAGACCGCCCCGGATGGCTGAGCCACCCCCGATCCGCTGTCGCTCCTGCGGGGCATCCGCGTTGCAGTCGTTTCTCGACCTCGGCACGACACCGCTGGCTGATGCTCTGGTTCGGCACGAGCATCTCAACGACCCCGAGGATCGCTTCCCGCTCGAGATCGCAATGTGTGAGGAGTGCTCCCTCGTCCAGATCCTCGAGGATGTCCCCCCGGAGAAGCTCTTCGTCGAGAACTATCTGTACTTCTCATCCTTCTCGGACCATCTCCTCGATCACGCTCGCACGCATGCAGAACAGCTGATCGACAGTCGCCGTCTCGACGGCAACTCTCTGGTGGTCGAGCTGGCGAGCAACGATGGGTACTTGCTCAGGAACTTCGTCGACCGGGGTGTCCCGGTATTGGGCATCGACCCCGCACCCGATCAGGCGGCGGCAGCGACCGCGGCCGGTGTGCCGACACTCAACGAGTTCTTCGATAACGACATGGCACAGCGGCTACGTGCCGAGGGCAGGGTTGCCGACGTGATCATCGCCAACAATGTACTTGCCCACGTACCCGATTTGAACGGGTTTGTCGCTGGCATGGCCACTTTGCTTGCGGAAGATGGCACGATCACCGTTGAGAACCCGTATGTCAGGGAACTGATAGACCGTGTCGAATTCGACACCATTTATCACGAGCACTTCTGTTACTACAGCTGTACCTCCATAGACCGCTTGATGCTTCGCCATGGGTTGCGGCTCAACGATGTTGAATTCTTCCCGGACCTGCACGGGGGCACGCTGCGGTGGCACATCGGCAAGAACGACCAACGGACTCCTGCCGCCACCGAGTATCTCGAGAATGAGCGTCGTATCGGCCTCGATCGTCTCGAGTACTACTCCCGATTTGCCGAACGTGTTGCCGCGGTGAGGCATGAACTCAAGACACTACTCACCCGGCTTCGCGCCGAGGGCGCCACCATCGCCGGTTACGGAGCGGCCGCCAAAGGCACGACGATGCTAAACGCCACAGGGATCGGCACCGATCTGGTGGAATACGTGGTCGACCGCAACGAGCACAAACACGGGACCTACATGCCGGGCACCCACCAGCCGGTCCTGGGGACGGAAGCCCTCGTCGAGCGTCAACCGGACTACGTTCTCCTGCTGGCGTGGAATTTCGCCAACGAGATCATGGCGCAACAACAGGTCTTCCGCGAGCGCGGCGGCCGCTTCATAGTTCCCATCCCGAGCCCCGAGGTGATCGGATGAGAGACCCCCTCTGTCCCGCCTGCTCCGGTGAGCTCCTCGATGTGTTCCACAGACAGGAGGAGGCACCCGCCAACAGCTGCCTTCTCCTCGAAGACCGCGCCGAGGCAACAAGCTTCCCCACCGGCTCGATCGAGCTGGCCATGTGCCGGGCCTGCGGGTTCATCACCAATATCCGCTTCGATCCGCGCCTCGCCGAGTACTCGCAACGATACGAGGAGACCCAGGCATTCTCGCCCAGGTTCGTGCAATTCGCCCGTTCGCTGGCACAACGCTGGGTCGATCGCCATGACCTCGGCGACAAGACCGTGCTGGAGATCGGGTGCGGCAAGGGCGAGTTCCTGGTGATGATGGCCGACGCGGGAATCGGCCATGGCATCGGCATCGACCCGGGAGTCCACCCTGAGCGTCTCAACAGCGCAGCCGGACATCACCTCTCCTGGATCAAGGACTTCTACTCTGAGAAATACGCCCACCTCGAAGTCGATGCCATCGTATGTCGGCACACACTCGAGCACATCTCACCGGTAGGTGGCTTTCTGGCAATGCTCCGACAGACGATCGCAGATCGCACGGATATCCCGATCCTGTTCGAACTTCCCGATGTACAACGGGTGCTCGACGAGGTTGCCTTCTGGGATGTCTACTACGAGCACTGCTCCTATTTCACCGCAGGCTCCCTCGCCCGACTATTCGAGCGCAGCGGGTTCGAGGTAGTCGATCTCGAGTTTGCCTATGACAATCAGTACCTGATCCTCGAAGCAAGACCGGCGCCAACCGGTGTCCAGCCGCAGCCGTGGCCTGTCCATGATCTGACCGCGATCAACGGCGGGATCGAGCACTTTCGTGTCGAATACGGGCGCACGATTGACCACTGGAGCGACCGCCTGGCAGGCACGAGCGGCGATGTGGTCATCTGGGGAGCCGGGTCAAAGGGCGTTACCTTCCTGGCGGAGGTCGGTGAACGCATCACAGCTGCGGTCGACATCAATCCGCACAAGCACGGAATGTACATGGCGGGGACCGGCCACGAGATCATCGCACCGGATCGGCTGCGCGTCATGAAGCCGGAACTGGTCATTGCGATGAATCCGATCTACATCGACGAGATCCAGCACAATCTTGATTTGCTTCGGGTGGATGCCGAGCTGGTCGCTCTCTGATCAGCCCGCATGTTCGGTGGGTCGGCGACGCCGGCTGAGCGTCATCGCTGCACCGAGATACAGGTCGTTGAGCAACCGCTTCCAGCTCCAGCCGACGATCCACGCAATGACAACTCCGTATGAGCGCAGCTTGTCTCGCATCCCAACCCTGGATCTGGCAATCGCCACGACAAACTCGCGGAGCCGCCGCCAGTTTGGGAAGACAATTCTGCCCGCCCGCTGAGTGTCGAACCAGACCTCGCGGACGTGCCCGCGGTCGCTGACCTTCATGCGAATCCGGATGGAACGATCGGGATGATCCCGGTTGTAGAAGAGATGCTCGGCGACGACGCCTAATGGCCCCTCGAGAGCTAGCTCGAGCAGCAGCGTCCGGTCGCTACCTGTGTAGCTCCCGTGGAGGCGGGTGCGATCGACAGCCGAGCGCCGCATCAGACCGAAGATTACGGCGTCCGAGGCCCCACCCTTGATGTGGGGAAATATGGCGGTCCTCACCCTCGTCCGCGACATCCGGGGCCGCGAGACCAGCACGCGGGTCGCTCCGTCCCAGTTCGTTTCCATCGGCGTCGATCGAAATCGAGCCCGTGAAAGCGGCAACCGACCCGGGGTCGTCGACCAACACGGCCAGGCATTCTGAGAGGAACGTAGGAGCAATCAGGTCGTCGTGTGCCGCCCACTTGAAGTATTTGCCGGTGGCACGGTGGTACACGTCGTTGTAGTTGGGAGCAGCGCCGTAGTTGGCCGGCTGGCGGTGATAGCGGATTCTGGGCTCCCTGGCCGCGTATTCCCGACAGATTGCCTCTGTGCGGTCGGTTGAGGCGTTGTCCGCAATGACTATCTCGAAGTCGGCGAAGTCCTGCGCAAGGAAAGCGTCAAGCGTCTCGGCCAGGTAGTTCTCGCCGTTCCACACGGGAATCCCGATGGAGATCAGCGGTTCTCTCATGCGATCGGAGCCGGGGGCTGTCCGGTGAGCAGTCCGTATGCGTCATTGATTCGCTCAAAGTGGACGTTTGACAGAGTCGGTGTTCCCGCCATGGCCAAACGTTGATTGGCGACAAGCGCGGCATCGAGCAGACCACGTTCCAGACGACACCGCTGGTACAGTCGCCAGTGCTCTTCCCGGGTGCGTTGTGGGCGAGCGGCCGCCAGCCTGGTCAGTGCGGTCTCCACCGTCCCGACATCGGCCATCTTGAGCAGCGAAACCAGATCATTGTGGATCCATCCCCACCCGGCGTACTCCCAGTCAACAACGGTGATCAGAGTCGGGTCGTTGCGGTCGTGGAACATGTTGTCGCGGCGGAAATCCCCGTGGACGGCATCGTCGGCCCGGGTAGGCGTCTCCGCCAGGTATAACGCGGCGATGTCTTGCCAGCCACCCAGGAGCCGCTCCGTCCTCAGGTCGTTGGTGCGCTCGTTGAAACGGGTCAGCGCACTATGTGCATAGTCCACAAACCTCGTTGGGAAATCACCGTCGTAATCAATAAGCCGCTCTTTGCCATGCGCATCCCTCCACTGCGCAATTGCGGCGCTGACATCGAGCATCCGGTCGAATGCCCACATGACGTCGTCCTCCTCAAACCCCCAGCGATGAGTGGCGTTGAGGTCGGCCAGAAAGTACTGGTAGTGAATGTCCGGCTCGAGCTCAACGTGAGCATGGACCGGTGGGAGGAATGTCTCGAGCCCTCCGGTCGGGTTCCCGTAGAAGGCCGCCTCGGGCAGGCCCGGTCGACCGGGGAACCCGACTATCGCCGGGTAGTGCTCTGGGGCGAGGTTGACGTCCTTGTAGAAGATGCGGGTGCTGTTGCCTGCACCGTCGGTCATCCACACTATGAACGCCGTCGCCTCCTTATATCCGGAGACACTGGCGTGATGAAACCGACGAGGTGGTGCACCCAACAGTTGCTGGGCTACATCGGTGAGCGCTTGCGGATCGGCGCCGGGGGGTGGCCCTGGCTGACGACGCCGATCGATCTTGGTACGACGCACCCGATCCCGTACCTGAGAAGAGGCGGCCTTACTGATTCGATTGCGTACTTTGCTGTACAACGACATGTGGTGCCTATGGGTTGAGGATCGCGTCGGCCCTGGCGATGAACGCCGCCATCTGACCACGAGTCACCGGATCATCCGGGCAGAACCGATCATTGTCCGGCGGATTACACCCTCTGGTGATCTCCGCAGCCGCCAACCGCGGCAATCGCATCCTCAAAGACCGACCCATCATCATCAACAAACCGATTACCACCACCATCATCAGTGAGGCCGAGCGCCCGCACGAGAAAGGCCGCCATCTGACCACGAGTCACCGGATCATCCGGGCAGAACCGATCATTGTCCGGCGGATTACACCCTCTGGTGATCTCCGCAGCCGCCAACCGCGCAATCGCATCCTCAAAGACCGACCCATCATCATCAACAAACCGATTACCACCACCATCATCAGTGAGCTCGAGGAAACGGTCGAGAAAGGCCGCCATCTGACCACGAGTCACCGGATCATCCGGGCAATACTCATCGTTGGCGGGCGGATTACAGCCGAGTGTTATCCCTTCTGCAGCGAGCCACAGAATGTCGCGGACGAATAGCGAATCTCCGATATCGCCGAGCACCCTGAAGTCGACGACCGCCCCGGCGTTACCGGAATCGGCGCTGAAAACAGCGACGGAAACGGTGTGCTCGCCACCCCCAGTCGGCGCGAACTCGAATTTCGCCTTGTCTCCCGTGCCCACGACCGTATTCCCCCGCCGGGCCTCCCACTCGTAGGTGACCGGCCCGGTGTTGCCGGAGACAAGCTCGGTGGTGAAGGTGGCAGTCACCCCCGGTGCACCAAAGCCAGGCCCCTGAATCGACACCAGGGTGACATTCGCATCCACGACACTGACAGCGAGATCGGCGACGGCCAATGCATCGAATTGGGGATCACTGGAGCTTGTTGTGTGCTGGATGACGCCGGTGTGTGGATCAGCCTCATCGACTGAGTCCTCGATGCCGCGCACCGTGATGTTCCTCGGTTGATCCCAGTTACCCGGCGTGAACGTCACGGACGTTGGAGTGACTCCCACCTGGGCATCCGGGATCGCGGTGACGACTACATCGGCAAGCGGCTCGGCATCGAGAACGACCCGGTACGTATCCGTTGTTCCCCCTTCCGCAACGATAGTTGATACTCCCGATTCGGTGAGCGTGACCCCGGCTTTGTCGTCATCGGCGATAGTCACCGTGACCGCGGGACCGTTGAGGTTGTGGTAATCGGCACCAGCAGCGGAATGAGCAATCACCGCCGAAGTATCCCCGTCGGCCAGACTGTCGTTCGACGCCTCTACGGTGACCGTCTGAGGGGTGTCCCAATTGCCTGGGGTGAACGTAAGGTCGGTCTTGTCGACCGCTGCCTCGTTGTTGCTCACGTCGACGGCGACCATCACAGTACCGGTCGGCTCCGAGTCGAGTCCGACGGTATATGTCACCGGGGCACCGCCCTCAGCAACTGCAACGGCCGGCTTGCTGATCGATATACCCTTCTCATCGTCGTCGTCGACGGTGACTTCGACCTCTGCCGGAGATGCCACGTCATAGCCACCGCCCGAGGCAATATGAGTGATGACTCCTGTCTGCGACCCGTCAGCGATGTCATCGTCGACCGCGGCCACCGTGACGGACTGCGGCAGGGACCAGTTCCCCACATCGAAGGTGAGAGTTGTGGCAGATGCGATGTTGAACTCAGCCGAAAACTCGCTGAGCTCCACGGTCACTTCCCCACTCGGCGCCTCTGTGAGCACCACGTCATAAGTATCGGTGCCGGATGGCTCGGAGACCATCGGAGTTCCCGCTATGTCGATTCGGTACGAATCATTGTCGTTGACGGCCACCGTCACCGAAGCGATCGCGACCCCGTCGTATCCCCCACCGCTGGCTGAATGATCGATGGTTTCTTCGGTGGTACCGTCGAGATTTGAATCATCGACGGCCGTCACCGTGACCTCCTGGAAGTCACCCCAGTCTCCGGTGCCGAACAGCAGCGTGGTCCCACCCCCGATGGTGGCCACTGCGGTGGCCTCGGTTCCCTGCGGATCGAGCGTGATCGTCACTGATCCACTCGGTTCCGCATTCAGCTTGACGTTGTAGGTCGCGGTGGCGCCTCCTTCGGTGACAGACACCGAGGTCGGTGTCACCGTCACTCCAGCGGTGTCGTTGTCGGTGATGTCAACCGACACGGTCGTCGTGCTGAAGGCGAGCGTGCCACTGTCGTAGAACGGATCGCTTGATGAGAAAACGTGGTCAATCGTCTCCGTGGTCGCCCCGTCGGCGATCATGTCGTCAATCGCGGTTACGGTCACCGATTGTGGCTCGTCCCAGTCCGAAGGGGTGAACTCCAACGTCGACGCCCCACCACTGGCCGCCACCGCGGTCGCTTCACTGCCCTGCGGGCTGAGCGTGATGGTGACATTCGCTGTCGGCTCGGTGCCCAGGGCGACACTGTAAGTACCCGTGGTCCCGCCTTCAGTTGCGGTGACACCTCCGCCTTCGTCGAAGATGATCCCGGCATCATCTGTGTCCCACACGTTCACATCTACCGTTGGGACCATGACCAGGTCGTATCCACCGCCGGACGCGGAATGAGTGATCGTCTCCGGCTCTACCTGGACCTCCTCGAATGGGTCGTCGACGGCAGTGACAAGGACCGTCTGCAGAGCCGACCAGTTCAGCGGCGTAAATGTCAGCGACGCGGCTCCACCATTCTGCGCAACGGCAGTGACGTCGATGCCATCGGTTGGATCGACGGTCATCGTTATCGTCACATCGCCGGTCGGCTCGCTTTCGAGGCGAACCCGATACGTGTCGGTGAGAATGGCGCCGGTCTCTTCGACGTAGAGTGACAGATCGTTGATGAAAACCCCGGCGGTGTCGTCGTCGGCGACGTTCACCGTCACCGGGGAGATGCTGGCCGAGTCGTAACCACCGCCCGACGCGGAGTGAGTGATCTGGTTGTTGGTGTCCCCGTCGTCGACGTCATCGTCGCTTGCGGTAACCGTAACCGTCTGGGGTGTGAACCAGTCCCCGGTCGTGAAGGTCAACTCGGTCTGGTCGACCGCGAACTCGCCGCTAGAGCCAGCCGCGACGGTGATGGTGACTGTGCCCGCGGGTGCTTCAGTGAGCACGACGTCGTAAGTGTCGGATGGCGTCCCGTCTGCGGCCTCGGTGAGGTCGAGCGTCCCTGGAGTCACTGTAACCCCCGGTGCTGCCAGAGCTGGGCTTTGATCGAATCCGACCGCGAGTAGCGACACCAGTAAAGAAAGCACCATTAGCGCAGCGACCCGCCGACCGGCGGGCGCGTGATCTTGTGGTCGCATGGGTAGACGCCCTCCTGAACTCCCTCGTCTCGCCCCGGACCCTAGAGACTCTCGTTCACCCGGGCAACGGGTTTCTCCCAGATGACCGATGCCACGTCCCGGTCAGCCTTAGGCTGCCGCTGCTGCCCAAGCAACTCCTAGGCAAAGCCAAACTGCGATGGAGCCGAGTTGTCAGCTTTGCTCGAAACTCAAACGCCTCAGCCCTTAGGGGCTGAGGCCCAGTGTCGGAGAGAAGACTCGAACTTCCACGAGCTATTAGCTCACTAGGCCCTCAACCTAGCGCGTCTACCAATTCCGCCACTCCGACGTGGCAAACCCGCAGGACAGCGGGTTCGAAGCCGGGATTATAGCGACCACGCCCGTGCTTCGGATCTCCCGGCGCCGAGAGGTGGTCACACCACCTGAACTACTTCGGGGAAGTGACACGCGACCCAGTGCCCATCCTCGAGCTCCGCGAGCGGCGGTTCCTCTACGTCGCACTTCCCTGCCTCCGCCTTGGGGCATCTCGTGTTGAACCGGCAGCCCGGTGGCGGATTCGCAGGCGACGGGATGTCGCCTTCGAGGATGATCCGCTTCCGGCTCACCTCGACCACGGGATCTGGAATCGGTACGGCCGACAGCAACGCATGGGTGTACGGATGCATCGGGCGGTCGTAGAGAGTGTCCCGATCGGTCATCTCGGCGATCTTGCCGAGGTACATAACTGCGACGCGATTCGAAATGTGCCGGACGACAGACAGATCGTGTGCGATGAACAAATACGTGAGACCGAACTCATCCTGGAGATCCTGCATCAGGTTGAGGACCTGGGCCTGAATAGACACATCGAGTGCTGAGACCGGCTCATCGAGAATCATGAACTGAGGGTTGAGGGCTAGCGCCCTGGCAACACCGATACGCTGACGCTGCCCACCAGAGAACTCGTGCGGATACCTGTTCGTGTGCTCGGGGCTCAACCCGACGACCTCGAGAAGATGCTTGACCTTGTCGACACGCTCCTCAGCATCTCCGATTCCGTGCACGGTCATCGGCTCTGCGATGATGCTCGCCACCGTCAAGCGGGGATTCAATGACGCATAAGGGTCCTGGAACACGATCTGAAGCTCCCGGCGAAGCCCACGCAGCACGTGCCGGTCGGCCGCGGCCACATCAACGGGAGCATCAATCGACCCGTCCACCGACTGTCCCTGGAACCACACCTCGCCCGATGTCGGCTCCAACAGACGCAACACCGATCGCGCCGCCGTCGACTTCCCGCAACCCGACTCTCCGACGAGACCCAGGGTTTCACCGCGCTTGACCTGGAACGAGATATCAGACACAGCCTGGACGGCGCCCACCTGCTTCTTGATGAACACACCCCGGTTGATCGGGAATTCCTTGACCAGATGGTTGACGCGGAGGATCACATCCTCGGGCATGCTCTGGCTGCCGCTGGTGACGCCCTGCTGCATCGTGTCACTCATAGCGTTGGCTCCATCTCCAAATTCTTGAGATCGAGCTCATCGGCCCGATGGCACGCCACCCGCTGGCCCTCCGGGCTCTGTCGCAGTATGGGAAGGGCTTCGGCGCAGATCTGCTTGGCGAAGTCGCACCTCGGGGCGAAACGACATCCCTTGGGTGGATTGATCAGCGATGGCGGCGCCCCTCGAACCGAATTGAGTCGTTTCCTATGCACTTCGTCGAGCCGTGTCATCGAGCCGAGGAGCCCCCACGTATACGGGTGTTGTGGGTTATTGAAGATCTCAACGGCGCTGCCTCGCTCCACGATCGACCCGGCGTACATGACCTGGATGGTGTCGCAGAAGCCGGCAACGACGCCCAGATCGTGTGTGATCAACAGTACGGCGGTGTTTCTCTGCTCCGCTAGTTCGAGCATCAAAGACATTATCTGAGCCTGCGTGGTCACATCAAGGGCTGTTGTCGGCTCGTCGGCGATGAGCAGCTTCGGATCGCACGAGAGGCCCATTGCAATCATCACACGTTGCCGCATGCCTCCGGAGAACTGGTGCGGATAGTCCTCCATCCTATTCTTGGCATGAGGGATGTGCACGTCGCCCAGGATGTCGATGGCGATATCACGTGCTTCAGATTTTGACACATCCTGATGGAGCAGAATCGTCTCAATCAGCTGGTCACCGATGGTGTAGACCGGATTCAGAGCAGTCATCGGGTCCTGGAAGATCATCGCGATCTCGCCACCTCGCACTCGCTGCATCTGCGACTCAGGAAGCTTCAGCAGATCTCTGCCGTCGAAGGTGATGGTTCCGGTGACAATCTCGCCCGCAGGTGGCTCGATGAGTCGCATGATCGACATCGCGGTCACGGATTTGCCACAACCAGACTCGCCAACCACACCACGTCGCTCGCCTGCGTTGACTTTGAACGAAACTCCGTCGACTGCCTTGACGACACCTTCCTCAGTCGAAAAGTACGTCCTGAGATCTTCTACATCTAGCAACGGTTCTGGCACGTCTTACTTCCGTTCAATCGTCTGTGTCGGGTCGAGCGCGTCACGAAGGCCGTCACCCATGAAATTGATGGCGAGGACCGTCGAGATCAATGCGCCCGCAGAGAACACCAGCTCCCACCAGTAGCCCCGGGGCGCTATGGCAGCACCGGCGGCCGACATCCCTCCCCAGGTCGGGATCGGAGGTCGAACACCAAAACCAAGGAACGACAGCGCTGCCTCGACAATGATGGCCGTGCCCACCACCAAAGTGGTCTGCACGATGATCGGGCTTATGGCGTTGGGCAAAATGTGCCGGAAGATGATCCTGCGGTCGTTGGCGCCTGCCGCCCTCGCGGCCTCGACAAATTCCTTTTCGCGCAATGAGAGGAACTCCGCCCGCACGATACGCGCAAGACCACCCCAAATCGAGCGCGCCAAGCAAGACGGCGATACCCCATGCTCCCTGTTTCAAGAAACCGGGGAGTATCCGCAATTCCGGGAGAACGCGCCCGACCACGATCGCGACGGGAAGAAGCGGCAAACCCAGCACCAGGTCGGTGAACCTCATCAGGGACTGGTCGACAACACCCGGGTAGTACCCGGCGAGAGCACCAACGACGGTACCCAGCAGCGCAACCAATGCCCCGACGACGATTCCAACTGCAAGGCTGGCGCGCCCGCCGTGGATCACACGGGAAAGCACGTCACGGCCGATATCGTCCGTGCCCATGGGGAGTGACGATCGCGGCGCGATGTTGACCAGGATACGGCCGTCCTCGTCTGGCAGTTGGTCTGCGTAGTGGTTGATGTGCGGAAGGTCGATGATGCCCCAGCTCGAGATGAGGAACAGCGCCGAAATCACCGCCACAATCGCCAGAGCAGTGCCTGCGCCGCGCATCTTGCCCTTAAACGACCGATAGGCCAGGTACCCCGACGGGCCCGCGATGACAATCATGAGGATGGTCGTGAGGAAGCTCATCCGTATCGGTCCTGACCCGCAGAACGTGGCGTTCTTCTCGCAGGTGAACAGGGGTGCCATCAGTGCCGCATACGTCACAAATGCCATGTAGAAGAAGGCCAGCATTGCGAGTCGGTGCCGCCGCAACCGGGTGACAAAGAGATCCCATTGTGTGATTGGCTCCGCAGAGATGCCCTCTGCGGCGTCTAAAACGAGCTCATCGCTCGACTCGCGCTCAGTCATACCTGACTCTCGGGTCCAGGACGCCGTAGAGGATGTCTGCGACGATGTTCATGATTACGACACCGGTTCCAATCGCAAGCACCACCGCCATGATGGTTGGGTAGTCAACTGCGTTGATGGCACCGATGTAGAGCCGTCCCACACCCGGCCAGCCGAAGATGGACTCGGTGATGATGGCGCCGCCGATCATGTTGGCGATGTCGAGCGAGACGAGGGTCACGATCGGGATCATCGCATTCCGCAGGGCATGCTTGACGATGATGGTGCGCCGCGGCAGCCCCTTGGCTTTGGCCGTGCGCAGATAATCCGAGTGCATGACCTCGAGCATCGACGCTCGCTGGAACCGGGAATACCCGGCCAGGGAGATTGCTGCAATCGATATCGCAGGTAGCGTCAGGTGCTGGACTATGTCACCGAGTTGTGCAAGCGACGGCAAACCCAGCAAGCCTCTGCCGAGTTCCTCGTAGCCTGAGCTCGTCATGCCGACTACGTAGAACACCTTCATCCCGAGCCAACGCTCCAGCTGGTACGCCAGGATCAGCTGGAGCATCACGCCGATGATGAAGATCGGCGTCGAGAACGTGATGAAAGAAAGCGTCGTTCCCAGCTGGTCAAAGAAGGAATACTGCTTGATCGCCTGATACACACCCAGCGGTATCCCGATGATCAACGCGATGGCAAGCGCCGAGAGACCCAACCTGAAGGTGTTGCCGGCAGCACCAAAGACATTGTCCCATACCGCGCCGTTGCCACGGAACGATTCACCCCAGTTGAGCGAGAAGACGATCCGGCTCTTGATGATCCAGAAAGCAATAAAGGCGACTACGAGGATTGAAAACGCTCGATACGTCCGCCACCAATTGGTCTCTATCTTGACGAAGAATGCCCCGATCGAATAGGCAATTGCACCAAAGAACGCTGCGAATGCCACCCAGCTGCGGATCCCGATCCTGCCGAGAACCATCAGCCCCTCCTGCGGCTGTACCGCCATCGGCGTCACAAAATTCTTGAGCCAGATGAAGTACTGCTGGTACCACGGTTTGTCCAGCCCCCACTGCTCGGTCAGCTGCGCAATCACCGGTTGCATTCTCGGATTGAGTTTGAGCCGGTCGAGCGGCGATCCTCCAGAGAACTGGATGAGCACGAACACGACCAGGCTCAGTGCAAACAAAGTGACTATGCCATAAACCAAGCGTCGGATGATGTATGCGAACACCCTTCGATGCCTCCCGCTCGGGTCCAGCGACTATACCAGGGAACAGACCCCGGGCGTGCAAAGCGACCTCATTCCCTGGCTAATGCTGGACGAAGAAACGAGTCGAGTCGATAAGAGAGGGGCCCCATTTGGGGCCCCTCTCAGGATCAATTGGTTGTCGTGTTGACCTTAGAGGTCGACGCGATACCAATCCTCGATGTTCCACAGGTCGGAAGCTGAGGTCGGGTTGTGCTTGTAGCCACCAACCTTGTTACCCCAGGCCGCTGCCGTCACGAGACGGGCATACAACGGGATGATCACGACCTGGTCGGCCAGGATCGCCTCGCCTTCCTGCATGAGCGGGATGAGGACGTTCTCGTCAACCGATGTATTGAGCTCGTCACGGATCGCGGCGAACCGCACCGTGTTGTCGTCAATCACCGAGGAGTCGGGAGTGCCCCAACGGTAGTAGTTGCCACCCTCGGGGGCGGGTGCCTCTGGATCGAACAGGTCGAACAGGCTGATGGCGCCCGAGAGACCCGGCGCACCGAGCCATGCCCACTCGCCAAAGTCCCAAAGACCGTTGTCGAGGGTCTCACCGAAGAAGATCTGTGAGTCCTCGAGTTTGTTCTCGTAGTTGACACCGACGTCCTGGAACATGTTCACGAACAGCTCAGAGAGCTTGACGCGAGCATCGTTGTTGGACGTGGTCGAGAACACGGTGTAGAGCTCATCTACGCCGAGCTCGGCCCTGGCAGCATCGAAGTACTCCATGGCAGTGTCGATGTTGTAGTCATACTGGGCCCACGCCGAATTCGAGATCGCCGGGGTCACCGGCTCCAGGAATGACGTCAGCGGCTCAACCTGACCGGCCAGGATCTCATCGACGATGAGGTTCTTGTTGATCGTATGAGCAACACCCTTGCGGTAGTTCAGGTTGTCGTTGACCGAGTTCTCGTTCTTCTCGAGACGGCCGGGGCCGAACTGGAAGTTCAAGTGCTCCCAAACCGGGCCACTGAGAACCTCAACGATGGCGCCTTCAGGCTCGAGAGCCTGGAGAGCCTCGATGGTCTCGGTTGCCGGCGGAGGCTGGATGACATCGACCTCACGGCCCTTGAAGGCGGTGATGATCGACTCGGTCTCCGGGATGAACCGCATGACGACGCTGTCGAGGTACGGCAGTTGCTGGCCGGTCTCGGCATCGGTCTTCCAGTAGTTGTCATTGCGGACAACCTTGATGAACTCGCCCTTCTGCCAGCTGTCGAAGACGAACGGGCCGGCGGACGGCCACATGGTCTCGTTCCAATCGGTCTCGAAGTCCGAATTCTCAACTGCATGCTTCGGGATGATGGTTCCGAAGATGAGCTCGTACTGAATTGTCGGCTGCGACAGGGTGTAAGAGAACGTCTTCGCACCGACCTCGGTGGCGATGATGTCCTGATACGTGGTCTTGTCGACGGCAAGATCCGGATTCATGATGGTGTCCAGTGTGAACTGGAAGTCATCACCCGAGATCGGCGTTCCGTCTGACCACATGGCCTCGTCACGGATCTGATAGTTCACCGTCATGGTGCCGTCGTCGTTGACCACAACGCCGCCATTGTCGACGGTCGGCAGCTCAGTCACCAGCTCCGGGATGAGCGTCAGCGTGTAGCCGTCGATCTCCTGGACACCGGATAGGTACGCCTGGCCGATACGTGACACGACAGCGTTGTCGCCACCGGGGACGAACGGGTTCAGTGTCGGGGGCTCCTGATCGTCAGCAACGATGACCTCTCCACCGTACTGCTTGCCTGGGGCCTCAGTAGTGGTGGTGGTGGTCTCCGGTGCTGCGGTTGTATCAGGAGCAGCTGTGGTAGTGGTGTCTTCTGTTGCTTGAGTAGTCGTGGTGGTGGTATCGCCGCCTCCGTCAGAATCGCCACATGCAGTGACAATCATTGCGAAAGCGAGAAGTACCGCCAACCACAACACCTTGCGGCTACGCCACAATCGATTCAAGGTGTTGCCTCCTTGGTATTCCGTGTTGGGGGACTGTTGGAATCACAAATCAGCGGGCCCAGAGCCACGTAAGCGCGACTGTGGTCACTGAGAATGCGGCAGCTACAGCAACCGTGATCCGGTCGAGGTTCCTCTCCACGACATTGGATCCCGAAAAGCCTCCACTCATGCCACCACCGAACATGTCGGACACACCTCCACCTCGACCCGCATGGAGCAGGATGAGGAAGATGAGGGCGAGCGACACGAGCGCGTGTAACGCCGCAACGACTGATGCCAAGAGTCTCCCTTTCTCACACGGGACCCGCACACACGGGCCCATCAGTCGCGAAGTATGGAGCCTTCCGGCCAGAAGATCAAGTCACGCCGCCAGCATCTGGGAAACGCCGGCGGCCAAACGGGTCACCCAGCTTGTTTCGCTACGGCCTCCGCAGCGGCTTTTGCCGCTTCTGCGTCACCGAGGTACCGGCTGCTGATCGGTTGAAGATTCTCGTCGAGATCGTAGAGCAACGGGATCCCCGTCGGGATATTCAGATCCGTGATCTCCTCATCGGAGACACCGTCCAGGTGCTTGACGAGTGCCCGCAGGCTGTTGCCGTGAGCAGCGACGACCACCTGCTTGCCCGCACGCAGGTCGGGGACGATGCTGTCGTACCAATACGGCAGCATCCTGTCGACCACGTCTTCGAGGCATTCCGTAGCGGGGAGCAAATCGGGCGGCATCCAGGAGTATCGAGGGTCGTGGCCGGGGTGACGCTCGTCCATGGGATCGAGCGCAGGGGGTGGTGTCGAGTAGGAGCGCCGCCAGATGTGTACCTGCTCTATGCCGTGTTGGTCCGCCGTCTGTTTCTTGTTGAGACCCTGCGAGCGCGCCGTAGTGACGTTCATTCAGTCGCCAATGCTTGACGACCGGTATCCAGACCTGACCCATCTCGAGAAGGGCGAGATGGAGCGTGTTGATCGCACGCTCGAGAACCGAAGTGTGTGCCACATCGAGGTGCAGGCCCTCTTCCTTCATTATCTTGCCGGCGGCTCTCGCCTCAGCGATGCCCTTTCGGACAGTGGGACGTCGGTCCAACCGGTGAACACATTCTCCAGATTCCACGTCGATTGTCCGTGACGGAGTAAGACGAGTGTTGCCATCAGATGACTCCTGTAGCTGTATGACGACAAAGCTAGTCGCCCATGCGAGCAAAGGTCAGGTTCGGTGCGTTTGGTCGTGCCGTGACGACGCCTCATTCGGCAAATCTGTGCCAGAGCTCGATATTCCATGTGTAGCCCGCCATCGAGGTATTGAGCTCGAAGCCACCGATCTCGTTGGCCCAAACCACCCCGACCATGGGCCGCGCCGCAATCGGGATTAGCACCGCGCTGTCGGCGAGAACCTCCTCGCCGACGCGGGCAAGCGAGATGACCTGCTCCGGATCGACGGTTTCGCTCGCCGTGGCGAGAATGCCACGGAACTGCGCAACGGTGTCATTGTTCACCGACGAGTCCGGTGTGCCCCACCGGTAGTAGTTCCTGCCTTCGGGTGGTGCGGAATCAGGGTTGAAGAATTCCAGAGCGGACACGAACCCCGCCGCATCCGGACTGGCTACCCACGCCCACAACCCGACATCCCAGGTGCCATCGTCGAGGGTCTCCCCGAAGAAGAGCTGCGAATCCTCCAGTTGCAGCTCGACGGTGATTCCCACCCTGCCGAGCTCATCCACCAGCTCATCGGCGATTGCCGGGCGCTCCCATGCGTTCGAGGTAGTCGAAAAGATCAATCGCGGTGGATCGGCAGCACAATCCCGGCCGGCTTGGAACATGCCCTTGCGAGCAGCTGGACCGCCTTGTCGGGATCGTCGCAGTATTGCTGCCAGGGCCCTTCGCCCTCCCCCGGGCTCAGTATCGACGTGATCGGCTCCCAGCCCACGAGACGCCAGACGATCTGTGTCGACAGCGTATGCGATCGCCTGTCGATATGAGCGGTACTGGTTCAACGATTCGTCATTCCGGTTGGCCGGGCCGAACTGGAAGTTGAGATGCTCCCACAGCGGGCCTGGCTTGACCTGCACCACAACACCGTCGGGTTCGAGGTTGCGTAGCCGGGATACTGTTTCCGGGTCCGGTGAAGGAACGAGCACATCCAATTCCTTAGCGACGAACGCCGAGGGAGCGCTTCGGTCTCCTGGCTGAACCTGAAGACCACTTCGTCGAGATAAGGGAGTTGCGCCCCCGAGGAGGGATCTGTCTTCCAGTAGTTCGGGTTGCGGACCAGACGCAGGTACTCGCCTTGCTCCCATTCGGCAACGATGAACGGCCCTGCTGAGGGCCACATCTTGTCGGTCCATGCCGTTGCCACGTTCGTGCCTTCCACGGCGTGCTTGGGGATCACGACAGGGAACATCGTCTCGTACGCCACGGTCGGCTCCGCCATCACCATCTCGAATGACTTCGCTCCCGCTTCCGTGGTGATCACATTGCGCACGAGATTGTCCTCATCGGTGCTCTGCTCGAGCATGACGCCGAGCGTGAAATCGAGGTCGTACCCGGTGATTGGCGCCCCATCGCTCCAAACCGCCTCGTCACGTAGCTGGTAGCGGACGGTCAATGTTCCGTCTTCGTTGATAACCACTCCCCCGTTGCCGACCGAAGGCAGTTCGGTCACCAACTCCGGGGTTAGCTCGAGTGTCTCTCCATCGATGTCGTA
>CAVSWM010000015.1:0-160700 GCA_963731695.1 uncultured bacterium | reverse complement strand
CGACGACGAAGGAGTGATCGGATACGAGACGGCTCCGTACTACGACATACCCAACGTCCGGGAGATCAATCTGTGCATCCGCAGAGACTTGCTTGCGCCAAAGGCGTGCCAGGGCGGACGAGTCTTCCAGTACGTCGGCGACATCCCGGTTGTCCCGAATCCCGGGTCGATGCTGCACCCCGATGGGACGATCACGAACGTCAAGAGCCTCTCGGGTTCAGGGCCAAATGTGGACCGTGCTGCCTGGGCCGGGGCCATCGACATCTTCGGATGTTTCGAGTCGTCGCAGACACCCGTCACGCATTACACCGTCAGGTATCGGGTCGGTACAGGCTCCTGGGAGTACCTCGGCGTCGATGCCAGCGGTCTGCGGCAGCAGGGCAACGGGCTGTACACGCTGGAGTCCTATGGACCAGACACCACGGTGTTGCCAGGCGGCGTGCCTGCGTATCGGAATATCGAGCTCGAACCGAACTGGTCGACCGAAGTGGAACACCGCAAGGCACGCCTGAGGCTCATCGACCTACTCAACACCGTTGCCCTGGCCCGCAGGGTCGGCGATGTGGGATTCATCATTTCGCGGGTATGACGCTTCGGGCAACTATGTGCCGGGCACCTACGACTACATCAAGCTCCACGTTGACGAGGAGCGGGCCACAGGCGACATCGCCTCGGTTCTGGTCCCGGGCGAAACCGATTTTGAGGGGTGTGCGCTGATCGAACTGCCGTCCGATACGTCGCCGCTAGAGATCAAGCTGCGGGCTCTCGACCCGGATGGGTTCCTCAACAGCTGGTCGCTGCGGGCCGTCAGGGGCTCCAACCAGGCGGTGAGCCTCAGCGGCGGCACCAGCGGCGCTTTCCCCGGCGAGATCGTCGACGATCGCTACACCGGGACCTCGGAGCGGACCGGGCACGACATCGACGGGTACATAACCCTCAATGTGCGCCCCGACGGTCGGGGGATGGCTTGGCGATGAAGAGTTCTGCGCATACAGTTTCGAGCTGTATCTCCAGGACCACACAACCAACGGTGTCACCGTGTCGGGAAGCCGCAAGGTGCACGACGAAGTGGTTGGACTCAAGTCCTCGACCGCCCCGTCAACTCCGTAGGCACGGCCAGGTGAAGTAGGGGCCGGCCCCGGTCGGCCCCTACTTCCGCGATACTGACACCTATGGACATGCGACAAGTCACAACAGACGTCGAAACCAAACCGGCGGTAATCACCGAGGAAGAGATCCGCATCGACGACGACGGTGACCACGATCGGTTCGCCCACTATGTCCGCAAAGCCGACATAGTGCGGGCAAACGTCGATGGTGTACCCGTGGTTGCGCTCTGCGGCAAGAAGTGGATCCCCAACCGCGACCCGGACCGCTACCCCGTCTGCCCCACATGCAAAGAGATCAAGGCCAGGCTGTTCGGGAGCTAGGCAACCGCACTCAGCATGCCGGCTCGTGCGGGGACACCGATCGATGGCCCTACCATCGCCGGATGGACAAACCTCGCATGTTGGTCACCGGCGGTAGCGGATACCTGGGAAGGTGGGTAGCAGAGCTGGCGCGTAGCGGCTGGGACGTCACTGCCACCTATGCCACCAATCCCGGTGACCTCGACGGCGTCGAGTGGCGACAACTCGATGTTCGGGACGCCGATGCCGTCTCGGCACTCATCGCCGAGTTATCACCCGCCGTCATCGTTCACACTGCGGCGCTCAACCCGGGACAAGGCAACGATTTCGAGGCCGTGAACGTCACCGGGACCGCCAATGTCGCCAACGCCGCTGCGGCAGCCGATGCTCGACTGATCCACATGTCTACCGACATGGTCTTCGATGGGCAACGCGGCGACTACTCGCGAAGATGACCCGGTCAGACCGCTCAACGACTACGGGCGTAGCAAGGCGGCCGCGGAGGCTGCGGTTACGGACTCCGGAACACAGGCCGTGATTGTGCGAACGTCGCTCATCTACGGATGGCGCCCGACTGTCGCCCGGGCCGCCCAATGGATGATCGATGCGCTCGATCGACGCGAGTTTGTGCGGCTGTGGTCCGACGAGATGCGCTGCCCGATCTGGGTGGAGAGCCTTGCCGCGGCCCTGGTAGAACTGGCAGGCCTCGACTACACAGGCCCGCTTCACGTGGCCGGCGATGAGAAAATGTCCCGCTACGAGTTCGGCGTGGCACTGCTCCGATTTCACCACATCGACCGGGGACCGGTCTTTGCCGTCGCAGGTCCCGCGGGGCCAGCTTCGCCCCCGCGACTGCACCCTCGACACCTCACGAGCCCGGAAGCTCCTCGACACGCCGCTGCCGGGGGTCACCCGGGTGCTTTTCGGCTAGAGACACATTCCGTCAAAACGTGTCACACCCTCCCGGTAGTGTCTTCGACTCGTGACCAGAGGAAGGACTCCATGGGCGACATTATCGAGGCGGTTGGGCTGGCGAAGTACTACAAAGACGTGAAGGCCCTCGACGGGCTCGACCTCACCGTCCCCGAGGGCTCCATCCTCGCCCTGCTCGGGCCAAATGGCGCGGGGAAGACCACCGCAGTCTCCATCCTGACCACATTGATCCACCCTGATGCCGGCACCGCGACCGTTGCCGGCAGGGACGTGGTCACGGACGCCCAGGAGGTACGCAAGCTGATCGGGCTTTCGGGTCAATACGCCGCAGTCGACGAGAACCTCACCGGGTTCGAGAACCTCGACATGATCGGCCGCCTCTACCACCTCGGACGGGAACCGTCACGGAAACGGGCCCGCGAGTTGCTGGACCGGTTCGACCTGACCGATGCTGCCGACCGCCCCGTCAAGACGTACTCAGGCGGCATGCGTCGTCGCCTCGACCTGGCCGGTGCAATCGTCGCCGAGCCGCCGGTGCTGTTTCTCGATGAGCCCACAACCGGCCTCGACCCGCGCAGCCGGACCGAGATGTGGGGCGTCATCCAGGATCTCGTCGGCAAGGGAACCACGCTGCTGCTCACGACCCAGTATCTCGAAGAAGCCGATCGGCTCGCCGACGACATCGTGGTTATCGACCACGGACTGGAAATAGCGCACGGCACCGCAGACGAGCTCAAAGACACGGTCGGCGGGGAACGCATCGAAGTGACCGTCACCAGAGCGGACGACCTGGCCCGCGCCAGGGAGATACTGAGCGGTTTCGCCGTCGGGGAGCTGCGGGTTATCGAGCGGTCCCGAAGATTGGTTACGCCCATCTCCGGCGGAGCAGCCGCGTTCACCCGGGCGCTGCGCCAGATCGATGAAGCGGGAATCGCGGTCAGCGACGTCGGGCTGCGCCGGCCCACCCTCGATGACGTGTTCCTCACCCTCACCGGGCACTCTGCCGAGCCCGAAACCGAACAGCAGGAGGTCAACGCATGACAAGCCTCGTCACCGCGTTCCTGGACGGCCACATCATCGCAAAGCGAAACATCATCAAGATCAAGCGCGTGCCCGAGGTGCTCGTGTTCGTGCTGCTGTCACCGATCATGTTCGTGCTGCTGTTTGCCTACGTTTTCGGCAACGCGATCAATGTGCCCGGCGGTGGCTCGTATCGGGAGTTCCTGATCGGCGGCATCTTCGCTCAGACGGTGGTCTTCGGAGCAACGTTCACCGGTGCCGGGCTGGCCGACGACATGCAGAAGGGGATCATCAACCGATTCCGCTCACTGCCCATGTCCCGGTCGGCGGTGCTTGCTCGGTAGAACTGCCAGCGATGTCATCTACAACGTCCTGTCGTTGTTGATCATGGCACTCACCGGGCTCCTGGTCGGATGGCGGATGCACAACGGAGTAATCAAAGGAGGACTCTGGGTTCATCCTGCTGCTGGCGTTCGCTTATGCGTTCTCGTGGATCATGGCCTACGTCGGGTTGCTGGTGCCGAGCGTTGAGGTGATCAACAACGCTTCGTTCATGGTCATCTTCCCCCTGACGTTCATCGCAAACACGTTCGTGCCATCGGAAGGTCTGCCAACGGTGCTTCGCCACTTCGCCGAATGGAACCCGGTATCGGCGGTGACCCAGGCGGCCAGAGAGCTCTTTGGCAACATCCCCGCAGGGACTCCTGCTCCCACCGCCTGGCCCCTCCAGAACCCTGTGCTCTACACGATCATCTGGATCATCGCCATCATCGCTATCTTCGCCCCCTTGGCCGTGCACCGATACGCCAAGCCGCAATAGGCGGAGGCTTCCCCCTCGGCGCGGTACGGCTGCGTCGAGGGGGAAGCCTCACCTGTTCCACAGGTCGTGCTGCAGAGCAGCGATTGTCAGTGATGGATCAGCTCGGGCTTCACCTTCACATGCCCGTCGCCCTTCGTCTTGTCGGCTCTGTCATGGTGAATGCCCTCACCGCGTTCCCACGGAGTGCCCAGGGTCGGAAGCAGCCAACGGTCAACGCCAAACCAGCCAGCGTTCCGCCATGCCAGGATCAATAGCCCGGACACGATGATCATGGCCGGATTGGTGCTCGCCGCTCCGGCAAAAACGTACGAGAAGTTCAGAGTGGCACCCAGAGCCGCTGCAATGCCGGTGAATAGCCCGAAGAGCAGCGCAATGCCGACAACCAACTCGCCGACGGCGACAAGAGGGCCCACCATCGCGTGCCCGGTGTTCTGCACCCACTTGAGGAAGTCGACGTACCACGGGAATGCGACTGCTGGATGTGCTCCGGTGGAATTTGCGATCGCCCCCTTGGCAAAGCCGGCGACCGATCCGCCCACGCCCAGGAAGTGCTGTGCGCCGTCTGATCCCACAACGGTGCCGCTGCGCACCCATCCGATGTTGCTATTGCCGGTCAGCGAGTATGCGGAATTGCCCCAGTCCCAAAACCTCCAGGTGATGGTGCCTCCGAACACTTTCTCCCAGCCGGCGGCCAACCACTCCCATCCCAGCCAGATCCGCGGCAATCAGCCAGATCCAGGCTGCCTTGCTCGAGCCAAAGAGCCATCGCGACAAGGCGGGCTCCTCGAAATAGGCTGGGCCCGGTTTGCCCTGCGTCTCTGCGATCTGAGTTGTGCTCATGAGCCAGTCCTTTCATTGGTTCAGGGAGTCAGATAGCGCCAGCACCCGCGAGTAGATCGTCGATCGAACAAACGAGTGGCGCTGGTGTTGTCTCATCAATCCAGTGTGAACCACTCTTCATGAGAAGATGATGAGCCAATCCGCGTGGTGCCCGGCACCGGTGCACCAAACCGCAGTAGACCCATCAACGCCCGAGGGCCGCGTCCGTAGTTGCGACCAACAGGGAGCGAAACAGCCGGTCAGCACGTGCGGGATGCCCTTCGGCTCGGCCGGCCGCTCCCCACCTGACAACACCGGGTATGAACGCAAGCTGCGCCAGATCGGTAGCACGCTGCAACTCGTTCATGGTGTAGTTGCCGACACCGCGGTCGACCAGCGCCTGATGGTGGTACCGGATCATCTCACCGCCGATGTTGCGCCGTTGGTGGGCCGTCAGGCATTCGACCTGGCAGTGCGCCACATCGATGGCGGCGGGGCCAACACGAGCCGTTGACCAGTCCAACATCATTGGGTTCCCGTCCTCGAGAAATAGAACGTTGTCGAGATGGGCATCGGCGTGGACGACCGTAATCGGATGTTCGATGAGCTCGTCGACGATCACGTCTATCCGATCGGGTAGTGACCGAATCAGATCCGCCGCTTCCGCATCGAGCAGGTCGCTGTGGCGGGCGAGGCAATCGTCGATATGAGCCCGGGTGAGCGGTCGACGCATCCACGTCTCGGCCGTACGGATCCCGGTTCCAGAGGCCCGGTTCCACCAGCTGGCGTGGAGGTCGACCAGGTTGTCGATGATCGCCCGCAACATCGCCTCGGAGCATCCGGCCAGCACGTCACCCTGAGTCGCACCCTCGACAAACTCGTAGACAACCACCCCGTTGGTCTCATTGGTCCCCGAGTCGACAAGGACGGGATGGCAAACACCGGTGTCGCTGAGGACGTGCCTATAGACGTGAGCCTCGGCGACTGCCGTCTCCGCATCGCACAGCTTGATCGCCAGCGGTGCAATCGACCCGGGAGAAACAACGTCAACCCGGTACGTCTTGGCGGCGAGACCGAAACCTTCCCCAATCCGTGTCTTGCGGATCCCTTCGATGTCAGATCTCTCAACCAATCGAGACACCCATCGCACGTCGATCTCATCGACGTTCCCCGGAATCTCGCGAATCATCCCCTACCCCCGGGCTAGATCTTGGGGGCTTCTCCCCCATGTGAGCGCCGCGCGATTCCAATACGTTTGCGGCATGAAGAAGTACATAACCTACACCCGCACAATTGCAGCAGCCACCCCCGCCAGCCGCAACCGCATTGTCGACTTCTGGCGTGCCACGGCGATCCTGGTGGTCATCTTCGGACACTGGCTGGCGGCGTCCATCTGGCTCACCCCGACAGACGACATCCAGCTGATGAACTCATTGCAATGGGTCCCCGGCGCCGCACACCTCACATGGATCGTCCAGGTGATGCCGATCTTCTTCCTAGCCGGTGGCTATGCCAACGCCAGGGCTCTCCAGGGGAACCGGCAGCCGCGCCACGTCTGGATCACCACACGGATACGACGGCTGTTCACCCCGGTCCTCCCTCTCCTCGTCGTCTGGTCTTTGTTGATCGTCTTAGTGCGCGGCTTTGTCCCTCACGACGTCGTCCGGGCAGGCGCGATGGCGGCGACTGTGCCGTTGTGGTTCATGGCCGTCTACCTGGTCCTCGTCGCCCTGGCCCCGTTCACATACGCATGGTGGCAGCGGTCGGGCACTGGCACGATCGTGGCTCTCTTCGGGGCAACAATCGCCGTCGATATCATCCACCTGGGCTTTGGAGTCCCCGCGATCGGATGGGTCAACTTCTTCTTCGCATGGGCAGGCATCCACCAGATCGGGTACTTGTGGTCGGATCTCAACGAGCGTGGCATCTCAGCTCGCGCCGGCTGGGTACTTGCCGGAGCCTCGCTGACCACACTCGTAGCGCTCACCAGCATCGGCGTCTACCCCGTAGCGATGCTGGGTATCCCCGGTTCCGAAGTGACCAACGTCACTCCCCCAACATTCGCCATCGTGTTGTTGGGCGGGATGCAACTCGGCGTGATCTGGGCCACGAGGAGCCTGGTTCATCGTTTCACCGCAAGTGCCCGCGGCTGGCATGCCGTCGTCTCGGTCTCCGGGGTCATCATGACGCTCTACCTGTGGCACCTAACCGCAATGGCGTTGATTGGGGCGACCGGCCTCACCACTCTCGACGGCGTTGTCTTCCGTATCCAACCGGGGTCTGCATCATGGTGGCTGACACGCCCGATCTGGCTTGGCGTGCTGAGTCTTGTCACCATCAGCCTGGCTGCAGTGTTTGCCAGGTTCGAGTGGCGAATCAACAAGCGACCCGCACCGGTAACGGCCGCAGTGGTCCTCAGTGCCTTGCTTGCTGTCGCCGCTTCCGCGATGGTCGCTGTTGCCGGCCTAGCCACCCCGGCAGCCGGAGTTCGGTGGGTCATTCCGATCACAGCCGCGCTCGGCGCCGCAGCCGTGGGAGCATTACCTTGGAGGAACCAGCCGACGCGACGATGACCATTCGGTGTCCACCAGATATGCTCCAACTATGGCACGCAAGATCGCAACAAACACAGCAGTCAACCGCAACGAGTTGCTCGAGTTCATCCGGCCCCGGCACCGGGTCATCCTTTCGACGGTCCGCGCCGACGGCAGACCCCAGATGTCCCCCAACACCATGGGCGTCGACGATGAGGGACGCCTGGTCATCTCGACCTATCCGCACCGTGCCAAGGCGCACAATATCCGACGTAATCCGCAGGTCTCGGTGTGCGTCCTCTCAGATGACTTTGGCGACGAGTGGGTTCAGATCTATGGGACCGCAGAACTGATCGATCTCCCCGAATCGGTCGAGCCGCTGGTCGGCTACTACCGGAACATTGCCGGTGAGCATCCCGACTGGGATGAGTACCGGGAGGCGATGGTCAACCAGGGTAAGTCCTTGATCCGGATCACGATCGAAACTGGGGACCAATCGCCCGCGGCGGCTTCCCGGCCCACCTTGCCGGGGAATAGCGCCCGGAGACGCTGCGCCAGCCACCGGGAACCACATAGACACCGGCCCCTCCGGGGCCGGCCCCCCTACCCCCGCCTACGGCGGCGGTACCTTCCCCCCGCAAGCGGGGGGACTGACCAGACCAGACCAGGCCGCCGAGGGTACCTTCCCCCCGCAAGCGGGGGGACTGACGTGACCGTCAGTTCAGGGCTCTGTATAGGAACGTGGCCATTTGGGCTCTGGTCACCGATGCATTCGGGCAGAAGCGGTCGTTGGACGGCGGATTACAGCCAAAGGTCACCCCGGCAGTCGCCAACCGATCGATCGACGACTCAAACACAGACCCATCGTCATCAACAAACAAATCGCCGCCACCATCATCCGAATACCCAAGCGCCCGCACCACAAACGCCGCCATCTGCCCCCGCGTCACCACCCCATCAGGACAAAAACGGTCATTGACCGGCGGATTACAGCCGGCGGTTATGCCCTCCCCGGCGATCCACTCGATGGACGTGTAGAAAGGATGACTAGAAGGGACATCGATAAGCCGATCCCCGCCCGGTGGCCCGGGAGGCAGTTCCACCGGTGCCGGTGCCCCCGCCGTAGAAGGGATCCGCTGCCAGGTCGACGAGGGCGGCCAGCGCCTCGGGGCTCGAGTCGACCGGCCAATGGCAATACGGGTAGCTGTCGTCGGTGACGTCGAAGAACGAGGTCGCAACGAATTGCTCCCACCCCGGCTCCTGAAACAGAGCCTGCGCCTCGTCGACCCAATCGGCTTTGGCGTCGCCCCAATCAGACGGCCGCTCCGTCGATGCCACTTCGGCCAGGAACAAGCTCTTGCCGGGATGCTCTAGGCCAAACTGACGCTGTGGCTCGATGGTGTCCTCGAGGGTGCGCCAGGAGTCGGTGGCACTCTCGCGGCACTTGCCCCAGTTGTATGCGTCGGAGCCGATCAGATCGACATATGCGTCTCCGGGATACCAGTACGAAGCATGTCGTGCATCCGAGTCCGAAACCTCGAAGGACCATGCGGTCATGATCCAGGCAAATTCAACGTTGTCGGCACCCTGAGCGCGGATAACGTCGACCATTGCCCGCCAGGCATCGATGAAATCGGCGGCATCGCCGTAATCGGCACTGCCAGCCGCCTCAGGCTCATGATGGAGCGCAAACCAAACAGGCACGTCCAGGTCACGTAGCTCCCCGCCCCAGGTGACCATCTCGCTGTACAGCTGGCTGCCCGGAGTCGCATCGGCGATGTCACGCCACGGAATCTTCGTGCCGTCGAAACGGCGGGGACGCACCGAGACAACCATGAGCCGATCACCCGTGACCATCTCACTGTGGAAGTCGCTGGGGAAGTTCGACTCCCAGGACTCGAACACTCTGACAATGTCCAGCTTCCGCCCGAGCTGATCTTCGATCTCCGCAACACCATCCTGTCGGAACCCATCGATCGCCTCCGGCGTCGCCCCAAGCAGGATCCCTTCGGAAGCGGCGCTCCGCTCACCCGGGACGAGCAGCACGGCACTCGACATCAGAGTGATAGTCAGGAGAGTCATCACAGCGGTGGGCCAACGGCGACGGATCACCGGGACCCCCTTTCACCACATTGCACAGCGCCCCGGGTAGCGGCGAGGTTATACCGACATCGGTTGCTACCGGAGACCACCTGAGAGACCTACAGCTCCTTCTCGGCAAGCTCACGGAATTCGTCCGGTACCGAGCGACGGTCCCCCAAGGCCACCGAACCGTACCCGACATAGTCCCTGCCAAACTTGGCACGAACCTCATCGACGGATCGGTCCAGCACCCAGCGGGCAGCCCCTTTCGTCGTCCCGGGTCTGCGTTCTTCACCCTCGAGCTCGAATGGGAGCTCGAGTTGGAGAGCCGAGTCAGCCTGGAGGTGAGAGACACCAATCGCGAGCAGACTGATCATCTTCTCCGCTGGATGGTCGGACAATGCCGTGCGCACCAGATCCTCCGCCACCTCAGCAAGAATCACGGTTGCTGAGATCGGGGCGGGAAGTGTCACCGATCGGGTCACCGCACGCAGATCGGCAAACCGAACCCGGGCTGTGATGGTGCGCCCCGCCAGATCCTTCTTGCGCATCCGGCCGGCGACCCGGTCCGCCAGATGCCGCAACGTCGGGAATGATCACGTCGTCGGTTGCAGGTCTCTTGCCAAGCGCCGACTGGGCACTCACCGAGCCGGCCCTGCGACTGGTAGTCACTTGCCGGGGATCATCGTTCCAGGCAAGAGCACCCAGTCGCCCCCCGATGGCATGCCCCAGCATTCGCTCCAGAGAGCGGCCCGGTGTCTCGGCAAGCTCACCGATGGTGCTGATCCCTGCCTCGGCGAGGCGGGCCCTGGTGACGGGACCTACCCCCCACATGAGCTCCACCGGAAGATCGTGGAGGAATTCCAGCTCCATCGCCGGATCGATGACGACCATGCCGTCTGGCTTGGCAACCTGAGAACCGATCTTGGCGAGATGCTTGGTCCTGGCCACGCCGACCGAGATGGGAAGGCCGACTTCGTTGCGAACCCGGCTTCTGATCTCAGTCGCCATTTCGCCGGGTGTGCCAAACAGGTGTATCGACCCGGAAACGTCGGCGAATGCCTCATCGATGGAGATCCGCTCGATCAACGGAGTGAAGTCTCGTACCACATCGATTGCCCGGTCGCCGTACTCCTGATAGCGACGGAAGTTGCCGCTGACGAATTTCAGCTGAGGACAGAGCTCTCTGGCACGGATTCCGGGCATCCCGCCCCGCACTCCGTACGCCTTCGCTTCGTACGATGCCGCCAACACCACACCACCGCCGACCGCGATCGGCTTGCCTCGCAGCGTCGGATCGAGCAACTGCTCCACCGATGCATAGAAGGCGTCGAGATCGGCGTGGAGGATCGAGGCCTTGTCAGCCATATCCGCCATTGTATCGAACATATGTTCGATCTGTCTAGACGGGACCGACCAAACTACGGCTACCGTGACAGGTGCATCCTTGAGACACCAGGAGAGGCGATGACACAACGAGAAATCGTCGACCCGTCACCCTTGCTCGACGACCGCGGCGCACTTCGTCAGCGCGGATGGGCCCGTAATCCATTGCTCGATTCCAACCTCGAGTCTGCCCACTTCTACCGGTACGGCCGACCACTGCAGCGCTTTCGGATCAAGCGGTGGGACTACTACGGCGCCATGTTCCCCGGGGGCTACTTCTCCGCCACACTCGCCGACCTCGGTTATGCCGGTCAAGCCTTTGTCTACATGGTCGACTTCGCCACCAACACCTATGTCGAGGACACCATCACGATCCCCCTCGCACGCGGGATCACTCTGCCCCGTAATAGCGATTCCGGACGCAGCGCCTGGCAGGGCAAGCGAGCGGCGATCAGCTTCGATGTCGCAGGCCCAACCAGGACCGTAACCGTCGACTGGGCGCATTTCGGAGGTGAGCCGCTTCGAGCGGATATGACTTTTAACGCCTCCGGAGAGTCCACCGTGGTCGTGATCCCGATCGGTGAACGTCGCTTCTACTACAACCGGAAGATCAACTGCATGCCCGTCGGCGGCGCGATCAATGTCGGTAGTCGATTGGTGGAACTCGACCCCACCGTCACCTCAGGCACCCTCGATTGGGGCCGGGGCGTCTGGGAATACGACTCCTTTTGGGTGTGGGCCAGCACCTCCGGGTTCGTAGCTGATGGACGTCGTGTTGGCCTCAATATGGGATTTGGGTTTGGCGACTCCTCCGCGGCAACAGAGAACACCCTGATCCTCGACGGGCGTATCCACAAGCTCTCCGACGTCGAATTCACATACGACCACAAGGATTTCAAACGTCCGTGGACGATGCACTCCGAGCGTGTTGACCTCACTTTCACCCCGTTCGTGGAGCGAACGGCCAGGACGAATCTGCTGCTCATCCGGTCGGAAGTGCACCAGATGTTCGGCCACTACTCGGGCACTGTCATTGATGACGACGGCACAGCGATAGCTATCGAGGATGTGGCCGGTTGGGCCGAAGAACACCGGGCCCGGTGGTAGCCGGAGCGGCCGGACCTAACATCTGCGCCCCATGAGCTCGCCACGTCGCATCGCCGTTGTCGGAAATAGCGGATCCGGGAAGTCCACACTTGCCGCCGAGATTTCTGCACGCCTCGGGTGCGAGCACATCGAGCTAGACAGCATCCACCACCTGGAGAACTGGACACCAATCGATCGAGAGCGGATGCGTGAGATCGTTGCCGGACGCATCGAGCAGGCCAGCTGGGTCGTGGACGGCAACTACGGGTCCCTCGTCCAGGACCTCGTGCTCGCCGACGCCGACACCGTCGTCTGGCTGGATCTGCCGCGCTGGATCGTCATGTCGCGAGTGATCCGCCGCACCCTTGGACGTATGGTGCTTCATCGTGAATTGTGGAATGGCAACCGGGAGCGTTTTGCCAACCTGTTCAAGACCGATCCCGAGGAGAACATCATCCTCTGGTCATGGACCCAGCACGGGAAGTATCACGTCGGGTACGCAGCCGCCATGAGCGATCCGATCAATGCACACCTCGATTGGGTTCGGATCAGCTCGCCGCGTCGCCAACGGAAATGGCTGGCCGGACTCGCTCGGTAACAAACGCAAGAACGTCGTCTCGCGTCTTGTCGTCCCGCAGAATCCCCTTGTGCCCGGTTTGGGGCACCTCAACGAGACGGGTATCCCGCCGACCCGCGGCATAGTCGGCTGCGTCGGCAAATGACGCGCTGCGGTCCTCCGGGTCGTGGAGGATCAGCATTTGCGCTCCCGGGACATCACCGTTGCCTGCGAACACATCCATCAAATGGGGACCGGCGTACCCGATAAAGCGGCTGACGAATCGCCGATACGCTCTTGCGGAAAGACCGGTCTGCGATCGGAAGACTTCCACATATCGCTCCCCTTTGATGGCAGGTGCGACGAGAACCACCCGGGCCGGGCCACCATGTTGAAATGCCGCAAATGTCACCACAGCACCAAACGAATGAGCCACCACAGCGTGCGGTGACCCGAACACGCCAATGAGGGCATCCACAGTTGCCGCCATCTGGAACACGTCGGTGTATTCGCCACGATCGTGACCGTGCCCGGGAAGGTCGGGTGCGACCGCAAGATATCCCGCTCCGGCCAACGCCTCAGCCAGAGGGGCCATGTCGGTAGATGTCCCACCCCAACCATGGAGCAGGAGCACCGGCCGCCCGCGGCCGACCTGGAAGCCACGTATCTCGTGACCGAACACCTTCATCCCGAGCGGCGACGAACCTTCCGGATAGGCGAGGGTGCGACGGCCGAATGGGTGAAACCAGAGGTACCAGGCGAACCGCTCTCCCAATCGGGCAGACAACCTGCTTACCAGCCATAGCAATCGCGGGAGGACTGCCTTCACGATATTCTCCAAGTCAGTTGCGTTACACAACTAACTCTACCCACTGTCGGTTGCGTTACGCAACTCACTCCGATATGGTTCAACCATGCCCACCAGGAAATCGCTTGATCATCTCGATTGTGTCATCGCAGGGACGATCGACGTGATCGGGGATCGCTGGACTCTCCTGATCATGCGTGACGCCTTTCTCGGCGTCCGTCGCTTCGACGATTTCCAGACCGACTTGCAGATCTCGCGCAACGTGCTCACCGATCGGCTCAACCAGCTGGTCACAAACGGCATTCTGGACACGGTCATGTACCAAGAGCATCCGCCGCGAAACGAGTACCGGCTCACCGACAAAGGGCGAGATCTGTTCGATGTGCTGATGGCCATCTGGCGTTTTGGCGCAAAGTGGGAGCACGCCGACACCGATCGGCTGGCTATCCACCAGGAGTGCGGCCAGGTAACCCACATGGTGCCCGCGTGTGCCGTATGCGGCGGGGAGCTCACCCGTCACAATCTGCGCGTCGAGCCGCAGCTCGACGTCGTACTCGCCAGAAGGGCCGCCGAAGCGGCCAACTCACGCTAGGGAACTGGAGCCACTGGGAATCTTCGCCGCTCGGCACGCTCGGTGAGGACGACACCCGCCACAATCAACACTCCGCCGACCAGGATCCCCGCCTGGAGCCTTTCGTCGAGCAGAGTGATGCCGGCCACAAGCGCCACCAACGGCACTACGTACCCGACCAGCGATGCCTTGGTCGCAGACACGTGTTGCAGCAACCAGAAGAACAGCAGGAACGGCGTAACACTCCCGATCAGCGTCATGTAGGCGATGAGTACCCAGCCCCACAATGAGATCCTCGGCGGCATGCCCTCGACTATGAGCATCACAGAACCGACCAGGAAGATGCCAATGACAAACTGCATGAAGCTGAGTTCCATCGGGGTCGAACGAGTGAGAGTGCAGCTTTGCGTAGACACCTGCATAAGAAACCGAGGACACCGCCAGGATCGACAGGCCAGCAGCAAGTAAGGGTCTTCCACCGTCGGACAGACCGCTGTCTCCACTCAGAAGGAGATACCCGACGCCGACAAAGGCCAGCGTCAGGCCGGCGAGCTTGGGAAGGTTCATTGGCTCATCAGACAGCATGAAGTGGGCGACGATCGCCGTCCCGAGTGGAATCAGAGCGGCAAACAACCCCACGAACCCTGCCGATGCGTTGTCGTAGGCAAAGTTGAACAGCACGAACGGGACCGACAACTGGAACACGCCCTGCACCAGGGCCGATGACCACGACGACCATGATGTCGGGATCTTGCGGCCGCGCAGCCGGAGGAGGACCAGGAGCGCCAGAGACGCCAGAATCGCTCGGATTGCCACGATGGCTACAGGTGGAATCCCGTCGTTCAACGCGGACCTGGTAGCGACACCGTTGGTGCCCCAGGCCAGAGACGCCACAAGGATCGCAGCCCAGACTCGTTTCGACATCACGACAGACTAGGACACCGGTGCACGTCGATCGCTCAACTCGATGTGCTTGCGATGAAGTCCCGGTACCAATAGCCGCTGTCCCTGATCGTCCGCTCGAGGCTATCGGGATCGACCCGGATCAGCCCGAATCGCATTCGATACCCCTCGGCCCATTCGTAGTTGTCGAGCAGCGACCACACGAAGTAGCCGCGCAGGTCGATCCCTGCGTCGAGCGCTTCCGCAACAACACCGAGATGCTTCTCGAGATACGAGATCCGGAGCGGATCGTGGATTGAGCCGTCGCTATCGATCGTGTCGGGGTAGGCGGCGCCATTCTCACATACGAGCAGCGGCACTTTCGGATAGTCGGCGACCACCTTGTTGAGCATCCACAGCAAGCCCTCGGGATCAACGCCCCAGCCCATGTCGGTGAGATGGCCGGGTGGACTCGTTAGCACTGCGCCGTCGGTGCCCGGGTACTCACCCATCGCCGGGGCCCCCTTCTCATAACGGAAACGATTGACGTTGTAGTAGTTGATCCCCAGGTAGTCGATATCTTGCCGAACCTCAGCCAATTCCGAGGCATCGATGCGGTCCGAGACTCCAAACCGGCGGTGATATTCGAGGATCAGTTCGGGATAGGTGCCGTGAAACACCGCGTCTGCAAACTGCCAGCTGTGCACGGCATTGACCGCATCGGCTGCGGCCCGATCATCGGCCGTATCCCCGGCAGGCCAGGCGGGAATCAGGTTGAGGGCAATACCGATACTGTCGTCGGGGTGCTGGCTCGTCTCCCGCATCGCCCGCACCGCACGGTGATGGGCGAGCATCAGATGGTGGGCCGCTACATAACTGTCACCCGCGTCGTCGATCCCCGGAGCATGCTCCCCGGACCCGTAACCCAGAAAGGCCGCACACCACGGCTCATTGAGAGTGAGCCACGTCGAGACCAGATCACCCAGATACTCCTTGGCGGCTGCGGCATAGCCAGCAAACCACTCCGGAGAATCAGGATTCAGCCAACCACCCTGATCCTGTAGTACTTGTGGCAGATCCCAGTGGTAGAGAGTGGCCATGGGCGTGATACCTGCCTGCAGCAATCGCTCGGCAAGCTCGCGATAGAACGCCACGCCCTCCGGGTTCACCGCACCGGTGCCCGTGGGTGTCAATCGTGGCCAGGCCATCGAGAATCGGTATGCATTGACGCCGAGTTGCTCCATCAACGCAACGTCGATGGCAAGACGGTGATAGTGGTCGGCAGCGATGTCGCCGGTCTGCGCCGCGGTAGGTCCTGCCGGGCGTGTGGCTGAAGGTGTCCCATATGCTCGGGCTTCGCCCACCCTCGGTGACCGCCCCCTCGATTTGGTATGCCGAGGTCGCAGTGCCCCACAGAAACCTCTCAGGAAAACCATGTACCGGTGCCGTCATGAATGAACGTCCTTCGCTGCCCGAGCAAACCTTCTGCGGCCCGGCGGATTTGTCAACTCGCCAATACTGACAGAAATGCGTCACTCGAGATGCCTAGTCTGAGGGCATGCGATTAATCATCAAGCTCTTGGTCAATGCAGCAGCGTTATGGGTGGCGGCCAAAGTCGTCAGCGGAATCACACTCGAAGGCGCGTTCCTAACCATTCTGCTCGTAGCGCTCGTATTCGGTTTGGTGAACACATTCATCAAGCCGATCCTGAAGGTGTTGTCGTTCCCGGTCATCATCCTCAGCCTCGGATTGTTCACGCTTGTCATCAACGCGGCAATGCTCGGCTTGACGGCGGCGATCACCGAAGCCCTCTCGGTTGCCGACTTCTGGGCAGCCTTGCTTGGTGCAATCGTGATCTCAGTGGTGAGCACCGTGCTGAACCGGTTCGTCCCCAACGACTAGAACTACGGTTCCGAGGACGGCACCAGGAGACTAAGTTGGCCGCATGAGCATCATCAAGCGCCTTACCGACTCCTGTCTGCTCGTCACCACCGACGACGGCACGACCCTGTTCGATCCCGGCTTTCACACTTTTACCAGTGGTGTCATCGATCTCGAGACAGTCGGTGACGTGCAACGCATCCTCATCACCCATGAGCACGGCGACCACGTCAGCCCGGACTTCGTCAAGTGGATCCTCGATCGCGGCACCGACATCTCGGTCTACGGGAATGACGCCGTTGCCGCGTTGCTCGAGCAATCCGACATTCCCGTCGACACCGGTATTCCGGCGGGAACCTCAGCCGAGGACGTCCGCCACGAGGTGGTACCAAGCGGCGCCGCGCCGCCGAATCGTGCCTGGACCATCTCGGGTGTGATCACGCATCCAGGAGACAGCTACGCACCGACCCGCACTGCCCCGGTGTTGGCTCTTGGGTTGCTTACACCCTGGGGCTCTGCCACCAGGAGTGTGCAGTTCGCCAGGGACCTCGCACCCCGGCAAGTAGTGCCCGTCCACGACTTCTACCTGTCTGATCCGGGCAGGGAGTGGATCTCGACAATGGCAAAAAATGTGCTCGCAGCGTCCGGCATCGAAGTCATCACGCTCGACTGGGGCGAGAGTGCAACCGTCTAGTTGATCCGCCGCATTTGAGGTTGGCCTGCCGCGGTGAGCAATCGCCCAAACGCTGTCTCGGGAATCGGACATTCACGACCAGAAGGTCTGCTGACACCGGACCAAAACCGCTGATCGCGTCCCCGATCGATGGTCAAAACCCCTCCCAATATCCGGGAATGCGATGATATAGCCGCATGGTGCAATAATCGAGCTGAGATGGAGGCACCAAGGAACTCAAAGGGGGCATTATGAGAACCAGGCTTGCGCTTGCATTCGCATTGATGGCGGCGAGCATCACCCTTGTCGCCGCACCGGCTGTAGCCGCAACCGCGACCATGACCGTGCCGGCGACCGCCGACGTCGGCGAGACCGTAACTGCGACCCTCACCCTGACCGACGTACCGATAGTCGCGGTCATGAGAGTCGACTGGGGCGACAGTACGGACCCCGTTGTCCTGGCTGCCGCGAACGGGACCCACAAAGTCACCCATGTGTACAACGAGCCGGGTACGTACGGGATAACCGCCAACGGTGCTGATGCACCTGCGATTGCCCTCATCGAGATCCAGCCATTCGTGGGAAGCTTTGCCGACGATGACGGAAGCGTCTTCCTCAGCGACATCGAATGGCTTGCCGCCGAGGGCATCACCAAGGGATGTAACCCACCCTACAACACACTGTTCTGCCCCAACGAGACGGTGACACGAGGCCAAATGGCCGCATTCCTATCGAGGGCCCTCGGCTACACAGCCGCACCCGACGCCGGTTTCACCGACACCGCCGGAATCACCTTCGAAACGGACATCAACAAACTGGCAGCCGCCGGCGTCACCAAGGGATGCAACCCACCCGCCAACGACATGTACTGCCCGAACAGCCCGGTGACACGAGGCCAAATGGCCGCATTCCTATCGAGGGCCCTCGGCTACACAGCCGCACCCGACGCCGGTTTCACCGACACCGCCGGAATCACCTTCGAAACGGACATCAACAAACTGGCAGCCGCCGGCGTCACCAAGGGATGCAACCCACCCGCCAACGACATGTACTGCCCGAACAGCCCGGTGACACGAGGCCAAATGGCCGCATTCCTGATCGAGGGCCCTCGGGGGCTAGTGCCACCGCGTTTGCAGCGGATGTCAACCCGGCGGAAGACATAGAAACGCCCGATTTCCTAGGGTTCTCGGCCTCTTCGGTCTAGTTTGGCCCATAGCGCACGTTTCCCGCGTTTCCGTACGACCCGAAGGAGCCATCCAAATGGCAGGCAAGAAGACCGGAAATCTCAACCAGACGACCATCGCTGAAGCAGCCAACGACAAGGCGGCGGTCTACAAGATCAAGAACGCCAAGGGCGACAACGTCTTCACCGGTGCGGCCGCAAAGGGCAAGGTTCGCTTGCAGCTCACCGCACACCTCAAGGGTGGCGAGGAAGCCATCCCAGGGGCAAAGTCCTTCCAACTCACTCAGAAAGACACGGTCGGCGAGGCGCGCAAGTCGGCTGAGCGCATCATCAAGCGGGACGCCCCGCGACACAACAAGTAGCGACCTCTTCGTCGCCACGGGTGGGCTCTCGAGCCCTCTCAGGCTGCGCCGCCTTCAATCCGACCGACGACCGACCCGGTCGTCATGTCGAAGATGTGAAGGCGGCGTAGTCGTACCCGGATCCGGGAGCCGGCCGGCGGCGGCTGGCCATCAGTCCTCATCTCGGCCCATTCTCCAGGGGCTATCTCGATGTGAGCCATCCCGTGGTCACCCGCAAAGTAACCACGCCCAACCGTCGCTTCGATGCCATCGATGTCGGGCACGATGTCTTCAGGGCGTACACCGACCTCGACAGCGTCGCTGTCCGGCGAGCGCCGGCGTCCACGCTCTGAGCCGGAACGTACCGAAGCGGAGCCAGAAGCCACCCGCCTCTGCGTCCAGCCTCGCCGGGAAGAACGACATGGCACCGAGGAACTCAGCGACGAACCGATGGTCGGGCCAACGGTACAGATCGAGCGGTGCACCAATCTGGCGAATCTTCCCACGCTCGATGATGGCAATTCGATCGGCCATGACCATTGCCTCATCCTGCTCGTTGGTCACGAACACGGTCGTCACCTCATAGCCTCGCTGCAACAGCCGCAGCTCCTGCCGCATTTGCACCCTGAGGTGGGCGTCGAGCCGCGGCGAATGGCTCGTCCATCAGAAAGACCCTGGGAACGCGCACGAGAGCACGGGCCGCCTGTACCAACTGTTGGTATCCGGCACTGAGTTCCTTGGGCATTCTCGCCAGGAGGTGTTCGATCTCGAGCACCCTCGCTTCCGCCTCGACCCGAGCGGTCACCTCCTCATGCGGAGTTCTGCGAAGCTTCAGGGGGAAGCCAACGTTGCTGCGAACGTCGAGGAATGGGTAGAGAGTGTTGCTCTGGAAAACCATGGCGATGCCACGATCAGCTGTATCGACGTTGGTCATCTCGACACCGTCGAAGCGCACCGATCCACTAGTCGGCTTCTCGAGACCCGCGATCGTACGCAGCAACATCGATTTGCCTGCCCCGGAGGGCCCGAGCACGACCAGTAACTCGCCGTCGGCGACCTCGAGGTAGTCAATGCTGAGAACCAGCGAGGAGCCCCGGACCACCTTCACGCTGTCGAGAGTGATTGTTGCCATCGGTGTCCGCCTCGATCGTACCGGATTGCCACCATACCTGGAGGGCCTCCCCCAACGTGGGGGAGGCCCTCGGCCAGTCAGGCAAGTGCGGCGCTAAACCAGCTCTGGAATCGCTCCCTCGTTGATCAGGTCGATGACGATGTCATCTCCCGCTGGTGTCCCCTCGATGTGAATCTCCGGTAGCCAGTGGAGCCAGGTCGGGAAATACCAGTTGAGATCACCGAGCAGCTTCATCGTTGCCGGCACGAGCACGGAGCGGACGATGGTGGCATCGAGGATGACCGCCACAGCCAGGCCAAAGCCCATCTGCTGGAACATGACCAGATCGCCTGCTGCGAAGCCGCTGAAGACGGCAACCATGATCAAGGCAGCACCGGTGATGATCCCGCCGGTCGAGCCGAGGCCGAAAGCCACCGACTCGTCGTTGTTACCGGTGATGTCATAGTGCTCCTTGATCCGGCTCAGCAAGAAGATGTGATAGTCCATCGAAAGGCCGAACAAAACAGTGAATAGGAAGAGCGGTATCCACGCCTCGATGACGTCGGTCTGCTGGAAGCCGAGCAAACCGGCACCCCATCCGTACTGGAACACGGCGACCAAGAGACCGTAGGCAGCACCCACCGACAACAGGTTCATCAGGATGGCCTTGATTGGGACAACGATCGAGCGAAACACGATCATCAGCAAAATGAAGCTGAGCCCGAGTACAAAAGCGAAGATGATTGGAGTCCGGCTATCAATGATGTCGACATAGTCGACCGTCCACGCGGCCTGCCCGGTCACGTGTACGCCGTCCGCTGCCGGTCCAAACGCCGCAGGGATCGTCTCGGTGCGAAGCATCGAGACGGCATCTCTCGCTTCGTTTGTCGAGGGATCCAGCTTGGTCACCGCATCGATCAGCACAGCCTCGCCGTCTGCGCTTGGGATCACCGTCACATCGCCGTACGCCGGCTCGCTCTCCAGATCTGCGACCAACGCCGCTATCGAAGCTTCATTGGCTGCACCATCGACGACGATGCTGGTGGAGACCACACCGGCGCCGAACTCGTCATTGAGAACGGTGAAGGCATGCCGCCCGGGGCTGTCCTGTGGCAACGAGTCGATGAAGTTCTGGCCGGTGTTGAGCCCGAGGTAGGGAGTAGCTGCGATGAGCAGCACACCTGCGGCAAGGGCCGCGCTGATGATCGGACGGGCGGTGACCGCCCGCGTGATGGCGTGCCAGAAGCGTCCGCCGCCCTCGTGGTATGCCGCGCCCGACAACCCGGGGATTCTGCCCTTGTTAACACGGTCGCCGAGCAGACCAAGCATGGCCGGCAGCAGCGTTAGCGCCGCGGCGATCGACGCCAGGACAACCAGGATGGCTCCCATACCCAAACTGCGCATGACCGTGTCGGGCATTATGAGCAAGCCGAACAGGGCGATCATGACGGTCATCCCGGAGAAGAACACTGCGCGGGTGGCTGAATCTCCGGCGCGAATGACCGATTCGAGTACTGAGTGACCGGTCGCTCTCTCTTCGCGGAAGCGCTGGACGATAAACAACGTGTAGTCGATGCCTACCGCCAGGCCGATCATCGTGATCATGTTGACGATGAACATCGATAGCTCGAATGCCTGGCCGACGACGACGGTCATGCCGAAAGACACCATGATCGCCAGCACGGCGATGAGTAAGGGAATACCTGCGGCGACGGCCGCTCCGAAGACGACGACGAGTATCACGAGAGCGACCGGGAGCCCGATGATCTCGCCACGCTGAAGCGTTTCGTCGGCAAGCGTGCCGAACTCATTGCCGATCGAACCATCGCCGGCCGTGGTGACCCGGTAGGAGCCGGTGTTTGCCGTGTCGATGGTCGAAAGCAACGGCTCGACGAGAACATCGGAATCACCTGAGCCCGCGATATTCGCTATCACTAGAGCTGCCGATCCATCGTCTGAGACAAGACCCGGGATTCCGTCCTGATATGACGTGACACCGGCGATATTCTCGGTGGAAGCGACGTCATCAACGAGATCCGCTACGGCCTGATCGAAGTCGGCATCGCCTGCCACCGACGAGGCACTCTCGAAGATGATGAACTCCTGAAGAGGTTCGCTACTGGGGAAGTGCTCGGCAATGAGGTCTTCGGCGGTTTCCGACTCGGTCGAAACCAGCAGGTCACCGTCCTGAGTGAGCACGCTGCTCATGTTGCCTGCAAGGAAGATGCCAGCGACAACAACTGCCACCCACACGGCGATCGTGCGCCAAGGGTGACGAGCCGTAGCCCCGGCGAGGCGCCCTGTAAAACCTGTCTTTCTCATGTTCTCTCCTCTGGCGACCCCACAAAGGGGCACACTCCTAGACCATCTGTCCTCCCAAGGGTGCGTAATCAAGCGAGGAGAGACCATTGGGCATCACCCTGCGAAGACCCTGAGCTTCCCCGGCCCCAACTCGGGGATATCCCTTGTGGTAGCTGTGACTTGGATGCCGGCTGCTGGCAACACGTAGGTCACGTCGAGTGACTGCGATTCGTCAGGTCTGATGATCGCGACACAACATGTGTCGCGATCGCGGAGTTTGGCGAGCAGCAGGAGCCGGGGGCGGCAACGAGCGCGACCGCTAGGGCTTGCCCCGGTCGTCGCCGTATAGGTAGCGCGGCCCAGATCCAAAACCGCCTGCCCGGTCTTCGGAGTTGTACAGACGGCACGTTTCCAGCGACAGGCAGCCGCAGCCGATACACGAGCTGACTTCATCACGGAGCCGCTCAAGGGAGTCAATCCGCTCGTCGAGGAGGCTCCGCCACGACCGGGAGAGCTGTTCCCAATCCTGCCTCGTCGGAATGCGGCCGCCCGGTAGAGAGTCGAGCGCTTCACGAATCTCGCCCAAGGTCAAGCCGAATGTCTGCGCCGCCCTGATGACTGCGATCCGCCGAAGCTCGGAACGACGGAACCTGCGCTGGTTGCCCGACGAGCGTTGTGACTCGACGAGGCCCTCATCCTCGTAGAAACGCAGGGTCGAGGTTGCCACACCTGCCCGGCGGGCGGTCTCTCCGATGGTCAGTAGATCAGTCGATTGCACGGCAGACAGGATACCACTTGACTTCAAGTGTCCTTGAAGTTGTACGTTGCAACTCATGACTACCACAACCAACCCGATCACCGATGACCTCGGCTACGAAGACCTGCCCCGACTCATGGGAGTGATGACAGGCGACGAGAAACACGACGTCGCCGCCACCTCGACGCTGGATGTCATCTGGACCCTCTACGACCGGGTTCTCAATGTCGATCCAGGCCACATCGATGACCTTGCCAGAGACCGCTTTCTCGTCTCCAAGGGACACGGGCCAATCGCCTACTACGCGGTCCTCGCGGCCAGAGGCTTCATCCCTGCCGATGAGCTACGCGGATTTGCCACATACGATTCCATGCTGGGGCACCATCCCGACGCGACCCTGATCCCCGGTGTCGAGATCGGTTCGGGATCGCTCGGTCACGGCCTGCCCATTGCGGTGGGCCTGGCGATGGGGTTGCGAGCACAAGCCAACCCGGCTCGTGTCGTCGTGCTCGTCGGTGACGGAGAGCTCGACGAAGGCTCCAACCACGAGGCCATTGCCATCGCCGCCCGCAAGCAAGTCGACAACCTCACAGTCGTGGTAATCGACAATGCCTCGGCGTCCCAGGGATGGCCGGGAGGAATCCAAGAGAGGTTCGCTGTAGAGGGGTGGGCAACCAATCGGGTCAACGGTCGCGACCACGACGCCATAGCCGCGGCGTTCGACACGCCGCATTCGCACCGGCCCCTTGCCGTGGTGGCGTTGCTCGAGAGGAGACGCTGATGCAAACGATGCGCGACACCTTCACTTCGACTACCGCCGAGCTACTCGCGGATCCGCGAATGGCACTGGTCCTCGCCGACATAGGCGCAAGCAACTTCGCACCCTCGCCCCAGATCCACAATCTCGGCATCCGGGAACAGGCGATGATCGGGGTAACCGCCGGTCTGGCCCTCTCCGGTCTGCGACCCATCGCTCACAGCTATGCACCGTTCTTGGTGGAGCGACCGTTTGAGCAGATCAAGCTCGACCTCGGTCATCAGGGCCTCGGTGCGATCCTGGTTTCGATCGGAGCCTCCTACGACGCCTCAACGGAGGGTAGGACACATCAGTCGCCCGGCGATGTAGCCCTGCTCGCCACGCTGCCTGGCTGGACGATCCAGGTTCCCGGACATGCCGCCGAGGTAGAGAGCATGCTCCTGCAAGCCGCGCTGACCGATGATCCGGTGTACATCAGACTGGCGGCCGACAGCAACGCCGAACCGCACCCGGCAACCGGTCACCTCGTCAAGGTCCGCACGAGCTCGAGGTCCGTCGCCACGGTCATTGCCGTCGGGCCAATGCTCGATCGGGTCGTGGAAGCCACCGCAGGGCTCGACGTGACGATCCTCTATGCGAACACCGTTCGGCCACTTGATCGCAGCGGGCTCGCTGCGGCGGTTGGCACCAGAGATATCGTGCTCGTTGAGCCCTACCTGGAAGGGACCTCAGCTGGCGAAGTCACCGCGGCCCTCACAGATCGACCGATCCGCCTGCTTTCGATAGGTGTGCCCCATATCGAGTTCCGGCAGTACGGGACACGCCAACAGCATGCGGCGGCCCACGGCCTCGGCGTCGGGGGTCTACGCACCAGGATCGGCAGCTTCATCAGCGGGCACTAGTGCATCACCGACCCAAAGTTCAGTTTCCGGGTGAAACTGGCTCCACGCAAACCAGAAGGCCTGGTGCGAAGCGACCGCAGCGCCCGAGTCATCGAAGGCACGAAGGCCACCCGCATCTAGCTCTACCCGGACGCCCGCGATGGCAACCACGGCACCCGCCTCGAGGGCGCTTCGGGCAGCGATCACCGGGAATGCCACGACCGTACCGTTGGGCGCAATCACACCGAGTACCTGCTCTTGCACGGGCAGACGCGGATCGACATCGCCTACCGGAAAGATCGGCCCAAAATCATCCCGGCCGTGGAGTGGATCGTCCGGATAGGAGATTCCCCGTCCTCCGTCCTCGGCGACAATCGTCGTGTCGGGATGCTCGGCCTTCCACTGACCCCAGGTGGTCGTAACCACCGATTGTTGCTCCAATTCGAGCCCTTGCAACGGGCCGGACACCCCAAGACCGAGAAATGTGTCGAACATCGACCGGGTCGCCAGATCGAACATGACCTTGTTTGACCGCGAGAGCAACCCGGAGGTACGCAGGACGAGCGGTTCGCCCTCAACGGTGTCCGTAAAGAACACCTGAGCCGAGCCGCAAAGCGTGCAGTACGGCATGCCAATCCGTCTGCCTCCCAACGTGTCGTTGACCATCTCGTGGACTTCCATGATGTTCTTGGGATATGCCCGCGACTCCCCGTTGACGCTGATACCGAACACGATGCCGTCGTCGGGGTACCACGAGATGCTGTCACCGGCCACCACGGGAGGATCGTCAAGAGCGGGAATACAGCCATCCGGACATGCATCAAGGGATCCGAGCGGCCTGTCGTCGATCAGGACGCCACCCCAGCTGATCAGGCGCCAGTCGATATCTGCGTCCGCGTCGTCGAAGAACGGCTGCCAGCCGGGTTCGACAAGCGTAAAGAGGCGCTCCTTATAGGTGGTGTAGTCCGGCGGTGCCGGTACATCCCACGCGATCAAGTAGTCGGTGATCGTGCGCCAGGAACCAGAAGCGGTCGCATTTGGCATGTCGACCCCGGTCAGTTCAATAAGGGCATCGAACGCCGCCCTGCCTGCCTCCCGGCCCGGGAAGAATCGCACCAGGTCACTGAGCGGCCAGCCAAGACGGGCATCCCCCGACCTACCGATCACGTCAACGTCGGCTGTATCGATCCTCGAAGTCAGCCCGCCCAGGATGGCGTCGAGAGCTTGAATGACCTCTGGAGTAAGCGAACCGCTGGTGATCGCGGGTGCCGGCGGGATCGGGTTCCCGTCGCTGTCGAGCTTCATCGCCACGGTGCTCGGTTCCTCAGATCCAGGGACGGCGTCGTGGTCTGGTCCCTGCGGAGAGCACGAAACCAGGACGAGCACGAGAACAATCACCAACCTGCCAAGCATCGTTTCGAACCTAGCGATGGCATTCCTCGGGAACGACGAATCTAGCCTTACCATTCTGTGAAACCCCTCGGCACAGAACCGGGACGATCAGACGAGCATTGCGCGCACGGTTTCGATGGTGTCGGTCTCGGCTGCGGTCTTGTCCTCGCGATATCCGCGGACCCGGGCAAACCGCAGCGCCACTCCCCCGGGATAACGGCTGCTGCGCTGCACGCCGTCGAGCGCGATCTCAACCACCTGCTCGGGGAGCACATGGACTACATGTCCCTTGCGATGGGTTTCCAGTCCAAGAAACCGCTCGGTTTGCCAATCGAGCATGGCGTCGGTCATCCCTTTGAATGTCTTGCCGACCATGACGAAGCCCTCTTCAGATCTCGCTCCGAGATGAATGTTGCTCAACCAGCCTTTGCGCCGCCCGGAGCCCCATTCAACTGCGAGGACCACAAGGTCCAATGTGTGAACCGGCTTCACTTTCAGCCAGCCGGCGCCACGTCGACCTGCCTCATACGGCGCACTGAGAGACTTGACCATCACACCCTCGTGCCCGGCCGAGATGGTGTCGTCAAAGAATGCCTGGGCCACGTCGGCGTCGTCGGTCACTATCCCGGGGATTCGGTACCGCTCAGGGATGATCTCATCGAGCAGGGCCAGGCGATCGGTGAGTTCCAGGTCGATGACGTCTTGCCCATCATGGTGGAGGACGTCAAAAAGGAAGGGTGTCAGCCCCACAGGATGCGCTCCTGTCTCACTCCCGAAACGACCCATGGTCTCCTGGAACGGGCTGGGGCGGCCATCTGAGCGCAGTGCGATGGCCTCACCATCAAATACGGCCGACGCCACATCGAAGCCTTCGGCAGCAGCGACAATCTCGGGAACCCGATCGGTCACATCATTGAGATTCCTCGTGTATACCCGGACGACACCGTCGGCGATGTGTACCTGGATTCGAGCACCATCCAGCTTTCTCTCCACTGCGGCGACACCGATCTTTGCAAGAGCAGCCGAAACACTCCCTGCGGTCTTTGCCAGCATCGGTTGGACCGGGCGAAACAAACGAAGCCCGATCGCTGCGACTGCCTCTCTCCCCTGCTCGACCGCTACCACCGCCACCTCGGCGACACTCCCGGAAAACATCACGGCCCGGCGCACAACTATCGCCGGCATGCCGGACGCCCTGGCAACCGCGTCGATCATCAGGCTCTCATTGGCCCCCTGACGGAGCCCGCCGACGAGGAGAGAGAAGAGGAACTCCTGCTCCGGCGTCGTCGCCTCTCCAAACAGCCGATCAATCTCCTGCTGACGTTTTGCTGCCGACCCTGGCCCGGTTATCGGCGCGATTGTGGCTAGCGCGGAATCGACGGACTGCAGGTCGAGCGACGGTGACTTGGCTGGTTCCGGGAGACTTCGTAGTGAGGCGTAGCCGACGCCAAAAGACCCCTGTGGAACGAGACCGGCCAGATAGCTGACACCGATGACAAGCTCACCGGGCTGCAGCGCCGCCACGGCCTCAGCGAGAAGGCGTATCTTTGCGGTGCGCGCAGGCACGCCTGCGACATCATTCGAGACAGAGACCAGCTCATCCAGCAACATGCGATGAGCCTATCGCCCTGAGATCACGTCCTGATACAGGTCGACCCAACGGGCGAGCACACGATCTCCAATCAGACCGGTCGAGGAACGGGATTCTCGTAGAGGCCTGCCCGCCCCTGTCGTTCTCGTTCCTGTCGACCGATATAGCCAGGAGCTGACCCTCTGACCCGCGGATCGGCACATCATTCTGAACAGGAGTTTCGAGATGGTAGCTTGCGGGTGACCGATCCCGAACAGTGATCACCGACGAGCCAGCGACGAGCCATGATCGAAAAAACCCAACTGGGCACAACAGTGTTCGACGTAACTCGCATCGGGCTGGGGCTTGCCGCTCTGGGACGACCCGGCTACATCAATCTTGGACATCGTGGTGACCTCACCGGCCGGACCGAGGTCAAAGCGCTTGAAGAGCATGCCCACACCGTCCTAACCGAGGCCTATGAGTTGGGGGTCCGCTACTTCGATGCTGCCGCGCTCGTACGGTGGAGGCGAGGAGTTCCTCGGCCGATGGCTCTACAAGGCGCGGATTACTGATCCCTCGATCGTGGTCGGGTCAAAGTGGGGCTACAAGTACGTCGCAGACTGGCGAGTTGATGCTGAGGTCCACGAGATCAAGGATCACAGCCTCGAGATGTTGAACACACAGTACGAGGAGAGCCGATCCCGGCTAGGTCGTCACGTCGACATCTACCAGATTCACTCGGCAACACTCGACACGGGGGTTCTCGACGACAAGGCGGTACTCGACCGTCTGGCGCAACTACGTGCCGACGGGCTGGCCATCGGTCTCAGCACCAGCGGCCCGGACCAGGCGGGGGCCATCCGCAAGGCGATGACCATCGAGCGAGACGGTGTACCGCTGTTCGCCACGGTGCAGGCGACATGGAACCTCCTCGAGCCATCAGCCGGTGAGGCTCTTGCCGAAGCTCATGACGAGGGTGTGGGAACCATCATCAAGGAATCGGTTGCCAACGGACGCTTGACCCAGCGCGACCTGCAGACGACCCTGCCGCTGCGTGAAGCATTCCCCGACGACAACCCCGACACGATTGCCGTGGCAGCGATCCTCGCACAGCCGTGGGTGGACACTGTGTTGAGCGGTGCCGCCACAGTAGAGCAGCTCGAATCCAATCTCGACGCGCTCAACATCGACCCCGCGAAAGTTATCGGTCTAGAGACGCTGATGCCTGAAGACCCCGACGGCTACTGGAACACGCGCAGCGGCCTCAAGTGGACTTAGCCGGCGTCCCGGTTGCCAGAGCATTACGCAGCACGTCCAGTCTCTGCGACTCGACCCGAAACCACGCCCATTTGCCCCGCTGTTCCCGCGTCAACAAGCCAGCGTCGGTCAACAAGCTCAGGTGATGACTGACGGTTGGCTGGCTCTTGCCGGCGAGTACCGGAAGGTCACAGGCACACATCTCGCCTTCAACAGCGTTGGCGATGAGACTGAGGATCCGGAGCCGCGTCGGATCTGCCAGCAGCTTGAACGCGGCGGCCAGTTCGTCGGCTTGTATGACGTCGAGCGGCTCCGACAGCACCGGGCCACAACACTTGTTGATTGGCTGCATACCGTCATTCTAGAACACATTGATAGATATCGATATGTATGCTACTGTCGTATCGACTGACATCAATATGAGGAGTGCTCGATGGTCAACGACACCGACGATATCTACAACAAGGTCGGAGCCCGGTACGCCGAAGCGGCCCGCAGCGCCGACGGTTGTGGCGATACCGGCTGCTGTAGCACCGACGCATTTGCCACCGCCGATTCGGGGGATTTTGGCACCTGGCTGTATCAGGCCGACCAGCTCTCCGTCGTCCCCAACGGCGCGGCCATTGCCTCGCTGGGATGTGGCAATCCCACCGCGGTCGCCGACCTCAACGAAGGCGAGACCGTTCTCGATCTGGGCTCAGGGGCAGGCATCGATGTACTGCTATCCGCCCGAAGGGTAGGTGCCAGCGGGTTTGTCTACGGCATCGACATGACTGACGAGATGCTCGATCTAGCCCGAAAGCACCAGGAAGAAGCCGCAGCGACCAACGTCGAATTCCGCAAGGGAGTGATCGAGCATCTCCCCCTCCCGGAGGGAAGCGTTGATGTCGTCATCTCTAACTGTGTGATCAACCTCTCCCCCGACAAGCCGGCCGTCTTTGCCGAGATGTACCGGGTCCTGCGCCCGGGCGGCCGTATCGGTATCGCTGACATCGTCGCAGATGACCAACTAACCGTTGCAGAGCGCAATGAGCGCGGATCCTGGGTGGGATGTGTCGCAGGAGCGCTCGGTATCACTGAGTACATCGACGGCCTACGTGCGGCCGGCTTCGAGAACGTCTTAGTCGAACCGACTCATCCTGTCGCCGACGGCATGTACTCGGCGATCATCAAGGCTGATAAGACGTAGACGGCTACACCATTACTTGCGTGGCGCCCGACAGATCTGTCGGGCGCCCGCATTCTCGAAGCGGTTCCACGTGTTGACTATTTGCAGTTTCCCCCTTGGCAAGGCTGCAAAAATCCGGCATCCTCTAGGAGAGGGCACGAGGGGGTGCCCTCGAGACTCGGAGGTGCAAGTGGCGGCCGACGATCTGACAATCTGTGATCTCTGCGCAGACGTTCGTCACGTTGGGTTCGTCCCCATCCAGCTACCGAGCGACCGGGACCGGATCCGCGTAGTCATGATCAGCGCCGCACCACCCCCGATCGAATCTGACAAGACGCGACTCTCCCACCGGGATACCATCGAGGCATTCCGCTCCGCCGGCTACGACGTGTCAACCCTCGCCGACATCCACGCCCTCGGCGTATACGTGACCACCGCCGTCAAATGCCCAAAGATCGGGTTTGGACTGAAGCAGGAGACTGTCCAAGCGTGCTCCTTCCTGCTCGAGAAGGAGATCGACGCCTTTGCCAACCTCAAATCAATCCTGCTCATGGGCAACACCGCAATACGTGCCATCAATGCGATCGCAGTCCGCAGGTTTGGTGAACCAGCTATCCCAAATGGATCGGCCTACAAGGTGAAGGGCTACGAATACCCCTTTGGCGAGATCAGCCTCTTTCCCTCCTATCCGGAGTCGGGGCGTAGCCTGTCTGTCGAGGGCAATCGTCAGGACGTGATTGCGGTCGATATTCGTAACGCCCTCGAAGTGGCAGGCGGGCCGGCAACTCGCCCACACAGCACCAGGCCAAAGCGCGAGCAACACTCCACTCGCGGCCCACAATCGCACACAGTGATGGGGCCGGGCGACAACAGCTGAGCTGAGCATTCGCGTCATGTCAACACTCCGACCAAGGTTACGCTTGGCTCCGAGGAGGCGCGACATGACTTACCGATCGCTGAGCCGGAGGTCCTTCATGGTGGATCTGGGAAGAGGCGGGCTTGCGGTCGCTATCTTCGGTCTAACCGCCATGGCGTGTAGCAGTGACCCCGGCTCTGAATCCTCCACCACGACAGAGACCGAAGCGGCGCCAGCGACAACCCCGGCCGTCACAGCCGGTGTTTCGTGGAAACGAGTCAACCTCGGTTTTGTGTCCGCCTACGTTTTGGCCCGACGTGGCGAAGCGACGATCGTCGACACCGGCGTCAGTGGGAGTGAAGACGACATCGAATCCGGCCTCGCCGCCCTCGACATGGGCTGGGTCGACGTGAGCAACGTGATCGTCACGCACCTCCACGCCGACCACCAGGGAAGCCTGCCGGCGGTGATGAATCTCGCCTCGGCTGCCACCGGATACGCCGGAGCCGCTGATATCGCCGGCATCACCTCCCCACGGGAACTGACAGCCGTCGGTGACGGAGATCGGGTGTTCGATCTGAGGATTATCGAAACCCCGGGGCACACGCCCGGCCACATCTCGGTGCTCGATGAAGCGGGAAGGCTGTTGGTTGCCGGAGATGCCCTGAATGGAGCGAACGGGACGGTGGTCGGGGCCAACCCTGACTTCACATCAGATCCTGTCACTGCAGGCGAATCTGTCAAGAAGCTTGCTGAGTTCTCGTTCGACACCGTGGTCTTCGGTCATGGAGAGCCCGTCAGCGAAAATGCTTCTCAGCAGGTAGCGGAACTGGCGTCGCAGATCTGACGGACGATCTCCGCGACCTGGCTCAGTGAGGTGTGAGCACGACGATCGGACTTCCTGATCCCTTTCTTGCCCTGGTCAAGAAGTTGCCCGTCGGATCCCCTTCGTTTCACTGTGATTGGACACCGTTATTGCGGCAAGTCGCTGTGCCCCATGAGGAATTGATCGACCGCCCGGGCACACTGCCTGCCCTCTTTGATCGCCCAAACGACGAGCGACTGGCCACGGCGCATGTCACCGGCAGCGAAAACGCCCGGAACGCTGGTGGCGTAGTCGTCGGTGCCTGCGTCGACGTTCCCACGCTGATCGGTTGCGACGGCGAGCTGCTCGACCAGCCCTTCATGGACGGGGCTGACAAACCCCATCGCCAGCAACACCAGATCGGCTTGTACCTCAAACTCGCTGCCCGGAACCTCACTCATCTGCCAGCGACCGTCCGCCTGCGTCCACTCCACGACAACGGCCCGAAGCTTCTCGACCTTGCCATCAGAGCCGACCAACTCCTTTGTCGACACCGACCACATCCGTTCACACCCCTCCTCGTGTGATGACGAGGTGCGCAGGCGTTGCGGCCAGTCAGGCCAGGTGAGCAGCTTGTCTGGATGCTCAGGCGGCCGCGGCAGCAATTCGAGCTGCGTGACCGAAAGGGCGCCCTGACGGTTGGAAGTTCCGACACAGTCCGAACCCGTGTCGCCACCACCGATAACGATCACGTGTTTGCCCTTGGCACTGATCTCGTCATCGCCGACGATCGCCTCACTACCGTTGCGCCGGTTCTGCTGGGTGAGGAACTCCATGGCGAAATGAACACCGCTGAGTTCGCGGCCGGGAACCGTGAGGTCCCGTGGCTGCTCGCACCCGGCAGCGAGGACAACGGCATCGAAATCGGACACCAGCCGCTCGACGGGTGTGTTGACTCCGACGTGGCTGTTAACCCGGAACTCGACACCCTCGGCCTGCATTTGGGACATACGACGATCGATCACGTGCTTGGCCAACTTGAAGTCGGGGATCCCGTACCGAAGCAGTCCGCCAACCTTGGCGTTCTTCTCGAACACGGTGACTTCATGGCCGGTGCGAGCCAGCTGTTGCGCAGCCGCCAAACCAGATGGCCCGGAACCGACGACAGCGACTCTCTTGTCGGAGCGCCGTCTCGGGATCTGCGGTTGAATCCAGCGGTTCTGCCACGCCTTCTCGATGATCGAATACTCGATCGTCTTGATGGTTACCGGCTCATCGGTGAGATTCAGCGTGCACGCTTCCTCACATGGCGCCGGGCAAATCCTGCCGGTGAATTCCGGGAAGTTGTTTGTCGAGTGGAGTACCTCGATTGCTCGCTCCCAATCGTCGCGGTAGACGAGGTCATTCCAATCGGGGATGATATTGTCCACCGGGCAGCCGAAGTGGCAATAGGGGATGCCACAGTCGATGCATCGCGCCCCTTGCTGAGCTACCGACTCATCGGTTAGGGGGATGGTGAATTCCTTGAAGTTCTTCGTGCGCTCTTCAGCGGGGAGATAGTCACGATCCCTGCGGCGTATCTCTTGGAAGCCCGTCGGCGAACCCATCAGGAACCTCCTTTCGCCGAAGCAGTCACTCCACTCTCAGCGAGGGCCTTGCTGAACTCATTCGGAGTGACCTTGTAGAACCGACCTAGGTATGAATCGAAATCGGCGAGGATCTCGTCCGCCCGGGAGCTGTTGGTCAGCCTGGCGTGCCGGGAGATCAGCGTCTTCAACCGCCACACGTCGTAGCGAAGCGGATCGGCGAGCAATTCAGCTTTGGAAGGCTCGGCGCCGACCCCGAGTGGAGCCCCATCGTCCCCGGTGATCCGGGAGATCGTCACCATCTCGTGGTTGACCCGCTGTACAAAATCGCCTGCGTCGTCGATCACATATGCAATCCCGCCGCTCATACCAGCACCGAAATTCCGTCCCGCCTTGCCGATCACGACGACACAACCGCCCGTCATGTATTCGCAACCGTGGTCACCGACCCGCTCGACGACGGCAATGGCCCCCGAGTTGCGGACCGCAAAGCGCTCACCGGCACCGCCGTTGAAGTAGCAATCACCGGAGATGGCCCCATACAGCACCGTGTTGCCGATGATGATGTTCTCGATCGGGATCGTAGGACCGCCCGGCTCGGCCTCGATGATGATCCGGCCCCCGGACAGGCCCTTGCCGACGTAGTCGTTGGCATCGCCCTCGAGACGGAGCGTGATTCCATGAGCGAGCCAGGCGCCAAAACTCTGACCGGCAGTTCCCTTCAGCTTGATCTCGATCGTACCGTTGGGGAGGCCGTCGTGGCCGTAGCGACGCGCCACCTCGCCGGACAACATGGCTCCGACGGCCAGGTTGGTGTTGACGATGGGCATCTCGATGCTCACCGCCTCGCGATGGTCCAGAGCGGGCGCAGCCATCTCGACCAGCTTGTTATCGAGAGCGATCTCGAGATGGTGATCCTGTCTCTCGGTGTTGCTTATGGCGACACCCGCAGGCGGCTCCGGTTTGTAAAGCACCCGCGAGAAGTCGAGCCCCTGCGCTTTCCAGTGGTCGATAGCCTTCTTGGTCCGGAGCCGGTCGCTCTGGCCGATCATCTCTGAGAACGTCCGGAAACCGAGCTCGGCCATGATCTCGCGCACCTCTTGGGCGATGAACATGAAGAAGTTGACTACGTGCTCCGGTTGGCCCGGGAATAGCTTGCGCAACTCGGGATCCTGAGTGGCGACACCGACCGGGCAGGTATTGAGGTGGCACTTCCTCATCATTATGCAGCCCCCAGCGATGAGGGCACCGGTGCCAAAGCCGACTTCGTCGGCGCCAAGCAGTGCCGCGACGACCACGTCACGTCCGGTGCGGATACCACCGTCGGTCTGCACTGCGATTCTGCCCCGGAGTCGATTCGCGACCAGCGTCTGGTGGGTCTCGGCCAATCCAAGCTCCCAGTGCGAACCTGCCTGCATCACAGATGTGAGCGGACTTGCGCCCGTTCCACCTTCATTGCCGCTGATCAACACATGGTCTGCGTATGCCTTGGCGACACCAGCGGCAATCGTGCCGACTCCCACTTCCGACACCAGCTTGACGCTGATTCGGGCTTGGGGGTTGACGTTCTTGAGGTCGAGGATCAGTTGCTTGAGATCCTCGATCGAATAGATGTCATGGTGCGGCGGCGGGGAAATGAGCCCCACCCCGGGCGTCGAGTGACGGACTTTGGCGATCCACTCGTTGACCTTGTGGCCGGGTAGCTGACCGCCCTCGCCGGGCTTGGCGCCCTGGGCCATCTTGATCTGGATGTCGTCTGCGTTGACCAGATACTCGGTGGTAACGCCGAATCGACCCGAGGCGACCTGTTTGACGGCAGACCGCATCGAGTCGCCGTTCTCGAGCCGCACAAACCTGCTTGGCTCTTCGCCACCCTCACCGGTGTTCGATTTCGCTCCCAGGCGGTTCATGGCGATCGCCAGATTGGTGTGTGCCTCCCACGAGATGGAGCCAAACGACATAGCCCCGGTGGCAAACCGTTTCACAATCTCGGTGACCGGCTCCACCTCGTCGATCGAGATCGGCTCAGGCAGGACGTCAAGCTCAAAGAGGCCGCGCAGGTTCTTCAGCTTGGCAGTCTGGTCGTTGACCATACCGGTGTATTTCTGGAACATCTGATAGTCACCAGAACGGACCGCGTGCTGCATGGTCGAAATGGTCTCAGGCGACCATACGTGCTCCTCGCCCCGCAGCCGGTATGCATAATCACCACCCACCTCGAGCTCGTTGCGACGGTAGGTCTTCGAGCCGAACGCCGATTCATGTCTCCGCACCGTTTCTGCTGCGATCTCGTCGAGGCCGATTCCTTCAATGAGCGACGGGGTCCCGGTGAAGTACTTGTCGATGAAGGCACTGTTGAGGCCGATCGCATCGAAGATCTGCGCCCCGCAATAGGACTGGAATGTCGAGATACCCATCTTGGACATCACCTTGAGCATGCCCTTGTTGATGGCCTTGATGTAGCTCTTCTGTGCCGCTGCGATGTCCTTCTCGGGGATCTCGTTGTCGAGCGAATCGATGATGTCGAACGCGAGGTACGGGTTGATTGCCTCCGCCCCATATCCCCCAAGCAGACAGAAATCGTGAACCTGGCGGGCCTCTCCCGTCTCGACCACCAGACCCACCTCGGTTCGTAACCCTGCCCGGATCAGGTGGTGGTGTACGGCCGCGGTGGCCAACAGCGCCGGTATCGCGACTTTGTCGACCGATTGGCACCGATCGGAGAGAACGAGGATATTGTGACCCTCACCGACGGTCCTCGTCGCCTCATCGCACAGTTTCTGGAGCGCACCTCGCATCCCTGAAGCGCCATCGGCGGCCGGGTAACAGATACCCAGCGTCCTTGTGGCAAAGGCCCCGTCCACGTGGTTCTCGATCCGGCGAACCCTTTCCAGGTCGACGTTGGTCAAGATCGGATGGGTCACCTCGAGCCGCTTGTGGCTGCCTCCGGTATCGAGATCGAGCAGATTCGGCCGCGGACCGATCAACGACACGAGCGACATCACCGTCTCCTCCCGGATCGGATCGATCGGAGGGTTGGTGACCTGAGCGAAACGCTCCTTGAAGTAGTCATAGAGCATCTTCGGCCGGTCGGAGAGAACAGCCGGCGGGGTGTCCCTTCCCATCGAACCGATCGGGTCCTTGCCTTCCGCGGCCATGGGCTTGAGGAAGAACTCGACGTCCTCACGGGTGTAGCCAAATGCCTTCTGCGCACACCGAAGAGTGTCGGCGTCGGGGCTCATCGCGGCAACCTCAGGTGGTAGCTCTGAGATGTGGATCTGTGTCTGATCGAGCCACTTGCGATACGGCTTTGCGCTCGACAACGAATCCTTGAGCTCGGCGTCGTCGATAATCCGACCCTCTTCGAGATCGATCAGCAGCATCTTTCCCGGCTGTAGCCGCCACTTCTTGATGATCTTTTCTTCGGGAATGTCCAGGGTGCCCATCTCGGATGCCAGGACCACGAGATCATCGTCGGTAATGAAGTAGCGAGACGGGCGCAGTCCGTTCCGATCCAGGGTGGCGCCGATCTGACGCCCATCGCTAAATGCCACCGCGGCGGGCCCGTCCCACGGCTCCATGACTGCGGCGTGATATTCATAGAACGCCTTGCGGCCCTCGTCCATGAGCGGATTATCCGCCCATGCCTCAGGGATCATCAGCATCATGGCGTGACCGAGCGAATAGCCGCCGGCGAGCAGCAACTCGAGAGCGTTGTCGAATGTCGCCGAGTCCGAAGAACCGTCCCCGATCAGGGGCCAGAGCTTCTCGAGATCGTCGCCGATGATCTCAGAGGACATGTTGTGGCGCCGCGCCATCATCCAATTGACATTCCCCTGGACGGTGTTGATCTCACCGTTGTGACACAGGAAGCGAAACGGCTGAGCCAGCCTCCAGGACGGCGACGTATTGGTGGAGAAGCGCTGGTGAATCAGGGCAAGTGCAGATTCGACTCGCTCATCGGTCAGGTCCGTGTAGTACGTCGACAGATCGGCCGCGAGCATCATCCCTTTGTAGGTGATGGTCCTCGCCGACAAAGTCGTGATGTAGAAGTCGCCGTCGTCGATCAGGTAGGGCGCACGCATACCGAGTTGGATATGCGCCTGTTTGCGAATGACGAAGAGCTTTCGCTCGAAATGATCCGCATCAATGATGTCGTCACCGCGACCGACGAACACCTGCTTGATAACAGGCTCAATGGGCTTGACACTCTCGCCCAGGCACGAGGGATCGACAGGGACGTCGCGCCAGCCGAGAACAATCTGTCCCTCGCGAATGATCGTCTCGATAACCAGGTTCTCGGCAACGACCCTGTCGATGGCGTCGCGCGGCAAGAAGAGCATCCCCACTGCATATTCCCCGGGTGGAGGCAACTCGACACCTTGTGTGCGCATCTCCTCGCGAAAGAACTTATCGGGGACCTGGAGCAGCATCCCTGTACCGTCACCGGCGAGCGGATCGGCGCCAACCGCACCACGGTGAGTGAGGTTCGCCAGGACGGTCAGACCCTGCGAGATGATCGTGTGGCTCTTGCGACCTTTGATGTCGGCAACAAAGCCGATTCCACAGGAATCGTGTCCGAGGGCAGGGTCATAGAGCCCCTGTATCTTCGACGACTCGTGGTGCTCCATGTCCGTCTTCCTCCCAATCTGTTTGCTCACCGAACATCCTCCGGTTCCCACTCCGGAAAACGCGGATCTTTTGAAGCCTGGACCATAGACGGTTTTTGATCTCAGAAAAGCCGGAAATTGCGAATATGCGAATATTCAGGGACAGATGGCCACCAGTTCACCGGCGTCGTTCAGCCGGAAAACGCAGGAGATCGGAGCTGGAAGGTGCAAGTGCCTCTATTCCCCGTCGTTGCATAGGTCGTACAATTGCCATAGGTCAACCGTGGATAGACAGGAGTCGACAGATGAGTCCCGCGAATCCGATGGAGAAGTTCCTCCGTGGCCACATGTACGACACGAAGACGGGCACGAAATTGCCCCGGGTCCGACCTTTTGTGACGATTTCGAGACAGGCAGGCGCCGGCGGGCACTCCCTTGCAAACGCTCTCATCACAAAGATGTCAGAACAACCGGATGTGGAGCTCTTTGGCGAATGGGAGGTCTTCGATCAGAGGCTCGTCGCCATGGTTGCAGATGATCCCGACCTGCGCGTTTCAGTGGAGACGTTGCTCGGAGAGGAGTATCGGAAAGCAGCCGACGACTTCTTCCGTCAGCTGATCACAGCGACGACTCACCAGGACATAGTGATGGATCGCATGTTCCGGCTGGTCCGAACCATCGCCGAAGTGGGCAAATCCGTGATCGTAGGTCGGGCCGGATCGGAGGTCACGCGGGGGCTGGGACCATCGGTCTCAGTTCGGTTGGTCGCACCTGAGGAACACCGGATCAAACGCCTGATAGAACTCCATAATCTGAGCGAGAAAGAGGCAGTGACCTGGATCGACCGCCACGACTCGGGCAGAGCACGTCTTCTGAAACGGCACTTTCGGGTCGATATCGACGACCCGCTGGGGTACGACGCGGTCTGGAACACAGGACAGGTGCACACAGAGGACATCTCCGATTGCATCATCGGCTTGCTCAGGAAGCGAGCGAGCAACTGGGGCTAGATCCGCCCCACCCCCGCGCCGACTCGGCACCCCGGATGGCGGACAACTAACCTGGCGCTGGTCTCGGCGGCTTCACGGTGTGGGGAATGTCGCGGGCGGAGTCCGCTCGAACGGGCTCGGACATTGATCCGAGCCCGTTCGTTCATTCCGGGCTTCCCGTCAAGTCCCGATGCACAAAAGCCGATGCTCGATAAAGTGGCTCGACGGAGGATCACAACCATGCGCAGGATCATCGCTATCGCACTCATCGCGCTGGCACCGGTGCTGGCAACCACGCCAGCGGGTGCCAGGTCCGACGCCGAGTCGTTCATCGCGGAACCGGCAACGGCCATCGAGACAGACCTCGTCAGCCCGCCACGCATAGATGGCCTCGATGGTGTAGCTGCTTTCACCGAGTATTCGGGCGATCCTCTCCAGCTCATCGTCTGGCCAAACGACACACGGAGATACTCGATTGGACGGGGACCAGATCGGCGTCTACGTCTGTACCTGGGAAGGACGCGACCGCGGGTATCGACCGGATCAGTGCAGCCGCATCTGCTGAACAGCGAGGTGGTGCCGTTCTATGAAGGCCTGTCGGGTGGCGTCTACGCACCCTCGTTCATCTCACGAACGACACTGACCATCGACAGCCGCCAACTCCTACGATGACTGTGCTGCGGCGATGGTCGCCGAAGCCGGAGCCCACAGCTGGAATGACGAGGCCGCCCTCGGCATCCTCGACAACAGCTCTAACAGTGGCAAGGCAACCCCGGGGACGTACTGCAACAACTGCACCACCCTGGCCACATCTACCTTCCCCGCCAATCAGCGGTGGGCGGTCATCGAGGGTGAATCTGTGAAGAACTTCTGGGCATACGACCCTCATCTCACCACTGCAGCCCATGAGATCGGCCACATGATCAGCTTCCCTCATTCGTACTCGGGAGAAGTCCTATACGACGCCCACGGCAAAGCGTACATCGACGAGTACGACAACCCGATCGACTACATGAGCGGCAATGACCCGGCGAGCCTCATCGGTCGCCGTGTCGAGTATCCGTACTCAACGCTCGCATTCAACCGCTACCGCGCCGGATGGGTCGTTCCGTCCGATGTTGTGTTCTTCGCCGGCGGCGTTGTCGACCTAACCATTGCGCCTGTGGGCGTTGACGGTACTCAGATGGTGATTCTGCCCACCGGCTACGAATACTCGATGCTCAGCCTGGATGCCCGCATCAGCTCGGATCTCGACCCGATACCGACGAGTTTCGAGGGAATCAGCGCTCACTACATCGAGCAATGGTGGCGGGACCCCGATGATGGGCTGGTCAAGGCAATCGGCGGCGCCGAATCCCGGGTCTACACGTATCCGCCGTCCCCATACTCACTGGACCATGTCACCCCGGTTGGAGAGCAGACCCAGTTCGATCTGGACCAAGGGGAGGAGCTGCTCGCCCAGGGGTCGATCATGAAGGTACTGGGCCAGACTGCCGACGGGTTTCAAATCCGGTTGATCGGCTTCGACGATGTCGCCAACACGGTTTTTCTCGACAATATCCTGTGGCTCGCCGAATCCGGGATCACCAAGGGGTGCAGCGACACGAGCTTCTGCCCGACGGACTTTGTCACCCGCGGCCAGATGGCGGCATTCCTTGTGAGGGCCCTCGGATACACCGCCGACGGCGGTGGCGACCTGTTCACCGATGATGACGGAAATCTGTTCGAGGGATCTATCGATCGGCTCGCCACCGCAGGCGTGACCAGAGGCTGCAACCCACCGACCAACGACCAATTCTGCCCGAACCAATACGTCACCAGAGAGCAAATGGCAGCCTTTCTGGTGAGGGCACTCGGTTACACCGAGGTAGACCCGAACGTCCACTTCACCGATATTGAGGGGTCAGTGTTCACCGACTCAATAAACAAGCTGGCGACTGCCGGTGTCACTAGAGGCTGCAATCCTCCGGACAATGACCAATTCTGCCCCACCGATCGAGTCACCAGAGAACAGATGGCTGCTTTCCTGCAGCGGGCCGTCGGCTAGGACCATCGGCTTCACGCCTCAGCAACGGGTGTGTCGCGTGCGGAATCGGGGGGTATCCCGGGCGTCGACGGATCGGCATTCGTGCGGTTTGTCGACTAGTTCGCCTCCGGACGGCCCCCTGATGAAGTCGGCCAGACCGGACCCACTAGTGCCGCTGTCTGGGCCTCGGTGAGCGCTCCGATATCAGACGATCTGCATCAAGCATCGGTAGAGGATTGTGTGGATTGGCTTCGTTGTGCTCGGCGATGGTGGCGTTGAGCGACTCGAGGCCTTCTCTGATATCGGCGACCGCCATTCGCGCCAGGACCCGGGGAAGCGCCTGTTCGACGGTACGGGCAACTTCGACGGAGCGCTCACGAGACCTCTCGGCCGCTATCCAGTTGCGTGCCCACCAGGCAGGATCGTAGGGGCGGGACAAGCCTGGTATCGGCTTGCCCGCCCCCTCGGTTACATCGAGTGTCCCCTGCTCCTGGGCCTTACGAATCAGCCGCTCGACCCAGGGCTCGGGACCAGGGTTCTCTACCAACCCGACTGGTAAGCAGAACCGGTCAACATGCCACCGCCGTAGTCCACGAGGGCACACATTGACCACGTGATGCCATCGTCATACCAGCCGCTCTCGGTGGGGTAGTAATACCAGAAGTCCAGCGACGAGCTCTCCCACGTGTTCCCGACGTACTCGGAGAACTGGCTGGAGCAGTAATCGTTGGCCGTCGTCTCAGCAACGCTCTCTCCGGGGTAGTCGGTACCTTCGAAGAAGTAGTTGCCATAGATCTCGCCGATATGCGTCGAGTCACAGGCCACCGTGTCAACTTCGACACCGTACTTCACCTGGTCAAACGAACCGCCGGAGACATTGAAGCAGTCGCCGTCCCAAAGGCTCTCGAACCGGAAGCTGCCCAGGGTCTCCCCCGTGCTACCCGAGGACGTGGTGGCCGAGCCGGAGAAGCCGGCAAGCGCTACTTCGTCGACAACGAATGTGTTGAGGATGAAGTCAAGCGCTTCGAGATCGGCATCCGTCACCACGACAACCTGCACGCTCATCAGCACATCTGAAGCTGCAGTCTCCGCGGCCAGGTCGATGAAGAGCGTGTCGCCCCCACCACAATCCGTCCATACGTTGTAGACGCCAGAGTAGAGCGCGTCGGAATACTCATACTGGTCGTCGTACACACACTGCGAGCTGAAATCCTGCTGAGCGAGGAACGACTCGACCGTTTCGGTCTGGGCGAGCACGGGTGAAGCGCCAAAGAACATGCCGGGAGTGTCCCATCCGGAGTCCCAACTCGCGTAGTCGGTTGCAGCCCAGATAGCGACGCCGAATGCCGTCTCGCCATCACCCCAGAGGGTCTCGGTGTCGACGTCGATCCACGCCTCGGGGACATCGACGGTGAGGATGTTCTGTGCGTCGACCAGCGTGGTGTACGAGTCATATCCGGCCACGGTGGCTCCGTCATTGACAACCTCGTCACCGAGTTCAGAGGCAAAGGAGTAAGAAAGCTCCATGACCTGATCGGTGTTGAGCGTGCCTTCGTAGAATGCGTCGTCGGCGGCCCGGTAGACCTCGACACTCAGCGGATCGCCGGGATCGTGCGAGCGAAGAATATCGCAGTAGTCGGCCATGGTGCCGTCGGTCGCGGGGATCAGGCCTTCGACGAGAGTCACGACGTCGCCACCCTCGATGCCACCCATATCTGCTGGGCTGCCCGAGGCAACCGAGCTGACGAAGATGCCGGACAGTGCACCGTCCGTGACCGCAAGGCCGTTGATGCCGATCGAGGTCACGTTGTCGCCGCCCATGAGAGTGGGGAGCACCTTGAGAGCCTCGTCACGACCCACGCCGTATGATTGGCCGACACTGTCACCTGCGTAATTGACGGCAATGACCTTGCCGTCGGCGGTGACGATCGGGCCCCCGGAATTGCCGGGCAGCGTGTCGGCGGAATGCTCGATAACACTGTCCACTGAAGACCAGTCGGACTCCCCATCAGCGTCTTCCTTGGAAATGATCCCGTCGAGCAGGGTGTACTCCTCCACTCCCAGGGGGAAACCGGCAGCGTAGATCTGCGTGCCAACGGCGATATCGCCGTCGTACCATTCGAGGTACGGGTACCCGTCACCCTCGACATCAATCACGGCGAGGTCGGAGCACTCGGACACGCCGAGGATCTTGGCGTTGCGTGGAGCGTCTTCGCCGTCTACATAGACCTGGAGAAACGCTGCACCGGTGACCACATGGTTGTTGGTAACGGCTATGCCGTCGGGGCTGATGAAGAACCCGCTTCCCGAACCTGCCGAATTGTACTGTTGCCCGTATTGGGGGTCCACGAAGCTACCCTCGGCCACGATCCGTATGGTCGCCCCGCGAACTGCTTCCAGGCTGCTGACCGCTCCACTCTCCCCTTCGGTTGTGGAGGTGACCTCCGAGGTCTCGCTAGTAGTCGTCGTCAACTTTGCGGTTGTCGGATCGCTTTCCTCGTCACCACCGCCGCACGCAGCAGCAGCAAGCGCGACGACGGCGATCAGCACCATCGCTCTCTTCAGCTTCATTCTCATCTCCCCGAAGTGCTTCGGCTTACGTGGGATGCCGACGCGGTCTGCTATCCCTCAACTCGTTTTGCGGCAAGTGCCGGGGAACCAGTCTGCCCGACTTTTTCGGGATCAACGGTACCCGGCTACCTGTCAACTTGCCCTGAATACATCGGCAGGAAATCGGTAAACCAAAGGGCGACTCCGCAAAAGAGTTCCCATAGCTACAGGAACCGCACCCATACTGCCGATCAATCAGAAGCCCGAACCGGACACACACATCTCACCTATGCACAAGACATTTACCTCCCCCCTGGTTGCCCTCCTCGCCCTATTTGCCTCCATAGTGGCGATGATCTCCGGCGCATGCTGCACCCGTCGTCTACCTGGATGAGACGTTCTCAGACAGCCCCACGACCCTCTCAAACTCCTGGTTCGACGCCGACATCGGCTACCGCAACCGCATAACTGCGATCAGCGATGGCACCGACGGCCAGGGCATCAAAGTGTCGATTCCCGGCCGGCTCCCACTTCGGATCGGCAATGCACTGGCAGTTCAAGGACCAGGGCATCCCGGACCCCGACGAGCTGTACTTCCGCTACTACCTGAGAATCCCGGACGGTTTCACCAACTGCCGGCAGCGGCAAGCTGCCGGGCCCGGCCGGGCTCTATTCCGGATCGGCCGGAGACAATATCAAACCCACCGACTCCTCACCTGGCTGGTCGGCCAGGATGTTCTTCTCCCCCACTTACGACGAACGCGATGTCGACAGCACTCAGCTCGGCTTCTACGTCTATCACCGCAACCAGGCGGCCGACAACGGCGACCTCGACCTGTGGGACACCCAGACGGGAACGCTGCGCCACGGCGCCTGGTACTGCGTTGAGGGTCACGTCGACATGAACACCCCGGGCAAGGCCGACGGTCTTCTCGAAGGATGGGTAGACGAGCAACTCGCCTTCTACCAGAACGACTTCAAGTTCCGCGGGACCAATGACACCGGCATCAACGTGAAGAGCTTCTGGTTCGACACCTATTACGGTGGCACCGAGACCGCACCGGGAAGCCTCTCGTTCGACTTCGATTCGCTAGTACTCAGCAGCGAGCGGATTGGTTGCGGCGACACGCCGGTCGGCGGATTCCGGGATATCTCCGGCTCGGTACACGAGATCAACATCCAGAAGCTGTCATACGCCGAGATCACCAAGGGGTGTAATCCCCCGCTCAATGATCTGTACTGTCCCGACGAGTCGGTGACCCGCGGCCAGATGGCGGCCTTCCTCGACAGGGCGCTCGATCTCCCGAGCACGTCAACCGACTTCTTCGCCGATGACAACGGCAGCGTCTTTGAGTCGAACATCAACGCGCTCGCCGCGTCTGGGATCACCAAGGGCTGTGACGCCGACAGCTTCTGTCCCGGTGACTACGTGACCCGGGGACAGATGGCAGCTTTTCTCGACCGCGCCCTGGCGCTGCCCGCCGCCCCTGCAGGATCGGTTCGGGGACGACGACAGTTCCATCTTCGAAGCGTCGATAAACCGGCTCGCTGCTGCCGGCATCACGTCGGGGTGCAATCCTCCGGCAAACACCAACTTCTGCCCACACGACCGGGTCACCCGCGCCCAGATCGGCTTCTTTCCTGAGCCGGGCGCTCGAGCTTCCCTCCCCTCCGGCGCCGGAACCGGGCTACACCCCGCCCGAGGTTCCCGCCGGATTCGACGCTGTGGTCCCGGTGGGTTGGTCGATCCAGGAAGTCGCCGACTCCCAACCGGCGGGAGCAACGATACTGATCCGAGCCGGCACGCATCTACGCCAATCTGTTGTGCCCAAGTCGGGACAGAGCTTCATCGGTGAGGACGGGGCGGTAATGGATGGCGTGGACGCCATGACCTATGCCTTCACCGGCACCGCCACCAATGTGACGATCAGCAACATCGAGATCCGCAACTACCTGACCGCCCACAACAAGGGCGCCATCAATGCGGAGGGCGCCGGCTGGACAATCAGCGACTGCGAGGTGCATCACAACGCGCACGCCGGCATCTCCATCGTGGGCTCATCGACGATCTCGAACTGCTATGTCCACCACAACAAGGATCTCGGCATCGTTGTCGACGGTGGTTCCGGGGCACTGCTCGACGGCAACGAGGTGGCATACAACAACTACGACTCGAGCGTCGGTGACTACTACTCAGGGGTGAAGATCATCGGTACCCAGGATGTCGTGGTCCGCAACAACTACGTGCACCACAACAGCGGCTACGGGCTGTGGACCTATCTCGGTAGCACCGGGACCACCTATCAAAACAACGTCGTTGAAGACAACTACTGGGCCGGGCTCAGCCACGACCAGAGCTACGACGTGACCATCGACTCGAATGAGTTCCGCCGCAACGGGAGCAAGGCGCCGGTGGACACCGACGGAGCCCGCAAGTTCTACAACGGGGCGATCCAGATCACAGGTCCGGATGCAACCGTTACCAACAACATCGTCACCGACAACCACAACGGCATCGTCGTCATCGGCTACACGGTCAACGTCGATAGGGCGGTGATCATGGGGAACACCATCACCAACTCGGGACATACCGGCGTCGTCGCCGGAACCGCTTCACCAAACGCCATCGACTCGGCAGTCGTCGAGTCGAACCAGTATCGGTACACCGACACGTCCGGCAGCTATTGGGTTTGGACCACCGGTGCCGAGTGCGGTTGGGATACGTGGCAAAGGTATGAAAACGACCTGAAAGGGTCGCTGACGACGCCATAGCGCACGTAGCTGGCGATGCTGATCTGAGGGGGGCCGGGCTGTCGGGATGGGATGCCGAGTTGGGGAAACTCGTCATCGTCTTCCCAGCCGTACTTGAGCGACAGATTCTCGTAGTCACGCCGATAGAGAAGCCGGCAGTTGATCTCGGGATGGAACTCCTGAAGCAGACGGAGCTTGCGGTTCTTCTTGGTGCACAATCCCTGTTTGAGAACGGTCAACTCGATGTACTCGTCGGTCTCAGGAAGGTAGAAGTCGGGCGTGAAGTACTCGGTTGGCTCGCCGTCTTCGTCGAACGCGACCGGGAAACTGTGTGGCTCATGGAGCCACTTGACTCCGTAGCTGTCGAGTAGCGAGGCAAAGTGAGCTTCTGTGGAATTGGCCCACGGCGGCTCGGCCTGCTGGACCACCTGCGATTCGAGTGTGCCAACTTTCTCTGCCACAGCATCTCCATAGAGCTCGCTGTGGCTTTCCTGTCGGCAGTGACCACTCCCTCAGAAGCGTTTGGGTCTACTTGTCTTCCTTTTTTGCCTTCACCACACCTACCGGATCGGTGATGCTGGTGTGACCGTCATCCCACTCGATCTCGTAGGCATGACCGCTCATACCGATGATCTTGCCTTCTGGTGCGGCTTGTCCGACCTTCTTGGTGATCCTGCGGACCCTGGTACCCGGTCGCAGCATGTCAACCTCCTCCTAGAGCCTTCGTGTCCAAGGATATTCGCTATCGCAGGTCTCGTCATGGGTCGAATGGCACATCCGGCCGCCCCGAATGACGATCGAGCCCACAATGCACGTTGCGTCCCGACCTCTGCGGTTCGTCGGCGAGCGGACAGCATCGACGCCATGGACAACTTCACCGACACCGACCTCCGCAGCTCAGGCTTCCAGCGGGTGAATCTGACTGGATCAATCTTCGAACGAGCGGACCTCACCGGAGCGCAGTTCCGTTCCTGTGACTTCGCGGACAGTGTCCTCCGGGGTGTCGAGATGCGCGACGTGCGCATCACGGGTGCCGAACTGGTCAACATGGAGATACAACGCCGACTGGTGAACGTAGTCGTCAATGGTGTCGAGATTGGTCCTCTGATCGAGGCGCGAGCTCGACAGGAGGGACCCCGACCGGGCCAGGATGCGTCCGGCCGACCCTGCCGGATTCCGGAAGGCATGGGACATCGTCGAACGCCGCTGGGACGCGACCGTCGCACACGCCCGAACAGCTAGCCCCGGACCTCTTGCACGAGTCGGTCAATGACGAGTGGTCGTTCATCGAGACGCTCCGACATCTGGTGTTTGCCACGGATGCATTGGATCCGTCGTGCCATCCTCGGTGACCCTGCGCCCGTGGGACCCGCTGGATCTGCCCTGGGATGGGATGCCCGACACCCCGGGCATCCCCCGTGACCGGAACGCCCGCCCATCACTGGAGCAAGTGCTGACGCTACGCCGCGATCGGATGCGCACAGTGCGCGAGGTTATCGAAGGACTGACTGAGGAAGGACTCGACCGCCAAACGGACCCGATCGACGGGCCCGGCTGGCCGCCACCGGTGAGCTTCCCTCGTGCGGGAGTGCCTGCTGGTCATCCTCAACGAGGAGTACCTGCACCGCCAGTTCGCCGAGCGGGACCTGGCCGTTTCGGGTACGCTCGATTCCCACCGTTGACATGAAGAAGTCCCCGCCACTGTTGGCGGGGACTCTCTTCATCGTGGTGGAGGTGGGGGGAATCGAACCCCCGTCCTATGAGGTTTTAACGCCGGCATCTCCGAGCGCAGCCATCAGCGAGTTTTCGAGCTCAGGGACTCTGTTGGCAAGTTTCCCTGAGCCTTAGTCAGTTAAGTCTTGACCCACCGGTCCTGTCTTCCCAGGCGGGAGCATCCTGCATTGCGTTGCCCGGGTCCGGCGAGGCAGGAACCCCCCGGTCGGACAGGCCGCTTATTTAGGCGGCCAGTGCCAGATTGTTGTCGGCACGTATTTGTATCCCGGCAATTTAACGAGGACTCCGGGGTTCCTCGGCTCGCTTCCGTCGCCTCAACCCTCACAGTCGAAACCGTGTCACCCCCACGAGTGGGATTGGTTGATGACATCACATTACCCGATGTCTGTCCCGATCAACCTCGCATGAGTTCAATTCATTCCTGAACCCGGCTACTGTGCGTCACCAACGGTCACGGTGCGCATAGGACCAAAGAAGGGACATTCTGAATGACACGCCAGCCACGCGTCTACTACGCGGCCAGCCTCTTCAACGAGGCCGAACGCGAGTTCAATCGCAAGGTCGTATCGATGATCCATGATCTCGGCTATTCGACCTGGTTCCCCCAGGAGGACGTCGGGTTACTCACCGACTTCATCGAAAAGGACGGGATGACCCTCGAAGAGGCGAGATCCCACATCTTCGACCTCAACATCCGCGAGGTTCAGGCGTGTGATCTCGTGGTGTTCTGTCTCGACGGTCGAGTCCCCGACGAGGGTGCCTGTATCGAGGCCGGGATTGCATGGGGGATGGACAAGCGCATTCGTCGCGCTCAAGACGGATTTCCGCGATGGTGAGCCGGGCGGCAACAACATCATGATCGATGGGATCGTTGCCGAGCTCGCCAACACGGTCGATGAGCTACGCGATCTGCTCATCAGCGAGGACGTCCTGGTCGATCTGACCGGTGACGAGCCGCTCGTCGTGGTCCGAGGCACCGAGATCGCCGAGCGACGAAAGCGTTCCGCCGGCAGCCAGCTGAGCGATCCGGCGGGTCGTACCGACTCGCCGTAACATGCGAAAGAGGCCATACTTCCCCTATGGATGAACCTGAAATTGTGACTGCCGACGCCCCGGACGAGGCTGTCTCCGAAGCGCCCGCCGCACCTACGCCTGCGGCTCCGAAGCGGCCACGCAACTGGACACCGGTGGTGCTCGGCCTCATCGTCGTTCTGCTCGGCATTGTCATTGCTCTGCAAGCAATCCAGTTGCTGCGTTCCGATGACGTCGAGCGACAGGTTGCAGCGCTCCAGGACGATGTCACCGATTTGAAGCCGCTGCGCCGTGACGTCGACATCATCAACGAACAGCTGGCATCGCTCGATGACCAGGTGGCCGCAGCTGTGGATGCAGGCTCATCGCCGGTAGCCATCTCCACACAGGCTGGCAACGGGAACCTGCCCGCGTACGAGAGCAGCAACAACGACGCCGCGGTCATCAGTGCAATGGAATTGCCCGATATCAGTGGGCCCGAGTACTACAGCGGCCAGCAGGTCGACTACCCGGCCGGCAGCAACGGCAAGGCCAGGGTGTGGCTCATATGGGCGCACTGGTGCCCCCATTGCCAGAACGAACTACCCGATCTCAACTCCTGGTGGCCGGAGAACGCCTCGCGGTTCCCCGACATCGAACTGGTGACGGTGACCAGTGCCATCGACGAAACAAGGGGCAACCCGCTCGACGCCTACCTGGACTCGTCGCAGTTCTCATTCCCGGTGATCGTTGACGAATCCGGCGCCGTGTCGGCGAAGTTCGGCACGACGGCGTTCCCCTTCTGGGTGGTCACCGACACCGAGGGCAGGGTCGTCTTCAGAATCGCCGGAGAGCTCGGGATCGACAACGTCGACCAGATCTTCGCTCAGCTCGAGACGATGTCCACCGAGTCCTAGGACGGGTCTGGCAACCTAGCGTCGTTGGCTGCGGGCACGATCCATCTCACGCTTCTCCATGCGTTCCCGGATCGCTTGCCGCTTGTCGTAGGTGCGGCGCCCCCGTGCGAGCGCCAACTCGATCTTCGCCTTGCCATCTTTGAAATAGACGCTGAGTGGGACCAGCGTGAGACCGACTTCGTTGATCTTCCCGATCAATCTGTCGATCTCCTTGCGGTGCATCAGCAACTTCCGCGGACGTTCGGGGTCATGGCCCCCGCCGGGCGAGAACCCATATGGAGCGATGTGTGCCCGCTCCAACCAGAGCTCCCCGTCACGGATATCCCCGTAGGCGTCCTTGAGCTCGATCTGCGAGTTCCTGAGGCTCTTGACCTCAGAGCCGCGCAGCACGATGCCGCACTCGAACGTATCGAGATGTCGAAATCGTGGCGCGCTTTGCGATTCCTGGCGACGATCTTCTGCCCGGTCATGCCACCAACCTACAGATATGGGGCCGGGTCGACGGGAGCGTCCCAGAATCCTCACCTCGAAGTGAAGATGAGGGCCTGTTGCCAAACCGGAAGCACCGACATAGCCGATGATGTCACCGGCCGAAACGTGGTCGTCATACGCCGACATTGAAGCTCGACTGGTGTGCGTAGAGCGTGGTCATCCCGCCGCCGTGGTCGATGATGATGCAGTTGCCGTAGCCGCCGCGAACTCCCGCAAAGATGATCCTCCCCGACGCGGCAGCCTTGATCTCCTGGCCGTAGCCGGCGTGCATATCAACCCCGGTATGCATCCGGCTGTATCCAAGGATCGGATGGAACCTCATCCCAAAGCCACTGGTGATGGCACCGGGGACCGGACGCACGAGGATACCCGGCTGCTCACCTTCTCGAGAGGCCTCCTCCTCGATGAGCTGCTCGACACGCGCCTGCTCTGCCTCGAGGCCTTCGAGCTCGTTGCTGAACTCCGCAATTGTGGAGTCGACAGCATCCAGCTTGGCGTTGAGAGTGGCCAGCTCCGCGGCAACCTCGCCGGCAAGCTCGGTCTGCGTCGCCGCAAGCGCATCCAGTTCGGCCTTTGCATCGTCGAGATCGCCGATAGTGTCGGTCACTTCGGCCTCGTCGCCCTTGATGAAGTCCTGTTGCCGGACTTCCTGGCCCTGCAGAGACTCGTACTCCAGCATCGCCCGATCGGTGTCTGCTGCGACGTAGTGGAGATAGCTCAACCCGACATACAGAGAAGTGATGGAGCCGGCTGAGAGCGCTACGTTTTCGGTACCGCTGTTCTGGCCCAACGTAGGCGGCGTGGACCCAGGCCTTCGCCTGCTGCTTTGAGTCGTCGAGCTTGATCCTCGTTTCAGCCAGCGATTGGTACGACTGCTGAAGTTGGATCTTCAGCAGTTCAAGGACACGCTCTTGCTCGGTGATCTGATCTTGCGTATCGGCGATATCAGATTCGGTTGCGGCCAGCTCTGCCTGTCGTAGCTCCAGAGTGTCCCGGGTGCTGATGATGTCGGCCACCACGTCGGTCCGGGAGGCATTGGCGGAGACAATGTCGCTGTTGAGCGCATCTATGCGCTCATTGACGCTGGCGAGATCATCGTTGAGGTCCCACGCACCGGCGACCCCGACCGGGATCGCCAGGGCAACCAAGACCAGCACGACGATGGCTCGTTTCATGTGCGCACGTACTTATGGACCGCAAGGGAGATACTGCTACCGACGACGCCGACGAGGGCACCGAACGCGATGATCATCAGACCGCGCCCGATCATGAAAGAGCTCGGAACCGACAGGCTGATGAAATCGGGGAGATCGGCGAGCCGATCCTCGGCAAGCCGGTACAGCGCTATACCCAACGCCACCGCCAGGGCCGATCCGAATATCCCTTCGAAGATGCCCTCGATCACAAATGGGGTACGCACAAACCAATTGCTCGCTCCAACCAGGTGCATGATCTCGAGCTCCTCACGGCGCGCGTATATAGCCATGTGGATGGTGTTCGCGATGAGAGCGACCGCAGCGACTCCAAGAGCGACCGCAAGCACCCAGAAGAAGACCCGGAGCCCATCCCGGATCGCTGCGATCTGCCGAACAGTGTCGTCGGCAGATATGACGTCCGAGACACCGGGCGAGTTGGTGAGTCTCTGTGTGATCGTGTCATAGTCGTTCAAGTCGACAGGCCGCACCCGCAGCGAGGCGGGAATGATCGACGGCGTGTCCTTGATGATCTCGAGCATTCGTTGATCATCGGCAAACATTCGCATCGCTTCATCAACGGCTTCAGTCGGGCTGACGTAATTGACTTCCCGCACCTCGGGCCAACTGGCTATTTCCGCCTGCAAACCCTGAACGTCGCGGAAATCGTTGCTGAGGAAGCCGATGACGCGGACATCCTCCTGCCATTGTTCGGTGTTGATCCTGGCTATCTCACCGAATACCAGAGTCCCAAAGGTAAGAAATAGCGATACGAAGACCGCAAGGACCGCGCCGAGGACAACCAGGCCGTTTCGTCGGATGTTGTTGAAGGCTTCGTTGAGCACATAGGAAATTCGCATCAGGCGTCGCTCTCCGTGCTCTCGTCGCTCGGCACGGAAACCGGCGTCGCTTCTTCCGGCTCAGTCGTGATCTCCATCTCAGGTCGCGCCACCGGCTCGTTCTCGCTCTCGGTCTCGGTCTCGGTCCCTACCTCCGTGTGCGGCTTCAGCTCGGACTCCAACACGGGATCAACCGGGATGGCCAGCGGGTCTATCGGCTTTCCCTGTTCCCGGGCTTCCGCTGCTTTGGCGTTCGATTGAACTCTGATCTCGTATGCACCACTGCGCTGATCACGAATGACCCGCCCGTCATCTAGCTGGACGACGCGACGCCGCATCGCATCGACGATGGCATGGTCATGTGTCGCCATCACAACCGTCGTGCCGGTCCTATTGATACGATCGAGAATCCGCATGATTCCCACCGAGGTCGCCGGATCCAGGTTGCCGGTCGGTTCGTCAGCAAGCAGGATCAGAGGACGATTGACGAAAGCCCGGGCAATTGACACACGCTGCTGCTCGCCACCCGATAGCTGCCGGGGTTGACGCTCGGCCTTGTTGGAGAGGCCGACGAGCTTGAGCACCTGCGGCACCTGGTTGCGCACCACGTGTCGGGAGCGCCCCGTCACCTCGAGGGCAAACGAGACATTCTCGTAGACAGTCTTGTTGGGCAGCAGCTTGAAATCCTGAAACACTGTGCCGATCGATCGACGTAGATGGGGGACCTTCCACGAAGGGAGCTCGGAGGCGTGCTTACCTGCCACCCAGACGTCGCCGTTGTCCGGGCGGTCCTCGCGCATCATCAACCTGAGGAGGGTTGATTTGCCGGACCCGGACGGGCCGACCAGGAAGACAAACTCTCCCTTGGCGACTTCGAGGTTCACTTCTCTGAGGGCCACAACGCTGTTGTCGTAGACCTTGGTGACATTATGGAGACGGATCATGTAACTCCCTCTGCGGATCGGAGCGCACCGACCGTAAGAGTCTCGTTAAATTCTCCCCTTCTTCTCCGCCGCCGACGGCGAATGCTACCCGTGTTGGGGAGATACACCAAGGACAATGCGTGTCGCCTACGGCGACACGTTGGAGTTCCTACGGAACTCCAGCTCACTGACCGACGCAAAGTGTCACCTCGGCGACAATGGATTCCGGAACTTCATTCACGGCGAACCAACGCGAAAAACGACTCCTAGTCCTCTTGTTGAGACCGGCGCCAATGAAGGTAGGAATCTATGAACTGGTCCAGGTCTCCGTCCAGCACGCCCGTAATGTTGCCGACCTCGAGGTCGCTACGGAGATCTTTCACCATCTGATACGGCTGCATCACATAGGAACGGATCTGCCGCCCCCAGCCCGCCTCGGTCTGTTCTCCACGAATCGAATCGATCTCTTCAAGCCGTTCCTTACGGGCCAGTTCGGCGAGCCGGGCGGCAAGCAACTGCATCGCCCGGTTCTTGTTCTGAAGCTGAGACCGCTCGTTCTGACAGGCGACGACCGTGTTCGTCGGCAAGTGGGTAATCCTCACCGCCGAGTCTGAAGTGTTGACGTGTTGTCCACCTGCTCCCTGCGACCGATAGGTGTCGATACGCAGTTCCTCGGGGTTGATCTCAACGTCGTTGAGGTCAACCTCCGGGATGACATCGACGCCGGCAAACGACGTGTGGCGACGAGCTGCGGAGTCGAATGGGCTGATGCGCACAAGGCGGTGAACACCGCGCTCCCCTTCGAAGGAGCCATAGGCATGATCGCCCTTGATAGTCACGGTCGCGGATTTGATACCGGCCTCGTCACCCGGCTGAATCTCATCGATCTCCATCTTGAATGGAGTCCGCTCCAGGTAGCGCACGTACATTCGAAGCAGCATCTCTGCCCAATCCTGTGCATCAACTCCACCCGCACCGGCGTGGACGCTGAGGATTGCGGGCCGTTCGTCGTACTCCCCAAAGAACAGGCTTTCCCGCTCCAGCAACGTCAGCTCACCCTCGAGCTTACGGAGCTCTGCCATTGCCTCGGTTGCCGTCTGCTTGTCATCCTCCTCGGCGGCGAGCTCGAGCAGTAGTTCGGCGTCATCGATCCGGCTGTCGGTGTTGGCAACGTTCTCGATAATGGCTTCGAACCGGGAAAGCTTCTGGGTGACCTCTCGAGCGCGGTCCTGGTCGTTCCAGAGATCGGGGGCCGATGCCAGCTCTCTCAGCTCTTCGAGTTCCTTCTCCTTGCCTGCGACGTCAAAGGAACCTCCTGGCGTCGGCGAGGCGTGTGCGGAGCTCTTCGATCATGGCACGGGGATCAATCTCATTCATAGCGACGTGATACTAACTGGTGGTTCACTGCTGTCCTGGAGAATCAGGCGAGAATTCGGGTGGCACGAACTGTGCCAGCCACTCCAGTGCCTCCTCGTAAGACTCGAAAATGCGGGCGGGGAACATGAACGAGTTGATTGCCCACGGGAAAGCACCCGCCACCTGTCTCGAGTCGGTATCGACAACCAGGGCTAGAGCGCTCAAGACCCCTGCTATGTCCTCGAGAAACTGCTTCCAACCCTCAGGTGTCGGCCTGTTCATCGCGCGGACATCCCACAACACGGGAAGCACCTGATCGCCGATCAGCTTTCGAAAGGCAACGACGTCGTCCTTCATCGACTCGGGCGTGTGGCGGACCTCAGGATTCGTCTCGACAACAACCACCACCCCGTCAGGGCGCAGCGTCATCTCGACCATATCGGTTTTAGCGCTCCGCATTTTCGATCCTCCGGGCTCAGCCCGCTAGCGGAGCAGCCCCCGGGCTGCCGTGACATTGCTTGTACTTCTTGCCCGAACCGCAGGGGCACGGGTCGTTGCGGCCGATCTTGTCCTTGACCCGTACCGTCCGCTTGGAGGTGTCCGGGCCTGAGGTCCGGACGGCGGTTGGCCGTTGCGGTGCTTGCTGGCGTTCAACCCTGACGTGGTACATATAGCGCAGGGTGTCCTCTTTCACCGAGTCCACCAGTTCCGAGAACATGTCGTAGCCCTCACGCTGGTACTCGACAAGCGGATCCTTCTGGGCCATGGCCCGCAGTCCGATACCCGACCGCATGTAGTCCATGTCGGCGAGATGCTCCCGCCACTTGTTGTCGATGATCGACAAAGTGACCGTCCGCTCGAGACGTCGCAACACGTCCGCGCCAAGCTCCTCTTCGCGGGCCGCGTACACAGTGGCGGCGTCCTCGAGAAAGGCCTCGACGGCCTCATCGGGTGTCAGATCATGTGGATGCTCGAAACTGTCCGGTCCGATGGTCGGTGTGTAGATGGTCGAGATTTGCTCGGTGAACCCCTCCCAATCCCACTCGTCGGGATCGGTCCCGGTGGTCATGGCACGGACATACTGTTCGATTACTTCGTCACGCCACCCTGCGACAAGTCGCGACGGGTCGTCACCGAGCAAGATCCGGTTGCGCCATTCGTAAATGATCTTGCGCTGGGTGTTCATCACCTCGTCGTACTCGAGCACGTTCTTGCGAATCTCGAAGTTCTGTGCTTCGACCTGGCTCTGCGCACGCTCAACTGCCTTGCTCACCATCTTGTGCTCGATGGGCACGTCACGGGGGATCTTGAGCCTGCTCATGATCGCGGCCACACGCTCATGAGCGAATCGACGCATCAAATCATCTTCGAGCGAAAGATAGAAACGTGACTCGCCGGGATCGCCCTGGCGTCCTGAGCGACCACGAAGCTGGTTGTCGATACGACGGGACTCGTGCCGCTCGGTGCCGAGAACGTATAGTCCACCGGCCGCGAGCACCTGCTCCCGTCCCGGCCCCGTCTCTGCGGCAAATTCCGCGATCAGCCGGGCCAGCTCCTCTTCGTAACCCTCGTCTCCCCGGGATATCTCCAGCTTGCGCAGCTCGGCCTTGGCCAACTCCTCAGCATTACCGCCGAGAGCAATGTCGACACCGCGGCCGGCCATATTGGTCGCCACTGTTACTGCGCCGGGTTGTCCTGCCTGTGCAATGATCTGTGCCTCACGAGAGTGCTGTTTGGCATTGAGGACCTCATGCTTGATGCCACGCTTCTTCAGGTGATTGGCGAGCCGTTCGGACTTCTCGATCGACACCGTGCCGACCAGAATCGGCTGACCGTTGCGATTCCGCTCGATGATGTCTTCGACCAGGGCATCAAACTTGGCGTCCTCGTCGACGTACACAAGATCACCCTGATCGGCCCGAGCGATGGGTCGGTTCGTCGGCACGGCCACAACCTGGAGGTCGTAGATCTCGTTGAACTCGCCCTCTTCAGTGACCGCGGTGCCGGTCATACCTGCCAGCTTCTCGTACATGCGGAAGTAGTTCTGGAGAGTGATCGTTGCGAGCGTTTGATTCTCTTCCTTGATGCTGACGCCCTCTTTGGCCTCGATAGCCTGGTGGAGGCCCTCCGAGTAGCGCCGCCCTTCGAGGACACGGCCGGTGAACTCATCGACGATCTTGATCTCGCCGCCCCGAATCAGGTAGTCGACATCACGTTCGTAGAGCTCTTTCGCCTTGAGCGCCACGTCCAGGTGATGGATCATGTCGACATTGGCGAAGTCATACATGTTCTCCACCCCGAGCACCTGCTCGACTTTGTGCACCCCCTCCTCGGTAGTCATCACCTGACGCTTCTTCTCATCGACTTCGTAATGAATGTCGGCGTGCAGTGTGTTGGCGATCCGGGCAAAGTCCCGATACCACTTGCCTGTCTCCCCAACACGGCCGGAAATGATCAAAGGGGTTCGGGCCTCGTCGACCAGGATCGAGTCGACCTCATCGACGATGGCATAGGCATGCCCATGCTGAACCATGTCCTCGGGTCGCATAGTCATGTTGTCACGCAGGTAATCGAACCCGAACTCATTGTTTGTGCCGTATGTGATGTCTGCGGCGTAGGCCGGGCGCCGCTCTGCCGGCGACATGTTTGCCTGGATCAAGCCAACCTCGAGACCGAGGAAGCGGTGGATCGCTCCCATCCACTCTGAGTCACGGCTGGCGAGGTAGTCGTTCACGGTGACCATATGGACACCACCGCCGGAGAGGGCATTCAGGTAGGCGGGCATGGTGGAAACGAGGGTCTTGCCTTCGCCGGTCTTCATCTCAGCGATCATGCCCCGGGCAAGAGCACCCGCACCGATCACCTGTACGTCATAGGGTCGTTGCCCGAGGACGCGCTTGGCGGCCTCACGCACGGTGGCGAAGGCTTCCGCCTCAATATCATCGAAGGTTTCGCCGTCCGCGAGTCGCTTGCGGAACTCGTCGGTCTTTGCTCGGAGCTGGTCGTCGGTGAGGTCTACGAAATCTGATTCGATCGCGTTGACCTGCTCGGCGAGTTTTTCGAGCTGTTTGAGCCGCTTGCCCTCGCCTGCGTGCAGAATTTTGTTCAGGATTGCCATTAGATCAGCAATTGTAGGTACAGGATCGGGTATTGGTGCCGGAGGACTCACTACGTGAGTCCGATGGCAGTTCGCAAAGCGAACTGCAGCTCACAACGCGGGCGAACCCACAAAGTCCGATGGCAGTTCGCAAATGGAAGGGGACGACCAACAAGCTTGAGTTGGCGAAGCCAACTCACACGTCAGCGAGGCTGACGCCTAGTCCAGCGAGATGAACTCTTCGCGGCAGGGCGTAGAGGACGGCTTCGTTGCGAGAATGAAGGCCGAGCTTGTCAAGGATGTTTCGGATGTGGTTCTTCACCGTGTTCTCCGAGATGTAGAGCCTGTCCCCGATCTCGCGGCTGGTCATCCCTTTGGCGACAAGTTGCAAAACCTCGATCTCACGACCGGTGAGCGTCGGCTTGCGGGTCTTGAAGATCTCCTGGTGACGGAGCAGTTGGCGAAGCACGTCGACCATCTTTCCGGCCATCTTCGGCGAGAACGCTGCCCCACCTTCCGCAACGGCACGGATCAGATCGACGAGGTTTGCAAATGGCATGTCCTTGACGATGTAGCCGCGGGCTCCCGACCTGATCGCATGGATCATGTCCTCCTCGGACTCGCTGCCGGTGAGCAGTATCACCTGCGAGGTCTCGGAGACGGCGACGATTTTGCCAACGACATCAAGCCCCGATAGACCGGGCATCAACACGTCGAGCAGGACCAGATCGGGTTGAAGCGTCTCAGCCTGAGCCACGGCGTCTTCAGCGTTGCCGGCTTCACCGACAACGTCAAAACCCGCCTCATTCAGGGCCGAGGACAGCCCGGCCCTGAAAAGGGGTACATCATCAACAACAAGCAATCGTGTCATTCGGGCTCGATTAGTCCTAGATCTCCATCGTCACGGTGGTACAGGACGCAGAACTTGCCGCTCTCGGCGTCAAGAAAGAAGAAGAAATCGTGTCCGAGCATCTCCATCTGCAATCCAGCTTCCTCCGCTGTCATGGGCCGCATCGCAAAGCGCTTAGTCCTCACGATTGGTAGCGGCCCGTCTTCGCTATCTTCATCGGACTCGGACACAGCATCATTGAGTACTTTGTTGTCTCGCTTGCGGGACCGCTGGATCATCCGCTCTTTCAGCCGACGCAGCTGACGCTCGAACTTGGCCGATGCAAGATCGACCGCAGCCAACGCATCGGGCGCCATGGCGACAACGCGGACGGTGTTGCCGGCGGTGTGCGTCGTGATCTCAACCTTGAATCGCTCCCCTGAAGAACGCGGGTTCCGCGTCTCCGACAGTTCGACGTCGGCAACCGACCCGTCGTCGAAGATGCGCCCGGCGCGTGAAACCTTCTCATTGGCAAGGCTGGCAAGCTTGGTCTCGACTCGTACGTTCTTACCGTGTACGCGTACGTCCACCTTGGCTCCTTTCGAGAGAGCGAGCGGGGAAAGCAGTGAGGATCGACGGCAGCGGTCCTCCCAACCGCGCCGCACCGGATAGTTGGGATGGACTAATGAGTGCTCTTGGCAAAGCTACTCCGCTGTTGCTGATGACCTGAACTCATCCTATCAAAGCCTGAGCCAACCGCTCGTGTAGCTGTGACCGCCATCTTGACGCCAATGAGATCTCCGGCCGTCGACAGCGTGATCCCGGTGGTGGCGACATCGTCAACGAGTACCGCATTGGCTGGCGCCGGCACTACCTGACGGAACCCGGGCGGTCGCCGGGAAGCCCGGTCGCTGCCAGCGTGAGCCGGCCACCACAGGTGCGGGCGTAGTGCGGCCACGACCGGGATCCCGCTCAGATTGCTCAGCCGGCGAGCGAGCTCCATCGCCGGGTCGACCCCGTGCCGGGCTCGCCGCACCCAGGCTCTCGGAACCGGTATCACGGCCCCGGCCCCGGGATGCAGCCGTTCGACCATCGACAGGGCAAGGACGTCCGCTGCGCCACCTATGGCGTCGTACTTGAGCAGATGCACAAGACGCCTGGCGACAGTCTCGTGACGAAAAGCGCTTGCTATCGAGATGTCCCCTGAGACGAGCGGCGGCACCGGCACCAGTCGAGACCGGCATTGGTCACAAAGACGACCGCTTGACCACTCTGAGCAGACCATGCAAATCGACATTCACTGAAGGTACCAATCGGCAGAGACATGCCCATGACCGATGGCTGACTAGCCCGCCTGGAACACCACTATATGTGGCTGGATCAACACTTATCGTGATCTACTATCAATTGTGGGAATGGCGCACAGTCTGTATTGGGGGCGCGCACCAAAATGCACGTAGGGAATGAGTACCGATGGCGAGACCCGCGCCAACTCCGGTATCTGACACTGGCGGTCGCTTTGACCGTGGTCAATGTGTGGCTGTGGGCCCGGATCGTGGTCGATGCAACCAACCAGGTCCCCATGGGAAGCACAAGGATGCTGCTCACGGCACTGGGCTCGGTCATTGCTGTCAGCCTCGCCGTCTCCATCTGGCGAAATCCTCCGGGTGAGCACCGCAAGATGCTCGCGGTACCGGCACTCCGCTACGCCCTGGCCACCCATCATGCCGGCCACATCGTCGCTGCCCATTCCGTAGATCCCACACGGCTACGCAGGACGAGCCTGACCGGACCATGCAACCACCACTGCCCGGAGGTCCCGGTCATCACCGAGAGAGCGCTTCGCGGCGAGATGATCGTCGCTCTCGGAGGAATGATCGCTGAAGAGACCTTTTCCGGAGAGAGTGGAAGCCACTCAGGCAACGATCTGGTGCGGGTAACAAGCATCGCAGCGGCAATGGTCGGCCGCTACGGGATGACCCCGCATTCCCCGATCTCGGTCCTCCCGGCTTCACGAAGTCGTCGCAGTTTCTTCAATAGGGTCCTCGACGACCCCCGAACGAGAAAGGACCTCGAGTCGTTGCTTCGCGATGTCAAAAGCGAAACGTTGAGAACGATCCTCGAGAGGCGGCACATCGTCATCGCCGTGCGCGACGCATTGCTACAACACAAGCATCTGACGCCGGCTCAGCTACGCGTCATCATCTCGCAAGCCGACAAGCGCAGGCACGACGAGGACACGGTCCTTGTCGACCTACGTGTCGTTGGTAGCAATCGGACAGCCGGGGCCGCCTTCTGATCCGATCCGAATCAGGTCCCGTGCTCCCAGGAGGCCAGGTAATCGACCTGTTCATCGGTGAGAATCTCGAGGCCACATCCCATTGCCTCGAGCTTGAGGCGGGCCACCTCGTGATCGAGTTCCTTGGGCAATACGTAGACCTTGGAATCCAGTGAAGAGCCGTTGTTCTTCAGCCATTCGGCGGCGAGGGCCTGATCGGCGAACGACATATCCATAACGTCTGCCGGATGTCCCTCGGCCGCACCTAGATTCACCAGGCGCCCTTCCGCCACCACCAACAGCCGGCGGCCGTCTGGCAGCGTGTATTCGCCGAGGTTATCTCTCAACTCACGATGACCAACAGACATCTCCCCCAACTGCTTCAGATCGAGCTCAACATCGAAATGCCCGGCGTTAGCGAGGACGACGCCGTCTTTCATCAGCTCGAAGTGCTCGCCCCGAAACACGTGAATATCGCCCGTGGCCGTTATGAACACGTCACCGCGGGATGCAGCATCGTGGCTGGTCATCACCTCGTGCCCGTCCATAGCGGCAGAAAGAGCACGGACAGGATTCGATTCAACGACGATCACCTTGGCCCCGAGACCGTCGGCGCGGGTGGCGATGCCGACGCCGCAATCCCCGTAGCCGCCCACGACAACCGTGCGCCCGGCAAAGAGGATGTTGGATGCCCTCAGGATGCCATCGAGCGACGACTGCCCCGTCCCGTGGCGGTTGTCGAATAGGTGTTTGGTGTCGGAATCATTGACCGCCACTACCGGGAATCGAAGGACGCCGGCGTTCTCCATTGCCCGCAATCTGATCACGCCGGTGGTCGTTTCCTCCATTCCGCCTATGAGGGATTGACCGGCGCGCTCGTCATGGAGGACTGTGGTCATGTCACAGCCATCGTCGAAGACGAGGTCGGGCATCGTGTCGAGCACGGCGTTGATATGGCGATAGAACGTCGCAGAGTCCTCACCACGGACGGCATAGACCGGAATCCCGGATGCAACCAGCGAAGCAGCCACGTCATCCTGAGTGGACAACGGATTGGACGCGCACAGCGTCACAGTGGCGCCACCGGCCCGGAGCACGTGCATGAGATTCGCGGTTTCGGACGTCACATGCATACAGGCACCAATGGTCACCCCAGCCAGTGGCTGCTCGGCGACAAAGCGCTCTTTGATCGACGCCAGCACCGGCATACGGCGATCAGCCCATTCGATGCGACGGTCGCCGAGTTCGGCTAAAGATGGATCTGCAATGTCATAGTCCACGTTGGTACCTCCGGGCTCATGGTCTTAGCCCTAACGCTAACCTCTTTGAATACGATCCTGGCCGGGAGGCTCGATGAGCACGTTCGTAGACAAACCGTGGGGCAGCGAGCTGATTTGGACCCACACCGACAGATATGTCGGCAAGTTGATCTCGATCAACGCGGGAGCGCGCCTGTCGCTCCAGCTCCATCACCTTAAGGATGAGTCGATCTTCATCGTCGACGGCACCCTCAACCTGCACCTCGAGAACGATGAAGGCGACGTCGAACAGATCAAGTTGAATCCCGGGGAGTCCCGACGGGTCGCGGCTGGTCGCATCCATCGGTTCGAGGCGATCACAGACGTCAGGCTCATCGAAGTCTCAACGCCAGAACTAGACGACATAGTCCGCCTCGAGGATGATTTTGGTCGCGAGGGAACGACGGCACCGTAGTCGCGGACAATCCCGCAGAGGAACCGGTGCGATCCGGTCATCCGATCAATCAACGGGTTGATACAGCTTCTTCGATCAGCATCACTGGAATGCCGTCCTCGACCGGGTACCGCAAGCCACAGGCTGTACAAAGCAGCGACGGCGGTTCCTCGACTTCGGTTAGAGTCCCGGCGCACGAAGGGCATTGCATGATTTCGAGCAGCCCCGGCGGGAGCAGTCCCGGGTCGTAAGGCGCCTTCACGATCGCCGCGACCTGTTCGACGACGGCTGCCACATCGGCGTCGGTGGGGGCCTCGACATTCAGACGCAGCACCGGCTCGGTGTTGGAAGGCCGAACGTTGAACCAGCGATCGCCCAGATCCACGGTCAGGCCATCCAGGCGGTCCATCACCCCGGAGAACGAGCCTGCGATGGCTTCGATCGCAGCTTCCTTGTCGGCAACGTCGAAGTTGATCTCTCCCGACTGAGCGTACGGCTCGTACCGTGCCCTCAACTCCGAGAGAGGCTTGCCCTCGTCGGCAAGCACCTGGAGTAGCACAAGCATCGCCAGGATGCCTGAGTCCGCCCGGTAATTGTCCCGGAAGTAGTAGTGCCCGGAGTGCTCTCCCCCAAATATCGCACCAGTGTCCTTCATCACCTGCTTGATGTATGAGTGCCCGACGCGGGTTCGTACCGGCTCGCCGCCTGCGGCTCGCACTGATTCGGGTACCGCCTTCGAGCAAATGAGATTGTGAACGATCTTCTCGCCAGGATGGTTACTCAAGAACCATCCGGCGATGATGGCGGTGACTGTGGCTCCTGGCAACGCCTGAAGCTGGTCGTCGATGAAGAAAGCCCGATCTGCATCGCCGTCGAATGCGACACCCAGATCGCCACCGTCCTCGCGCATCCTGGTCTCGAGATCCACCAGGTTCTCGGGTCGCAAGGGGTCAGGATGATGATTTGGAAAGGTGCCGTCGGGTTCGAGGTAGAGACCGGTGAGTCGGGCCGGGATCCGCTCGAAAACTGCGGGAACGGCGACTCCTGCAACCCCGTTGCCGCCGTCTGCGATCACGTTGAGCTCGGTCATCTTGCCGATGTCAATGATGGACAGCAGATGGTCGACGTATCCATCGAGGACATCAGTCCTGGTAGCGCTGCCCGCCGGCTCCACCGGCTCGAGACCCTGCTCTGCCAATTGTTTGATCTCGATGAGCCCGGTTTCACCGCCGACCGGGGCCGCACCGGCCAGACAAAGCTTGATGCCGTTGTAGCCCTTGGGATTGTGGCTCGCAGTGATCATCACCCCCGGTTGATTCATCGCCCCGGCGGCGTAGTAGACCATGTCCGTAGTGATCATCCCGAGGTCGTCGACGTCGGCTCCTTGAGAGGTGATCCCGTCGATGAGTGCCTCAGCAAGAGCGGGTGACGATTCCCGGACGTCCCTACCCACGGCGATCCTCCCGCCGCCAACGAATCGGGCAAAAGCCGCGCCGATGCGCCGGGCAGCTTCCTCATCGAGTTGATCGGGCACCATGCCCCGGATGTCATACGCCTTGAAGATGTCGTTGAGTTGCATGGCAATGATTGTACGACCACAGTTACCCGCTCGGGGAATACCCATTGCGGAAACCACCCTAGAATCTGCTGCCAATGCCGCATTCTCCATCCTCCGGTGTCACCATCCTGATGCCGGCGTTCCAGCTCGAATCTGTCATCGCAGCGAACATTGCCCGCGTCGCCGCGGTTGTTTCGGAGTGGCCGGGCATAGAGATAATCGTCATTGATGACGGCAGCACCGATGGAACTCGTACCCGGGCCGAAGCAGCCGCTGCGGACTACGACTTCACGACCGTGGTGAGCTATCCGATCAACCGCGGCAAGGGTGGCGCCCTCCAAGAAGGCTTCTCGCATTCACATGGGCGAACCGTCGTCTTCCTCGATTCGGACCTCGACCTTCCCCCCGAGCAGCTCCCCGGCTTCTTGAGGGAGTTCGAGACCATGGGCGTCGATGTACTGACCGGCGCTAAACGAGCCGCGATGACCCCGGGACGGTACCCGGCACTGAGACGGTTTCTCAGTCTGTCCTTCGTTGCCGTTAATCGGCTTCTGTTCCGGCTACCGATTCGCGAGACCCAGACCGGGCTGAAGGTGTTTCGGCGACCGGTGCTGGAAACGGCACTGCCGTCTCTGGAGACACTCGGCTATGCCTTCGATCTCGAACTCCTGGTCAGAATCCGTAAGCAGGGCGGCACGATGGCCGAAACTCCCGTGACCCTGGCCAAAGGCTCGTCGAGCAGTCTGGCTCTGGCGACCCTATGGGAGATGGGTCGCGACACCATCGAGATCTGGTTCCGGAGCTTCACCTGGTAGCACCCGGGAGTCGAGTGCCTTCCGAAAGACGATATCGCGGTACCCGGCGAACTTGGGCAGGATGATCACGACCGACGCCGCCAGGTAGAAGAGATTCTGTTGTGGTCTGGTCAATGGTCCCCACATCCAATCAGCGCCGCCGACCACACCCTGGGTCACTGCCCAGGCCACAACGTTGATAGCTATGAAATGCGCCGTTTCGCGCGCGCAGTATCACCCGATGCGGTCAGATCAAACGCCCATCTACGGTTCAGCAGGTACGAAACCTCGGTCGCGATCAGAAACGACAGAGCAATCGCCCAGAACTGCTCCCAGTTGAACCCGTCATAGACAGTCTTGGTCCCACCGAACAGGCCGAGGAAGAGATTGAACAGCGCAAACGAGACGATTGTGTTGGCCACCCCGACAATTCCGACCTTCACCAATTGGTTGAGCGCGGCCGGGGTGGTGAGCGATCGCAGATACTTGTTCAAGGAGATCCTGTCCTATGCCTCTGACTCAACGGCACCACGCCGACGCCTGAACCGACGTATCCACCAGAGGACGAACACGAAAGCTGCCAGCGTGAGCAACCTTCCTAGATTCTCGGTCCAGGTTCGCCCAAACTCCAGCGAAACATGCTCCTGGGTGGGAATTACGATCATGAGTGACGGAGCCGCCCGGTACGGCCCCTCGGCGCCTGTGACCTGCCAGTTGGGGAAGTAGGAGGTCTTGATCAAGTGCGGCACACCTACCGCCGTCGTATCGAACGAGATGCCGAAATCGTCGATCACGACATTGGAAACGGCTGCGTCCTGTGTCGGCAGGGCATCCCCTCGGTCGTACGGCCCCTCCACATCTGAGAATGTCGGCCAGCCCTCTGGACCTTCGGCGACGATCCAATGATCAAGATTGTCCAGATTGTCGTACCACTTCAGGGCAACTTCTGTGAAGTCCTCCTCACCCGAATAGATCGTTGGCTGGAACTGTGCGATCTCGATCGGATCGGAAGCCGGCAGGCGGAATATCGAATACGCGTCCTTCTCAAACAGCGGTTCCAATCCCAAACGCTTCGCCTCGGCGGTCATCTGCTCGGTCTGGGTGAGGTAGTAGTCGATGTTGAACAACGCTGAGTGTCGGATACCCCGCTCGAGATCGAACGCGTGATAGGTGATGCCACGCACGGGTTGTGATGGTGACAGGCTCATCTCGGCCTGGTTCAGGAAGTGGAACGGCGTCGTTAGCGACGACTCAAAGAAGACGCCTTCCATCGTGGTGTGACCTTCGCTCCAATACGGGATCAGCATCAGCGCCATAGGAGTTCCGTACGCCTGTTGGATATCCTTGTTGTATTCCCACATGACCCGCCCATCCGGGAGCTGGTCGATGTCCTTCATGATCGATTCCAGATCGGGATAGGTCGCCTTGCCCTCATAGCCCTGGTAGTTCCAATTGACCCAACCGGGGACATCGTGGATCGCGATGATGGTGACCGCCAGTGTCACAGCAACGGTGACGATTCCGAATGTGAACATATTCTCGTGCCTGTTGGGGAGCCAGCGGGCAAGCCTCGTGACGGCCAGGCCCGTCGCTATGCCGGCGAACAGGAACAGGCCCATGAACCAATACGGGAGCAGACGCGCGTTGTAGAGAATCGTCCATCCCTGCTCGGCGATCAGCAGGTACGCCATGAAGGGCACGATCGTCATGGTCATCAAGACCCGGACGTCCTCACGGCGCAGAAGTGACCAGACCATCCCGATGACTCCGAGCGCGACAATCGGGATGAATTCGTTGGGGAACGGCGTCCCGACCCCGGAAATACCCGCTCCCCGAATACCGGTCAGCGGCGTCCATCCCATGTCGGTGGACAAACCGCCGAAAGTGCGGACGAACACGGGTAGCCCCCAGAACGCAACCAGGCTGAATCCAAGAATCCAGGACCAGACGATCTGTGCTTTGCCACGACGACCGAGAAAGAGGGGCAGCGAGATCACGACAACAACAATGGTCGTCACGATGTGGCTGAACGCCGTGAGCGCCAGCACACCCGCCGCAGCCGGAGTGAATCCCCTGCCCTCCCGCGAGTTCTTGATCACCATCCCCAGGTAAACCAGGGACAGGGCGAACGACCAGGAGAACGAGAACTCGCCTGCCAGGGTCGACTTGATGTTCGCTCCAAAGATCGCAAAGCTCTCCATGAAGACGAACATCGATCCGAACGCGGCGGCGATGCCCGCCACGGGCCGGGAGAACCCAGCTGATCGGACCAGGAAGTACCCGGCCGCCGGCATTGCAATCAGGCCAATGATGGTGGTGATCTTGAAAGCAACACCGTACGGCAGGACCACGTTGAGGAGCACCGTGAACAGCGCAGGCAGCGGGAAGTAGAAGTAAAAGACCGGGTAGCCCGCGTACCAGTAGTTGCTCCAGCCGAGAACACGTCCCGATGGAAGCAACGAGTCACGCAGGACCTGGGGCAACACCACATGGGCGCCCATGTCCCCGCCGGTTGGTGTATTCGCAAGCAGCAGCGACGGCCAATGGACTTCCAGATTGAAGAACGGGAAACCATCTTGCGGCGAGACGCGTGCGACGAGGCCCATCATCACCAGCAGGATCAGGACTGTGGGCAGCAGAATCGAGAAGACGACTAGCAGCCGACTGCGTCGAGACGCGAGCGATTCGATGGAGGTCGTTGTCACCGCTGGGAGGCTAGTCATTTCGCGGGATATGCGTGCCTAACTCGGCCGGGTGACTCAGGTCTTCCCGTTCCGTGCCAACGAAAGAACCGTGTCCAGCTCCAAAGGCTCGCCGTCGCGATCCCACCAACGCTCTTCACACTCGTGGCACGAGCAGAAATTGACCTCAGTTCCGTCTGGCAACGTCAATTCGATCTGGATCACGTTGTTGGCGCCGCATGCCTGGCACTGCAAGGGCGCAACCGGGGTGCCTCTTCTCCTACTCATGGCCATAAGAGTAGTCATGCTGGAAGCCGGCGAAAGCGGATTTCGCGATCACGCGATCTCGGGAATGTCTTCGAGTTTTCCGATGTAGCGGGATCGCCGCTTGCCGTTCTCCCACCAATAGGCATACCAGTACGGGCCATGAGGACAACTAGTGCACGATTGCTTGCCACACTTGACCAGTTGTTGCCGGAGTTTGACTTCGGGCTCGCTGGCGGCGTCAAAGACTCCCCGCTGCTCCAATCGAGCCCGTGCCAGGATCAGGAGTCGCCGCAACTCCGGCTCATCCATCTCCCTGACCGCTTCAAGCACATCACGATCGATCGGCATGACAATCAGGCCGGGACGGCGAACAGGCGCGCCATCGGCGATCTGCGATCGGTGAGGGTCCAGCCGACCGGGGCGCTCAGCTGAGAAGCGTGTCGGGCACACAAGGGGTATCCCGAACCCGGCTCGAGGTTGGCGGCGATGTCCGTCAGCCACATCGCCCGCGAGGAGTAGTCGAACGACATAACCGAGTCTGCGGGGGAAGTGCATCGTGTACATCTCATCAGGGTGGTGACGCTAGTGGCCGAACAGCGTCCTGCGGTGGATTACCGCCCAACCTTCGCCGCGGCGAGCACGACCCCGGCAGGATTCGAGGCTCGCCCTATGACACAGGAGACCACCTAGCTACAGGCCGGCACGCCGCAGCGCTCGTCTCAGCCGCGCCCTCCGCAACCCTGCCTGCGAATTGGCTTCGAAGTCGGCCGGAGCGATCGATGACCAGCGTCAACGGCACCCCGGTTACTCCCATGCGCTCCTGGAGGCTCGCCTCCAGCTCATAGGTGATTTCGCGTAATGGGGCGCCTGTTGCCTTGGCTGCTGTGATTGCTTGCTTGCATCGGACACAATCGGTCGACGTGAACACCACGAGCCCCGGGCCAAGATCAAACCCGTCGATACTCACCGGGGGATGGCTGGCCAACTTGCCTCGCGCCAGGTACCCGAGACCGGCGGCGACACCGACGACCGCTCCGATCAACAACAAACGAACCAGGAAATCATCCATCGATGATCGTGCCGGCGACGAAGACGAGGCCCTTATCGGCTTCAGCGCTCCATGCCACGGAGATGGGAGCAGTCGACTCGACGTAGTAGCCACCTACCGATGCTTCATATCCGAGCGGGACGCCGAGAAGCGTTCCTGGTGGAACCGACTGTTTGGAGGTCGGAAGACCTTCGAGACCGAGCGGTTGGAGCACAACCGTTGCCGATTCCGTGCCCGTGTTGAGTAACCAGACGGTTGAATCCGCACCGGCAACACCGCCCAGACCGGGCAACAGCCACGTGGTCGAGGGCTTCGTAACTCCGACGGTGCCGGCGATGCGATCCCCTGCCCCCTCGACAGCGCCGTCGGCCGCGCCGTCCTCGACGGTTGCCTCCACAACCACCTCGGATTCCTCGGCCAGGACCACGGCCGCCACCGGGCCCCCGGCTCGTACCCGGATGCCCATTGCGCCGTCGGCCAGGTCATTGAGCGCCACTCTCTCCGGGATGGAAGGGTCTACAACAACCTCGCGGGCGTCAATGGTTGCGCCATCGGCCGTGTAAACATCAATGTTTACCGAGACAGGGTTTGTTCCTGTATTGGAAAGCACCAGACTGGGAGCGAAGTTCGAGCTGCTTGTTGCCACCGGAAACTCCCAAGAGGTAGCGGCAGCGATGCCCGGCCAGCTGGCCTCATCTCCGAACCCGGCAACCACGAGCGACGGGATGACGAGACCTTCGGTGGTGGTCACCGTCAGTGAGAGGTCGTTGAGCAGCGGAATCAGCTCGTTCAACTGGACGTCTTGCCAGGTGCGACCGGGGATGTCGATACCCTGCAGGTCGACTAGCCCGGTCTCTCCCGATTCGCTCGACCCACTCACGACCACCTTGGCCAGCTCCGGGAACGGGTTGAACAGCCGCAAAGTGGTCGTCCTCCCCTCACGAGTCGTGCCGCCAGGCAACTCCCAGACCTTTGGAATCCGGGCAAGACAACCATCACCGGTGAGCAGTGATTCACTCTCCACGATTGCGGCCACGGCGGCAGGACCATCGTCGAACTCGACGAAGAGCGGTGTGTCACCACGACGCACGATGTCGCCGACGCCGACCACCATCGCTCCCGCGTTTTGCAGCGACACCTCGTCGGTGTCCGGGTCCTCGCCCACGATCTGCTGTGGCAGCGTCAACGAGGCGGTGACGGGCGTGTTCGCGGCGATCATCACCGACGTGTCACGTAGCGCACCACTGGCCGCCCATGTGCAATACCAGACACTCGCCGTGGATGACGCCGCTGATTCGCGTTCAACCGGACCGCTGAAGTCGGGTCCCGGGGGTGCGTCAGGTGCCGGCAGCGTGACGGCGCCGAACACGGCAGCAGCAACGACGATCAGAACGAGGAGTCGCTTCATCTCCGCCTCCTCGCCAGCCCGGAAAACAGTACAAAGAAAACGAACACGCCGACGGCAATGAACGCCTGATTGCGCCGGGAGGTAATCGGATCGAACTCCGCTACCCCGTCGGCGGCGGAGACTTCGTTGCCCCAATCCACTTGAGACCACGGATCCGGGCCCCATCGGGTGTTGGCAGTATCGGCCAGGAACACACGCCCACCGCCCACAGGTTCACCCTCGTAGGCGGTACCCGTTGAATTCCATACGTCCCCAGAACTGGTTAAGGCTCGCACCGGATTCTCACTGTCGACGAGGAAGGTCGGCCGCTTGGCGCCTCCGAGCCGTACCAGGTCGAGCTGACCGGCGAATACATCTTTGAGCGGCGTGTCTCCGGTCACCACTACCCATCTGATCCCGAACTGTGCAAGAGCAGCACCGGCTCTCACTTCATCGCCGTCGATCAGATCAAGGAGCACATTCTCCAAAGCAATGTCCGGCCCCGATGGATCAGGGAGACTCGCCTCCCACAGAGCGGGAATCGGGGCGGACACGACGCGGTACGCGGCACCGCGCACGACACGCCATTCACCGGGTAGGTCGGTCTCCGGGCCGACTAGCAAGATACGTGAGGCCGCGGCGTCAACGTCGGCGGCGGCCGTGAAGCGGAGCGGATCGGTGTATTCATCGGCTGGCAACGTCCCACGACCGTGGTAGAGCGGCACGAGCGTCAACCCAACGAGCATCACAACACCGAGCGAGCCGACACCGCTGAATACCCGGCGCCAGCCGTGGATGTCGGAGACACGCATCAGATCCAGCACGCCTCCAGCCACAAGAGCCGTGCCGAGCGCCACGACCACCATCCCCGAGAGAGCGGCCTCGCGCCCAAAGCCGAGGTCGTTGCCTCTGGCGACGAACGCCCCCAGTCCGGTCAGGAGACCCCCCAGCAGAATCGCGTCTGAGCTGACGCCCAACGCCTCCAAACACGCCGGCGAGAAATGCTCCCCCGACGAGGGCGAGAGGAATGGCGCCCGGGGTCCAAAACTCGGAGCCGGTTGTCAGATAGCTCTCGAGGTTCTGTGAAAGAAGCCATGGCAACAGCATCGGCAGCGCCAGCAGCGACCCGACGATACCGACCGCCAGTGATACCCAGCTCTCCTTTTGGAGTGGTCGAACGACCGCACGGAGCAACAGGACGACGACCGGCAGGATGAGTAGCGGTGGAGCGAGAACCCCGAGGAGCCCGACCACCCACGCTATGCCAAACAGTCGACCGAACCTGCGGAACCACCCTCGTGGCCATCGAGCCACAGCGACGCTGATAGCCCACGGAACGACGCCGAGCGCCAGGAGCTGGCCGAGCCCGGTACGGTCACCGATTGCCTGCGTAGCCGGACCGGCAACGAGGACGATGCCTGCCGCCCAACCGGCGACCACTCCAATCTTGAAACCGCGCGATAGCCGGATCATTCCCCAGATGCCGGACACCACAGAGACCAGGGTCAATGCCCACGCGGCCAACTCGGGCGAATCGAACAATGCCCGCTGCACCAACCCGACGAACCCGACAATGGGAGCGAGCTGCTCTACCGACCCAAACCCACCGGGATTCCAGCCGCCCGCATACGCAGCCGCAGCGTCCAGGCCGGAGTGAGGCAGCGGCAGGCTGTATCCCACGGCCGGCCAACCCGCGGACCACAGGGAGCGAACCGACAACAAGGAGACCACCACGGTGAGCACACCGACGACAAAAGCTGGCTGCCTCAGATCGCTCCCGATGGAGGTAATGCTGAGACCTTCAGTGCGATCAATCCGCTCACGAAGACGGCCTCCGATTTCTTTCGAAAGATCCGAGACTATTGCCGAACCGCGTAGCTGGAAGCGGAACAACTCGGCGTCCCCGAAGGCTCTTCCCTTGCGAGCGGCGATGCGGTCGGTGACCAGCGATGGCAGATGCCAAATGTTCCAGACCCAGGCTCGCACATAGTCAAAGAGCGTCCAGCGGCCGAGGAACGGGCTAACCACGACCTCGAGCAACCCGATCAACAGTCGAAGCGGGATGGCCCAGATAAGGGTGAGCCAGCTGTATGCCTTGAGCATCGCCCGTATGCGACCTGCCCACTCTCGCCAAGACTCAGCGCGAAATCGGTCGGCTGGAAACAGGACCTCGGAGGAGGGGACGACAACGACCCGAGCACCACGCAGCCTTGCTCGCTGACAGAGATCGATTGCAGCAGCCTCAGGTGGCATCCTTGGGTCCGGACCGGATACTCCACGCGCCAGATCACGTCGAATGAGCATCGAGACGCCCGCCACGGCGGCGACGTCACGCACAACGTCGTATTGACCGGCATCGATCTCGTCGTCTTCGAGGCCAAGATACGGCACGTCAAAGACATCCGTGGCGATGCCAACGGCGATCAACCGTTCCGGATCGTCCGCCCGCACAAGCTTCGAACCAGCAACCGCGGCATCGGCGCGCTCCGATTCCAGGACCAGGGCCTCGAGAGCGTCCGGCCGCGGCAGCGCTCCTGCATAGAGCAGCCAGATGTGAGTGACCGACGGGTTGATGGAACCGAGCAGATTGGGTATCGAGCTCATCCACTCGACATCGGCGCCATCAGCGGCATGTCGCCCGGTACTACCCGAGCCGACAACGACGATGCGTGATGTCTCGTACACTTGGGTCCGCACCCTGGCGATCGTGTCACCAACATCAGTACTGCCGAGCGCAAGCACGGCGGCAACAACAGTAGGTTTCGGGGTCCCGGGGGATGACATAGGCCGCATTCTGGAGTCGTGACCGATTTATCGCAATCTTGACGTCGTTGTGCTGTGTGGTGGCGTTGGCGGCGCCCGCATGGCACGAGCACTATCGAGTGTTGTCGCCCCTGAACGACTGACGCTAGTCGTCAACGTTGGAGACGACGATTATATGTATGGTGCGCACGTAGCCGCGGACCTCGACACCGTCACCTACACGATGGCCGGAATCGAAGGCCCGCACGGGTGGGGAATCGCTGACGATACGTTCCATGTGATGGACGAGATGTCCCGTCGGGGGACGGACGCCACATTCCGATTGGGCGATCGTGACCTGGCTACCTGTCTCGAGCGAACCGCGGCGCTGCGTTCCGGCACTCCCCTATCTGAGATCACACACACGATCACACGCTCACTCGGGGTAGAGGCTTCGATCCTCCCTGCAACCGACAGCGCTGTCGGCACGATCGTCCAACTCTCTGATCGCACATGGCTGCCGTTCCAGGAATACTTCGCCATCCGACACCATGAGGACGAGGTAGCTGCAGTTGCTTATCCGGGAGCGGCGACCGCAGCGGCTGCACCGGGGGTGATCGAAGCGCTCCAGAACGCCGACCTCATAGTCATCGCCCCTTCCAATCCACCACTGTCGATCTGGCCGATCCTCGCCGTCCCCGGCATCCGGGATGTTGTCGCCGCTGCGGAGCCGGTGGTGGCGGTGAGCCCATTGTTTGCGGGCAAGGCCCTCAAGGGCCCTGCCGATCGAGTGCTTGCGTCGCTCGGTCTTCCGGGAGGAACCGCAGGAATCCTCGAATCGTATGCGGGCCTCATCTCGACGCTCATCGTCGACTCGTCCGACGCTGACGACGAAGCAATGGCCACGAGCGAAGTACAAGTGATCTCTGCGGATACGCGCATGACGACCGCTGAGCAGGGCGCGACGTTCGGCACGTGGCTGATAGATACGATGACCCGATGAAATCAGTCCAAATCTTCCCGATCGCCGGACTCCCGGAAGTCGATCATGGCGACGACATCGCCACACTGATCCTCGCCGCCATCGATAGCTCCGAGCTGGCTCTCCAGGATGGTGATGTTCTCGTGGTCACGCACAAGATCGTATCCAAGGCAGAGGGACGCGTTATCGACGCGGGCGATGAAGCGGCATACCGGGCCGCGGTCGAGGCTGAAGCGAGGTCGATCGTCCGAAGACGAGGTGATCTCGTGATCGTCCAGACCCGGCACGGCTTCATTTGCGCCAACGCCGGTGTAGACCGATCCAACGTGCCGGGAGAACGGGCGGTTCTGCTCCCCCTCGATCCGGATCGCTCCGCCCACGGGATTCGTATGCGGGTCAAGCAAGCGACCGGCATCGAGGTACCGGTGATCATCACCGACACCTTCGGGCGGGCGTGGCGCCGGGGCCAAACTGACTTTGCGATCGGGATATCCGGAATCACCGCGCTCGATGTGCAGAAAGGCAAGCCAGATGCCAACGGGCGGGTGATGGAAGCGACCGAGATCGCCATAGTCGACGAAATCGCCGCCGCCGCAGACCTTGCCATGGGCAAGGCGACACAGATCCCAGTTGCCGTCGTCCGGGGTGTTAGTTGGGAGGCAGGAGGTGGGCGTATCGCCGAGCTGATCCGCCCACCCGGAGAGGATATGTTCCGCTGATGCCCGAGCTGCCCGAGATCGTCACGTACCTGGAGGCGATAGAACGTCATGTCGGTGGCGACGTGCTCGAGAACGTGCGGGTGAAGTCCTTCTCGCTTCTGCGCACCTACGACCCGCCGCTCGACACCCTTCACGGCTTGCGGCTATCCGGGTTACGTCGTATTGGCAAGCGCATCGTCTTTGAGTTCGACGATGATCTGTTTGCCGTACTGCACCTCATGGTGGCGGGCAGGCTCCACTGGCACCAGGAACGAAAGAAGATCCCCGGCAAGATCGGCCTGGCGGCTTTCGATTTCAATCGCGGCACATTGCTGCTCACAGAAGCCGGCTCCAAGCGACGGGCATCGCTACACGTCGTGCGAGGCGAAGAAGCACTCGGCGACCTCGATCCCGGTGGTATCGAGATTGACTCAGTCACGCTCGAGGAATTCACTATCGCTCTCAACGCTGAGCGGCACACGCTGAAACGGGCGCTATCGGATGCCCGACACATCTCGGGTATAGGCGGTGCGTTCGCCGACGAGATCCTTCACGCCGCCCGGCTCTCCCCAATGCAGATGAACACCAACCTCGATCCCGACGAAGTCGAGCGCCTATTCGAATCCTGTCGGGCAACGCTGGACAAGTGGGTGGCAATTCGCCGTGAGGACACCGGCGATGGGTTCCCCGAGAAGGTGACGGCATTCCATCCGCAAATGGCCGTCCACGGCAAGTTCAACGAGCCGTGCCCCGTCTGTGAGACTCCGATCCAACGGATCGTGTACGCATCACGGGAGACCAACTACTGCCCCGGTTGCCAGACCGATGGGAGGATCCTCGCCGACCGTTCGCTTTCCCGCCTGTTGAAGGACGACTGGCCAAAGACCATCGAAGATCTCGAAGGCTGAGCGAATACCACTGGCAGCCTGAACCATTTAGGGTTACCAACGCACGCCACGACGGACGTGGCAGGACCGCACCACTAGATTCTCGGAAGAGTGCTGAATATCGTCGTGAAGACTCGAATCGTCGTCCACACCCACTTTGTTGGCCACGCCATCGGGTGTCAAACTCGAGGAGTTCGGCAGACTCCTCGCCGTTGTGGAGTCATCCACACGAATCACTAATGAATCAGGTGGCGGAGCGCATGGGGGCTCTGTCGAGAACAGGAGTAATCGCATGACACGCCGCGCCTTGGTGACAGGCATCACCGGTCAGGATGGCTCGTACCTCGCCGAGCAGCTCATAGAGAAGGGATACGAAGTACACGGCCTCATACGACGGGCTTCTACTTTCACGACCGAGCGCATCGACCACCTCTATCTCGACTCCCACCTCGAAGCAGCCAGGCTGTTCCTCCACTACGGCGACCTCGCCGATGGCACCGGGCTGTCCCGGTTGATCAAAGAGGTGGACCCTCACGAGGTCTACAACCTCGGTGCCCAAAGCCACGTTGCGGTGTCGTTCCAGAATCCGCTCTATACCGCCGACATTGTGGCGCTGGGAACCTTGCGAATGCTCGAGGCAATCCGGATGACCAATCCGGAGATCAGGTTCTATCAGGCATCATCGTCCGAGATGTACGGAAAGGTGGCGGAGACGCCCCAGTCCGAATCGACACCGTTCCACCCCCGCTCGCCGTACGCGGTTGGCAAGGTGTACAGCTTCTGGCAGGCGGTCAACTACCGCGAGGCATACGGCATGTACGCCACCAACGGCATCCTGTTCAACCACGAGTCCCCACGACGTGGCGAGACGTTCGTTACCCGGAAGATCACCAGGGCGGCGACACGGATCAAACTGGGACTGCAGAAAAAGCTGTACCTGGGCAACCTGGATGCTGAGCGAGACTGGGGATTCGCAGGCGACTACACAGAAGCCATGTGGCGGATCCTGCAACAAGACGAACCAGACGACTACGTGATTGCCACCGGTGAGCGCCATTCCGTGCGCGAGTTCGCCGAAAAGACCTTCCATCTGCTCGATCTCGATTGGGAGGAGTACGTTGCAGTCGACGCCCGGTACATGCGGCCTGCGGAGGTCGATCTTCTCCAGGGTGATTCGAGCAAGGCACGCCGCGAGCTGGGTTGGAAGCCGCAGGTGGGCTTCGACCGGCTTGTCGAGATGATGGTCGAGTCCGACCTGCAACTGGCCAAGCAAGAACGAGCTCTAGTCGACGCCGGGCTGAAATCGATCGAGTGGAACGGGAGCAACCAGTGATCCAGGGAAAACGAGTAATCGTCACCGGCGGAGCGGGCTTTGTCGGCTCGTTCCTCTGCGAGCAACTGCGTGATGCCGACGTCGCTGACTTGATCATCCCACGCAGTGCCGACTACGACCTGACCGAGCAGGACGCTGTGCGCCAGCTATACAAGGACACGGACCCGGACATAGTCATCCATCTGGCAGCCGAAGTCGGCGGAATCGGCGCCAATCGCTCTAACCCCGGACGGTATTTCTACGCCAACATGGCAATGGGGCTACACCTGATCGAGGAAGCTCGCAAGCAGAAACTCGAAAAGTTCGTGCAAGTGGGCACCGTGTGCGCCTACCCGAAATTCGCACCCGTCCCCTTCCGCGAGGAAGACCTCTGGAACGGCTATCCGGAGGAAACAAACGCCCCGTATGGCGTCGCCAAGAAGAGCCTTCTCGTGATGCTGCAGGCGTACCGTCAGCAATACCACCTCAACGGTGTCTATCTATTGCCGGTGAACCTCTACGGACCGAGGGATAACTTCGATCTGGAGAGCTCGCACGTCATCCCGGCGTTGATCCGCAAGTTCATCGCCGCCCGCGACGAGAAGTCACCCCAGGTGGTGGCCTGGGGCACGGGCTCGGCGTCACGAGAATTCCTCTACGTCGAGGACGCTGCTCGGGCGATCCTGATGGCGACTCAGAAGTTCAACGGCGAGCAGCCGGTCAACATCGGCACCAGCCACGAGATAACCATCCGCGAACTGGTTGAATTGATCACCCGCCTCACCGGATACGAGGGCAAGGTCGTGTGGGACACTTCAAAGCCCGATGGACAGCCCCGACGCAAGCTGGATACCACGAAAGCGAAGAAGCTGTTCGACTTCGAAGCCGAAATCGATCTCGAGACCGGCCTCGCCAAGACCATCGAATGGTGGGAGACCCACCAAAGCTGAAAGACTCCCGTTCTTGCGTATCCAGGTACGACATGTCGTACCTGGATACGCCGGAACGTCTTAGAAGTCGGCGGAGTTGGGGGTTCTCGGGAACGGGATGACGTCGCGGATGTTCTGCATGCCTGTCGTGAATTGGACCATGCGACCAAAGCCGAGGCCAAAACCGGAATGGGGAACGGTGCCAAAACGACGCAAGTCGAGATACCACCAGTATTCCTCCTCGGGTAGGCCCTTCTCGCGGATCGACTCGAGCAGCACGTCGTGTCGCTCTTCGCGCTGGCTGCCGCCGACGATTTCTCCTACACCAGGCAGTAGGACATCCATAGCGGCGACCGTCTTGCCGTCGTCGTTGCGACGCATATAGAAAGCCTTGATGTCTTTCGGGTAGTCGGTGACGATCACCGGCTGATTGAAGACTATCTCCGTCAGATATCGCTCGTGCTCCGACTGCAGGTCCGCTCCCCATTGCACCGGAAACTCGAAGGACTCTCCCGACTTTTCCAACGCCTCGATGGCCTCTGTGTATGTGATCCGCCGGAACTCGCTTGTGGCTAGCGTGTTGAGCCGAGCCAGTAGACCTTCCTCAACCCATTTGTCGAAGAACGCTAGGTCGTCCGGACACTGCTCGAGCACGTACTGGAACATATACCTGATGTAGTCCTCAGCGAGGTCGGCGTTGTCGGATAGATCGGCGAAGGCAACCTCCGGCTCGATCATCCAGAACTCGGCGAGGTGCCTGCGCGTATTCGAGTTCTCCGCCCGGAAGGTGGGGCCGAACGTGTAGACGCGGTCGAGCGCACTGGCGTAGGTCTCGGCAGACAGCTGCCCGCTCACCGTCAGGAAGGCCGGTTTGCCAAAGAAGTCCTGCGAATAGTCGACCGCACCGTCGATGCGCGGTGGCGCCGCGACGTCGAGCGTGGTGACCTGGAACATCTCCCCCGCTCCCTCGGCGTCGCTCGATGTGATCATCGGGGTGTGCAGATACAGGAAATCCCGCTCCTGATAGAACTTGTGAGTCGCATACGCCAGGGAATTGCGCACCCTGGCGACGGCACCGAAGGTGTTGGTACGAGGCCGTAGATGGGCGATCTCACGGAGCTTTTCGAACGAAATGCGCTTCTTCTGGAGTGGGTACTCCTCCGGGTCCGCCAGACCATAGACAATCACGTTCGTGGCATGAACCTCGACTGCCTGACCTTTACCCGGCGATTCGACGAGCTCCCCCTCGATCACTACTGCGCTGCCGATGTTCAGCTTCAGCACCTCGGACTCATAGTTGTCTATGTCGCCCGGGACAATCACCTGCAAACCAGCAAAGCTCGACCCGTCGTTGATCTCGACAAACGAGAACCCGCCCTTGGAGTCCCTCCTGGTCCGCACCCAACCGGCCACCTTCACCGGCTCACCGACGGCATCAGAAGTAAGCACATGCTTGATCAGGGTACGTTTCACCAGGGCCTCGCTCAGTCGGGATACTGCTTGCGCGCCTTAGGCTACTTGTCGATCGTCTCCGTCTCTTCTGCGGACGTTGTAGCCGCCTGTCCCCATTGCGCCATCGAGCCGGCAACCAACGTCATTTCCGCACGAAGCGGTGCGAAGTTGTAGATATAGCCGAGCGACGGCGTCCCGATCATCTCAAGTTGATACCGCAGATCCTGCGTGCTCGAGTAGTCGTGACCATGTGCGGTGACGACTATCACCCTGTCGGCAAGCCTCACGAGGCTCGTCGAGTACGCAACGCTCAGTATCGGCGGAGCGTCGACGAGGATCAGATCGTATTGCTCGCCCCAGTCGCGGAACACCTGGGCCACTGAGGGCAGCGACAACAGATCGGCTGCAGCAACGTCCGGCGTCCCAGACGACAGAAGATCGACCGAGCCGGCGCCTTCCATATTTACGCTCACAATTGCTTCATCGAGTGTCGAGCTGCCCCGAATCAGGTCGGCGAGGCCGTGACGGGGCGCAACCGATCCAATCAGAATCCTGGTCAGCTCCTGGCTTGTGAAATCGGCATCCACAACCAGCACCCTGTTGCCGCTCAACGCCGATGCAAATGCGGTGTTTGCAACTGCCGTCGTCTTGCCGGCGGAAATGAGGGCCGACGTGACGACAACGGTTCGGAATGCCGGGCCGCCGGTCTCCGCCCGATCCCGCTGGACGGCAATCGCGGTCGACACAAAGCGGAATGCCTCCGCGGAGACACTGCCGGGCGCCTCGACAACGGGGAGATTGGTAGACAATCGCTCGTCGAGGAAGTTGGGCACGTCGGAGATGAGCGGGCTGCCAAGCGCTCGCTGCGGCTCGACCCTGGAGCCAAACCGGCGGCGGCTACGCGAAAGCGGGAACGCTATCGCTGAGCCGATGATCGCACCGAGGAGGAAACCTGCAAGAACAGGGATCCCAATACTGCTCGACTCAGCAATAGCAGCCGGATCGGAGAACACCACACCGCTCGTCGACAGCTGTGCATCGACCTCACGCTGATCGCGCACCAGCTGTAAGTCGGTAAGGCGTTGCTGAAGCACGTCACGCTGGTCGACAAGCGACTGCGTAGCGAGGTCGGTGTCCTGGCGGGCAAGCGCCGTTTGCAAGGTCTCGACCTCGAGACGGATCTCGGTGAGCCGGGCTGCAGTCGCTGCCAGATCGTCGACTGTTGCGGAAGATGGGCTGGGCTCGAAGAGGAGAAGGCGGGACACTGCGCTCTCTAATTGTGCCTCCAGCGCCAATCGGCCGGAGTCGCTCGTCTCCAGCTCTCGCAATTGCTCTTCAACGTCACGCAACTGTGTCGTCAGCGAAGTAATCGATGAATCCAACTCGAGCACTGCGGCGTCGAACTCGGCTGCCGCCGCCTCGCGACCAACCTGCTGGAAGGCCGTGGCCATCGCGTTGGCCATTGTGATGGCCTCATATTCGGTGGTTCCGGAGTAGGTGATTGTGATCAGATCCGAGTCGGTGGAAGCTTCGACGGTGAGAGCGCCTCCGAGGATCTCGTCCACATCGGCGACGACCGGAGGATCGGCTTCCGCCGCGAGATCGACGGCCCGAACGGCGACTACCCGTGACGAGGCGATCTCAGCCTGGCTGCGCACATACCGGTCAGGCGTGGCGTTGTAGCTGACGGTGAAGAGGTTCGAGACCCGGGGATCTTCAACTCCGAGCCGTGCAGTCGCCGTATATGAGTCGCTCGTTGAGCCGTACAACCAGCCAAGACCGGCAAACCCTACAGCGAGCAGAAGAACCAGCCACCGGTACTGCCAGGCGGCGCCCGCCACGGTCGGCTCGAATTGCTCGTTCGTCTCGTATACGGCGATTCTGTCCATCAGCCCCAACAATCTGTAAGCCCGTGGTGCCATGCGATCCGCGGGAATCGGCTGCACCCTAGCCTCAGCGGTGATTTGAGCACTGCCGGATAGTCGAAACCGGGTCAAAATCCGGCTCGTGGAAAGCTGCTCAAGGTGATTCCCCGAACATGCCGATCGTATCACCGGACCGCCTTTGGGTATCGTATGGCTAGTCACCTAGCCCAGGGTGAGTTGGCGTGACACGAGCCTCGGATGCGGAAGGTCGGCATCCGTATACTCACAGTCATGGGAGCGACCCTCTCGCTCCAAGCCAGGAATGTAAGCAACCGGGGGTAGATGGTGGCAGTAACAGGGGTCAATGGCATTGCCGTAGTCGGTAGCGGCTACGTCGGTACCGTCGTCGCCGCAAGCATGGCTGCGGTCGGCCACGACGTAGTAGGCGTCGAAATCAACGAGGAGAAGCTCGCCAAGCTCCAGAGCGGATCCTCCTATTTCTACGAGCCGGGCCTCGATGCGCGCCTACGGGTCGCCATCGAATCGGGCCGGCTCAGATTCACCAACAACTTCGACGATGCGATGGCTAACTCGGATGTGGTGTTTCTATGTGTCGACACTCCCCCCGGCGAGAATGGCCACCCCGATGTCACCAATGTCACCGCCGCCGCCCGGTCGATTGGCAGGGCGATGCACTCGCCACACATCATCGTCACCAAGTCGACTGTCCCTGTTGGCAGCGGCAACTGGCTCACCTCCACCATCGAGAGCGTGCTTCCGGACGATGTCGACCTGGACGTCTTTTCAGTAGTCAGCAACCCCGAATTCCTGCGTGAGGGCTCTGCGATCAAAGACTTCCTGTTTCCCGAGCGCATCGTGCTCGGTGGGTGATGACAAGGCAGCCGTCGAGAAGGTCGTCGCCGCCTACCGCCCCATTCTCGATCAGAGCTTCCCGGGCGGCTCTACGGAGGCGAAACCGACTCTTGTCACAACAGACAGGTCAACAGCCGAGACGATCAAGTACGCGGCCAACGCGTTTCTGGCCACCAAGATCAGCTTCATCAACGAGATCGCCGAGATCTGCGAGTGGGTGAATGCCGATGTGAACGAGGTAGCCCACGCCATCGGGCTCGACTCTCGCATCTCGCCGAAGTTCCTCAACGCCGGTGTTGGTTGGGGCGGTTCCTGCTTTGGCAAGGACGTCGAAGCGCTGGCCGCAACGGCTCGTGCTCACGGTCAGGAGCCAATGATCCTCGAGGCAGCACAGCGGGTAAATCAGCACCAGCGTCACCGCCTGGTGCGCAAACTCCAACAGCATCTCCGCCCGCTACGGGGCAGCCGGATTGCACTGCTTGGCCTGGCGTTCAAGCCAAACACCGACGACACCCGCGACGCACCCGCGATCACGATCGCTCAGTCGCTGCTGGAGCGGGGGGCCATCGTGAGGGCCTATGACCCGCTGGTCAAGCAGATCGCCGAGTTGCCCAACCTGCAGACGGCAACCGACCCGTACACGCTGGTCGAGCAGGCAGACGCTGTCGTGCTACTCACCGAATGGGACGAGCTGCGGGACCTCGATTTCGTGGCAGTCGCCGAGCGAATGCGCGGAAACCTGATCGTCGATGGACGCAATGCCTTCGATCCTTCCCGGGTGCGCGAGGCCGGTCTGGTCTACGAGGGCATGGGCAGGGGCGTCGAGCCTCCGGCCAGGCGGGGACGGGACTGGTAGCCCGCCCGAGGGCCTTACCGGAAACCTAAGGCTGCAAGCTGTAGGAAAACTTATCGATTCCTTAAAGCGTTGACGTCTTGCGTCCGATTATGTTCGTGGATCATGAGATTGATTTCACAAGCGTTTTTGGCCTTTCTCCTGGCGCTGGCGGTGTTGGTCCCTGCAGACACGGCTCTTGCGCTGCCCCCGGGCGGAAGCTTCGTCGACGACGACGGGAGCGTTCACGAAGGCTACATCGAGGCCATTCGGGCTGAAGGTATCACCTACGGATGTAACCCCCCGCTGAACGATCATTACTGCCCCGACCGCGACGTCACCCGGGGTGAGATGGCGGCATTTCTTGACCGTGCGGTCGGTCTCAGCGATGACGGTGGCAAGGATTGGTTCAAGGACGACAACAACTCCCCGTTCGAGGATTCGATCAACAAACTGGCGGCGGCTGGCATCACCACAGGCTGTAGCTCGACCAACTACTGTCCCAACGACCCGGTGACCCGCGGCCAGATGGCTGCGTTCCTGACACGAGCCTATGACCTCAAGGGATCGACATCCGGCAACCCGTTCATCGACGACAGCGGCTCAGTGTTCGAAGACGACATCGAGATCCTCGCGGCGAACGGCGTCACCAAAGGCTGTAACCCGCCTACAAACACCAAGTTCTGCCCTACCCGGCCAATTCGCCGGGATGAAATGGCAACCTTCATCGGCAGGGCCTCCGGCCTGAACCCCATCGTGCCGTCACCGCGTGTGGATGTGGGCGATGTCGACGTAAACATCTACCCCGGTGACAACATCAACGAGGTAGCAAACAGTCACGCCGACGGCACCGTTTTCATGATCCACGGTGAGTTCCATGGCCAGCAGGTCTCTCCTCGTGATTCTCAGGTATTCATCGGTGACGACGCGGTGATGGACGGCGACAACTGGGCCAGATCGGCATTCGACTCCTACGCCGACAATGTTCAGATCATCAACATCGAAATCCGCGACTACGAAACCACAAACGAGTGGCGTGGGGCGATCAATGGTATGGGCCGCGACTGGGTTGTCATGAACTGTGAGATCCATCACAACAGCATCGCGGGCCTGTGGATGGAAGGTGGCGGTGATCCGCAGATCGTCGACAACTACATCCACCACAACGGCCGTAGTGGGCTCAGCGTTCGCTACACAGACGGTGGCCTCATCCAGGGAAACGAGATCTCCTACAACAACTACCAAGACGAGTGGAACTGGGGTTGGGAAGCCGGTGCCGGGAAGATGTGGGAGACCGACGGCCTGGTCATCCGCGGCAACTACTCACACCACAATCACGGACCAGGCTTCTGGGCGGACACAAACAACATCAACACCGTCTACGAGAACAACGTCATAGAGGACAACTACGCCAACGGGATCTTCCACGAGGTCAGCTACGACGCTGTCATCCGCAACAATGTGATCAGGCGCAATGGCTTCGATCATGCGCAGTGGCTGTGGGGCGGCGGCATCGTGATCGCGTCATCGCCGAACGTCGAGATCTATGGCAACACCATCGAGGACAATTTCAACGGAATCTCGCTGACAAAGCAGGATCGTGGTTGGGGTGACTACGGCGAGCACACTCTGGCGAACATCTATGCCCACGACAACACCATCATCGATAGCGGACTGACCGGCGCTGCCTATGACGATGGAAGCAGCGAGATCTACTCATCCAACATCCGATTCGAGAACAACAGCTACTCCGGAGATGTTGGGTGGTATTGGATGAACCATGAGGTCTCCTGGTCAGCTTGGAACGGCTACGGCCACGATGACTAGGTCATTCGCCTGCGTCGAATGAGGATTGCTACTTGCGACCTGCTTTGTGGCGAATGACCTGCATGAGCAGCAGAATCGCAAAGACCGGGTTATTCCACACATAGCGACGCCACAAGCGACGCGGTTCCTGAATGAGCCTGAATAGCCACTCGAGACCTGCCTTCTGCATCCATGCCGGGGCCTGCTTCTTGGTACCAGCCAGGAAGTCGAAGGCGGCGCCCACACCGATCAGGGCAACGCCGGGCAGCTCGGGACGGATATCGTCCATCCAGAGCTCCTGCTTTGGCATGCCAAGGCCGACCCAAACCACGTCGGCGCCGCTATCTCTGATCGCGGCCATCGCAGCTGATGTCTCGTCACTAGTCAGCTCGCGAAACGGTGGCGAAAAAGCACCGACGATCTCTGCATCGGGCGCTATCTCAGCAAGCTTCTTCTCGAGTTCTGCAAGCGTCTGTGGGGTGCTGCCGTACAAGTAGTGCTTCCAGCCGACATCGTCGACAAACGCCTTTCGCATCAATTCGGGCCCGTAAACCCTCTCCTGCTCAGGGCGTACCGTCGCTCGTAGACCCCAAACGATAGGGACCCCGTCGGGTGTCGCTATCTCAGCTCGTGAAATCGCCCCACGCAGAGCCGGGTCGCGGCGAGCCGACATCACCGAATGCACGTTGCACACCGCAACCACAGTGGCGCGATCTGCAGGGCGGTTGGCAAGTGACTCGATCACACCGTCGTACGAGGTCATCGAGATAGGAATGCCCACCACCGGGGCTTTTTCTGCAAAGGTCGCTTCTGACAAGGTCACGGGCCCTTCTGTAGCGCGGGTTCGAACCGGAGTTTGCTCGGACGGAAGCGTATAACAACGCGTCATCCGAGCACGATTCCCGCTACCCAAGGATGGGTCGGATGATCTAGCCCTAGTGACCCTTTTGCGAGCCCAACGCGGCCGGGATGGTCAGAGCGAGAATCCGCAGGTCGCAAGCCAGGCTCACCGACTCGACGTAGTCGATGTCAACATCAGTGGCCTCATGCATCGGCACATCGCCGCGCTCCGATACCTGCCAAAGACCGGTGATCCCTGGTTTCACCTCGTGCCGACGATGTTGCCAGTCTTCGTACCGAGCGACTACGTGAGGCAGCTCCGGACGAGGCCCAACGAGGCTCATGTCACCAAGCGCGACATTCCAGAACTGTGGAATCTCGTCGAGACTCCACTTGCGGAGAAAACGACCAAGTGGCACGTGACGAGGATCATCGGGGGACTTGTGGTTGACCCGACGGTCAACACCATCGAACCCAGCGCTCTGCCGACGACGGTCGGGAAGCATCGTCCGCAACTTGTAGACGGTGAACTCCTCACCGCGAATACCGATCCGGCGCTGTTTGAAGATCGCGGGTCGCCCCAGCTTCAACCAGATCAGGGGAATGACCACCATCAGAATGGGGAAAGTGACAACAGAAAGCACAACGCCGCCGAGACGGTCGATTGCAGGCTTCACAAACAGCTGGTATCTCCTCCGCTCCGCCGGTGGCCGGACAACACGCAACCGCGGGCGATCGACAGCCGTTTCCCTGAGATCAACGACAATGTCTTCGCCCGAATCTTCGACCGATTCCCGGTCAACCCTACCCTGCAGCATCCCCGATGCCCCCTGCTTATCCGATTCCAGAACAGCTCTTCGCCGCTCTCTAGCCCGGTGTCATCATAGGTTCGCCAACCCCGCGGCAGAGGAACCATTTCGGCAAGTGTCGACTGACTAGTCACTAAAATCGGTTGTACAGACACTCTCCGTGGCCGCACCGTGAGTACTCAAGCGCTCAACGTGGTCAGACGCCCACTGGGCGGTACAACGCGTCCGATGGCCAGATTGAGTCACCATGACAATCATGACCGCTATCCACTGCTACCGTTGCCGACGAGCGGCAGCCAACGAGCCGCTCTCGTCGTTTAGCGGCCAGCCAATGGGACCACAATGAGGGTGAGACATAACCCAAGCCGAAGTCATCTGTTGGCGTTGGCAGCGGTAGTAGTAGCCGTTCTCGCCACCGCGTGCGACGCTGCCGTCAGCGAGGAAACCTCACCGGCTACCGCATCTTCAACCCCGACAACACTCCCAACAACACTTGCGACTTCTGGGAGTACCGTCCCCGAGATTGTGACCACTACGGTTCTCACCACGTCCGTCCCGCCTTCGACGGTGGCTCCGCCCGTGCTCGGACCGACAACAACGACCGAGGCCGCCACAGCCACGACCGTTGGAGCGGTGTCTGGGGAAGGGACCGTCGTTGTAGCGCCCGAAGATGACCTGGCGGGGCTGGTCGACGGCTCGCCGCCAGGCACTCATTTCATCTTGCTCCCCGGTATTCACCGCACCGGGGGGGTCTCGCCGAAGGATCGAATGGTGTTCGAAGGACTCCCCGGCTCGATCATGAATGGTTCACAACTACTCGATGGATTCGCGGAGACGGTCGATGGGTGGGATATGTCCGGGATCGACGCTCAACATGGATTCGCATGGAGAGTGCGTCGATGGGTACGACGCATGTGCGCTGCGGAACGATCTCTACGTGGATGATCAGATGCTCTGGCGTGTCGACGACCGTGAAGAACTCGTCCCGGGCACGTGGTGGTCGGATGGGAATCGCGTGGTTATGGCGGACGACCCGAATGACCGCAAAGTCGAGATCAGCCTGACTGAGCATGCGTTCCGAAGCGACGCCGACGACGTCGTCATTCGCGACCTGATTGTTGAGAAGTACGCGTCAATGGCTCAGCGAGGTGCGATCCAGTCCGAGGCATCTCTCGGATCGCGCGGTACCAATTGGCTAATCGAGGGTGTCGAGGTACGCCTCAATCATGCAGCCGGGATTCGGGCTGGCGATGAAACCACCATCCGCAATGTTCATGCGCACCACAACGGCCAGCAAGGCATCACCGGCGACGGCGGCACGGGAATCCTGGTCGAGTCGTCGGAGCTCGATCACAACAACATCCGCGGGTTCAATTGGGGTTGGGAGGGAGCCGGAGCCAAATTCAAGGAAACGGTGGGACTCGTCGTTCGAGATGTGAACGCTCATCACAACCTGGGGCCGGGCCTCTGGACCGACATCGACTGCTACGACACGACCTACGAGGGAAACGTTGTCTTCAGCAATCTCGCGCCCGGCATCATCCATGAGATCTCATTCGATGCGGTCATCCGCGACAACGAGGTGTACGACAACGGTTACGTTATGGGCGACTGGCTATGGGGCGCCGGCATCCTCATTGCTGCGTCGAGCAATGTCCAGGTTTATGACAACGTCGTGACCAACAATGCCGATGGCATCACCGGTATCCAGCAGAATCGGGAAAGCAGCACAGGGCTGCACAGGCTCGAGAACATCCGCATCCACGACAATACGATCACAATGTGGTACGGACAGACCGGGGTCGCACAGGACATGGGCGATCCTTCTGTATTCACCGATCGCAACATAGTCTTTGAGAACAACACGTATGTCGGCGCCGGGCACGACGCGTTCGCATGGGACGATCAGAATCTCGATTGGGACGGTTGGCTTGCAACCGGCCAGGGAGCGGGAAGCACTATTGCCAATGGATGACGAGTCGGGGCGTCCCGGTATCATCGTGCTCGCCTACGCCTGCTCCCCCAAGGGGGGCTCGGAGCACGGGGCGGGCTGGGGGGTAGTGACCGCACTCATGGAGTTCTGCGATGTCACAGTGATCACAGGCAGCCGCCACATGGACGAGATCGACGAATGGACGAGGGACCACCCGCATAGCCCCGCTCGATTTGTAGAGGTGTCCGACCGGCGAGCGGGTCCGATGTTCCGCTGGCACCGCATACCGGAGGTTCTTCACTACCTGGCGTGGCTGCACAAAGCCCGCAAACGAGCTCAAGAGCTCGTAGCCGAGCACCACTACGACGTAGCGGTCCACGCAACATTCTCCGCGGTCTGGCTACCGACTCCCATGGTCCACCTGGGGATCCCCAGTGTCTGGGGACCGGTGGGCGGAGGTGTAATAACACCGCGCCCGTTGCGTCGCCTGCTCGGGCTTGCTGGATCGGCTCAGGAACTCCTCGATTATGCATCCGTGAGAGTTATGTCAGCTCTTCGACCCGTGCGGAAGACGGCGACGGCGGCAACGCAGCGTCTCCTCCAAAACGAGGAATCCCGGGCGCTGCTTCCACAAGCGGTTAGGGCCAACTCGAGGATCTTCAACCATGCCCTTCTGACCGTCGTGCCGGATTTCCCGACAGAGGATGACGGACGGTACGTCCTCTGGGCATCGCCGATGGAGTCCCGCAAGGGACCGCAGCTTGCGCTCGAGGCGATCGCCGAGACACGAGAGGACATCCGTCTGATTATGGTGGGCGATGGTCCGCAACGGAGCAATCTCGAACAATCTGCAGCCACGCTAGGCATCGCTGCACGGGTGGAATTCACCGGGCGCATACCCCGAGAACAGGTGGTCAGTCTGATGCGAGGTGCTACGACGGTCGTGTTAACCGGTCTTCGTGAGGAAGGCGGGCTGACGCTGGCCGAGGCGATGTACACCGCACGTCGCCTTGTTGTCCTCGACATCGGTGGGGCTGGCGCGGTTGCCCGAAACGCAAACGACCCACAGCCGCGTTTCCCTGATAGCGCCCGCCGACATACCCACTGTCACCACCCGGCTGGCTTCAGCTATCGAAAGCCACTTCGAGGCAGCCCCGGTCGTAGCGGTTCCATTGATAGATCGTGACCACGTCATGGCGGAACTGAGCGCGGTGATAGCTGCGGCTCGTGAGACGGCAGAATGACGCTGCAGCAGATCGAGGCATTACCTCGCGACACTGAGTTGCGGACCGACGTTTGCGTCGTCGGCGGTGGGCCCGCTGGAATCTCATTCGCCCTCCGACTCCTGGAAGCCACGAATCTCAACATCGTGCTCGTCGAGAGCGGCCGACTCGATATCCAACCAGCGGCTCAGGATCTGAACCTAGGAGCCAACGTCGGTCTCGACTACTACAACCTCACCGAAAGCCGGGTCCGGGTCCTCGGGGGAGCAAGCGAACTGTGGGCGGGATGGTGCCGACCACTCGATCCGATGGACTTCGCCGAGCGTTCCTGGGTAACGCATTCTGGATGGCCCATCTCCCATCAGGAGATGCAGCCCTACTACGACCGTGCAGCACGGCTGTGCCAGTTAGAGAGTCAACAGTGGACTCCAACTCCCGAACTGTCGCTCCCCTCTATGTACGGACCTCCATTTGTCGGCGACGATGTCGAGATCGCCCTTTGGCAGGGCAGCCCACCAACGAAGTTCGGGGCTGTGTACCGAGATAAGCTCGAGCGGTCGCCACGAATCAGCGTGGTCTTGGGCGCGACTGCAACCGAGATATCTACCGACGAAGCAGCAACCCGAGCTACCGGCGTTCGAGTGGCCGGCCGTGATGGAAACGAGTTCGCCGTCAAGGCACGCGTAGTGGTGTTGGCCGCCGGGGCTCTCGAAACCGCAAGGTTGCTGCTCGTCTCGAATCGGGTGCGACCGCAAGGATTGGCCAATGAGCACGATCTCGTTGGACGGCATTTCATGGAGCACCCGCACCTCGTCACCGGCAGGATCGAGCTCTATCCCGAGCGGACCCGCGACCGGCCATATCTCCCGGCCATAGACTCGGGCTACGGCGGCGTCAGGGCCCGGCTAGCGATGCAGCGGCCATCGGGAGCGATGAAGGTTGCCTACACGATCAGCGAGCAACGCCGGGAGGCTGAGCGCTTGCTCAACTTCTCCACCCATCTGCAGACGGTTGGTCCGGTCGATCGAGACCACTCGGATGCGTATCAGGCATTCAAGCTCGTCGTCGCGAATCTGCGGTCGCCACGCCGCCTCCTCGAGCAATTGAGAGCCGGCACGCTCCCGGTGGGAACTGCAGGCATTGCCAAGCGTCTGTTCCGGGGTGCGCCCGAGATTCTCAACGTCATCTACCACGAAGCGTTGCGTAGACCGACTCAGCTTGGCCTATACACGCAGAGCGAGCAGGCGCCGAACCCGGATAGCAGAATGACTCTGGACTGGTCGCGCCGGGATGCCCTCGGAATGCCTCGCATCAGACTCGATTGGCGGCTGAGCAGAATCGACAAGGAGTCTGTCATCCGCTCCCAGCAGATCATCGGAGAACGTCTCGAGGCAGCTGGACTCGGTCGGCTAATCCCTGAGGAGGCGTTCACAGACGATTCGCCAGACTGGGGACCGGACCTCCGCGGTGGTCACCACCATCTCGGAACGGCCAGGATGTCACTCGACCCTCGAACCGGCGTCGTCGATATCAAGAGCCGTGCTCACAGCGTTGCAGACCTGTTCATAGCCGACTCCTCGGTATTCCCCGTCGGCGGCTATGCAAACCCGCTCCTCACCGTAGTCGCCTGGTCACTGCGGCTAGCCGAGACAATCGCGCAGCTCTACTAGATGGGGGACGCGGGTATGACACCGACCGGGGCACCTCGCAAACGACAGCTTGCTGCCGGTGTAGTCGATGCCGCGGTAGCGTCCCTAGCTACGTTCGCCGCGGGGCTCACAGCTGTGCGTCTCCTCAGTGAAACAGATCTAGGCATCTATGGGGTCTTCTTCACCGCTTTCTTCCTGGGATCAGTGATCGTGGCTGAGTTGGTCCTCGTACCAGCGCAGGTCGTCGCAGTCGATCTCCCGCGTTCGCAGCGGCTCGGGACGATTCGAAGGAGCCTCGCGTTGGCCTTGATCCCGGGATCACTCGGCATCCTGGCAGCGCTGGCCGCCGCCGCATGGACGGGCGGGCTGACCAGCGGATCGGTAGTCACAGCCCTGGCGATCACGACTGCGATCACGATCATTGTCTCCCCGATGCAGGATCACGTCCGCCAGCTGCTTCACATCGCGGACAAGTCGTTGCATGCGGTCGTGGTCTCGACCGTACAGCTCATCGGAGTCGCTGTCGGTATCGCCGTTCTGCTGGCGATGGACGTGGAGCGTGCCTGGATACCGTTTGGATCTCTCGCATTCGCCAATGTGCTTTCGATAACCGTTGGGATCGTGCTTGCCGGCGGCCACCGGCGCCCCGACATGAGCTATCCGGGGCTCGAGCTAAGCAGATTAGTTGCGTCGGGAAAGTGGTTGGTCACCAGGGCGGCGACACCAGCGGCATTCGCGTTCATTGCCGCAAACATTGTCACTCAACTCGCAGGTCCGGAGGCCTACGGCTTTGCTGAGGCGGCCCGGCAAGTGGCACAGCCGGTGACGGTGTTGTCGGCGGGGTTAATGGCGGTATTGGGGCCGCGAGCAGTTCGTGCCGGCTCCCAGGGCGCACCAGAGATTGGGAGGAGGAACCGAAGGTCGTTCCTGGGCCTTATGTTGGTCGCAACCGCCGCATACGCAGTTGTGGCCGGTTCTGACTGGGTGCTCAATCCCATGGCCTGGCTGGTGCCAACGGCCTATACCGTCGGTGGCCTCGTCATCGCCACCATCCTGGCCAATCTGCTTGCCGCCGTGTTTCTGATATACGGCCGGGAGCTGCTCGGTGCAGGCCATGCTCGCGCGCTCGCCATCATCTCGATTTTTGCGACGCCCGCGCTGCCTCTGGCTGCGCTGACCGCGGGCGCAACCGAAGCGTTTGCCAGACCCCTTGGCTACATCATCGAGGGCTCAATACGGGTCATCGGCGGCCGCTGGTGGCTGCGCCGCCAGTATGGTGCGGCGCAGATTCTCGAGACCACGACTAGCCCGACCGAAGCCGGGCCGACAATCCAATCACCGTGACCAATCTCTCCCCAAATGTCAGCGTCGTAATGCCTGCGTACAACTCCGAGAAGTACATCGGGCGCGCCATTGAGAGCATCCTCAACCAAACCCACGAAGACCTCGAGCTCATCATTGGTGACGACTGCTCGACAGACTCCACCTGGGACATTATCCGTGAGTACGCCAAGAAGGACCCCCGAGTCAAAGCGTTCCGCAATGAAGTCAACTCGGGTGCTGCGGCGACAACCAACCGCGGGGTCGGAATGGCTACGGCAGAGTTGATCGCCGGGATGGACTCGGATGACATCTCCGTCCCGCACCGTCTGGAACGCCAACTCGAGCTGTTGCATGACCAGCCCGAGGTGGCGGTGGTCGGCTCCTATGTGTCCCACATCAACGAACACGATGAGATTCTCAGCCTTTCCAAGACCGGGCCCGCTTCCGTTGCAGAATTCGAGCGGTTGCAGCAGCGCGGCGAGCCGACCATGGTCTTCGGCGGGACGACGATGTACCGGAGACGCCACTTCGACCAGATTGGCGGCTATGACGCCTCGCTGCGCGCCGCCGCCGACATCGAGTTCTGTGATCGCATGTCCGAGCTTGGGCCGGTTGTCGCGATCCCTGAGGCTCTGCTGCTCTACCGGGTGTACGCGACGAGCAACGTCATGCTGCGATTCCGCGAAGGTAGGAGGACGCATCGATTTCTCGAGGCACGGCGCCTGGCCAGAATCGCAGGCACGCCGCTACCGACCAGGGACCAATACCTCGCCAGTGAGCGCAACATGCCTCTTTGGAAGAGGTTCGATATCTGGCGTGATGATTTCGCCCAGTTCCACTACCGCATGGGCGGCCTGTCATACGGCGACGGCGCCCTCGCACGGACGCTGCTGAACCTGCTCATGGCGGGGATGGCACGTCCGATCTGGGTGACGAAAAGACTATGGGATCAGAAGATATCGCCCGACGCGCGGCGCACCCACAACGGTGCCGGCTAGCGGACTTCAAGTGGCGGCGAACCGGGATTGCCGGCACACCGCTGCGAGGCTCAAGCGTTCGAGTTGCCTAGATACCAGTCCACGGTCTCACGAAGGCCATCGCGCCAATTGACGATCACCTCGTAGCCCAACTTCTCTTTGGCGAGGTCGATCGCAGCACGGGACCTGACGATATCACCCACCCGCGCCGGCCCATGGATCGGGAACACACTGGTACCGGCAAATTCCCTGATCGCATCGCTTAGTTCCAGCAGGCTGATCGACCCGCCGCATGCCACGTTCATCGCCACGGGATCGAGATCTGAGGCGCGAGCCAGGGCCTTGAGATTGCCATCGACGACGTTACGAACGAACGTGAAGTCGCGGGAGTGTTGGCCATCTCCGTTTATCGTCCATGGTTCCCCACGGAGTGCATGTGTTATGAACACCGGTATCACGGCCGCATAAGCCCCTTGCGGGCTCTGGTTAGGCCCAAACACGTTGAAGTAGCGCAGCGCCAACGCGTTGAACCCGAATGCCCGACCAAAGGCAAGCACGTTCAACTCAGCCGAGGCTTTGGACGCTCCATAGGGCGAGATGGGGTTGAACGGTTGGTTCTCGGCCTTGAACTCGGCATCCGAGTCGCCGTATATGCTCGATGATGACGCGTAGATAATCGTGCCCACACCGTTGCGGCGGACGCCTTCAAGCACATTGAGTGTGCCGGTTACGTTGATATCGAAGGTAGTCCTTGGATCCTTGATCGAGCGCGGGACGCTCCCCATCGCAGCAAGGTGGAAGACTGCATCCATGCCGGAGGTGACCGAAAGCATAGCATCGGCATCACGCAGATCGGCGTCGACGAACTCGATGTCGCCCTTGATCGCCGTCAGGTTGTGCTCGAAACCTGTGGAGAGGTTGTCCACGATTCGGACGTCGTGGCCCTCATCTAGCAGGGCCCTCGACAGGTGCGATCCGATGAACCCGGCTCCGCCGGTTACCAGCAGTCTCATTAGCTCCCCGTTCTACCTTGCGATGACGGGCGGGCCCTGGCACCCAGGGCCCGCCCACATCGTTGTCTCTACTTCAGGCCATCGGCCCTGTGCAGGAAGGCCGCCATCTGACCACGAGTGACGTAGTCGTTCGGGCAGAATTCATCACCGGCGGCGTTGCAGCCCTTGGTGATGCCTGCGGTGGCAAAAATGTCGATGTTGTTCTCGAATACGGAACCATCGTCATCAGTGAATAGGTTGCCGCCGCCGTTGTCGGTGAGGCTGAGGGCCCTGACCAGGAACGCCGCCATCTGACCACGAGTCACATAGTCGTTCGGGCAGAATGCGTCGTTGGTCGGCGGGTTACACCCCTTGGTGATCCCGGCCGTTGCCAGCTTCTCGATATTGTCCTCGAAGATCGAGCCGTTGTCATCGACAAAGTCGATTGCCGGGTTCTGATCGGTGAGACCCAAGAACCGCACCAGGAACGCCGCCATCTGACCACGAGTCACGTTGCTGTTCGGGCAGTACTCATCGTTGGTCGGCGGGTTACAGCCCTTGGTGACACCTTCGTTGGCGAGCCAAACGATGTCGCTAGCAAAGATGCTGCCGCTGATATCGGTCAGGACGGTGAAGTCGTGGCTGCCGGTACCGGCGCCTGCATCGTCGGTGACGGTCAGTTCGACCGTGTATGCACCCGACTGGGTCGGCGTGAAGTCGAGTGTCGTGGCCGTACCTGTCGCTACTTCGGAACCACCCAGCATGACCGACCAGTCATAGACCCTCGGGCCGAACCCTGCGGTCACAGCGGATGTGAAGCTCGCTTCCATACCGGGACCGCCAAATGAAGGCCCATCGACGGTGACCGACGGCGGATCCGGGTTGAGTGCAGCGACGTTGATGGTCACCGTGGCCGGAGCCGAGTTGTTGGTGCCGTCGTTTGCCATGTACGTAAACGTGTCGACAACGGCATCGTCCGATGCACCGTCATTGGTATAGGTGAACGACCCGTCGGCATTCAGCGTCAGCGTTCCGTGTGCCGGATCCGACACCTTCACGGCGGTGAGGCCCGAGCCCTCGGGGTCGCTGTCGTTGGTCAACACTCCGTTGGCGGAAGTCACCGTTAACGAGGCGCCGTGGCCGGCGGAGTACTCGTCGTCAACCGCAGTTGGTGCGTTGTCGACCGGGTTGATGGTCACCGTGACCTCGGCGGTCGAGCTGAACGAGCCTTGAGTGATCTCGTACTCGAAGGTGTCGGTTGTCGACGAGACGCCGATCTCCGGGCCCGTGTGGGTGTAGATGAACGATCCGTCTCCCTGACGAACCGCCGTGCCCTTGGTGGGCTCGGTAATGAGCGTGGCCGACGAATCTAGAGTACCGACGTCGTCAACAAGCGGAAGGTCGTTGGCGAGCACATCGATATTGACCGAACCGTCCTCGTCCACCGATGCCGCATCGTTGACGGCTGCCAAAGTGGGCTGCCAATCCGGCGTATTGTGATCCCCGGTTGGCGTGTCGGCGGTCGTGACTGCGGATCCGGCTCCACCGCTTGACGCCACGCCGTATACGGCACCAGTCGGAACGTCACGGTATGCGATGAGTGTTCCGTCGGGCGACCATGCCGGCTCTACCTCATCACCCGCACCGGTTGTTATCTGAGACTCGTCGGCCCCAGCGGAGGTGATGGTCCATATGTTGAAGTTGTCGGCTGTTGGCTGGCCTTCCTCCTCTTGGATCTGGAAGGCGATGTGTGTCCCGTCGGGTGACCATGCCGGATAGCTGGCAACAGCATCGAGCGTCCCGGCCGTCGTCAGGTTGGTCCGGGAAGCACCAGTCGTGTCGGTCGGCGTCATCGTAAGGATGTCGGAGTTCAACCCATCCTCGGTTGACGTGAACGCAAGCAGGGTGCCATCCGGCGACCAGACCGGCTGGGTGTCGCTGAAGGCAGGCGTGCTGCCCTGACCGCCTAGCTGCGTCTCACTTCCGGCATCACTTCCGTCTGATGCGGCCGTGAAGAGCTGTCTGTGAACGACGGCGATGCTATAGGCGTCGCCGGTCGTCCAGGCGATGTCGGTAACAAGCGTTGTCTGGTCGACACTCGTAACGAGCCCCGACGTCACAGCGGTCGTGTTGTCGACGGCAAAGCCGGGATCCACACCGTCGGTGAGGAACGTGGCTGCCGCGTCGACCAAGTTCGTTGCATGGGTGGCCGTGGCAGTGCCCGAGACCGTGAAATCAAACCGCCGCTGGAATGCAATGGTCGTGCCGTCGGGTGACCATGTCGGCTCACCGTCGGTCGCCCCGCTCGAGACGCGAACCCATGAGCCCTCTGCATTGAGTGAGGGACCGGTGGGGTCAAACTCTGCGACATAGATGCTCGAAGTCCCCTCGTGGTTGCTGGCAAAGGCAAGCTTTGTCCCGTCCGGCGAGAACACCGGATCAGACTGGAAGTAGAGCGAGTTCGTCACATTGGTCGGTGTTCCCCCGCCAATGGGAGCGACATACAAATCGCTGTCACCGTCGCTGCTGTTGCTAAACACTATCCAATCGTTGCCACCGGGATAGGCGGCTTCCGCACTCTGAGATGCAATCACCGTGGTTGCCCCAAACAAGAGCACCACAGACAAGAGCAACCCGAGAGTCCGGCGCACGTTGACGCCAACAAGAGTCATGATTGATCCCTCTTTCGACTACGAGGTTGTTTCCAGCAGATCCAGCCTACTGAGTGTCATCACCACTGGCCTGGCCCACTGCTCACAGCATATCACCGGCCACGATGCGTATTCTTAGAGTTAGTCCAGCCCAGCCTCCGCTGGTCCGTTTTGGGTAGTCCTGTCATCCGGCTAGCCCATCGGCACGATGTAGGAATGCAGCCATCTGCGCTCGTGTCACAAAGTCATTGGGGCAGAACCTGTCATTGGTCGGGGGGTTGCAGCCCTTTGTGATCCCCGCCGTCGCCAGCTTTTCGATATTGGCCTCGAAGATATTGCCGTCGTCATCGACAAAATCGATCGCCGGGTCGTCATCGGTGAGACCCAGAGCCCTCACGAGAAAGGCAGCCATTTGGCCCCGTGTCACGATGTCGTTGGGGCAGAACATGTCGTTTGCGGGCGGATTACAGCCCTTGGTAATACCGGCTGTTGCCAGTTTCAGGATGTTGTCCTCGAACACGGAACCCCCTATGTCCGAGAAGTCGATGCTTCCGTCGATGTCGCCCAGATCGAGGAACCGCACCAGGAACGCCGCCATCTGCCCCCGTGTGACCCGGTCGTTCGGACAGAACAGGTCGTTTGCGGGCGGGTTGCAGCCCTTGGTGATACCGGAGTCGGCGAGCCAGATGACGTCACCGGTGAACGCCAGTCCCGCGATGTCGCCGATCAGCTTCAGCCCATTGGTGTCAGAGACCGAGCCCGACGAAGCCGTCACGGTCAGCTTGATCGTGTAGTCGCCACGGGTAGGAGACGAGAAGGTGAAGGTGGCGCCACTACCTGTCTGGACGGTCGCGCCGTCGCGACTGGCGACCCACGCGTAGGACTTTGTGTCATCGCCGCCTGACACCGACGACGTGAAGGTGTAGCTGGTACCGGTGGCCCCGGTCGTCGGACCGCTCACCGACACCGTCAACGCCGGATGCCAGTTGGGCTTGTTGTGTGACCCTGCCGGTGTGCCTGGCGTGGTGACCGCGGTCCCGGTACCCCCGGTCGACGCAACCTTGTATATGGCGCCGGTGTCTGCGTTGCGATATGCGATGAGCAAACCGTCGGGTGACCATGCCGGCTCGACATCGTCGGTGGCTGCGCTTGTCACCTGATCCGGGCCGGTACCGGTGGAAGTGATCGTCCAGATGTTGAGGTCGGCGGTGTTTGGCTCAGCGATCTGGAAGGCGATGCGCGATCCGTCCGGCGACCACGATGGAGAGCTGGCCACGTTGTCGAACGTCCCCGTGTCGGGAGTGAGATTCGTCCGCGAAGAGCCGTCAACACCGCCCATGGTGAGGATGTCGGAATTGGCGGCAAACTGTGTCGAAGAGAACGCAATCCTCGAGCCGTCAGGAGACCACACCGGCTCCTCGTCGGTATAAAGCAGCTGCGAACCTGCGGGGCTCAGCAGGATGCCCGATTGATTCGACCCGTCTGTCGGTGCCCTGAAGATCTGACGATTTGATCGTGAGATCGAATACGAGTCGCCGACCTGCCACTGGTTGTCCGTGCCACCGCTCAATGCCGCTGCCAACGTCACCGTTGTTGCAGTACGCGAAGCCACTATGCCGGCCGAAGCGTCGGTGGTGTTGGCTACCTGGTCACCGGCTTGAACACCGTCGCCGATGAAGTTGGCCGTTGTATCGGTGAGCGTGACACCGGTGCCGTCATCAGCATCAACAATCCCGGTGGACAGCACCGTCACGATCCGGCGCTGGAAAGCAACCTGGCTACCGTCCGGCGACCACGTGGGCTCACCGTCGATTCCCCCGCTCGTAACGCGCACCCAGTCACCTTGCGCATCCATCGAGGGCCCGGAGGGATCAAAGCCTGCAACATAGATACTCGACTGACCTTCATGGTTGCTGGCAAAGGCAATCATCGTTCCATCGGGAGAGAAGGCGGGATCGGACTGGAAGTACGCCGATTCCGAGATCTTGGTAGGAGTGCCCCCGCCAACAGGCGCTACATAGATATCGCTGTCCTCGCTGCTGTTTTGGAACGTGATCCAGTCGTTCCCACCGGGATAGGCAGCTTCCGCACTCTGAGATGCAATCACCGTGGTTGCCCCAAACAGAAGCACCACAGACAAGAGCAGCTGGAGAGTTCGGCGCACGTTCACGCCGATAAGAGTCATGATCAATCCCTCTTTCGAGTACGAGGATTTGCTGGGCGGCTCAAGCTTAGGAGTGTCTCCCGACAATCGCTCCTATAGCCCGTCGGCTCGGTGTAGGAACGCCGCCATCTGGCCCCGGGTCACATAGTCGTCTGGGCAGAACATGTCGTTGGTAGGGGGGTTGCAGCCCTTGGTGACACCCGCCGTAGCCAGCTTCTCGATGTTGTCCTCGAAGATGGTGCCGTTGTCGTCGACAAAGTCGATACCGGGATCTTGGGACGCAAGACCCAGCGCCCGCACCAGGAACGCAGCCATCTGCCCACGCGTGACATAGTCGTTTGGACAGTACATGTCATTGGCGGGCGGGTTGCAGCCCTTCGTGATCCCTGCCGTCGCCAGCTTCAAGATGTCTGTCTCGAACACGGAACCGTTGATGTCATCGAAGGCGATACCGGGGGCCACGTCAACGAGCCCGAGAAAGCGCACCAGGAACGCGGCCATCTGCCCACGGGTGACCCGGTCATTTGGACAGTACATGTCGTTGGCCGGCGGGTTGCAGCCCTGTGTGATCCCGGCATCGGCAAGCCAGATGATGTCGCTCGTAAAAGCCAACCCGGCAATGTCACCCATGAGCTTGAGGTCATGCGTGTCGGAGCCGTCCCCCGACGAATCTGTCACTGTGAGAGAGATGGTGTACTCACCATTGACAGCCGACGAGAAATCGAAGCTCGTCCCGGTGCCTGTATCGACGGTCGTTCCATTGTGCGTTGCCGACCACAAATAGGATTTTGTCCCTTCGCCGCCAAGCACCGTTGCGGTGAAGTGTTGGCCGACACCAGTAGCCCCGATTGCCGGCCCGCCGATGCTCACGTCGAGAGGGTCGCCCGGTTCGACAACCTTCTCATCGATGGCGAGCGAGACGGTGGCAGTATTTGAGTCGTCCTGCCCGTCGTTCGCCTTGTAGGAGAACGAATCGCTTGTGGTTGCCGAGCCATCGTGGGTGTAGATAAAGGAACCGTCGCTGTTGAAAGACAATGATCCATGTGCCGGGTCGGAAACCTTGACGGCCGTCAGGCTGTCGTTCTCCGAATCGGTGTCGTTGTCGAGTACCCCGTCAGCCGGCACATTTAGGGTGGCGCCGTTCTCGAGGCTGTAGCTATCGGCGACTGCGCTCGGTGCATCATTGACCGGGGAGACGTTGATCGTGACCATGGCCGACAGGCCGTCGGTTGACCCCTGCACGGGACGGTAGGTGAAATAGTCGCTGCTCGTCTCGCTGCCGTCGTGGACATAGCTGAACGACCCGTCCGGGTTGAGCGAGAACGAAGACGCGTGGACAGGCCCTGAGACGAGCTCTGCCGACATCGGCCCGAGTGGGGTGGGATCGATGGCAGGCGGGCCGCCGTTGGGAGCAATGCCACGGACGTCATTGGCCAGAACTCCCGATGCGGGATCCGAGACGAAACCACCCTCGGCGACCGCGTAAGAATCCGGTATTCCCTCGGCCTCGCCGAGTCGCTCAACCCAGAACACCTCGTCCTTATGAGCGAAACGCTCGATGAATTGGTCGTATATGAGCTGGCTCGAATGCGCCTGAATGCCCTCCCACTTCGGGTTGTTCCCCGAACCGGTTGACTGCTGCATGCTCGCCGGAACCTCGATGCTCTCTCGTTGATCCCAGACCAGCTCGTCGTCGGAATCGTCCTCGACCCCAGAGGGCCCATAGTTCTCAACGTGAGCAGTCGGATCTGCGGATGCCGGCCAGTTATTCCAATACGCCGGGTTCTCTACGTGCACGATCGCCGAGTGTATGTACGGGTCGTAGGAGGGATCGACATCCTGAATCTCCTTGATCGCGTCGATCAAGGCCAAGTAGGTGGCGTGGTGGTCCTCATGCCGATCCCACAAGCTGTGGGTAAAGATATGATCAGGGCGATACGTGTTCAGCAGCGCAACGACGTCATCCATGAGGTCTTGGGACATCGTGCCCGACGGGTATGCCACATGCTGCCCGCTCGAAGCGGTTCGATAATCGTGCCAGTCGGTGTCGCCGAGGCCATAGCCCGCCCAGGTTGCAGTGTGAACCAGGACCGGAAAAGTACCTTGGTCGCCATAGCGGACCTTGTCGACAAAACCGTTGGGATAACCGAGAAAGATCAGGTTGTTGTCTCCGGACCCGCCAAGCCCGGTGGCGACGCCGAGCTCCTTCTGCGCATTCACGGCCTCTTGCTGGCGGGTGGTGCCGATATTCGAGTCGAGGCCGCCGGGGCACCGCCCCGGGTCGGATGCCTGGCTGGGCGACTCGCAACGCTCACCGTTGGTCATGAAGACGACTGTGACGTCACCGGTGCCATTGTCGAAATGATCCATCGTTACGCCTGCCGCGGTGATGATGTCGTCGTCGGGGTGGGCGACAAAGATCATGATGTCGTCGCCGGAACCAACCTCGACCGCTTGCGATGTCCCCGGTGTACCAGCCAACAACACAGCAACGAAGGCGAGCCCGGTAACCCAGGCCCACCCACGTCGGCTCAATACCTTCCCATTCCCCATTGTTCAACCCCTCCCCTCGCCGGTGCCCAAACCGGTGAGCGGTGATTCAGATCCGACGGCTAGCCACCGAGGATCCCCTTGGTGAGCTCGGGACGGTCCACGTAGTACTTGATTGCCTCGCGGAAGATCGTGTCGAGATCCCGCTTCGGCTTCCAACCAAGACCCATCAGCTTGTCTACGTTCGGCGGCACCCGGTCCATGTCCTCGTAACCCTTGCCGTAGAAGTCCTCGCCGTCGATTACGACCAACTCGTTCTCCGGCTTGGTACCGGTGAGGTCCGCGTAGATGTCCTGCATCATGCGAGCAAGACCCTCCATCGTGGTGTTGGTGTCGGGATTGCCGATGTTGAAGATCTCGTTGTGCCCACCCGGGTTCTCGAGGATCGCCGAGAACGCTTCGGAGGCATCCTTGATATGCGTGAAGCAACGGTGCTGACCGCCGCCATCCACCAGATAGATCGGCCCGCCCGTGAACAACGCCGACAGGAAGTGCGAGAACACCCGCGGCCCACCCTTTGCCCCTGCCGGGACGAGGTAGTCGAAACGCGGCCCGACGAAGTTGAAAGGACGGATGATCGAATAGTCGAGGTCGCCCTTGATGCCGTGGGCGTAGATGATGCGCTCCAGCAGCGCTTTGGAGGATGCGTAGATCCACCGCTGCTTCTGGATGGGGCCCATGACCAGATCGGACAGGTCATCGTGGTATTCCTCGTCACGAGTCCGCTTGCCGTAGATCTCCGATGTCGAGTACTGGATGAGCTTCTTCTGATGATTCAGGCAGTACTCGAGGATCTTCATGTTCTCGAAGAAGTTGAGATTGACAACGTCGAGTGGCGACTCCACGTAGATGCTGGGATTGGCATAGGCGATGAGGTCCACCACGACATCGGTCTCCGCCACCAACTCGTTGGCGAGGTCAACATCGGCAATGCTGCCTTTGACGAACCTGAAGTTCGGACCTTCGATCCCGGCCAGCTTGGCATCGGTGACATCGAGGCCTACAACCTCATGCTCACCCTGCTCGATCAAATGCTCTACCAGGTTCGAGCCGATGAACCCGCCGGCACCGAATAGAAGAATCTTCACCTTTTCCTACCTCTCTTGCTGAAGACGGGTCCAACCCCCGCCCCCCATGTGACTTGTCGACCCGTGGATTCAATAGCACCACGGCAACGCCGATCCTAAGCGTCCGGACCCCTCCCGCGAGCCAAACAGAGCCCTCGCGGCCCAGCCTTGGTCATGCGTTGGCTAGTTGACCCAATACACAGCCGGAAAGGACGTCCGCACCTACCCGTGGCCACCGCAAACAACCTGTAGCCAGAATCACGTCAGTCCCATCGGTTGAGTTACATCGTGTAGTACGCTCGCTCGACCGCCGCACCGAGAGTTCCCATGGAAACTGTCAATCTAAATCTGGAGCCGACGCTGCTCGGTGCCGCCTGGAGATACCGGTGGCTCGTGTTGGCCATAACCGTGGTATTCACCGCGGCCGCCTGGTGGTACGCAGACAGCAACCAGGCGTGGACCGCGACCACGACTGTTGGCGTTCAGGACCCGAGGTCCTCGATCGTCTTCGAGGTGACGAACCAGCTGAACCCGGAACGATACGTCGCCGACCAGATCGAGATCGCAAAATCTCGGGCCGTAGCCAACCGGGCGTCTGAGTCCCTGGCCGCATACGATCCCCCAATCGTCGTCGCCGTCGAAGACATGGTCGACAATACGAGCGTCGACGCGGCCCAGGCGACCGACCTGATGACCATCTCGTATTCGGACCCCGATGCCGATATCGCCGTGATCGTCGCAAACGAGCTGGGAAGCGCCTACAGGGCGGTAACCGGCGAAGGAGCTCAATCTACCTTCGAGGACGGTCTCGACCAGCTTGACCGCTCCATCGCCCAACGGGTGGACGAGCTCGACCAGGTCGCAGAGCTTCTCGACCAGCTCCAGCAGGCAGATCCGGAGCAGGAACAGATACAGACCGATCTGCAGACAGCAATAGAGGCGGTTCTCAACTTCGATAGGCCGCCGGCCACCGCCGCTCCCGAGGTGATTGCCGCCGCCAATGCCCAGCTCGACGAGTTGCGAACCCGGGTCGACTTTCTGCAAATCGCGCTGGGGACTTTCAAAGAACCGGACCAGATTGCCAGCTTGCAACGGGAACAGGATGAGATCCGTAGCCGATTGAGCGCCCTCCAATTGCGCCGCGACCAGCTTTCAGTAGACGCCGAACTGGCGGGCAACATCGTCGTGTTCTCCGATCCGGCCCAGTCCGCAGACCCGTCGAGTCCGGTGATAATGATCGTCCTCGGCTTGCTCGGAGGATCCATTCTCGGAGCTCTCGTCGCCCAGTCTCTGGCACGACGCCGTCGCGGGTTCCACTCCAGAAGTGAGCCTGAGGCCGTACTTCAAACCGGCCTCATCGCGGACGTGCCGGTGTTCGGCGAGGAACGTCTCTCCACATCTCTGCCGACTACCGAGGCGCCCCAGTCGGCCGCGGCCGAGGCCTTCCGGTTTGTCGCGACCGGCATCGAACTTCGACAGCACGGTGCAGATGGCGACCCGTTCAAATCGGTGGTCGTTGCCTCGGCGACCCTTGCCGACGGGAAGACGACGGTCACCGCCAATACGGCATTTGCCACGGCCCGGGGCGGTCGCCGGGTGGCTCTGATCGATGCCGACTTCGTCAATCCCGCTCTCACCAGGTTGTTGGCGCCGGAGACTGCCGACGGTCCCGGGTTGACAGACGTGATTGCAGGCGAAGCCAGCCTCGACGAGATCGGCGAAGAGATCACTGACACCGAGACCGGCTCGATAACACTGTTCAAGAGGGGATCTCACGGAACCAGGATTCCTGAGTTCTTTGCATCGACACAGGCCGCAAACCTGATCCACGAGATCGAGAATCGATTCGACCTCGTTCTGATCGATGCGCCGCCGGCGCTGCGACTCGCCCACAGCGGAACTGTGATTCGACTTGCGAATCGCGTGATGATTGTGGTGGCCCACCGCAGCGATATTCCTGTGGCGGAGGAATTACAGCGGTACCTTGCCGTCGTCGGCGTGCCGGTACTCGGCTATGTCTACAACCTCGCTCCCCTGCGGCGTGAGATGCTGGGGCGCCCGGTGCTCCAGTCGCGGCGACAAACCCGCGACCTAGCCCAACAATGGGGGTGGTGCAGAGGACATGTGTTGGTATGCACGGTTACAGTTTTCCCAGAGAGCAACAGTGCGTTGCGTGTTTCGCCGAATCCGGTAACGAGAGATGAATATGGCCGAGCTAGCTCTTATGCCGCTAATCGCGGAGATCACCGCCACATCAATCCTCGTGGTCGCGATCACGGTTGCTGCATTTGTCGCCGCGGTGGTGGTAGCGATGCGCCCGGCAGTTTCGCCCCACTTCGCCATGCTCCGGTCTGCGCCGGCCCTGGTGGCCGAGGAACGGTTAATTGCACCGGAGCCGATGCAGATGCGGTGGCTCGAGAACACGCTCTTGTTCACCCTCGTCGGCTACATCATGTTCGACCGGGCCTTCGCCTGGTTGCACATCCCGGGTACGCCGCTGTTCATCGGCGAAGCAGTCATCGGCATGGGGATTTGGGTGCTGCTGAGCACTCGAACCGGCATTGGCAGCGTCATCCGCGCGGGTGCATCTCTCAAAGCGCTGCGCAACTTCATGCTGTGGGGTCTGGTCCTTCTCGCCATCGGCATCCTGCCGTGGGGCTTGTTTGCGGTACGGGACTCCGCCATTTGGTATTACGGGAGCATCGCCATCTTCGTGGCGATGTTGCTCGTTTCCGATCCCGACCGAGTGAGCTCCTGGCTAATTCGCTACGCCCGGCTACTCCCCGTCTACCTCATTTGGTTCCCCTTCGCGACGGTACTGCACTACGTCGCCCCATCGAACCTCTGGATGCCAGACTCGAACGTTCCCGTGTTTTACCACCGCAGTGGCAATATGGCGGTGCTCGCGGCCATCGCCATCGCGTTCATGTGGATGGCGGACGCCGAGAGCAAGTTGTACACACCACGACAACGCGGCGCCCTCACCACACTCGCCACGTTCGTGATCGTCTTCACCGGCTTGCAGAACCGGGGCGGCATGGTTGCAAGCGCGGCGCTTATTGCCGCGCTCATGTTCCTTCTCAGCAAGCGACGGGTTGAGATGGTCATGATGATGATCGCCGTGCTCGTCTTTGCCGGTGCCATCGGGATCATCTTCAACGTCAAGATCGCCCTATTCGACGAACGTGAAGTCTCTATCGAACAGTTCGCAAAGAACGTCACCAGCATCCTCAACCCGGATGAGGGTGGGCAACGCCAGACCGAGACCACAGCCTGGCGGCTCAAGATATGGACCCAGGTTCTCAATGACGTCAGCAACGATTCGCCAATCACGGGATTAGGGATGGGCCCTGACCTTGGCAAACGCTATGGAATCACGACTGACGAACGGACGCCGCTACGCAATCCACACAACTCGCATGTCGGTGTACTGGCTCGAATGGGGTGGCTCGGTGCAATTCTATGGGCCATGTTGTGGATCACCTGGATGGCAGAGATGCAGACACTCCGCCGACGGTTGCGATACCGCGACCGGCCTCGCGAGTCATCAGTTGTCGGCTGGATCATGCTGACCCCCATACCCATCCTGGTCAACTGCATCTTCGACCCAACGCTCGAGGGGGCACAAGTGGCGATGATTCTCTGGACATTCTTCGGCGTTGGCGCCGCGCTCGTGATATTGGCGCAACAGAACCGCTTCCCATCTCTCGCCACCACGTCGTGGGACAGCGCACCAAAGCGTCGAGCTGCCGCACGCAGATGACCAAACCGGAGCTGGCAGAGCGCGGGCCTAGCCCCACAATGTGGAGCCGGTTGCTCGGCAAGCTTGGAATCGGGGCAGGCGTCGTCGACGCGGCAATGTCATCGCTGGCGACTTTTCTCGGCGGCCTCGTCGCCGCCAACATCCTCGGCCGGGCGGAGCTCGGCGTGTACGCCGTGTTCTTCACCGCCTTCAACTTCGGGCAGGTGATCGCCAACAATCTCATCTATATCCCGGCTGAGGTAGTGGCAGTTGCCTGGCCTGCGGAGGATCGGACGCGTGTGCTGTCTCAGAGCATTCCCGCCGGCTTGTTGCCGTCTGTTGGTGGCGCTATTGCCATCGGGATTGCCAGTATCGTCGCAGCCCAGATCTCGACGGCCGACGTCGTGTTGCCACTAACGATCACAACCGCAATCACGACCTTCCTCTGGCCGACTCAGGATCACATCAGACGCATGCTGCATATCGCCGATCGGTCCTGGGCTGCTGCGTCCGTGTCGGCTGTTCACTTTGCCATCACGGCCTGCTCGATCGGGGTTCTCTTAGCGCTCGACGTCACCGCAGCATGGATCCCCTTCGGTGCGCTGGCAATCGCCAATCTCGCCTCCCTGATGCTCGGACTGGTGCTGGCTCGCCCTCGGACCCGCAAGGCCGCTCCTGAGAAACTACACCCGCGCAAACTGACCCGGTCCGGTATCTGGCTTCTGATCGGTGTTGGCATACCACCGATCACAGCGTTTGGCGCAGCCACAATCATCACATTTGCCGCCGGGCCCGAGATACTCGGCTTCGCCGAGGCGGCGCGCGTTGCTGCGCACCCGGTTCTGGTCCTCGGTACCGGACTCGGGTATGTGATGGGTCCGCGCATCATGCGAGGGGCGATTGCTGGCGACATCGAGGTCTCACGGCACAACCATCGCCGGTTTAACAGATTCCTGATCTCAGCCGCCACGGTGTACGGGTTGATCGTCGGCTTCAACTGGGTTGGAAACCCGATGGCCGCGCTCGTGCCGACTGCCTATACCGTTCAATGGCTCGTGGTGGTCACCGTCATCGCCAACATTCTCATGGCTGCCATGGTGCTGGTACTCCAAGAGCTGACCGCCGCCAACCGGTCCAGGACCATAGCTCTGGTGAGCATAATCTCCGCTCCCCTTCAACTTTTCGCTGCCGCAACGGCCGGCATCACCGAGGCGTTCGCCCGTCCACTGAGTCTCGTCGTTGGCAATGGTGCCCGGCTATTTGGCAACACTCGGGCAATTGCCAGTGTCTATTCGACACCGTCCCGGTCGGATGAGGCGGAAACAGGGGTCTGAGAACTCAAGATTGCGACGACTTCGGCCGAATATGCAACTTGAAGCGTGCGCTAGCCTCGAACAACGCGGTGGTGCAGGTGTCTAGTCTGGTAAGCCGTTGACAGGTGATTAGTTGACTCGAAGCAGATCACACGTATTGCCTCGCTATCCGATAGTGATGGCCGCCATGTTGTTGCTGGTTGCAGCAGCAGTCCTCGTCGCGCACAGCCCCTCCGCAGAGGCTGCGGTGACATCCTGTCCGGGGACGGCGACAGTCTCACAAGGCGGGAGCGTCTCACGGACGGTTGGTTTCAACACCGACGGAGCCTCGCTTCCGTCGGTCAGCTCCTCGGGAGTCTCGGCCGCCATCGTCAGTGGCAACGGAGGACCGGGGGACGGCGGAGGCGATTGGTCGGTTGTGGTCTCTATCAGTGCCGGAGCAACCGCAACGGGATCCGGGTCCGTCACGGTCCAGGCATTCGGTGGTGGCGGTGGCACGTGCACGATGTCGGTGACCATCCAGGCAACCACCACAACCACAACGACCACAACCACAACAACCACAACAACGACACGCCCGCCGGCAACAACAACCACTGCCCCGCCGGCAACGACAACCACAACGACGACAACGACAACTACCGAGCCGCCGGAGACGACCACCACCTCCACGACGACCTCAACAACTACAACCGCAGCCCCAACTACAACGACCGCAGCCCCAACCACCACAACCTCGACCACTACAACCGCGGCCCCGGTGGTGACAACAACCACGATCGCCGTATTGGGTCCCCCTGGTTCCGGGGACGATTCATTCCTTGGCAACAACTGGTGGTGGCTGACGATCATCGGATTGACCCTGATCGCGCTGATTGCAACCATTGCCATTCTGCAACCACAGCGGCAGGTGGGAACGAGTCGGGTCGCTGGTGCAGCTGCAGGCCCGGCCGGACGTCACGTTCGCAGGCGCACGTACGGTCCCCGGGAGAATCGCGTCGCCGCCCCAACGGTCGGGCAGCGAGTGAAACGGACCAAGATGGCGCAGTCTGTCGTGTCGCGAACCGTGCAAACCAAGCCACCAAAGCCCGGACCGTTCCGGAGAATCGCTAACTGGTTCCGCGACACAGAAGTCGCCGACTCGATGAGAGCCCGCAGCGACGCTCGTAGAGTGCAGAGCCGGACGGTGAAGCGCAAACCGCCCAAGATCAAGCGCCGCCGCAACTGACCCTGCCCCCTTGCACCGGACGGGGTCAGCGGGCAGGGCGGATCGTACGAACCTCACCGGAGCGGAGGATCACCTCACCCGTATCGGTAGCTACCACCAGACCGCCGCGCTCGTCGACCGTCCTCACGGTGCCCCGACCGTCCGGCTGCCATGTCACTTCAGCGCCGATCGTCGAACACGCTCCAAGATACCGATCCCGGTCCCAGCGCCCTTCGGTCTCGAGAATGCTGGATGCCCAGACCTGGCTGACTGTGACCCCCACGTCGGTGCCGGGGTCTTCGTCGAAAAGCCCGGCTGCTGGCTCAGGAGCGCGTGGCCAGAAGAGATTGATGCCACACCCCACAGCTACGTGTTGCTCGTCACGCTCAACCAGAATCCCGCCAACCTTGCGTCCGTTGCGCTCGATGTCGTTCGGCCACTTCAGGTCGACGACGAGCCCACACACTTCGATCAGGGCATCCCGCACCATCATCCCTACTGCCAGCGAAAAGGAATCATCGACGGGGAACCGATTCTGGTCGAACGCCAGCGACGCCGCAATCCCTCGGGGCGCTTGCCACCACTCGTTGCCGGTGCGACCCCGCCCGATGGTCTGTTCATGTGCCACCACGAGCACCGGAACCGCCGAATTCTTCAGTTCGGCGGTCGCCAGATCCTGTGTGGACGACACCACATTGCGGACGATCGTCACGTAGGGTGTAGCCATATCGCGCTTCCGTGAGTCATAAGGACAGAGACGACACTACCGGGGACCGGGCCGTGACCACCGACGAATTGATCGAACAACTGCGCAAGCTGCGAGCAGCAGCAGAAGAGCCCGCGAGTCGCCGCGCCGAGGACCGCCAGCACGATCTGGGCAAACTGACCGCTCGTGAGCGCGTCGAGACTCTCCTCGACAAAGGCACATTCAACGAAATGGACATGCTCGTCCAGCATCAGGCGTCTGGATTCGGTATCGAGGACAAACGCCCGCTCGGCGACGCCGTAATCACCGGCTGGGGCACTATCGACGGCAGGACCGTCTTTGTCTTCGCTGAGGACTTCACTGCGTTCGGCGGGAGCCTCGGCGAGGTAGTGGCCGACAAGATCTGCAAGATCATGGATCTGGCCATGGCTACAGGCGCTCCCCTCGTAGGCCTCAAAGACTCAGGTGGCGCCCGTATCCAGGAGGGTGTGACGGCACTAGACGGCTACGGTCGCATCTTCGAGCGCAACGTGCGGGCCTCCGGGGTCATCCCGCAGATCTCGGTCGTCATGGGGCCATGTGCCGGAGGCGCCGTCTACTCCCCCGCCATCACTGACTTCGTATACCAGGTGGAGGGCCTCTCGCACCTGTTCATCACCGGGCCCGACGTGATCAGGGCGGTTACCGGTGAGGATGTGACCTTCGAGGATCTCGGCGGGGCGCATGCCCACGGCTCGAAGTCGGGGGTCACCCATTTTGTCGCAAGCGATGACAGGTCCGCTCTCGAAGAGGTCCGCTACCTGCTCTCGTTCCTCCCCAGGAACAACATGGAAGTCCCGCCATTCTTCACTCCGATGGACTCGCCGGATCGGATGGATGAGGATCTGACCACCATCATCCCGAACAACGCCAACCTGCCATACGACATGGTCGAGCTCATCGACATGGTCGTCGACGATGGCGACTTCTACCAGGTGCACGAACACTACGCAGGCAACATCGTTGTCGGCTTCGCCCGTCTCGACGGGTATGCGATCGGCATCATCGGCAATCAGCCGTCGGTGCTGGCGGGGACACTCGATATTGCATCTTCGGTGAAGGCAGCACGCTTCATCCGGTTCTGTGATGCATTCAACGTCCCCATCGTCTCGTTTGTCGACGTGCCCGGGTTCCTGCCCGGCATCGAGCAGGAACACGGAGGCATCATCAGGCACGGCGCCAAGCTGCTCTACGCATACGCCGAGGCCACGGTGCCCAAGATCACGGTGATCACCCGAAAGGCGTACGGCGGCGCCTACGTGGTCATGAACTCGAGGGCCGTGCGCGCCGACGTTGTGTACGCATGGCCGACCGCAGAGATCGCAGTTATGGGGGCCCAGGGTGCGGTCAACGTCATCCATCGCCGTGAAATCTCCGCCGCAGACGATCCGGTCAAGCGGCGCCAGGAGCTCATCGACGAGTACGAGCGGCAGTTCAACAATCCATATGTTGCTGCCGAGCGTGGTTTTGTCGACGAGGTCATCGAGCCACGAGAAACGAGGCCAAGGCTGATTAGAGCTCTCGAGATGCTGCGCTCCAAGCGGGAATCGATGCCGCCCCGCAAGCACGGCAACATCCCCCTGTAGCCGCCGAGATCTAGGATGACTCCGTGGAATCAGTATTAGTTGCCAACCGCGGCGAGATTGCGGTGCGTGTGATCCGGGCTGCCAAGGAACTCGGGTTGCGCACTATCGCGGTCTACTCCGAGCTCGATAGGAACGCCAAGCACGTCAAGCTCGCCGACGAAGCATGGAACATCGGGCCCGCCCCGGCGGCCGAGTCATACCTGAACATCGACAGGGTGTTGGAAGTGGCCCTGGCAGCCAATGCTTCTGCCGTCCATCCAGGCTACGGCTTCCTCGCCGAGAATGCCCAGTTTGCCCAAGCCGTCATCGATGCGGGACTCGTCTGGGTCGGTCCGCCACCGGATGCCATTGCGACGATGGGCGACAAGATCGCTTCGCGGGTTGCCGTTGGCAAGGCCGGCGTCTCGGCTGTACCCGGCACCCTCGAGCCCGTCGAGTCGGCGGAACAGGTCAGGGCATTCGGAGAAGAGTTCGGCTATCCCCTCGCCATCAAGGCAGCCCACGGCGGCGGCGGCAAGGGTCTACGGGTCCTGCACGATGCCGACCATATCGAGGCCGCATTCGAGGCGGCCCGTCGCGAAGCCGATGCCTACTTCTCCCGCCCCGAGGTCTACGTGGAGAAGTACCTCGAAGGCCCAAGACACATCGAAGCCCAGATCATCTGCGACGCCCATGGCAATGCGGTGTTCGTAGGCGAACGCGATTGCTCAGCCCAGCGCCGCCATCAGAAGCTCATCGAGGAGACACCGGCACCCGGAATCACAGCCGAACAGCGGGCCAAGGTCGCCGAATCTGCCATCGCCGTCGCCAGGGCGACCAACTACGTCTCGGCCGGGACCGTCGAGTTCCTCCTATCGCACGACGGCGAGGTCTACTTCCTCGAGATGAACACTCGCATCCAGGTCGAGCACACGATCACCGAAGCCGTCACCGGAATCGATCTGGTCAAGGAACAGCTGCGCATCGCCGCCGGTGACCCGCTGTCGTTCGACAAGGCGGAGCCACGTGGCCACGCCATCGAGTTCCGGATCAATGCGGAGGACCCGTCGAAGAACTTCATGCCGAACCCGGGCACCATCGTCGAGTACAACGAACCGGGTGGTCCCGGCGTCAGAGTCGATAGCGGCGTCGGCGCCAGGTCGGTGATAAGCCAGTACTACGACAACCTCATCGCCAAACTCATCGTTTGGGGCCGGGACCGCAACGAGGCCATCGAGCGGGGACGCTATGCACTCAAATCGTTTGAGATCACCGGGCTGACGACCACCATCCCCGCCCACCTGGCGATCCTTGCAACCGAGGAGTTCCAAGCCGGCCGGTACTCAACCCGGTTTGTTGAGGACAGCCTCGACTTCAGCGACCTCGAGCAGGACATCGCGCCGACTCCCCATCTCCCAACCGATGAGGAACTCGAGGAGCGTTCGATCACCGTTGAGGTCAACGGCCGTCGCTTCCCGGTCCGCTACTGGGCGCCGATCATGGCTGCGCCTTCGTCTGGGGGGCAGAAAGCAGCGCCCCGTCGCCGACCGCCCAAGCTGCAACGTCACGCCGCTTCGGGGGATGACAACGGCATCATCACCGCACCGATGCAGGGCACGATCGTCAAGATCCACAAGAACGCCGGGGATTCGGTCCGGGAAGGGGAGGCCGTCTGCGTTCTCGAGGCAATGAAGATGGAAAATGAGATCAAGTCGGCGAAGTCCGGCGAGATCGTTGACCTTCGCGTTCAGACGGGCGACACCGTCGCCAGCGGCGCCGTGCTGATGGTGGTGAAGTAGTCGTCTTTCGCCTTCGGCGAAAGATTCGAGTTCTGCCCAGCAGAACTCGGTCAGGGATATCACGGAACACCGAGATTTTGCTTCGCAAAACTCAGTCCAAGTTCGGCGAAGATTCGAGTTCTGCTCTGCAGAACTCAGTCAGGTTCTCGCGGCAATTGAGATTTTGCTTCGCAAAACTCAGTCCAAAGTTCGGCGAAAGCGTTACCTGCCGTAGTGGCCGAAGACTCGCTCTAGCGTCGCTGATACCTCGCCGAGAGTCGCCATCGATCGCAGGGCGTCCTTCATCGGGTAAAGAACGTTGGCATCGCTGCGGGCCGCCGCTTCGACACGCTGTAGCGCCTCACCGACAACCGCCTGATCACGTGCAGCGCGAATTCGCGGTGAGCGCCCTTGCCTGCCCACGCTCGAGCTCGGGGTCGATGGAGAGGATCTCCGGGCCAACCTCCTCGTTAACCAAGAAGTCGTTGACACCGACAACCGTGGTCTCGCGGCGGTCGACTGAGCGGGCGTACTGATAAGCAGCTTCCTCGATCTGCTGGGACTGGAAACCGGCATCGATGGCGGCGACCGCACCTCCCAGGTCATCTATCTCTCCGATCAGTGCCATCGCAACCGCTTCGACCTCGTCGGTCATCGCCTCAACGAAATAGGAGCCGGCAAGAGGATCGACGGTGTCGACGACACCCGACTCATAACCCAGCACCTGCTGAGTGCGCAGCGCCAGCAACGCCGACTCGTCGGTGGGTAGACCCAGCGCCTCGTCGAACGAGTTCGTATGCAGGGACTGTGTGCCACCGAGAACCGCCGCAAGGGCCTGGTATGCCGTACGCACAACGTTCACCTGTGGCTGCTGCGCAGTGAGGGTGGAGCCCGCCGTCTGGGTGTGAAATCGCATCCGCCAGGACGCCGGATCCTTCGCCCCCACCCGGTCGCGCATCAGCCGCGCCCATATGCGGCGGGCCGCCCGATACTTGGCCACCTCCTCGAACAGGTGGTTGTGGGCGTTCCAGAAGAACGACAGCCGTGGGGCAAAATCATCCACATCGAGCCCGGCACTTCGGGCGGCCTCCACATAAGCAAGCCCGTTGCTAATGGTGAAGGCGATCTCCTGAGCCGCGGTGGAGCCTGCCTCCCGTATGTGATATCCGCTTATCGAGATGGTGTTCCACCTGGGTATCTCTGCGGCGCAGTAGGCGAACAGGTCGGTGACGATCCGCATCGACGGCTGCACCGGGTAGATGTAGGTACCCCGAGCGATGTACTCCTTGAGGATGTCGTTCTGCACAGTGCCACGCAGGTCGGCGCCGGCGACCCCCTGCTCCTCGGCGATGAGTTGGTACATAAGGAGGAGTACCGGTGCAGTGGCGTTGATGGTCATCGAAGTCGACACTTCACCGAGGGGGATCCTGTCGAACAGTGCCCGCATGTCGTCGATGGTGTCGATAGCAACACCGACTTTCCCCACCTCGCCACTCGCCAGCGGAGCGTCCGAGTCGAGCCCCATCTGTGTCGGCAGATCGAACGCAACGGACAATCCGGTCTGGCCCGCCTCCAGGAGAGACCGGAACCGCCGGTTCGTCTGCGCCGCAGAACCGAACCCGGCATATTGGCGCATCGTCCACTTCCGGCCGCGATACATGGTCGGATACGGGCCACGGGTGTATGGGAAACCGCCCGGCTCACCGATCTGCTGCCCGGGATCCCAGTTATCACGCTGCCCGGGACCGTAGACGGGATCGATCTCAAACCCGCTTGTGGCCCAATGACGCTCGTTATCCCTGGACATACCTATCATCCCATCGACTGCGGAGATGGTACCTGCAGGAACTATCTCAGCGCCGGAAACGTCTTACTACCCGTAATCGTATGGATCCAAGTATTCACCTAATTGAACGCCGGGAACGCCGCGGCAAGCGCGTCTCCAGTTTGGCGATGCTCGCCGTTATCACCGTGTTGGGAGCGTCGCTGTTTGGCATGTTCGCCTTCCTCGAGTCGAACGCTGCCTTCGGCACCGTCACCGACGTAACCGACAACCTGTTTTGTAACCCAAGCGACTACGACCTCAGCTTCCCCGAGCTCGGCAGCCTGTCTGAGGTGGTCACCAGCGACGGAGTGCTACTCGGCAAGATCACAGAGCGCAACAGCCAGCCGGTTTCTATCAATGAGATCCCAGACGTCGTCCAGTACGCCGTGGTCTCCGCCGAGGATGGTGATTTCTACCACCATGCAGGCATTGATTTCTCGTCGATCCTGAGCGCCGCCATCGACAATGCCACATCTGAAAGCACCCGGGGTGGCTCGACGATCACCCAGCAGGTGATCAAGAAGACCGTCCTGACCGATGAGATCACCCTCGACCGCAAGATCTGCGAGGCGATTATCGCCGCCGAGCTAGAGCGCACCTATACCAAGGACCAGATTCTCGAGTATTACCTCAACTCACAGTTCTTCGGTGAGAACGCATACGGCGTGACCGCGGCCGCGCAAGAGTACTTTGGCAAGCCGCTTGACGAGTTGACGATTGCGGAAGCGGCCGCCATCGCTGTGCCGATCCGAAATCCGAGCTTCTACAACATCCGCGAGCACACCGACCGTGTGTTCGACCGGCGCAACTCGGTGATCAAACAGATGGAGAAGAACGGGTTCATCACCGAGGAAGAGTCGCTTGCGGCTCAGGCAGAACCGCTCGATCCAATCGAACACCAGGACTTCGAGGAAGTCGATCCGCGAATCCTCATTGAAGCCAAGAAACGGCTCCTCGCCGACGCGTCCTACGGGCTTGGTGACACCTATACCGAACGCAAGGCGGCTCTGTTCGGCTGCCCGGCCAACGACACCGAATGCGAGGGCGGTGGCGGTCTCACCGTCACGGTGACCGTCAACTACAAGCAACAGCAAGAGGCCAATCGGATGCTGCGCTCCTGGTTCCGCGACCTCGACGGGCCGACCGCCGCACTCGCCATGGTCGAAAACGAAACCGGGGCAATCCGCGTCATCTCGTCCGGTCTCGATTATGGAACCGACTTCGAGGCTGGCCAGAGGGAATATGACCTCGCCGTCGGCGCACGGCGGCAGGCCGGCTCATCCTTCAAGCCATTTGCTTTGATCGCTGCTCTGGAGAACGGAAGCCAGTACGGCTGGCCGATCACACTCGGCAGCTACTGGGATCAGACCAGCCCACAAAAGATCGACTGCGGCTACCCATGCAGCGCCCAGGGAAACATCTGGACTGTCAGCAACGCAGGCGGAGGCGGGTCCGGAATCATTACCCTCGAACAGGCAACCTATACCTCCAAGAACACGGTGTTCGCGCAGGTGTCGGCCGCGGTCGGCGCCGAAAAGATCGTCGACACCGCGCACAAGCTCGGCATCGAGTCACCACTACAGCCGGTGTTGTCGATCGCTCTGGGAACTCAGTCGGTGACCCCGCTGGAGATGGCATCGGCGTATACCACCATCGCCAACTATGGGGAGAAGGTCGACAGTTACCTCATCGAGAGCATCGTCGATGCCGACGGCAATGTTGTTTACCAACACGAGTCGACCCGCAATCGGGTGCTGGACGAAGCCCTCGCCGCTGCAGTCGTCCGAACCCTGAAGAAGGTGCCGCAAGGTGGCGGCACCGCCCCCCGCGCCAACATCGGAAGACCCCAGTTTGGCAAGACCGGAACGGCTCAGAACTACCGCGACGTCTGGTTTGTCGGTGCGATTCCGCAGTACACAACCGCAGTCTGGGTCGGCTATCCGGACGCCCAGATCGAAATGGTCAATTTCTCGGTCTATGACGAGCGAACCGACACAGTGCAGTCGATTGCACGGGCTTACGGAGGCACGGTTGCCGGCCCGGTGTGGAACGAGTTCATGACCTGGCTGGTGGACGAACTCGACCTTCCCCCCGATGATTTCCCGCCGGCACCCGAAGGTACCGACGCATTCTTCCGGGTGCCAAAGACTGAGGTACCCGACGTGAGCGGGTTGGCCGAGAAGGAAGCAAGCACAGAGATCTTGCACGCCGGGTTGCGGCCGACCATAGAGATGATCGCCTCGGTCGAGCCTGAAGGCACGTTCCTCAGCCAGAGCCCGGCCGCGGGAACATCGGTTACCCAGGGCGGTGTAGTGACAGTCCAGTATTCGTCCGGCGTGCCGCCGCAGTTGATCGATCTCAGCGGATTGTCGCTCAGCGACGTCCAGGCGGTAATCACCGCGTTCAATGAAGAATCCGGGCTGGGACTGGAATGGACATTTGAAAACCGACCGACCAACAACGCCGGCGCCGTCGGCAAGGTCATCGGCACAAATCCGCCTGCCGGCTCACTAGTAGAGCCGGGTCAGTCGGTCACGATCTTCATCGGCGTGCCCGACCTCGGTGGTGGTGGTGGCGGTGGCGGCGGCGGCGGCTGATCCTGTCGCACGCATCAATCCTGGCGAGCGATCGTCAATCCTCGCCATGCCACCTCGACGTGCGTGAGAGACCGGGGGCTATCCACCCATGGCGCGGCGGAGGTCATCGGCCTGGGCGATGAGAGCCGCTTCGAGGTCGCCGAGACGTGCCACCGGGTCATCTGTCTCGAGAAGACGCTGCCGGTCGAACGGACCTATCGGTGACTCACTGCAGAGGGCCCAGGCAGCCTGCTCGGGGTCCTCGGGGAGGGTTAGATCGAGCTGCAGAGCGTCTGCCCCCATCTCAACAGCAATACCAAGCAGCTGCTTTCTTGCGTTCGCTGCCGAAGCAACCGCCGCAACGAGCTCCGGGGACGCATCGGCGCTCCGTATCTCCTCAACGAGAGCGCGGGGATACGGATCGTCCTCCAGCCACTGAATAACCCGGATTCGCTCGCGGCCGATAGTGCTCACCAGGTAGAGCCCGTCACCAAGGTCTTCCCGCTGCACGACCTCGGCGACGGTGCCCACTTCGTGACGTTCGTCGCCGCCGCCCACCTCATGGCCACGCCGGATCAGCACGACACCAAAGCGATTGTCATGTGTGGGCAGGTCGACGACCAGCTGCCCGTAGCGCGGTTCAAAGATCTGGAGAGGTAGCACTGCCCCGGGGAACAGCACCGAGCCGAGCGGAAACATCGGGAACGGGACCATACGGTTCAGTATGCCAGCGCACCACGATGAATCAGACGCCGGGAGCACTCCCCTACTCTGTCTCCTCATGCAACAGCATCCACCACTCCGTCGCCTTTGGGAATACGCCGAGTCGCACCGCGGCCACGTTCGGGCCGCTGCAGCCTGGTCGGTGCTCAACAAAGCGATGGACATAGCCCCGCCCGTCCTCATCGGCATGGCCGTTGACATCGTCGTCAACAAGGAGGGGGCACTACTCGCCAGGTTTGGCTTTGAGACGGCCAGATCCCAGCTGGTCGTACTCACCGTGCTGACCGCGATCGTCTTCGGCATGGAGTCGCTGTTCGAATACCTGCTCGGTGTCTCGTGGCGCAACCTCGCCCAAACCATCCAGCACGAGCTCCGACTCGACACGTACAGCCACATCCAACAACTCGAGATGGCTTACTTCGAGGAGCAGTCGAGCGGCAACCTGATGGCGATCCTCAACGATGACGTCAATCAACTCGAGCGCTTCCTCGACACGGGCGCCAACGAGGTGCTCCAGGTGCTCACCACGGTCATCCTGATCGGCGGCACGTTCTTTGTGATCGCGCCCTCGATAGCGTGGTTTGCCTTCCTGCCGATCCCGTTGATCGTCTGGGGATCATTCCGCTTTCAACGACGGATGGAACCGCGCTACGCCGAGGTCCGTGACACCGCAGGCGCCATCAGCGGCTTGCTGGCAAACAACCTGGGCGGCATCGCCACCATCAAGTCCTTCACGTCCGAACAAAGGGAGATCGATCGGGTTTCGGCAGAGAGTGACCGCTATCGGCAGGCGAACCGCAGGGCAATCACGCTCAGCGCCGCCTTCTCGCCGCTCATCCGGATCGTCATCCTCGCCGGCTTCAGCGTCACCCTGCTGCTCGGGGGCTTTCTCACCCTTGAAGGCAATCTGGCGGTCGGCTCCTACAGCGTGCTCGTGTTCCTCACCCAGCGATTGTTGTGGCCACTCACACGACTCGGCCAAACCTTCGATTTGTACCAGCGGGCGATGGCGTCGACCAACCGCATCCTCAATGTCCTCGACACCCCTGCCGAGATCGTCTCCGGACACGGTGTCTTGAACCGCGAAGACGTTGCCGGGCATATCGTGTTCGACCATGTCGATTTTGCCTACCAGCAGGGCTATCCGGTGCTAACGGACATCGATCTCGATCTCGAGACCGGCACCACCACTGCATTCGTCGGCGCCACCGGCTCTGGGAAGACCACTCTCATCAAGCTTCTGTTACGCCTTTACGACGTGACAGGAGGGGCGATCCGCATCGACGATCACGACATCAGGTCATTGGAACTCCAGCATCTACGACAGGCAATGGCGGTAGTCGGCCAGGACGTGTTTCTGTTTCACGGTTCGGTCCGGGAGAACATCGCTTATGGAAAGCCAGACGCCAGCGATGACGAGATCATCAGGGCGGCCGACATCGCTGAGGCACACGGCTTCATCACCGAACTTCCTGAGGGCTACGACACCATTGTCGGCGAACGAGGGCAGAAGCTATCAGGCGGCCAGCGGCAGAGGCTGTCAATCGCCCGAGCCGTGCTGGTAGACCCTCCGATACTGATCCTGGATGAGGCAACCTCATCGGTCGACAACGAGACAGAGGCGGCGATCCAGCGCTCACTGGCCAAGCTCGTTATCGACAGGTCGACCATCGTCATCGCACACCGGCTGTCCACGATCAGACATGCCGATGTCATCCACGTCATGGACCGCGGCAAGATCGTCGAGTCCGGCACACACGAAGAGCTGATCGCCGTCAGCGGCATCTATGCAGCCTTGTGGCGGGTCCAGACCGGCGAAGCCGTCGAGTAGGTTTACCGGCCTGCCAGAAACGGTTCAACCACTGTGTGAGCTGCTGCGGCCGCCAGTTCCGCACCGGGCAGTGCCGGATTCCACGACGACAGCGAGAAGGCGACAACCCGACCGGTGGCGACGAGGGAAACCATCGCCGCGTGGACAAGATCCAGCGACGGACCGTCATTCGCCGGGTAGTTCATCGCAGGCATGTCCCCGGGGTCGACAATGTCGAGATCGACATGAACGTGGAGAGGAACGTCAGACGGAACAATGTGCTCGAGATCGGCGACGGACACCTGAGTCACATTGGACTTCGAAAGAGCCACAGCCTCACGGGGGTCGAGATCCCGGGCGCCGATCAGGTAGACCCGCTCGTCCGGTAGCGGGGTGAGCCCGGCGCCGGTGACTATGGTCTGCTCGCCACGGCCGGTCAACATCGCAAGCGGCATACCGCCGATGAACCCCGACGGCGACGTATCCCACGTGTTGAAGTCCCCGTGGGCATCGAAAAAGAGCAGCGTCGGTGCCAGACCCTTCCGCTCGAGCCCAGACAGCACTCCGATCACGCTGACACAGTCGCCTGCGTAGACGACGGGCCGATCGGTCTCCGCCACCCAGCCGGCCAGCTTGTCGTAGAGGGCCCCCATCCGTTGTTGCGGGTCGGCATCGGGAAGTGCAGGCTGGAGGACATCGTGCGGCTCGGGGACAACAAACCCCGCCATCGGGTCCCCCATGAAATATGGGACGGCAAGTGTGCTCATTCCACAACGCTAGCGACTCCCGCTGGAGAGAGATTCGAGACGCTCGGAGCCCGGGATCACCACAACTTTTCGCGCTCTCGCATATCGCTATTGACGTTGTTTAGCAATGTCTGATATTACTTTGCTATGGATCAGAACACGACAGTGCCCGGGGAAACCACGACAATGCCGTCCTCCGTTGTGGAACCAGCGCCTCCCCCGGGTGCTGTCGCTGGTCCAATCCGGCCCACCGCACGACAGAGATCGATCATCCACCCCATCCCATGGGATTGGGACGCACAAGACGACATCTCCTACTCGTCGACACACCCGTACGTCCGTCTCTACTGGACCGCAACGATCGGCCCGGGGGCGGTCGCCGACCTGCTCCGACTCGCCACCGCCGCAACACGCGGCCGCTCCCTACGCCGGCCCACCCATCTGCACGTCCTGGTGAGGGCCGGTCTCGTCCACACCCACAACGACCACATCTTTGTCCGCACCAGGATCCCTCCCCTCAACCCGATCCACGTGCGGCTCCTACCACCCGATCTCCGTCGCCAACATCCTGCATGCTGAATCGGTAGGTTGGTACGACAACAAGGAGTGCTCATGGCGAAGGCAACGGGTATCGGTGGCGTGTTCTTCAAGACGACAGACCCGCACAAACTGACCGACTGGTACGTCGAACATCTCGGCCTCCCCGTCGACGACGAGGGATATGTGGTCCTGCGGTGGGGCGGCGACGTAAAGGGCTCGACCGTGTGGGCACCTTTCCCAGGAGACACCACCGCATTCGAATGGCCGGCCGACCGGCAATGGGTGATCAACTACCGGGTCGACGATCTCGACGCCTTGCTCGACCAGCTACGCGCCGCGGGGATCAGGACAGACGAAAGCACCTTCGAGGATGACAACGGCCGGTTCGGGCATTGCTGGGACCCCGAGGGCAACCGTATCCAGCTATGGCAACCGAACCCCGGCATGTAGCACAGATCGTCGGCCGGCCCATTGGACACGTGTTTCGCTAGGGATCCGAACACAGAATCGCCGGGGAGCTCGCCTCAAACCAATCGGTCGACCATCCATTGATACATGTCGTCCTGGACTTCAGCCCGGTTGGTCTCGTTCAGCACCTCGTGACGAGCATCGGGATAGAACTTCACAGTGAGATCCCTGAGCCCCAGCATCCGGTAACGGTCGACCAGCACCTGCGTTGTCGCCGAGAAACCACCCGCCGGATCTTTTTCCCCCGAGGCAACTAGCACTGGAAGCGATACAGGGATGCGCTCCTCGCTCTCCGGCTTCCAGATCTCGTTCATAGCGTTGAAGAAGTCGAGAACGAATCCGTTGCTGAACGCAAACGAGCCCGACCATGGATCATCCACGTACTTCTGAACTTCGTCCTGGTCGCGCGACAGCCACTCGAACCCGGTCGACCCCCCGAATGGCTCATTGAACGAGCCGAACATCTCAGCGAGAAGCATCGAGGGGCCGTCACGTCCCTCGGCCGCAATCGCGGTCTCGACGGCTGCAACCAGTTGATCGGTGTCACCGAGCGTGCCCCAGGAGCCGCTCAGAATCACCCCGGCAAGCCCCTGCGGGTACTCCTGCATGTACTGCTGGGCGACAATCGACCCCATGCTGTGGCCGAGCACAAAGAGCGGTGTGCTGGGGTATTCATCACGGATCTGCGACGTCAGCTCGGCGAAGTCCCTGACGATGCCGTTCCACCCATCGTCTCCGGCCTTCCCCGCGCTCTCCATCGTTCCTGCCGTCTTGCCATGACCCCGATGATCGGGGGCGTAGACGGCAAAACCGCGATCGCAGAGATACTCAGCGAAGCGGCCATAACGAGCGCCATGCTCGACCGCTCCGTGAGCGATCTGGAGAACAGCGCGTGGCTCACGGCCCGGCGACCATCTGTAGACGAAGATCTCGAGCCCATCACGGTCGGTAAAGGTGAACGTCGAAGCGTTGGCCGTCATGATTTCCTCTCAGAGTCGACCATCCCACATCTCAATGCTACCGGAGGGGTGTTCCGCAAGTCCGTCTGCGCCGAAGCCGCGGGGTGGCCAAAACGACCAAGTAGAGCTGGAGCGGACTTAGAATCTCTCCGTGAGCCGGCGATCATCGTCGGTTTTTTCTATTGGGCAGCGTGTGCCCAAACCCCCTGCAACTGTCTCCTACGAAACGCGTGCGATGAAGAAAACACTCATCACCTTGTTGATAGCCGCCACGGCGATGGCGGCAACCGCGGCTCCCGCCGCGGCTATCGAGACCGCCGAATTTCGGGCCGCTCGCGAGGCGTATCTGACCGCACAGGCCGAGGAGGCCCAACGGGCGCTTCTAGAGGATCTGCGGGCAGTTAATGGTCCCTACGATAACGACCGGGACGAGTTCTCCTGGGCGGTCGAGCGGTGGCGGCCGGTCGTCGAGATGTATTTCCCGGAGGACCGTATCGACTGGGCGCTTCGTATCATCCAATGTGAGTCACACGGCGACCCCACCGCCAAGAACCCACACAGCACCGCAAGTGGGCTCTTCCAACACCTTGCCAGCCTGTGGCCTGAACGCTCTGCCAAGGCCGGATTCGCAGACGCCGACGTCTTTGACCCGTTTTCCAATGTCGCGGTAGCCGCATGGCTTCTCGAAAACGGCGGGCCAGGCAACTGGGTATGCAAAGCGCGCAAGTAGCCCGGTTGAACGAGGTCGATGGAGATGTACTTGGGACTCCCTGCTCTGCAAACACCCGGTGGACACTTCCCAGAGCCGGGGCAGATAGCCCGGAGGCGAGCAACACACTTTGGCGCACAAACGACGGCCTGATACCGTAACGAGGTATGAGCCAGGATCTCGCATATGCAGCTCGCCTCCTGCTCGGCGCCAAGAAGATCCTGGTCTTCACCGGTGCCGGAATCTCTACTGAATCGGGCCTTCCCGACTTCCGCGGCACCGACGGTATTTGGACGAAGATGTCGCCCGAGGACTTCCAGCTCGATCGCTATGTCGCCGATCCCAAGACTCGAATTCGTGCCTGGCAGAAGCGATTCCCGAAGATGTTTGGCAACGCCCAACCAAACCCGGCCCACTATGCAGTCACTGATCTGTGGAACGACGGCAGGCTGGTCGGCTGTGTCACCCAGAACATCGATGGGCTCCACCAGGCGGCAGGGCTCCCGCAGGAGGCAATCGCCGAGCTTCACGGCAACAGCGACGGCATAGCCTGTCTGCAATGCGGGGCAGCCCATGACCCGGCTGAGGTGGAAGAACGCTGGTCCAACGGCGAGCTGGATCCTCGTTGCATACGATGCGGCGGGATTCTCAAGTCCACCATCGTCTTCTTCGGTGAGGTGCTCCCGCAACAGGAACTGCAGAAGGCAAGTGAGTGGGCTGATGAGGCCGACGCCGTGGTCGCCATCGGTTCCAGCCTCTCGGTCTACCCCGCCGCATACATCCCTCTCGAGGTTGCCGCTCGCGGCGATGCATTTGTCATCATCAACAACTCGGCCACCGATCTCGACAGTGTCGCCTCGCTGCGCCTGGACGGCATGGCCGGAACCGTCTTCCCGCAACTAGTACACGCAATCATCAGCTGAACGTGCCGCGGCATGCCCCCGCACCGCTACGGTGAGGATGATCATGGATGACTACCTCAGCCGCCTTATCGCCGCCAGGAACCGGATAACCGAGATCGACCCAAGGAAGCTCGACCCTGGCTCGGTCATCGTCATCGACGTCAGAGAGCCGCGGGAGCTTGCGATAGGTCTGCTACCCGGGGCGATCCCGGTACCCATGGCGGATCTACCCGGCCGGATCGACGGTATCGCCCCGGATCGAGAGACGCCCATCGTCCTGTACTGCGCCGTCGGTGAGAGATCCGCCATCGCAGCTGCGGATCTCGAGGATGCCGGCTATTCCAATGTCACCTCGCTTGCAGGTGGAATCAAGCAATGGATGGATCTTGGTCTGCCAACGGTCTCCGATGGGGGCCTCACCGAAGCCTCACGGCGGCGCTACGCCCGACACATTGCTCTGCCGCAAGTCGGGGCCACCGGTCAACAGCAACTACTCGATGCTCGTGTACTTATCGTCGGGGTGGGAGGGCTCGGCTCGCCTGCTGCGCTCTACCTGGCTGCCGCAGGTGTAGGCGCAATTGGCCTCGTCGATGACGACGTAGTCGAGTTGTCCAACCTGCAACGACAGATCCTTCACGGCACCAGCGACCTGGGAAAAGCCAAAACCGCCTCGGGCACACACCGCATACTCGAAGTGAACCCACAGGTGGAGGTTTCCGCTCACCAGGCTCGCCTCACCGCCGCGAACGCCGTCAGGATCCTCTCCGGATACGACATCGTGCTCGACGGTACAGATAATTTCGCCACCCGCTACTTGGTCAACGACGCCTCGATGCACGCCCGCGTTCCCGTAGTCCACGGATCCGTTTTCCGGTTCGAGGGGCAGGTGGCGGTCTTCAAACCTTACGAGACTGCGTGTTACCGTTGCGTCTTCCCCGAGCCACCGCCACCCAGCCTGGCACCAAACTGCGGAGAGGCCGGTGTGCTCGGCGTACTTCCGGGCGTCATCGGGACCATGCAGGCAACCGAAGTGCTCAAGATCATTCTGGGCATCGGAGAGCCGCTGTACGGCCGACTACTCACTTACGACGCGCTGAGCCAAACTACCCACACGGTGCGGCTGGTGCGTGACCCTGCCTGCCCCTCATGCGGCGGAGACGAGCCGCCGCCACTACGTAGCGAGGCCGCCTATTGCTAGCCGGGCAACGACAGCTGAACGTTCCAACACCGGTTTTGTGGATCATCGGCTCCACGGCGTAGCCTTCTAGGTCATGGGCACCGAAGACATGGCCGTCGACTCGCGCGCCGCGGACGCCGCCCTTCTCGGCAAAGGGCGCACCCTCATCGCACGCCAGTTGCGTCGGGCACCGCGCGAGTTTGCCATCGGCGGACTAGGGACAGTGCTATTCGCAGCAATGACCGTGGTGTCGTCCTATGTCATCGGCTGGGTCACCGATTCGATTCTGATCCCATCGGTCGACAAAGGCGACGTGGCAACCTCCACGCTGGTCGGAGCTGCGCTCGCAGTCGTTGGCGTTGCGGTTGCGCGCGCAACCGGCATCACCTTCCGCCGCCTGGGCGCATACCATGCCCAGTTTCGTCTGCAGGCTCGGGATCGGATCGAGATCACCGACCGCTATCTAGAGCTCCCTATCGAATGGCACCGCCGCCATCCGACAGGCCAGCTCCTCTCAAATGTCAATGAGGATGTCGAGTCATCTTCATGGGTTGCTGCCCCGCTGCCAATGGCATTCGGCGTCACCGTCATGTTGATCATCACCGCGGTGCTGCTACTGGCAACCGACCCATTCCTGGCGGCCATCGGGTTTTCCGTCGGCCCGGCAATCCTCATCTCGAACTTCTTCTACCAGCGCAAGATGCGGGCGGTAGTGGCGACTGCGCAGCGGCTACGAGCCGAGGTTGCCGAGATCGCCCATGAGTCGTTCGATGCGGCCCTCGTGGTCAAGACCCTGGGAAGGGAAGATGCCGAGGTCGGCCGCTTTGGAGCACGCTCGGACGCCCTACGGGATCGCATGGTCGAGGTCGGCAGCATCCGCGCCGTGTTCGACCCGATCATGGAGGCTCTGCCCAACATCGGTGTTCTGGCGGTGCTCGGTGTCGGCGCCTGGCGGGTGGATCAAGGTGTCCTCACTCCGGGCACCCTCGTCACATTTGCCTATCTGTTCCGATTGGTTGCGTTGCCGATGCGGGTTTTCGGCTGGCTCCTCGGAGACATGCCCCGTGCGGTGGTTGGTATGGACCGGGTAGACGGCGTGCTCAACGAGAAGGAGACCACCACCTATGGCGCACGAGCACCAGAACAACGAGGTGGGGCCGCGGCCAGCGCCGACCAGGTCGGTTACCTGTACCCGGAGACCGAGCACGCCGACCTCTCCGCCAGCAGAGTCGTGGCGCACCCCCGGGCCCCGTCGGGAGAACAACGCGGCATCGAGTCGGTAACCCTGGACGTCACACCGGGCAAGACCGTTGCCCTTGTCGGACCAACCGGGTCCGGGAAGTCGACTATCGCCCATCTGCTCGTGCGGCTATTCGACCCGGATCGAGGGGAGGTTCGTCTCGACGGTCACGGCTTGCTTGAACTGGACAAGCCCTCACTATCGAAGTCGGTTGCCCTCGTCTTTCAGGAGACGTTCCTGTTCAACGACACTGTGTACAGCAACATCAGCCTCGGAGAGCCGATCCCGGAAGCCACTGTGGTGGCCGCAGCCAGACTCGCTCAGGCCGACGAGTTCATCACCGAGCTCCGGGACGGATACGACACCCTTGTTGGAGAGCGCGGTGCATCCCTGTCCGGTGGCCAGCGTCAGCGTATTGCCATCGCCAGGGCCATCGCACGACACCCGCGGCTGCTCGTCCTCGACGATGCTACCTCGGCGGTCGACCCTGCCGTTGAAGGGGCGATACTTGCCGGGCTCTCCGAGCTGGACACCACGGTCGTCATCGTCGCCTACCGACGCTCGTCGATTGTGCTTGCCGATGAGGTCATCTATATCGAGGACGGGCGTGCCATAGACAGGGGCACCCACGATACGTTGTACGGCCGGTTGCCCGCATACCGAGAGCTGATCGATGCCTACGAGAAGCAGGAGGGCGCGTGAGCGAGAACGCGCCAGGTGCGGGCCGTCCCGGGGCAGGAAACACCATCAGGCGCGGGCTGAGCCTGTCTCCCGAGCTACGACGCGGGCTACCGGGGACCATCGTGATCGCCCTCGTCTCGACGGCGGGCCGGGTCATCGTCCCGGTAGCGGTGCAGCAAATCATCGACCGCGGCCTTGCAGGCGGATCCGTCGACATGGGATTCGTTGGCTGGATGATCGGCATGGCTCTTCTCGCGGTGCTGATCACCGCCGGCGCCACTGGGTGGATGCATCTACGCCTAGCCCGGGTCTCCGAGACCGCCCTGTCCGGGCTGCGGATCCGGGCGTTCCGGCACATCCACGATCTCTCGATGCTGCACCAGGCGTCTGAACAACGTGGTGTGCTGGTGGCCCGGGTGACGTCCGATGTTGACCAGATCAGCCGATTCATGCAGTGGGCAGGACTGATGTTGATCGTCAACGGCGGCCAGGCAATTCTTGCTCTCGCGGTGATGCTGGTGCTGTCGGTACCGCTTGGCCTCGTTGTAATCGCAATGATCCCGTTGATCCTGGTCACGATGAGGTGGTTCCAGGTAAGGCTCGATGTTGCTTTTCTGGTCGTCAGGGAGAAGGTGGGCAGGATGCTGGCCCTGCTGGCGGAGACGGTCGTGGGTGCTCCGGTGATACGGGCGTACGGAATCGAGCGTAGAAGTCGGGAGCGGCTCGGTGAGGCGATCGAGGATCATCGCTCCTCGGCCGTGTACGCGGGAACGTTCTCTGCCGCATTTTCCGGTGCCGGGGAGATTCTGTCCGCTTTGGTCGTCGCCGCCGTGCTTGTCGTCGGCACCGTCCTGGCGGTGCACGACGTCACCTCGATTGGCACGGTGGTTGCTTTCCTTTTCCTCGTCCAGCTCTTTGTGCAACCGGTACAGATGCTCGGTGAAGCAGTGAACGAGGCTCAGACGGCAGTAGCCGGTTGGCGTCGGGTCCTCGACATTCTCGACATCGCCCCGGACGTATCCGACCCCGGCTCCGCCGGCGTCGAGCTGCCGCATCGTGCCGTCGGCGCCAGATTCGCCCACGTTACGTTCCGCTATCCACGCGCTGGAGAAACCGCAGCCAATGCATCAGGGCCCACAGCTCTAGACGACGTTTCGATCGATATCGCACCACAAACGCGGGTGGCGGTAGTGGGCGAGACGGGGTCAGGAAAGACAACGTTCGCCAAATTGCTCACACGCCTCATGGACCCGACCGGAGGCTGCGTCGAAGTCGGCGGCGTCGATATCCGCAGTGTCCGCTTCAACTCACTACGCGATCGTGTCGTCATGGTTCCACAAGATGGGATGCTGTTTCAGGGGACGATCGGCGACAACGTTCGCATGGGCGATCCGGATGCAACCAACACCGCAATCCACACCCAGTTCCGGCGCCTCGGCCTCGGGGAATGGCTCGATGAACTAGCCGAGGGCCTCAACACGCATGTCGGTGAGCGAGGCGGTGCCCTATCGGTCGGCGAACGTCAGCTGGTTACCTTGGTGAGGGCCGCGATCGCCGATCCTGATCTGCTGGTGCTCGACGAAGCGACCTCGGCCGTCGATCCCGCTACCGAGGTGCGGATCAGCCGGGCACTTGGTGAGCTCACCACGGGACGGACCGTTGTCACCATCGCCCACCGTATGTCAACAGCAGAAGCCGCAGATCGAGTTCTTGTGTTCGATGGGGGTCGGCTTGTCGAGGACGGCACACACGACGAGCTTCTGGCTATCGACGGCGTCTATCGGCGGCTGTATGGATCGTGGCAGCGGGGGGCGACCTCGTCGGCCGAGTAGTCGGTCGGTCGGCCGGGGTCAGATAGCGATAGGCCCGTACGTCCGCACGAAGGCAATCTGCTTTGCGGGCCGTGTCGCCGGTGCGACGGCCGTTGCGGTCACCTTCGGCTTTGGATCGGTCGCCGGCGTTGCCAATGGGCTGCCGTTGGTTACCGGCGGCTGCTCTTGAGCGTATGGCTCGGGATCGTCCTCTACCGCAGGGGCAGCATCGAGCGACTTCATGAACACCACCGTGATCCACAGCTTCGAGGGTGTCTCTGCGACCACGGCGATTCCGACGTAGTTGTAGTCGCCGAGGATATTCCCACGGTGGCTGGCAGAATCCATGAACGCCTGGTGTAGGGCTGCGATGCTGGTGCCGACACCCACGTTCTCGCCGAGCTTGTCCCAATCGGCAGCCACAGAGGAAAGACTCGGGTTGTGAGTGAGTTGCTGGTCGGCCTTCATGTGCTGTGACCAGGCCAGAGCATCGTCGGTCAGATCGGCATACATCGAAACCGGTGCCAAACCGGCGGCGGCACGAGCCTCATTGAGCATGGAGAGAGCGTCGCTCTCGTAGGAGCTTGCCGACGCCGCGGGTACGAGCAGACCCATCGCCAGAGTTGTGGTGAGCAGTGCTGTTATCAGACGTTTGGCCAGCGCAGCCATGGAGATGATCCTCTAGTCGCAGCTTTTGTGAACACGCTGCGTATCGGCCCGTGTTGGGACCGGCTTGAGGAATCGAACACTGAAAGTGGCAGCCAAAAGCCCATATTGGGTAGGGACTATCGGCCCTAGTAACCCGTTCTCAATGTCTATAGGTGGCAGAACATCAACACACATGGGCTGGCGATGCCGATTGGGGAAGGTGGATCGACCTCACTCCTTATGGGGACCTTACAACCACGATAAGCATTCGCTAACCATATAGAATGAGCACTGAATAACTAGTTACTTCACCACATAGAGTGCATAGTGGTCGAAGGCGGGACCACCGACGCCATAAGCGTTGGCAAAATGGTGGCCGAAGGGAGTCGCCCACGTACCAGCACCGGCAACGCCGCGTGTGGCGCGGCTTTTGGTGACGCGGTTACTCAACGCACCTAGGAGGTAGCCATTTCCTCCGCGACAGCCACCAGGGTCGCGACGGCGAAGCCGGTCCCTCCCTTGGTGATGTAACCGTCGTCGGCATCTGCTCGAGCCGGACCGGCGATGTCCAGATGCACCCACGGCAACCCGGACGTGAACTCACGAAGGAAGAGTGCAGCCGTTATCGCCCCGCCGTAACGATCGCCGATGTTCTTCAGATCGGCGATAGGCGAATCCAGCTTGGATCGGTAGTCCTCTTCCAGGGGAAGCCACCACATGCTCTCACCCGCACGCCTGGCAGCCGCCAGTACTAGCTCTGCCGTCTCTTCGCTAGAGCCGAACAGACCGCCGATCTTGCCGCCGAGGGCCACCTTGCATGCCCCGGTCAGCGTAGCGATATCGACCATCAGATCTGGCTCAGACTCGGCCGCCAGTGCCAACCCGTCGGCAAGCACCAGCCGGCCCTCCGCGTCGGTATTCAACACCTCTACCGTCTTGCCGTTACGAGCGCTGTAAATGTCGCCCGGTCGCTGAGCGGCACCACCGGTCATGTTCTCCGTCAGCGGTGCGATGCCGATGACGTTCACACCCAGACCGAGCGTTGCGACGGCCCGCATCGTGCCGAACACCACCGCGGCACCCGACATATCCGTCTTCATCGTCTCCATTCCCGGATGCCGGCTTGATCGAGAGGCCACCGCTGTCAAATACGATGCCCTTGCCGACGAGTGCTAGCGTCTTGGTTGCTCCGGAGGGGCGATAGCTCATCACCACCATTCGGGGAGGATTGGTTGCCCCCAGGGAAACTGCAAGGAGACCACCAAAACGCTCCTGCTCAATCTGGTCGCGGTCGTAGACGGTGATGTCGATGCCCAACTCCGCGGCCATGTCGGCTGCTATCCCGGCAAGCACCTCGGGCTTCTTGCCTCCTGCGGGCTCATTGATGAGGTCTCTCGCCATGGCCACAGCCGCGGCAACTGTCTCCGCGTGCTCGAGCTGCCCCGTCGTATCCTCCCCCACGAGAGTCAACGTTGTCGTCTTTGATGGGTGCGGATCGGAGAGGTACCTGGCGAACCGGTACTGGCCGAGCAAGAACCCGTATGCGACGGCGTCTACGGCACCGTCGATGTCAATAGCGCTCAACGTCGTAACAACCGCCGCATCGCGCATCGCGGACCTTCCCGCAATCCCTGCCATCTTTCGCAGCACGTCCGCGTCGACTTCCTCACCTAGCCCGACGAACAGGACCCGGTTGAACCCGCCGGTTCCCGGCACCGACGCGGTCTGCCCCGCCTTGCCGGTGAAGTCCACACCATCCAGATAGGGCTCCAACCAGTCTCCAAGCTCCCCAACCACCTCTGAGGCTCCCGGGCCCCAGGCGCGATCCTGGAACACCGGGAGGATCAACAGATCGCCGCTGGTTTGCTCTAGTCGGGGGCTGACAGTGATGTCCATCAAGAATCCGTCTCCTTACTTGGTGTCCATTCCTCCTCAGCCGCACGAGCGAGCATGTAGAGGTAATCGGTGAGTCGATTGATGTAGGCCAGTACGTGGCTGTCCTCAAAGCCTCCGGCCCTGACGTGGGTGACAATGCTGCGCTCGGCACGGCGTGCGGTTGTCCTGGCGACATCGAGGGCCGCGCCGAGTCTGGTCACACCCGGGACTATGAATACCTGAGGCATGCCGCGCTCCCCGGTGATCTGGTCGATTGCTCGTTCAATGTCCACGACCATCTCAGCTGTCACCCGAGACTCCCCGTCGACGAGCTTGCCACGGTTCTCCGGTGCAGTCGCCAGCTCCGCGGCAACGACGAAGAGGCTGCGCTGAAGTCGCAGCAGTTCAGCGTTCAGCACCGACCCGGACTCCGTCTCGGCACGAGCCATTCCGATGCAAGCACCTGCCTCGTCTATGTCGCCGTATGCAACTGGTCCGGTCGAGTCCTTCGCAACCCGCCCGCCATAAAAGAGGCCGGTCGTCCCGTCATCACCCTTGCGCGTGTAAATCTTCACCCGGCGATCCTACAGACCAGCCACCAGCAGCCTGCCCACAACGACCAGCCCGAACGCGGTGAGGACACCCAAATACGACAAGCCGGTTGCAGCCATCACACCGGAATACGAAGGCTCCTTGAGCGAGAACCACACGGCAGCGACAAGCAGCGCCGATAAGACGGCAAGGGCGATGAAGGCCCCAATCATCACTGCGTCACCTGCTCCGAAGGCTCCGAGTGCCCCAATCACAACGATGTCGAGGACAACACCGGCCGCCGCTGCCAGGTCGAGACGCTGCAGCGCAGAACGGGGTAGTCGGGGGTCAACGAGAAACCAATGCCCCAGCGCCATTTCGCTGGTCACTCCACCAAGGAGCAACGAACCGGAGATTGCGGGCACCCACCCGCCCTCGCCGGCCGCGGCCGTGAGGTAGCCCAAGGACGCCAGAGCAAACAGACCGGCCGACGATTTGCGATTGCGAGCCACCAGTCCGGCGCCGAGCGCCGCCACGGTGGCGAATACGCCGATTGAGATGTCACCGGAAAGAGCCGTGGCGCCACCGGCTACAACCACGATCCCCGACAGGAGCCAGTTGAACCCGGGGCCGACGATCACCCAATAGGAAACCACCGCGGCACCGCCGGCCATACCGGCGGTCCACATGGCGAGAATCAATGCCGGAGTGACGTCCATCGGCGTAGAACCTAGCGCCGAAAGCCGCTAGTAACGCCCTTGCTCCCTTGGCCAGCCCCGCTTCGACCGATGATCAACCTGGCTATCCCAGCCAGTCGCCAACTCTGGCCGCCACCTGCTCGGGGGTGAAACCGAACTCCTCTGCGAGCACCGATGCCGGGGCAGAAGCACCAAAACGATCGAGGCCGATAGCCAGGCCGTCGCTGCCGATGATGTCTCCCCAGCCATAGGTGATGCCTGCCTCCACCGAAACCCTGGGGATACCGTCACCGAGCACGCTCGACTTGTAGGCGTCGTCCTGAGTATCAAACGCTTCCCGGCACGGCATCGAGACGACACGCGTCGAGGTGCCATTGCCCTCGAGGATGTCGGCGGCGCCCAGAGCCGTCGCCACCTCTGAACCTGTGGCGACAAGGACGACGTCAGAGCCATCACGAACCACATAAGCGCCCTTGTCAACCGGCACCGGTTCCGTACCGCCCACCGGCAGACCCTGGCGGGACAAGCTGAATGCCGTCGGCCCATCTACACGGTTGAGTGCCACCTCCCAGGCTCCGGCGACCTCGGCTGCGTTGGCCGGTCGCATCACCCACAGGTTCGGGATGGCACGCAACGCGGCTACGTGCTCGACGGACTGATGGGTTGGCCCATCTTCGCCCAGGAAGATCGAGTCGTGGGTGAACACCCAGATGCTCGGGGCTCCCATCAAAGCGCCGAGACGAACGGCTCCTCGCATGTAGTCGGAGAATGTCAGGAACGTCCCGCCGAAGGCTCGCATACCGCCGTGGATGTTGATGCCGTTGACGATGGCTCCCATCGCATGTTCCCGAACGCCGAACCTGATGTTGCGCCCGGTGCGATCGTCCGCGGCAAAGTCACCGGACGACTTGATCAGTGTGTTGTTCGACGAGGCGAGGTCCGCCGAACCACCGACCAGATCGGGGCGCTCGTCGGCGATTGCGTTGATAACCGCTCCCGAGATCCCCCTCGTTGCTACCTTCGCCCCTTCGTCGTACCCGGGAACAGGTATCGAGATCGGAGTCGCATTGAAGTGCTCGTGCCATGCCCTGGCCAGATCCTCATCGGCGGAGAGTTTCATCTCGAGGTTTCGCTCCCACTCGCTCGCTTCCTGACGGCGATCATCGAGCGCACCGGTGAAGAACTCGTATACATCGGCAGGAACGTGGAACGGCTCGTACTCCCAGCCGAGCCTCTCCTTGGTGAGCGCCACTTCTTCCTCGCCGAGCGGCGACCCGTGAGCCGAAGCGGAATCCTGCTTGTGAGGGCTGCCAAAACCGATATGGGTCTTGCACGAGATCAGCGATGGGCGCTCCTTGTCGGCAATTGCCGCCTCAATCGCTTCGGCAAGGGCTGGCTGGTCGTGACCGTCGACGTCGAGTGTCTGCCAACCGTAAGCATTGAACCGCCCGGTGGTGTCCTCGTTGTACGACCATGACTTCGGCCCCACCAGGGTGATGTCGTTGTCGTCGTACAGGTAGATGAGCTTGCCTAGTCCCAGGTGACCCGCCAACGACGCCGCTTCCGAAGCGATGCCCTCCATGATGTCGCCATCAGAGATAAACCCGAATGTACGGTGGTCGACCAGATCAGACCCAAATCGGTCGTTTAGCTTCGCTTCTGCGATTGCCATGCCGACCCCCGTGGCAAAACCCTGGCCGAGCGGGCCCGTGGTTGTCTCGATCCCGAGCGACAGATCTCGCTCCGGGTGCCCTGGTGTTGGCGAGCCCCACTGCCGGAAGTTCTCGATGTCGTTGATTGAGATGGGGAAACCGGTCAAGTGGAGGATTGAATAGAGCAACATCGAAGCGTGCCCATTGGAGAGCACGAATCGGTCACGGTTTTCCCATGTCGGATTCTTGGGATCGACCCGAAGGAACTTGCTCCACAACACGACCGCCATATCCGCCATGCCCATCGGAGCCCCGGGATGTCCCGAATTCGCCTTCTGAACGGCATCGATCGAGAGAGCCCTGATGGTATTTGCCGCTAGCTGTTCGATGTTCACGATTCCTCCATGGGCAATCGGGTTGTGGATCGGGTCAGCGTACCGCCCCGGCCGCGTGTTTCTGGAATGTCACTCGATAATCGCCACGTCGCGCGGCGAGTTGTTGAGCCGTTGTGCTCCATCGGTCGTGCATACAACTATGTCCTCGATACGGACACCAAACTCGCCCGGCAGATAGATGCCCGGTTCGATTGAGAAGGCCATCCCCGGTTCGAGATGCTGTGTATTGCCGGCAACGATGTATGGATCCTCGTGAGCGTCGAGACCGATGCCGTGACCGGTGCGATGGATAAAGAATTCGCCGTAGCCGGCGCCCTCGATCACATTGCGGGCCGCGGCGTCGACGGACTCGGCTGTTGCCCCGGGCCGGACCGCTTCGAACGCGGACTGCTGGGCAGCTTGAACCACCCCATGGACCTCCCGATACCGCTCAGTTGGCTCGCCGACGTGGAACATCCGAGTCGTGTCGGAGTTGTATCCGCGATATCTGCCACCAAAATCGACCACGATGGGGTCGCCGGCTGTGATGACCCGATCACCAGGCTCGTGATGGGGCGACGCTCCATTGGGACCGGACCCGACGATGGCAAACTCGACGCTCTCGTTGCCGCCGGCCTCGAGCATCGCTCCGACGTCCTGCGACACCAACGCTTCGGACTTGCCGGCAAAGCGGTGGCTTGAGAGCCGGCGAGCTACCCCATCGGCCATTTCCCCGGCCCGTCGCAGCAGCTCGATTTCCTCTGGTTCCTTGATGATCCGCAGGGCCTCCGACAACGGCCGCGCCGAACCGAAACTGATGTCCGGGAGGGCTTGCTGGAGTTGGAGCAGGAATACCGCCCAGGTCTGATCTCCGATCAACGCACGTCTTGCCGACCGGGCGTGCGACGCGACGACGGCGATCGGATCGTCTGTTTCCGACCATGGCTCTATCACAAATAGCCCCGGCCGGGGCTCGACCCGGGGTGCTTCCAGCTCGGGGACAACAATCGTCGCAACGCCGTCGCGGGGAATCACCGCCATGGTGAGCCGCTCCAGGGGCATTGCTGTCGTATCCGGTGAGATAGGGGAGGTCGGAGCCCAGCGAGATGAGCAGCACATCGGCCTCGAGCCTCTCGAGCTCCTCACGGGCTCGTGATAGCCGTGATGAGTAGTCGAACACCGTCATGCCTTCGCAGTCTCCAGTGATTCCTGAGCGTGATAGGAAGAGCGGACAAGCGGCCCCGCCTCGACGTGGGCGATGCCCAGCCGGCGTCCCTCCTCGGAGTAGCGCGGCAAACTCGTCGGGATGCACGTAGCGATGTACGGGGCGATGCCGTGGGGTGGGCCGTAGATACTGACCGATGGTGACGAGGTCGACACCCACCGCTCGCATGTCGGCAAGCGTCGCCATGATCTCGTCCTCGGTCTCCCCCATTCCGACAATCAACCCCGACTTGATGGTGCAGGAAGGGTTCATCCACTTGGCCCGCGCCAGCAGCGTGAGCGATCGCCCGTAGTTGGCGGCCGTTCGCACATCACGCTGCAGCCGAAGCACCGTCTCGGTGTTGTGATTGAGGACCGCCGGCTTGGCGAGCATCACCGTCTCCAGAGCATCCGGGTCGCCTTTGAAGTCGGGGATGAGCACCTCGACATCGCAGTCGGGGACGAGCTCATGGATACGGGCAATAGTTTCGGCAAAGATCGCTGATCCACCGTCGGCGAGATCGTCCCGGTTTACGCTGGTCAACACCGCGTGACGCAGCCCCATCGCGGCAACGGCCTCCGAAGCACGCTGTGGTTCGTCGGTATCGACCTCACCGGGCCTGCCCGTCTGCACGTCACAGAACGCACATGCCCTGGTGCATTTGTCTCCGAGGAGCATGAGCGTGCCGGTGCCGGATGCCCAGCACTCGTAGATGTTGGGGCAGCCCGCCTCCTCGCACACCGTGTTGAGCTCTTTCCCCCGCATCAATCGCCTCATCTCCCGGTAACCCTCCGAAGAGATGTCGGCTTTGATGCGCATCCACTCGGGTCGCGGCGGCTCGCCCGGCAGGAGCCCGTTGATGGCAATCGGGACCTCGGTGGGATGCCTTCCGGAGAAGACACCCGCTTCCACCATGGCGTCGATCGAGAAAGACTCACGGTGAGCACCCCTGGCAAAGGCCCCGAGCTGAACCTCGAGAGTTTCCTGACCGAACACCCGGTTGATGTGTGGGACGAGCACTTCAACCAGGTCTTTGACGGTGACAGGCCTGTCAGAGATTTCGGCAATCGACGTGACCGCGCGGTCGGTGATGCCGCACGGAACGATCTTCGCAAAGTACCCGAGATCGGGGTCAACGTTGATGGCAAAGCCGTGCATGGACACTCCACGGGCGACCCGGACCCCGATCGCTGCAACCTTGCCACGTGCGGTCCAGACTCCGGTGAGACCCTGCTCTGCCCACGCGTCGATACCGAGGTCCCCGAGCGCACTGATGATCGCTTCCTCGATCCGCCGCACGTGACCGACCATGTCGAATCCGTTCGGGAGACGCGGGACCGCAAAGATCGGATAGCCCACGAGCTGTCCGGGGCCGTGGTATGTGATGTCACCACCACGATCAACATGATGGATCTCGGCTCCGATGTCGCCCAGATCGGATTCGGGAATCAGCAGGTTGGACCCGTCGCCGTTGCGGCCGACGGTATACGTATGCGGATGTTCCAGGAGGAGCAGATAGTCGTCACTGCTCCTCCCGCCTACCCGGCCCTCCCAGAAGGCCTTCTGGAGGTCCCAGGCCTCTGCATATGGCAACCGTCCCAGCCAGCGGACACGAAGCTCTGCCGCCGTCACGCCAATTCCTGGTCCCAATCCCACGTCTCCAGGTTCTCCTTGATCCGACGCAAGAAGAGGACCGCGGTGGATCCGTCGAAGACACGGTGATCCCAGGTCAGCCCGAGGTAGCCGATGTGACGGATGGCGATCGCATCGGTGCCGTCTGGCTGGGTGATGACTGCGGGGCGCTTGGCGACCGTATCTGTGGACAGAATGGCGACGTTCGGGATGTTGATGATCGGCGCCGACATAAACGATCCGTATGGGCCCGGATTGGTGATAGTGAAGGTGGTACCGGAGAGATCGTCCAGCTCGAGCTTGCCGGCGCGGGCCTTGTCGGCGACACCACGGATGCCGCGAGCCAGCCCGGTCAGGCCGAGGCCGTCGGCTCCCGGCATGTTCATGACAACCAGTCCACTCTCATTGAGGTCGACGGCGATACCGAGGTTCACCGAGGAATGGAAGGTCTGTGTGCCCTTCTCCAGATCGAATGAGCTGTTGACAACCGGATAGGCGCCGAGAGCATCGATGGTTGCTCTAGCGATGAAGGGCATGTAGGTCAGCGAGTAGCCCTCACGTTGCTTCCACCCGGCCTTGTGCAACTGCCTGACCGTCTCGACCCGGGTGTAATCCACCTCAACGGCAGTCCAAACATGGGCCGCGGTGCGCTTGGCGTTGACCATATTCTCGGCAATTACCTTGCGCAGGCGCGGCATGGCTTCGGTCCTGGCGCCGGCGTCGGAATCGGTCGCGGCCGGAACGGGCTTCGGAGCCGCAGGGGCCGGAGGAGCTGGAGCTGGAGCTGGGGCTGCGGGAGCCGTAGGGGCCGGAGGAGCTGGAGCGGGGGCGGGCGCAGGGGCCGGTGAGGGTGCCGCAGCGGGTGCCGCACTCCCAATAGGCTCGAACGACACCTCTGCACTCGGTGCGGCCGGGGGCGGTGGCGGTGATCCAGCGGTACGCGCTTCGATGTACCGGCTCACGTCCTTGCGGGTAATCCGGCCCCCGTCACCGGTACCGACGACCTCGTTCAGATCGACATCGTTCTCGGCAGCCAGCTTGCGGACCACCGGCGACAACACGGAACGCTTCGGTTCATCGTCCGACGCGACCGGTGCCGGGGCAGGACGAGAACTCGGAGCTTGAGGTGCGGGAGCGGCAGGAGGTGGCGTTGCCGCCGCAGCGGCGACTGCCTGCTCCGCTGGGGGTGCTTGCACCGCCGGCTGGTCGGCGACCGGCTCGGGTTCTGCGGCCGGTGCCGCAGAAGAATCGACCTGTTCGCCTTCTTCGCCGATCACCGCAAGGGCCGTCCCGACGCTTACGGTCTCGCCCTCCGGTACCAGGATCTCGAGAATGACACCTGCTACCGGTGATGGCACCTCTGTGTCGACCTTGTCGGTTGAGATCTCGAGCAGCACCTCATCGGCTGCGATAGTGTCGCCCGGCTGTTTGGCCCAGCTGAGAATTGTGCCTTCGGTTACCGTTTCGCCCAGTTGGGGCATCTCGACAGTGGTCGCCATTCAAATCTCCTTGTTGTCTTCAGTGCAGGCTGCGACCCGCAGCCGCTAGCAGCGTCTCGCCAATCGCTTCTGACATCGTTGGGTGGGCATGGATGAACGCTGCTGCCTCCGCAGGCAGTGCTTCCCAGGCAACGGCGTACATCAGCTCATGGATCAGCTCACCGGCTTCGGGGGCAACCACTGTCGCTCCCAGGATGGGGCCGTCCTTCTCACTGACAATCTTGACCAAACCGCTGACTTCGCCGTGGATGATGGCTCGTCCCAGACCACGCATCCCGTGGTCGTGCACCTCTACCTCGTAGCCTGCCTCTCTGGCCCTGGCCTCGGTCATACCTACGGTGGCAACTTCGGGATCGGTGTACACGACCAGCGGGATGGCCCGATAGTCGACAGGAGCCGTTTCCCCGGTTGCGATATGAGTAATTGCTGCGATCCCCTCGGCAAACCCGGCGTGTGCGAGCTGCGGGGTGCCAGCAACGATATCGCCGACGGCATAGATGTTGGGCTCGGCCGTCATCATCGTGTTCAGGTCGACCTCGACAAACCCCCGATCGACCTTGACCTTCGTGGTCTCCAGGCCGACGTCCTCTGTCACGGGGGCCCGGCCGACTGCAACAAGCACCTTGTCGACCTCGACGTAGTCGCCCTCGAAGGGGACGACCACACGATCATCGTGCACCTCGGCAGGCCCGACACCGACACCGGTGCGAACCGTGATCCCCTTTTTCTTCATCTCCCGCGCTAGAACCTTGGCAGCCTCGGGCTCTGCCCCGGGCACGACCTGATCGAGCATCTCGAACAGATGCACCTCAGAGCCGGTTGAGCCGAGGATGAGGGCGAACTCGGAGCCGATGGCACCTGCGCCGATGATTGCGACTCGCTGGGGACGCTCGCTCCAATCGAGCGCCTCATCGCTCGAGACAACCCGGTTTCCGTCGAATTCATAGCCGGGGATTGCTCGCGCCCTCGATCCGGTCGCCAGGATGACGTTCGCGGCTTCGAGCCGCCGGGTCTGGCCGTCTTCCGTCGTCACCTCGACCCCGCCTTCGGCGAGGCGCCCGTAGCCGTCGATGACGTCTACGTTCCGGGCCTTGAGAAGACCGCCGAGACCGCGCACAAGACCGTCGACAATGTTGTTCTTGCGCTCGAGTGCAGCTCCCCAGTCCAGGGTCGGCTCGCCAACGTTCACCCCGAACTCGCCGGCCCTCTTGATGTGGGCGTATACCTCGGCGGTCTTGAGCCATGACTTTGCAGGGATGCACCCGCGGAGCAGGCAGGTGCCACCAACCCTCTCCTTTTCCACCAGGGCAACGTTGAGACCAAAGTTGTGAGCGTAGAGGGCAGCCGCGTATCCACCCGGCCCGCCACCGATTATTACGACGTCGTACACCATGCCTCCGCAGGAGTTTCGGGGTTCCTACTGAGACTAGCGCCCTGCAAAAGGGCCCGGATACTGCGTTCAGCCAGGGTATCGCTGCAATAGGTCGTACATGATGTCGGCTCCGGTCTCGATGGCCGCAACCGGCACTCGCTCGTTTGCAGCATGGGTCAGCTTCTGGAACTCGAACTCCTCTGGAAGTAGGAGAGGGGTGAAACCGTACGGCTGGATACCGAGCTCGGAGAACCACCTGCCGTCGGTGACGGCCGGCATCATGAAAGGCACCGGAACCAGATCAGGGTCCCTGGTGGTCATGACTCTTGCCAGCAGCGGGAAGAGACCGAGATCGGGACGAGCCGGGCCGGGCTTTCCGTCGACGGTGTAGTCAATGGCTACATCCTTACCGACAATGGCTCGAAGCTCCCGGACCATCTGTTCGGGTGTGCTCGACGGGATCATGCGACCGTCCAGAGTAAGGGTCACCCGTCCCGGGATCACATTGTGCTTGTCACCACCCCGCACGATCGTTGGGCTCACTGTGTTGCGGAACAACGGCTCCATCACGCCGAGCTGGCCCGGCATGAGCCTGAATGCGGCGACTGCGCTTCGCTCGCTGAGCAGCATCTTCAGGACACGCTGCGATACCCCCGTGGTGTGCTCAACCATGCCCTCGATCATCATCGCCGTCGCTGGTGAGATATGAATTGGCATCCGCTTCTTGTCGAGAGCCGTGAGCATCGCTCCCAGCTGGCCCATGGCTGCGCCTCGTCGCGGGCATAGAACCGTGGCCACCCGCGGCGTTGATGGTCAGCTCGAAACGAATGCTCAACCGCTCGGCCACCTGGATCGGGCAGAAACGTGCTCCGCCCATCGGAAAAGAGAATCCACCGAACTCACCTATGGAGTACTTGACTCCCGCAAACAGCTGTGGATGCTCCTCGACGAGGAATCGGGCACCGAAGTACCCGCTGTCTTCCTCGTCCGAGACGATGGCCAGGATGATGTCACCTGCGGGAGGTTTGCCCGATGCGGCCAGCCGGATAAAGGCATGCAGCATCATCACCACGGGACCCTTCATGTCAAGGGTCCCCCTGCCCCACATGTAGCCGTCGATGATCTCGCCACCAAACGGGTCGTGGTCCCATTGCTGGTCATGCGCCGGAACCACATCAACGTGGCCCTGCAGCAACAGAGGTGGGGCTTCTCCCCTGCCGGCGATACGTGCGACCAGATTGGGCCGGGATGCGTCGCGCGCCAGCGTCTCGGTCGGGATCCCGGCTTGCTCCAGCAGCAGCCGGATCAAGTCGATCGCGGCAGTCTCGTTTCCGGGCGGATTGGTCGAATCGATGCGAATGAGATCGCCAAGAACCTCGATCGGATCAAACATTTTCGGTCCCCACAATCACCCCGGCATCGGGATGGGACCAGACATCGGCAAAACGCCTCGTGACCCAGAACAGAAGCGGGATGAGCGCCACGCTGGCCAAACCAAAGAAGCGGAACAGCGAGGAGAAGCCGACATTATCAGAAAGCGCGGTCGCGATCCCATCGCCGCCGCCAATGCCGATGTTCGACATTGTCTGCAGAATGGCAAACATCGAACCGGCGATCCGGGTGTCGGTCACCCCCATCGAAAGTGTCACATAGGTAGTCCACTGAAGGCCGACCGCGACACCCCAGAACGCGGCAAAAGCGATGATCGCCCCCTCCGTGTCCAGTGTGCTCAGCACCAGGCCGCCTACGGCGACTGAGACCAGAGTGACGGTTGCGGCGCGGCGTCGGCCATAGCGATGCACGAGCGTCGAGAGGCCCACGGCACCGACAACCATCCCGACACCTTTCAACGTGCCGTACAACCCGATGTGCCCAGCCGAAGACTCCAGCGTGTCAGACATGTAGTAGGTGACGAGCCCATCAATCCCCTGGAAGAAGAACCAGGCGAGAATAAGGAACAGACCGAACATCATATAGCGCGGTTGGAGCATGACCCGAAAGGCACTTCGATCGAAGCTATGTGCGGGGGTGCGCTGCTCGGGCTCATGCACACGGGAGACCCACCACAACGGGATCAGAAGCAGCCCCGCGATGGCAAGGAAGATCGCCTGATATCCGATGGCGTCTGCGACCCAGCCAAAGACCAACGAGACGGCGACGAGGCCGACGGCTCTGCCCCCGGTCATCCATGCCTGCACAGTGGAGTGGTCGTCGGGAGGGACAACATCCACTGCCAGTGCATCGGCAGTGGTGTCGAACAGCGCCATGAAGAATGTCGCGATCAGCACCATCATCGCCAGCACTCCAAAGCTCTGCGATGGGTCGATGAAGTATGCGATGGCGAATGCCAACGACGTTGAGACCAGCCCGATTGCCATGTATGGGACACGATGACCCTTGCCGAAGAGGGAGTACCGATCCGAAACGAGCCCGTACAGCCATTTGACGATGAAGGGCAGGAGCGCCAGCGAAGCAACGATACCAATGCGATCCGGGTCGATCCCGGCGGCATCCATATGCGGCTTGAAGAAGTTGAGCTGATACGCCTGGATGACGCCCTGGACGAAGTAGAGAGCCCCAAACATCGTAAACAACTGCTTGCGGCTGAGGTTTATGTCCAACCCGACCTCCGCTCCGGTTTCTCGATCGGGTGTCAGCATAGGATCGCCAGACGTCCCGATCTCAGCCGGTAACCTCGCGTCCATGCAAACCCGGTACCTCCTCGTTGCATCGCTGATCACAGGATTGGCGATCCTCGTGGCCGCGGCCATCTGGATGGCGACTCGTCTATGACGATGATCCATGTCTCTTCGTCGATAGAACTGGAGAGTCGTTGGGACCTTCCTGATGCGGCGGTGCGGGGAGTGGTGCTCTGCCACCCCCATCCGCTGCATCGCGGGACGATGCATGTGCCGCTCCTCGAGGAAATCACCAAGGATCTGGTCGCGCGTTCGGTGGCTGTGCTCCGCTTCAACTTCCGAGGGGTGGGACGATCCACCGGCACCCACGACAATGGGATCGGCGAAATCGACGACGTCGCTGCGGCCATCTCCCACGCTCAGGAGCAATACCCGGACTTAGAATTCGGGGTCGCCGGATGGTCATTTGGGGCCACCACCGCGTTGCGCTGGCATGCCCGGGATCGGTCCGACCTCAACTACGTTGGTATCGCCCCCGGTATGGGGCCCAATTCCAGGGTCAAGCCACCCGAACCAGAAACGCTGCTTGCCGTACCACGCACGTTCATCATCGGCGACCGAGATCAGCTAGTGCCTCCCGATCTGGTGATCGACTACGCCAAACGAGCGAAGGCCAGCATCCACGTCCTCAAGGGCAGCGACCATTTCTTCTATTTCAGGGAGCAGAAGGTGGCATGCCTCGTCCAAGCCGGTTTGGGTTTGCCCGTGCCGGAAGCACAGATCGAGGCGGCCTGCCGCTAGAGGTGGTCGACCAGCGCGGAGGGTGTCCGCGTGCCCTTAATCGCCTTCGAGCAACCTGGTGATGTTGTCGACGAGAACGGCTCGGTTGAGGCTCTCGGGCAGACCGAGCGACTCCCATTCGGTAAGCCATTCGTCGGGATTGCCAAACGGGTAGTCGCTGCCGAAATGGACCCGCTCCGAGAGCGGCCCGCGGATCAGTTCGAGCAAATCCGCGTTTATCGCCTTCGGTGACACTCCGGAAAGACACAGGTGGACGTTCCCTTTGTGAATGGCGATGACCATCGCCTCATCGAGCCAGAGGCTGCCCGTGTGCGCAAGGATGATCTTCAACCCCGGGAAAGCGGCTGCAAGCCGGTCCACGTTGATCGGGCGAGCGTGTTCCAACCCGACCCCGCCACCTCCCGGCTGCCCCGCTCCCAGACGTGTAAAGCCGGTGTGGACCAGGACGATGAGCCCATGCTCGAGTGCCGTCTCCCATAGGTGCCTGTTCTCACGCGGCAATGGTGCGGTCCGTTCCGCTGCCGGATGAAACGACAGACCCGAAAGACCCATCCTGGCGGCCTCGTGAGCACCAGCCACCGAGCTCGCACCACCGCTGGGGTCAACTGCCCCGAACCCGTAGAAAACGTCAGGGGCGACATCGACAATTGCCTTGATGTCCCTGTTGCCAAACGATCGATAGCCGCTACCCAGCCGGCTATTCCAACCAAGCAGCACCGCCCTGGCATCTCGCTCCCGATAGAAGCTCGCCAACTCCTCGGCGGTCTTCGGTGTGAGCCTGACACCCGTAAATTCCTCCATGGCGGGGAGAAAAGGGGCGATGGGCCCTTCGAAGAACTGGCGCACCGGCGGGTGGACGTGGGCGTCGACAAAACGTATCACTGGAAATGGAACCCCCGGTTGCTGGCTTCCGCCTCGGTATCGGGCGCAAACGACTGCAACAGGTTCAACCGCTGCAGATCATCTTCCTCAATCCGGGTTTGGAGTTTTGCCATCATCTCATCGTCGTCGCAGTCGTATAGGACCATGTCATCACGCGTGCCGATCAGTCGATGTTGTTCGAATCGATTGAGCCGACCCACGACGCCCTCCTACTGACCTTTCGGGGCAGTCTAAAGGCGGGGATGACCTGGGGAACCATCGGGAGCGAAATCCCACACGACCACGCTCGATCTCATGGGACGTTGTAACGGATCACTGCCTGGCTGATCCCGGTGGTCGGGGTGCTGATGTCGATGGTGCCATGGGTGTCCTGGTAGGTGAATTCGATGAGCCACGCATCCTGGTTGGCTTCGGACACGTCGACGGTAAAGCCGGACTGTTTGAGACTCTCGTTGAAGTACTCGGCAGTCACCCCCTGGTCGGCGCTGATTCGTACCACCATCTCCGTGAACCCGGTGGTAGTGACAACCATGGTCGACCCGATCGCGCTTCCGGTCGGGAGCGGGAACTCTGCCGGGATAGTCGCGGGCATCTCTCCCTCTCCGAAGACGATATCGTCGGGCGAGGACACTCCGCCGGCGGTAGTCGTCGTCCCGCCACCGTCACCGCACCCGGCAACGATGATGGCGGCCACCACCAGGGCAGCAGCCACAGTCCTCCACTTGAACACGGACACCTCCTAATCGTTAGGACGAACCGATGAGTCTAGATCCGGAAGGAACAACGAACGCCCGACGAAGGGCAAGGCGGGCTCGCCGACCGGCAGCACAGCAACCGTGCGCAAGCTGGGATCCGCTCGCCAATCCGGCACGGTTGACGGGGCAAGGGTGAAGAACATTGCGAGGAACATCTGACCGGCAGCACGGCGGATCCACTCAAACACGAGCCTGCTCCCGGTAGCCGCCAAAGATGTCTTTCAGCGCGGTGACGATCTCGCCGAGCGTTGCCCTCGCTCTGGCGGCCTCGACGATCAACTCCATCAGGTTGGCGTCACCTGCCGCCCCCTCGCGGAGAGCAGCCAGGGACGCATCGACCTGCCCCTGATCACGGTCGCCGCGGAGACGGGACAGCTTGTCTCTCTGTGCTGCCTCAACCTCGGCGCCAATCCGCAAGATATCGAGGGCACCCTCGTCTTCTACCACGTACTTGTTGACCCCGACGACTGCCCGATCGCCCGAGTTGAGCGCCTTTTCGAACTCATATGCGGAATCGGCGATCGCCGATTGAAACCATCCCTCGGCTATGCCGTTCAAGACCCCGTCGAGCATCGAGCCGTTGCCCATCCGGTCTATGGCCGCAAAGATCTCCTCGGCCTTGGCCTCGATGCTGTCGGTCATCTCCTCAACAAACCAGGAGCCGCCGAGCGGATCGATAGTCGCGGCCACTCCGGTCTCTTCAGCGATGATCTGCTGAGTACGCAACGCGATTTCTGCGTTTCTCGCCGTTGGGAGCGCAAAAACCTCATCCATGGCATTGGTGTGCAGACTCTGAGTACCGCCGAGAACGGCTGCAAGCGCCTCAATCGCGGTACGGACGATGTTGTTCTCCGGTTGCTGCGCAGTGAGAGAGACTCCGGCGGTCTGGGTGTGGAACCGCAGCTTCAACGACTGCTCCGAACTGGCACCGTACCGGTCTCGCATCCATCGTGCCCAGATGCGACGAGCTGCCCGGAACTTGCCTATCTCCTCAAAGAAGTCGAGGTGGGAATCGAAAAAGAACGACAATCGAGGGACAAAGTCGTCGATTTCGAGTCCACGGCGCAGACACGCCTCCACATAGGCGAATCCGTCGGCAAGAGTGAAGGCCAGCTCCTGGGCGGCGGTAGCGCCCGCCTCCCGTATGTGATAGCCCGAGATGGAAATCGTATTCCACTGGGGAACCTCCCTCGCACAGAAGTCGATCATGTCAACGATGAGCCTCATATGGGGCTCGGGTGGGAAGATCCATTCCTTCTGTGCGATGTACTCCTTGAGGATGTCGTTCTGGAGGGTGCCCCGCAGCGCCGACCAGTCAACACCCTGCTCCTCTGCAGCAACGAGCAGGAAGGCAAAAAGCACCTCGGCCGGCCCGTTGATCGTCATCGAGACAGAAACATCGCCGAGAGGGATCTGGTCGAAGAGCCCCACCATGTCCTCGGCCGATGAGACCGCGACACCGCAATGGCCGACCTCTCCCAACGCCATCGGGTCATCGCCGTCGAGCCCCATCAGGGTCGGCATGTCGAAGGCTACGGACAGACCGCCTTGCCCGGCATCGAGAAGGTGGCGGAATCGCTCGTTGGTGTCGGCGACCGCGGCGAAACCTGCGAACTGACGCATGGTCCACAGCCGCCCCCGGTAGCCGGTGGCGTGCACACCCCTTGTGTATGGGTACTGGCCCGGGTACCCGATCTCCTCGGGCACCTCGCCGTCGGGTAGACCCAATGGCGGGACGGGCTCGAAAGACAGAGTCTCAAAGCTGTCCTGGCGCTTGGTCGCCTCGTCATAGGCTCGCTGCCAGGCTGTCATGCGATCATCCATTGTCGAGCCCGAGCGATTTCATCTCATCCTCCCTCACCCGACGGTCGATTGCCCCGATGGACTGCATGTACTCGGCCTGAAGCTGCATCACCTCGGCGACGATCATCGGATCGTATTGATACCCCTGGCGTGCAGTCCTTTCCAGCACATACGCAACTATCGCCTCCCCACCTAGGACGACCGGCTGATCCGGATTGGAGCTCGTCTGATCCTGTAGATAGCTCATCTCCCATTCAAGGATGCGACGGACACTCTTGTGGCCGATGACCTCCCTGGTGCTTTCCGCCAATCTCGGAGTGATGTACTTGATCGACTCCTCAACTCCATAGGCAACAGGCCCTCCCGGCGTCCGGATGGATCCTTGCCACATGAAGGCGAGACCGACCAGGACGAGGAGCACGAGCAGACCAAGGGCAAACAGAATTGCTTCCATGCCCAATCATGCTACCGGCAGCCCGATTCTCTGGCACCGGCGTCTCCGCACACTCCGCAATCCACATATAGTCTGGTGACGCGGAGACGAGGCCCATGTTCGAACTACAGACGATGAAGCTCTTCTTTGCCATCCTGGCGCTTGCAGCCAATCTCGCTGTTGCCGGCTATGTCGCGACCACGATCGCCGCACGCTGGTTCGAACGTGCGTCCGCCGCCCGCGACAGCATCCATGAGATGGTGCTCGGCTACGAGTTGTTGTTCGGCGCGGTGGTCGCAGGATCCGCCATGCTCGGGAGCTTGTATCTGAGCGAGGTGGCCCACCTGATCCCGTGCACCGACTGCTGGTACCAGCGCATCGCCATGTACCCAATAGCGATCATCCTCGGCATCGCTGCATACCGGCGCGATTCCAGCGTTCGTGTGTACGTCGCCCCGCTCGCCCTCATCGGCGGAGCCATCTCGACATACCACTACCTCATCCAGTGGTTCCCAAATCTGGAAGGAACCACGTGCAGCACGGTAGTTCCTTGCACTTCAGCGTGGTTCCGTGTCTTTGGCTTCATCTCTATCCCATATATGGCGTTCAGCGCATTCACCCTGGTGCTCGTCCTTCTGCACATCGCGGGGTGAACGAGAGTCGATAGCGTGGTCGGCCCCGGTTGAGCGAGCTGGCGTTATCTTCCAGACCGTCATCCTTGCGCCGCAAATGCGCCAAGATGCAGGCCAGCGAGAGGGTGCTTCCAATGGGACGGGTGAAAGGCTGAAATGACATGACGACCAAAGCGAGGCGCAAGGCTTCCGCCGGTTCGGGGAGTCAGAAGAAGTCGGGTGGGGGAACCAACCCAATTCTCCTCATCGTTTTTGGCGTGATCGCCGTCGCCCTGGTGGCTGCCATCGTGCTCAGCTCAGATGAACCCGTAGGCAGCGCAGGCCAGTACGGCGAGCCGACAATCACCGGCACACCCCTCCCTCCGTTCGGCGACTCTCCGACCCTGGCCCAGGACCCGGCCGTCGGCACAATGGCGCCGGCAGTCACCGGGCAAGACTTTGACGGCAACACTGTGTCGATCACCGCCGACGGCACGCCAAAAGTTGTCTTGTTTATCGCTCATTGGTGCCCACACTGCCAGGCGGAAGTGCCACGGGTGCAGCAGTGGCTCAATACCGGAGGCGGAGTCGATGGTGTCGAAATCGTATCTGTAACCACCTCAGCCAGCTCGGGAGCCGCCAATTGGCCGCCATCTGAGTGGCTCGACCGTGAGGGCTGGACTTCGCCGAACATCCGCGACGATCAGGCCAGCAGCGTCCTCGAAGCATACGGTGGAAGTTCCTTTCCGTTCTGGGTCTTTGTGAATGGCGACGGCACCGTTGCCGTCCGTCTTGCAGGCGAGATCGAGATCTCCACTCTCGAAGCAGGAATGAAGAACCTGGCGGCGGCGCAATAGGGATCCGGTCACTACCCTGACCGTGCGGGAGGTGGCCATGGCATCAGAGTCGCATTTCGAGAACGCAATGGTTGCCATCCACAAGGCTGAGGTTGGCACGTTCGAGAACAATGCCTACGTGGTCGCCTGTCGCGTGACCGGGATTTCGGTGATCGTCGATGCTGCCGCCGACGCCGACGCCATCATCTCCCTTGCTGCGGGGACCAAACCACAGGCCATCATCACAACCCACGGTCATGCCGATCATGTCGGAGCGGCCGAGGAAGTGGCGACGCGGCTGGGAATTCCGATACTCCTGCACAGAGCCGACTGGGACATATGCCCCATCGACGCCGACGAGGAACTCTTCCCCGGCGCTCTCACCATCGGTCGGGCTGGGGTCACTCTGGTACACACACCAGGGCACACGCCGGGTTCAATGGGCCTGGTGACTGGCGGTGCGGTGATTACCGGTGACACGCTGTTCCCCGGCGGCCCCGGGACAACCCGATTTGACTACTCCGACTTCGATCAAATATTGCAGAGCATCGAGCTCGAGTACTTCTCGCTGCCGGACGAGACGATCGTCATGCCGGGACACGGGCTCAACACGACAATTGGCAACGAACGCCCCGCTTTGCCAGAGTGGCGGGCGCGACGTTGGTGAACAGGAAGGAGCACGAATGGAATTCGGCTTGATGGTCGAGCCGCAGTTGGGTGGTACATATGAGCAACTCCTCGGGCTGGCCCGCGCCGCCGAGAGATCCGGCTTCGCATCATTCGCCCGTTCCGACCACTACTTGAACGGCGATACCAGCGCCGCCGCGACAGATGCCCTGACCAGCCTCGCCGGACTCGCCCGCGAGACCGATTCCATCAAACTGACCGTCCTCGTCACCCCGCTGACGTTCCGCCATCCCGCCGTTATAGCCAAAACTGCGACGACGCTCGATGAAATGTCGGGTGGCCGTTTCGAGCTTGGAATTGGCACGGGCTGGATGGAGGGCGAACACCAGGCTTTCGGGTTCCAACTCCCCGAGTTGCGGACACGGTTCAGTCTTCTGTTTGAGACTCTCGCATACGTCCACGCGGTATTTGGGCGCAGCGACGGCGGCTACACCGGCAGACACCACCGTCTGAAGGATATCGAAGTTCTCCCCCGCCCCATCGCCCGATTGCCGATCATCATCGGCGGCAGCGGCAAGAAGCGAACGCCGGCCATCGCGGGCCGATTCGCCGACGAGTACAACATGTTCGCAAGCAACGCCGAGGATCTGGCAGCCCGGGTTGCCGTCATGTCCAGGACCGCGGCCGAGCTGGGCAGGGATCCGTCTGGGATCAAGGTTTCCATCACATCGGCCACATTCCTCGGCTCGGACGAGGCCGAATATCGGGAGATTCTGGGAGCAGCGGCCGACCATCGAAACACCGACCCGGGCGAGTTCGAGTCGAGATTGCGAGAGCGGCGGGTGCTGCACGGCACGTACGAGCACGCTGCCGAGACCGTCGCCCGGTACGCGGCCGAGGGTGTTGAGCGAATCTACCTTCAGCAATTTGCCCCACTCGGAGACGTGGACAGCGACGAAATGGACCGTCATTTGAAGGGTCTCCAGGGCTGAGGTTAAAACCACTACCCGCGTAGGGCTTAGAGCCGACAGCGGCAAGCTATTCTGCAACTCATGACGACACCTCTACTAGCAATCGAAAACCTGCACGCTTCCGCCGGTGATGTTGAAATCATCAAAGGCATGGACCTGACGATCGAGCGCGGCGAAATCCACGCGTTGATGGGCCCCAACGGATCCGGCAAATCAACGCTGTCGTATGTGCTTCTGGGGCACCCCAGCTACCAGGTGACCGGCGGAAAGATCTTCTACAAGGGTGAGGACATCACCGCGTGGACCTCGGATCAGAGAGGTCGCGCAGGTATGTTTCTCGGTTTCCAATACCCTGAGGAAATCCCCGGTGTATCGGTGCTCAATTTCCTTCGCACCGCACTTTCCAACCGCACCGGCACCGACTACACCGTCCTCGAGCTCCGGCTGAAGGTGGCAGAGGCAATGAAGGAACTGGGGATGGATCAGTCGTTTGCGGATCGCTACCTCAACGAGGGCTTCTCAGGTGGCGAGCGCAAGCGAAACGAGGTCCTCCAGATGACGGTGCTCGATCCGGAGTTGGCCATCCTCGATGAGACCGATTCGGGCCTCGATATCGACGCACTCCGCACCGTGGCCGAAGGCGTCAAGCGACTCCACTCCGATGAGCGCGGGTTCCTCATCATCACCCACTATCAGCGAATGCTCGACTACATCACGCCCGACATCGTCCATATCTTCGTGAACGGCAAGATCGTCGAGACCGGCGATGCAGAGCTGGCGAAGGCGATCGAAGAAACGGGCTACGACGCATACCGGGTCGGTGCCGACTGATGCTCGACCACCTGCGAGCCGATTTCCCGATCCTGAAACGGACTGTGAATGGGAAACGCCTTGCCTACCTGGATTCCTCGGCAACTACCCAGAAGCCCAACCAGGTGATCGACGCCGTTTCCGAGTATTACCGCAACTACAACTCCAATGTTCACCGGGGCGCCCATACCCTCGCGGACGAGGCTACAACCGCCTATGAGGGAGCGCGAGCCAGGATTGCGAAGTTCATCGGCGCAGACTCTTCGAGTGAAGTGGTGTTCACAAAAGGAACCACGTCAGCGATAAACATGATCGCATATGGGTGGGGCCTGAACCGGCTTCGCGAGGGCGATCGGGTAGTGCTCACCGTCATGGAGCACCACGCCAACATCGTCCCATGGCAGCTGATTGCCAAACATACAGGCGCCGAGTTGGTGTACCTCGAACTAAACGACGATTACGGGGTTGACCTGTCGAATCTCGACAAGGTCATGGACTCTCGCGTCAAGATCGTCAGCGTCTCTGGAATGTCCAATGTCACAGGCACGATCGGGCCAGTCCCGGAACTGGTGACGGCGGCCCATGCGGTGGGTGCCGTGATAGTTGTCGATGCAGCGCAGTCCGTGCCGCATCTCCCAACAAACGTCTCGGAGATCGGGGCGGATTTTCTTGCGTTCAGCGGCCACAAGATGCTCGGCCCGACCGGTATCGGCGCCCTCTGGGGAAAGAGGGAGCTTCTCGAGGCGATGGAGCCTTCAGAGGGGGGCGGCGAGATGATCACGGATGTCGGACTGTACGAATCTCGCTGGGCCCCGATCCCACACAAGTTCGAGGCAGGCACACCCCCGATCGCACAGGCAATCGGGTTCGGAGCGGCCGTCGACTATCTCGACAAGGTCGGGATGGCCGCGGTGCGCGAGCACGAGGTCGACATCACCTCGTATGCCCTGGAGAAGTTGTCCGAGGTGCCGGACGTGAAGATTGTCGGGCCAACCGATGTTTCAAAACGCGGTGGCGCAGTCAGCTTCGAGCTGGGCGATGTCCACCCTCATGACGTCGCCACGATCCTCGACCAGGAGGGTGTGGCCGTACGGGCAGGCCATCACTGTGCCAAGCCTCTGATGAGGTACCTCGATGTGCAGTCGACAAGCCGCGCATCGTTCTACATCTACACGATCAGACAAGACATCGACCAACTCGTCTCCGGTCTCCATAAGGCCAGACGGCTCTTTGGGCTGGGATAGGTCGAACACAGAACAGGTCCCTTCGGCTTCGACCACCCGATCCTGACGTTATCGTTGTCTAGTAGCGAACTAAGCAAAGACAAAATGGCACTTGAAGAGTTATACCGAGAAGTAATCCTCGACCACTATCGCAACCCGCGCCACCGTGGGAAGTTGATCGATGCACAATGTCACGCCGAGGGCCTCAACCCATCTTGCGGCGATGAGTTCTCGCTCGATCTTGCGATCACAGACGGCATCATCGCCGACGTCGCAACCCAGGGCCAGGGGTGCTCGATCTCGCAGGCATCGGGTTCCATGATGGCGGATGCGATCGTTGGCATGACCCTCGACGAGGTCCGCGACCTCACATCAGATTTCAAGAAGATGATGTCGATCGAAGAGGGCGAGAGCCCTGTCGACCCGGCCCGCCCCGGTTCGGTGCTCGGAGACCTCGAGGCGCTCCAGGGTGTTCGCAAGTTCCCCGTCCGAATCAAGTGCGCCGACCTTCCCTGGACCACCCTCGCCGACGCGCTCCAGCACGCCAGCTGATCCTGCCCGGATAGCGCCCTGAAGCCGGCCCGGCAGTCGGCCGGTACCAATCTGGGTCCTTGGCCACGTCCTTGAGCAGAACCGTCGATCCGTCGGGGTTGGTGCGCAGGATGATGGCGTCGAATTGCTCCGGGGTTTGCAGCAGGGTACGGGCGGTGATGGTGGCATTGAGTTGCTGTCCCTTCTCGGACGGCAGGCCGCCGAGCTGGCCGGCCGATACCTGGGCATTCTGGGCTCGCAGGGCTGCGACGACATCGCTGGCAGTCAGGCGGTAATCATAGAGTTTGCCCGGATCGAGCCAGACGCGCATGGCGTTCTGAGTGCCGAAGACCTGCAACTCGCCGACGCCGTCGAGGCGGCTGATGACGTCCTGGATGTTGGAGACCATGTAGTCGGGAGATGGCGTTACGGTCCATCCGACCCGTCTTCCGAGACGATGCCGAGGATCATCAGGAAGTTGCGGGTCGACTTGACCACCTGGATGCCCTGGCGCTGGACGATCTCCGGCAACAGCGGCACCGCCAGCTGCAGCTTGTTCTGGTCTGCACCTGGGCGATGTTGGCATCGGTGCCGGCCTTGAAGGTCAGGGTGATGGCGACCGCACCGGTTGAGTCGCTGGTCGAAGACATGTAGATCAGGTTGTCGATACCGTTGAGCTTCTGCTCGATCACCTGGGTTACGGTATCCTGCACGGTTTGGGCCGAGGCGCCCGGATAGACAGCACGGATGGCGATCTGCGGCGGCGCGATTGGCGGATACTGGGAAACCGGCAAGGTCTTGATCGCCAGCAGACCGGCGAGCATGACACCGATTGCAATCACCCAGGCGAAGATCGGGCGATTGATAAAAAATTTGGGCATGGTTCACACTCCTCTACTTCGTCTCAGCTGGCTGCGGCTGCGGTGGGGGCTGCAAAGGGGACGGCCTTGACCACCGTCCCGGGCGAGCCCGCTGAATCCCTTCCATGATAACGCGGTCGCCGGGCTTGAGCCCGTCCGTGACCAGCCAGTTGTCGCCGATCGTTCGTGCCACCTCGATCACGCGCGGCTCAACCTTCTCCTCGGCGCCGACCAACATCACCATTGCCTTGCCGGCCGGGTTGCGGGTCACGCCCTGCTGCGGCACCAGGATCGCCTGCTCATTGACCCCTTCGTCCAGGACCACCCGCGCAAACATCCCCGGCAGCAGGAGCTGCTGCGGGTTGGGAAAGAGGGTGCGCAGGGTGACCGAGCCGGTGCTCGGGTCGACCGTCACCTCGGAGAACTTCAGCGTCCCGGGCTCGGTGTAGGGGGTACCGTCCTCCAGCACCAGCTTGGCCTTGGTCTGCTGCGCGCCGTCGCTCTTGATCAGGCCGCTGGCGAGGTTGCGCTTGAGCCTGAGCAGGTCGGTGCTCGACTGGGTGACGTCGACGTAGATCGGATCGAGTTGCTGGATAGTGGCGAGGGCCTGATCCTGTTCAGCCTTGACCAACGCCCCGGTGGTGACCGTCGAGCGGCCAATATAACCGGAGATGGGCGCCTTGATCTCAGTGTAATCGAGGTTGATACCGGGCCGCTTCGCGGGCCGCCTTGGCCGCCATGACTTCGGCTTCGACCTGTTTAAATGCCGCCGCAGCATCGTCGTATTCCTGCTGACTCACGGCATTGATTTTCGCCAGGTCACGCAGCCTCCCCTCGTTGATTCTTGCTGATTCAAATTGCGCCTCGCCCGCGCCATGTTTGCCTCGGCACTGGCATAAGCGGCCTGGTAAACGGCGGGATTAATCCGGTAGAGAACCTGCCCGGCCTCGACCTTCGATCCTTCAACGAAGAGTCGCTTCTGGATAATACCGCCAACCTGGGGCCGCACCTCTGCGACCAGATGCGGGGCGGTGCGGCCGACCAGCTCCGTGGTCAAGACCACCTTTTGCGGCGCAATCGTCAACACGCCCACTTCGGGGGCGGCATCTGCGACGGCGCCTCGGCATGGCTTTCATCACTGCAGCCGTTGAGGGTGAAGACAGCCAGCAGCAGAACGCCGGCGGTGAGTAGTTTGGTTTTTAACAGGATGTGCATAACAACCTCGCGCTTAATGTTTGAAAATAATATCCCATAGTGAAAATATTCTCGCTGTCAGACGCGTACCGCGTCCCAACAGGCGGAGATAATGTTATTGATCAGGGGTTGCATCGACATCAATGAAGCCAAGGATATGATCCCGGGTTGTCGAGAGAGCGGACCAAACGTTAATGCACACAGGACCGGCAGCGGCAGTTCTTTAATCTCGCCTCGACGCATACCTTCCTCGAAAAGCTCACGATAGACGTCGTTCTTTTCTCCCTCGCCCAAGAGTTTCTCCCGGCGGCATTCGACGCCGTAAGGGGAGTTGTGATACTGCTCCAGATAGCGAAAATCGAGGGGGTTCAAGATAAAGTAGCGAAGCAGAGCTGTACCCAGGTGCAGAAAACGCTCGCGGACAGATCCTTTGGCGTTGTAATCCTTCATTAATACCGGGAGAATTCGCTCTTCAAGCTCCCGATACAACTCAGTGATCATTTCATCCTTGTTGGCAAAATAGCGATAAATTGTCCCGGCCCCGACACCCGCTCGCTTGGCAACCAGCGCCATTGGCGCACCATGAAACCCCTGTTCGGCAATCAGCTCAAGAGCAGCGCGGACTATTTCTTCTCTTTTGATAGGTTTGGCCATAAGCTCCTCACAGACACGGAATGAACGTTCATTCCTACCATGGCATAACTTCAACGGCAAGTACTTTTTCAGCACAAGAGCGCTTACCAAAGAAAAAGCAGGCCCATACCCTGAATTAAGGTTCCTTCCGCGTTCCGCTGCTCTGTTTCAACGCTATCTTTTGATGTATAAAACCGCAAAAGAATGGGAACAGGATACTTGTCTTGAATAGAAAGTATCCTGTCCCCATTGGAGCACCTATGCCCGGTACGGTTTAACCCATGCGCAGCTTGAGGAAACTCTCCAGGTCAGGGCACCTCATATACTCGTTGTGCTCCCGCTCAAAAGCGATTGTGGAACAGGGCCTAGGGCCATAGTCATGACCAGGATAGACTTTTGTTTCAGGAGGAAAAGCGGCCAGACGCAACAAGCTGTGGTAAAGAGCCGCCGGATCGCTGCCTGGGAAATCTGCCCTGCCGCAGCGTGTTACAAAAAGGGTGTCGCCGGCGATCAACGCACCCGGCGGATTAAAGACCAGGCAACCGGGTGTATGCCCTGGAGTATGCAGGACTTTGACCGTGATCGTACCAATCTGCAGCTGGCTTCCTTCGCTCAACGCGATATCCGCCCCCGGCACATCAAGCGGATTCGCTGCCAGTTTCGCTCCGGTCGCTTTGAGGATCTCTCCATTACCTGCGATATGGTCATAATGGCCATGTGTATTGGCCAGAACCTCCAGGTCAGCCACGACTATGGATGACACTCAACAGGCTCTCCGGCGATACCCCGGGATCGACACCGAGAGCCCTACCTGTTTTCGGACAGATCACCAAGTAAGAAAAGTTATCAGCACCGGCAACCGGCACCTGGATGATCTCCGGAATCATTTCAGCCACGCTTCGACAGTGTACGGCTTGTTGCCGACCTTGCGTATCTCACCGTCAACGATCTTGAACAGATCACCGGTTTTTTTGACATGCCATTCATCCCCCTCTTCGGGGGGCAAAGGGAATTCACGGTTACCGAGATAAACATCCTCGTTGTCAAGCATGGCCCACCAGTCAAGTGCACCGGTCTGCCAGATACGGGTTTTCAGGTTGAACGCCATAAAGTATCTCCTTGATTCATCAACAGGCCAAAGAGGGTCTCGTCGCTCTAGGGCCACCCCCCCTTAAAAAAAAAAAAAAAAAAAAAAAAAAAAATTTTTCTTTCACTCCTCGTTCGAGGACAACCCCTAATCATTCAGTGGATCCTCTCCCGTCTGCCAGGATGGCAGCACACGATCGCTAAGCTGGAAGTCGGGTCCGTCATGCTCAGTATAGATAATGTAGATATGCTCCTTAGGCCAGCCCCATCGTGAAGCTGATCTCATTCATGATCGCCAGCGCCAGGCGACGCTTCTGGTCAGCAGTCGACCCAGGCGAATATCCGCATTGAGAAACACAATCTGTCCATCGTCTCCGGCACGCCCGAAGACCAGGTCATCATGCTGGTAGCAACGGAAGGTGATACCGATATGATCGGTGCCGGTGCTCATGATCGTAGCAAAATGATCTGCGGATCGCATCGGCAAAAGCCTCTTTTTCTTGGGGTTCCGGAGTGAAATTAAGTTCGAACTGAAGATGTGGCATTGATTCCTCCTTGGTTTGCGTTGCAGATAAGCATAGCAGAGCAAAATAGATCAGCAATGGACGGTTGTGGAAGAATTCCTTTCCCCCTATAATGATCAAGTTGCACAAGGTGAGGACTACCATGAATTTTGTCAAGATGCACGGTGCGGGCAACGACTATGTCTACATTGACTGTTTCCGGCAATCGTCGAGGCTCCGGAGGTCTTGGCGCGCGAGATCAGCGACCGAATTTTGGTGTCGGCGGGGACGGCATGATTGATCGTCCGTCCTAAGCAGGCCGATGTTAAAATGCGCATTTTTAATGCCGATGGCAGTGAAGCCGATGTGCGGCAACGGGGTCCGCTGCGTCGCCAAAATATGCCTTTGACCACGGCCTGGTGATCTCACAAATATCAGGGTGGAAACCGGCGCAGGCATCCTGCCGCTGAAAATGTACCCTGAATGAACCTCAACAATTAACAGAGTCAGAGTCAATATGGGCCCAGCCCCGGCTGACACGCGCCGGTCTGCCGATGACCGGAACCGCCGGATCAACAGGTCATCAATCATGGAACTGGAGGTGCTGGACCGGACCTTTCGGAATGACCTGCGTCTCCATGGGTAACCCGCATTGCGTGATTTTTGTCGACGATGTCGTGACTTTCCGGTCAAACGCTACGGTATGCTATTGAACACCATGAGCTTTTCCCCCGCCGTACCAACGTGGAGTTTGTGGAAGTCCTCTCTCCCAACGACCCACATAGTGCAGCAGTTCGAAAGCGTCATTGGTCGCCGCCTGATCGTTCTCGTCGTCGCTGACCAACCCCGGCAGAAGTCGGACGACAGCACTTCGGTTGGCAGGAAGTGCTTGCGTGCAAACGTACTCTTCCCCGACCCGCTGGGGCCGATGAGAACGACGAGAGAAAGTTTGGGAATCGTGATTTCCATCTTTATTTCTAACCGCCTTGCTGCCGTCGCATCCGTACTCGTACGAGTAGGTCGTTGAGAGCTTCGGCCCCACGAGTTTGCTCGGGCAGCCTGCTACTCACGAATGCCCGCTCCAGTTCACCCAGCAACCTCTCGTACTCCCGTCTGTGGAACTCCAGGTCAGCCTGCTCCAACGTACCCTTCTCCGTGCCGGTGATCTTTCGTTCGATCAAGTCAGGGATGTATGGCAGTTTGAACGACTCGTTCAGATGGACGAGGTTCGCCTCGACCTCGCCCGTTCGCATCAGGTGGATGCCGGTCAGCAACACGCGGTAGACGTACAGCAGCGGCTTGACTCGCGGCGGGTCTTCCTTCTCGAAACAGCTTCCACTGCGTCGCGGCGAAGCCGAGGTAATGGTGGGCGTGGTGCCTCGTCAGGCAGTCGGCGGCGATCGCTTTCAGTTCCTCGTGCTCCGGCGTCGTGTGGACGACGAGCGGCGAAAGCACCTGCTCCAGGACGTAGCCGTTCTTCTTGAGCATCAGGCCGAAGAACTTCTTGGCGTCGTGCGTCACGAGGTCGATTTCGAGCCCGTCGTGGATGCCCGACTTCTCGACCGTCTCGTCGCCCGGACTTCAGCCCGACGACTTCTTCCAGCGGCAGCAGATGAACGCCCCGCAGGTCGTAGTCGGAGTCGGGCGACGGAAATCCGTACAGGTGCGCCCCGCTGATCGTGGCGAACAGCAGCGGGTACGGATGCTCGTCGACCTGTTTGTGCAAGTCGCGGTCGATGTTCATGGCAGCTCCTCCGACATTGCCGCTCGTCCGGCCTTGATGAGAAACGTCGTTGGCCCGTTCGTAGTCAGGGCGTTCGGGCAGCTTGGTCTCCGCCAGTGCCTTGTCGAACTCGGCGTGCAGGCCGAGCCGCCACCTCTCGGTCTCCTCCCACGGCATTTCGCCTCGTCTTGATCGCCAGCAGTTGTTCCCGGTGTTCGCCCACCCGCACGGGAACGAATCCCTCTCGCAGCACGCTGATCCCGGAGATCAGCAGGCGGATCAGGTGCATGACGTGCTTCCACTTCACCTGTCCCTGATTGCGGATGTCGGCCTGCATCTTCTTGAACTGCGACATGACGTAGCCGTTGTACGTCTGGTACACCAGCCGCGACAGGAAGATCGACCGCATGGCGAGCAGTTCTTCGGCCAGCGGCGTGGCCTTCTCGACCATCGGCGTATAGAGGCACTCCAGCACGTTCGGGTTCGCCTTGAGTGCCAGAACGATGAACTTCTGGAGTTCCCAGTAGGCCTCCTGCGTCTCGTCGCTTTCCAGTTGTTCGGGAACGCCGTACAGCGACCAGTGCAGTTCGGCGGGCGGCAAGATAGAAGCCACGCCGGTCGATGTCCGACTCGTCATCCGCCAGCCCGTACGCCCGCGAGCCGATGACGCACTGAAAGATCACTCGCTCAAACAGATCGCTGCGGCCAGCCGTGATGCTGGTGTCGCCAATTTCGCCTTCTTTGTGTTTGGCCAGCAGCGTGATCTCACT
>CAVSWM010000014.1:0-16328 GCA_963731695.1 uncultured bacterium | reverse complement strand
CCATCCCCGTTGCAGCCCGGGCTGAAGGCGAGACAATCAAAGGGACGCTCGAGAAGATCGACGGCGATGTTCGAGAGCCCGTTGCAGGCGTCACGATCACAGTCGAGCTCGATGGTGAGCTGGTCGGCACCGCCGAGTCGGATGCAGAAGGCAACTGGGAGATTCCCGTCCCCGGGCCGGGGACCTATTCGGTCAGATTGGAGACAGATACCCTTCCCGAAGGGGTCGCCCTCACCGACCCGGAACGATCCGAGCTACCCAACCTGACGGTGCGGGCCAATCAGAACAAGACCGCTCGGTTCAATCTCGGTCCAGGTCTCGTCACAGGAAACGTCAGCACGCTGGACCGCTTGCTAGAACTGCTTGTGCTTGGGCTGAAGCTGGGGGCGATCATTGCCATGGCCTCGATTGGTCTCTCGCTGATCTTCGGCGTCACCGGGCTCGTCAACTTCGCCCACGGTGAGATGGTCACGATGGGCGCGGTTATCGCCTACTTCTTCCATCTGTCTCCGCTCGGCCCGCAATGGCCGCTGCTCATTGCTGCGATTCCGGCGATCCTGCTGACCGCGGCTTTTGGATGGATCAACGAGACCGCACTGTGGCGACCGTTGCGGCGGCGTCGCGTCGGGCTCATCTCGATGCTGGTGATTTCGATTGGTCTGTCTTTCTCTGTGCGCAACGGGATCAACATCCTCTTCGGTGGGGAGCCGAGGACGTACGCCGACTTCGCAGTCCAGCAACCGATCCAGATCCTCGGTGTACAGACCGTTCCCAAGAACATGTTCATCATCGTGTTCAGCATCCTGGTCTTGATCGGTGTCGGCATGTTCCTGCTGTACACCAAGACTGGAACCGCAATGCGTGCGGTCGCCGACAATCGTGATCTGGCAGAGTCGTCGGGGATCGATGTGGAGCGAGTGATCCTGGTTACCTGGGTGGTGGGAGCCGGTCTCGCCGGGTTGGGAGGGGTACTGGAGGGAGCTTCCGAAACTGTGCAATGGGACATGGGTTTCAAGCTCCTGCTGTTGATATTCGCAGCCGTTGTCCTTGGCGGTCTCGGGACCGCGTTCGGGGCAATGGTCGGCGCATTTATCGTTGGCGTCACCGTGGAGATAAGTACTTTCTGGATTGATGCCAGTGTCAAGAACGCCGTCGCCCTAGCCCTCCTTGTAGTGATGTTGTTGATACGCCCGCAGGGAATCCTCGGAACCAGGGAGCGGATCGGCTGATGAATTGGGCAGACATCTTCTTCGACGGCGTGTTGGCGGCACTCGGCCCGGTCGGAGCGGCCTATGCCCTCTCGGCGATCGGGCTCAATCTCCAGTTCGGCTACACCGGTCTGCTCAACTTCGGCCACGTGGCGTTCATGATGGCCGGGGCCTATGGGACCGCCATCACCGTCGAATTCGGCGGCTCGTTGTGGCTCGGGGTCGTCATCGGGGTCCTCGCCGGCGCATTTCTCGGCTTGCTGCTGGGGATTCCCACAGTGAGACTGCGCGCCGACTATCTCGCCATCGTCACCATCTCTATCGGTGAGATCATGCGACTGGTCGCCAGGTCCGGTTTTGCCGAGCCGCTGACTGGAGGAGTGTTCGGCATCCAGGCATTCGCCAACGACTTTTTCGCCTTGAATCCGTTTTCGCCAGGAGCCCGGTACGGATGGGGTCAGTTCGTCTTCCAGGGGAGAGCTCTGTTCGTGACGCTCGTCGGGTGGTCGTTGGTGGCTCTCGGGCTGCTACTCACCTGGAAGCTGGTACGCAGCCCGTGGGGCCGCGTTATCCGGGCCGTTCGCGAGGATGAGGACGCGGCGCGGAGCCTCGGCAAGAATGTCTTCCTCTACAAGCTGCAGGCTCTCATGGTCGGTGGCTCGCTTGGTGCCCTGGCCGGTGTGCTGCTCGCCATCGAGCAGCAGAACGTCACCCCGAACTCGTTCGAGCCGAAGGTGACATTCTTCCTCTACGTGATTGTCATTGTCGGTGGTGCGGGAACGATTGTCGGGCCTGTGGTCGGCGCCCTCATCTTCCAGTTCCTGTTCTTCTTTTTCGACAGCTTGATGCTCAGCGCCCAGGGCCAGGGCTACCTCGATTGGGCTGGATTCGATGCAACCGACGCAGCCCAGGTGAAGCTTGTGCTTGTCGGTCTCGGTTTGATGGCCCTGATGGCTTTCCGGCCCCAGGGGATCTTCGGTAACAAGGAGGAGATGCTCATTGGTGACACGTGAGTCTCCACTCGCCGGGGTTGCCCCGGAGCCCGGAGTGGCAAAACCCGACCCGATTCTCGTTGTCGAGCACATCAGCCGCGCCTTCGGGGGTCTTCAGGCGGTCGATGTCGGCAGGCTGGAGATTCAGCGTCACACCATCACATCGCTGATCGGTCCCAACGGTGCAGGCAAGACGACGCTATTCAATCTCCTCACCGGCTTCGACCACGCAGACGACGGCCACTGGCATCTCGATGGCGGCGCACTGGTTGGGATCCCCGCCTACCGGGTGGCTCGCCGCGGCGTGGTGCGCACGTTCCAGCTGACCCGGTCCCTTGCGCGATTGACCGTGCTCGAAAATGTGTTGCTGGCCGCCACCGATCAACGCGGCGAGTTGCTGCTTGGGGGCTTGCTGACACCGTGGCGCCGGACCGAGCGTGCCAACATCGTCAAGGCTGACGAATTGTTGGAACGATTCGGTCTGGAGCACATGCGTGATGAGTTCGCGGGGAGCCTCTCCGGCGGTCAGAGGAAACTTCTCGAGATGGCCAGGGCACTGATGGTGGACCCGGAGCTGATCATGTTGGATGAGCCGATGGCAGGGGTGAACCCGGCACTGACCCAATCGTTGCTCCATCACATCATCGGGCTGCGCGAGGCAGGTAAGACGGTCGTCTTCATTGAGCACGACATGGACGTTGTCCAGGAGATCAGCGACTGGGTTGTCGTGCTTGCCCAGGGTGCCCTCATCGCCGAGGGGCCGCCGGCGCACATCGCCGCCAACCAGGATGTCATCGACGCCTATCTCGGACGTCATCACGGAGAGGCACCATGAGCGACGAGACGACGTCAAGCCTGGTAGAAGCCACCGATGTTGTCGCCGGTTATCTGCCGGGAGTCGACATCCTCAACGGGTGCAATTTGACCCTCTCAGAAGGGGAGCTGGTCGGGATCATCGGCCCGAACGGCGCCGGGAAGTCGACTTTTGTGAAGGCTCTCTTCGGCCTCGTCAACATCCGCAGCGGTTTGGTGACCCTCCGCGGCGACGACATCACCAACCTCGCTGCCCATACGCTCGTATCGATGGGTGTCGGCTATGTGCCGCAGCGCCAGAACGTCTTCCAGACGTTGACCGTCGAAGAGAATCTCAAGATGGGTCTCTTCCTCGCTCCGGAACGATGGGACGAGCGGTTTGCGGTTGTCTCAGAGCTGTTCCCGATTCTCGCCGAGCGGAGCCGCCAGCGGGCGGGTCTTATGTCCGGTGGCGAGCGCCAGATGCTGGCGATGGGTCGTGCGCTCATGATGAGCCCGTCCGTGCTGCTGTTGGATGAGCCCTCGGCGGGGTTGTCGCCGGCGAACCAGGACATGATTTTTGACCGGATCAGACAGATCGCCGACACCGGTGTCTCCATCGTCATGGTCGAGCAGAACGCCAGACGCTGCCTGCAGATCTGCGACCGTGGCTACGTCCTCGATCAGGGAACGAACGCCTACACAGGCCCGGGCCACGAGTTGCTGCACGACCCGAAGATCATCGATCTGTACCTCGGGACACTCGGTCGCGCCCAGTAGCCGCATTCGGGATGGCATTAGGGAAGGGGCCCGGCTAGCCGGGCCCCTTCCCATACCTATCAGTCGCGGTAGTTGTTTATACCTCGACTTGGTCAATGGTGACCGGGTTGCCTTCCGAGTCGTATTCGAATACGTCGTAGACACCAGTCGATGGCTCGCCGAGGTCGGTGAACTCGAGCGGGCCTGAGGCGCCGTCGTAGTCGATGTCCTCACCTGCCTGTACCAGGTCGTAGCACTCGCTGAAGGTGGAGCACTTCGTGCCACCCTCGGTGACACCGTTGACTTCGTTGACCCACACCGATGCATCATCGGTGCCGGCGATAGCCGAGGCCAGGGAGAAGATCACGGCGCAGTCGTAGAACTGGGCAGAGAAGATGGTCGGGGTGCCCGGGGCGAATGCCTCGAGACGGTCCCCGAACGTCGCCTCACCGTTGGGTGGGGAAGCCGAAGGGGCGGTACCCCTGATGCCCTCGATCGCGGCCGGGTTGGTCGGGTCGACGTCCGCAGCGGACACCGTGTCCTTGAAGCCGTCGGCGACGTATACGGCGACATCGGTGGGGCCGACACCCGCTTCGGACATGGCCTGTAGCAACTGGGCACCCTCGCCGAAGACGATGATGGCGATCGCATCAACGCCGTCACTGGCAAGCTTGGACGCTTCTGCGTCGAACGAGGTGGCATTCGGGTCGTATGAGATCTGGTCGGCGACCGTGACACCGTTGGCGTCCAGTGCGGCGGCCAGTGCGTCGTTGAACCCCGCGCCGTACTCATCGTTGCGATACACGATCGCGACGCTGGAGGCGCCGTCTTCAGTGATCAGGTCGGCGAGGGCCGGACCCTGCAGCAAGTCCGACGGTGCGGTACGGAAGTAGTAACCGCCGTCGTCGACATTGGAAAGCGCGGCCGCGGTGTTGGAACCGGAGCACATCACGACGCCGGATCCGGTTACCTTGTCAACGATCGACAACGAGACACCGGATGCGGCAGCCCCCAGGATGGCGTCGACCCCGTCGTTGAGTAGACCATCGACTGCGGTCGAGGCGATTGCCGGATCAGTTCCGGAGTCGGCGGGTACCAGTGTCACGTCGAAGCCGGCATCTGCCATTTCCGATTGGGCCATTTCGATTGGCTTCAACAGCGCATCGATGATGGCGGACAGAGCACCGGTCTGTGGCAGCACATACCCGAACTTGAGCACACCATCGGCGTTCTCAGGCATGGCGGCGACGGTGGTCGTCTCCTCCATGGCCGTTGTGGTCGTCTCTTCCATCGCGGTGGTTGTCGTTTCTTCCATCGCGGTGGTTGTTGTTGCTTGCGTAGTTTCTGGGGCCGCGGTTGTTTCCGTGTCTCCGCCACCGCCGCACGCTGCGATTAGCAGCGCAAACGCGGTGAGAGCCAGGACGACCCGGTTCCGCTTCATTGCCTTCATTATCTATTACCTCCCATATGGCAAGACGCAATGGTGTCTTGCGAGGGCGAGCATACCCGCAGATTCCCGGTGACGGCGACTAGTTGTGTTGACCGGTGTCGGCTATTCCGCTCGACAAACGCTGTAGTTGTGGCAAAATGCCGGTACCAGAGAAGGGAGGTGGTCCACACAATGATTGACTGTTCTTACAGGACCCTGGAGGTGGCCGAGCGCTAGGCGGCTACCAATGTGATTAGCCGCTTTGGCTTCGGTTGAAGCCAGGTGGCGACTCCAACTCGGACCACCGGAACCCGGAGATCTGCGAACTGGTCCTATCGCAGCGGCCGTCTCGAGTCAGCTTGAGATGGCTGAAGATGCTCCGGGTTCTTTTTCGTCCACAGCGAGCCCTTGCCCGGATCAACCGGTCGCCCGAGTGTGCTCTATGGTCGCCCTTTTCCTCTCTGGAGCTGGTGTCGCGGGCAGACAGCACGACAAGGTCCTAGAGTCCGCCACCATGGGCGACGTCAGCAGCGAAATCGGGAAGCTCCGCAGCGTACTGGTGCATCGTCCCGGCATCGAGATCGCCCGGATCACTCCCGACAACAAGGACGCCCTCCTGTTTGACGATCTCCTCTGGTTGGAGCGTGCCCAGGAGGAGCACGACCGCTTCACTTCGCTCATGACGGACCGTGGCGTCGAGGTGGTCTACTTCGAAGACCTGCTGCGTGACGTCCTCGACATGGAAGAGACCCGTGGCGAGATCATCGACGACATCATCACGCCTGCCCGATGCGGTGTCGGGGGTGTCGGAGCGATTGCGCTCGAGCTTGAGGGAAGCAGATTGTGACCAGGTGGTTGACGTTCTCCTCGGCGGGTTGCTGGAGCGTGAGCTAGCGAGTTGGGGTGTAGATCCGCTCTTCGCCGATCTGGTGGCGGATCGCTTCCACTACGTTCTACGACCTTTGCCAAACCTGTTGTTCATGCGTGACAACGCCGCCTGGGTAGGTGGCGGGCTCATTCTCAATGTGCTGGCAACCCCGGCTCGTGAGCGAGAGTCCCTGTACATGCGGGAGATCTATCGCCATCATCCCCGCTTCAAAGAGCACGAGTTTCCTGTGTGGTACGGCTCCGGCCCCGACGATCATTATCCGGCGAGCATCGAGGGCGGCGACGTACTGGTGCTAGCGGAGGACACGCTGATGGTGGGCCTGGGGGAGCGGACTGCGCCGGCAGCAGTCGAACTGCTCGCTCATCGCCTGTTGCAGCAGTCGTCGATCCGGAAGATCATTGTGGTTCACCTTCGCCGAGCTCGTGCCGTGATGCATCTCGACACGGTCTTCACGATGGTCGACCGATCGGTATTCAACGTCTTCCCCGGCCTGCTCGACAAGGTAGACGTCCACATCATCACGAGCGATGAAGACCGGCTCAATGTCTCGAGAAGCTCCGGTCTCGAGGCGGCGCTACGAGAGACGTTGGGTCTCGATGAGGTCACGTTCGTTTCCACCGGTGGCGATGCGATCGGGCAACTTCGCGAGCAATGGGACGACGGCAACAACACTCTGGCAATAGAGCCCGGTGTGGTCATCGCGTACGAGCGAAACCAGGAGACGAATCGTCGACTGCGGGATGCTGGCATCGAAGTGCTCGAACTCGACGCAAGCGAGCTTTGCCGGGGGAGAGGCGGGAGCCGTTGCATGACCCAGCCGATCCGCCGCGATCGCCTGTGATGGAGCGGTTCGACATCCCTTCGCAGATCCGGCAGGCGATCTATGCCCACGCTGAGTTCTGTCTGCCGGAGGAAGCGTGCGGCCTGCTCGCGTTTGACAGTGCCGGCCGCATGATGATGGCCTACGCCACGACCAATGTTGAGAGGTCACGGGTCCGATTCACCGTCGCTCCCCGGGACCACTTCGGTGCCATCCGCAACGCGGAGGGTCGGGGATGGCGGATCGGCGGCTCGTTTCATTCCCACCCGGAATCTGCAGCGTTTCCTTCAGCGTCGGACATCGCCGGTGCGCTCGACCCTTCGTGGCTCTATCTGGTGATCGGTATGGCGGATGGACTACCCGAGTTGCGTGGATTTCGGATCCGGGAAATGAAGGTTGACGAGGTCATGTTGCGGGAGGTGCCGTGACCGGGGAACGGTCCGAGCATCTGACGATGTACGGTCTGGTCGGCGTGGCCATGTACATGGTCGTCGGTGTGTTGATCGCGGCATCTTCCTCCGTGGTTGCGTCAGGGTGGGTGATTACGCTCATAGCTGTGTGGCTGGCCACCGCCGTGATCGGCGCGTTGCTGTGGAGACGCACGGTGTGGGTCCCATTGGTGGCCTCGATCGTGTTGTCGGGAGTGTGGATGGTTGTGTTCTTCGGGAGCAGATAGATGCAGTTGGATGTTTTAGGAAGCTCGGGAACTTACCCGGTGCCGGATCGACCGGCTTCCGGATACCTCGTCAGCCATGGGTCGACAAGAATTCTGTGTGATGCGGGATTCGGGGTGATGGCGGAATTGCAGCGACGGGTGTCGCCGGACCGCCTCGATGCCGTGGTGCTCTCACACCGCCATCCAGACCACTGTGCCGATTTCCTGGCGCTGCATCACGCTCTGGCCTATGGACCGTTCGAGCGGCGGGGCCTGCCTGTGTTCGCCGCACCGGGATTGGCCGATCGTATCGCAGAGTTCCTGGGCGCCGGGGAGGGTCACGTCCTGTTCGACGTCTTCGATTTCCACGAGGTGGGCGCGGAGAACCACGTGACCGTTGGGGAGATCGATCTGCGGTTTGCGGTCACCGCTCACACTGTGCCGACTATCGCTACCCGCTTCGACGTCGGTGGGCGGTCTCTTGCATATTCGGCCGATACTGGACCTGGAGGCGGGTTCCCGGCCCTATGTTCGGGAGCGAACGTGGTGCTGGCCGAGGCATCAATCCCCGGCGAGCGTGACGACCACGAATTCGCTCACCACCTCACAGCTCGCGAGGCAGGTGAGATAGCAAGAGAGGCCCGTGCAGCAAAACTGATCCTGACCCATCTGCGGCCCGAACTCGATTGGCGTCATGCGCTCGCCGACGCCGAACGAGCATTTGGTGGGCCGGTGGCTATTGCTTCCCCCGGCGACGTTTACGAGATATGACGAGAGGTTCAAATGAGAGAAGATCGAAAAGCCGATGAGCTGCGATCTGTAAAGCTGCATCGCGGATACACGGAGATGACACCCGGGTCGGTTCTGATCGAGATGGGTAGAACCCGGGTGCTGTGCACCGTGTCGATCGAGAAGGACGTCCCACCCTGGATGCGTGGTACCGGCAAAGGTTGGGTCACGGCGGAGTACTCGATGCTGCCGGGCTCCACCAGGGAACGGGTTTCCCGCAAGTCGATAAGCGGGGGCAGGACCAAGGAGATACAGCGGCTTATCGGACGGTCGCTGCGCGCAGCCATCGACGAGGAGGTCATGGGGGAGATGATGGCGCGCATCGACTGCGATGTGCTGCAGGCAGACGGCGGAACCCGCACCGCCTCGATCACCGGGGCATGGATTGCCCTGGCGGACGCTTTTGACCAGATGGTTGCCGACGGGGTCATGGAGAGGTCGCCGATCGCTCGGCACGTCGCTGCCGTTTCCGTCGGCATCGTCGATGGTGAAGTGCTCCTGGACCTCGAGTACACCGAAGATGTTTCCGCCGACACCGACTGCAATGTGGTCATGACCGGCGATGGTCGCTTTGTAGAAGTGCAGGGGACCGCTGAGGGCGTGGCATTTGAGCGCACCGAGTTGGACCGGATGCTGACTCTGGCCGAGAAAGGCATTGCCGAGCTGGTTGGCCGCCAGAAGGCAGCACGTTCCTGATGCAGCTCGGTCACGTCGTGATTGCCTCGAAGAATCCGCACAAGATTGCTGAGATCCAGCATGTGCTCGACAAGACCGGGCTCGACTTCGAGCTGGTGCTCGATGCCGAATGGCCCGACGTCGAGGAGACTGAGCCCACACTCGAGGGCAACGCCCTGCTGAAGGCTCGGGCCGTCAGGGCTCATACGGGGTATGCCGTGATCGCCGATGATACGGGGCTCGAAGTGGACGCTCTCGGTGGGGCACCTGGCGTTCTTTCGGCCAGATACGCCGGCGAGAACGCGACATACGACGACAACGTCACAAAGCTGTTGCAGGAACTGGACGGTGTCGCCGATCGCACCGCCCGCTTCCGCACCGTCATGGCCCTGATCGATGAGCTAGGTGTAGAGATCGTCGTCGCCGGTGTGATGGATGGTGAGATCACCCGCGAGCGGCGTGGAGGCAACGGATTCGGATATGACCCCGTGTTCCTGATCGGAGGCAGGACTTTTGCTGAGATGGCCACGCCGGAGAAGAACGAGATTTCTCATCGGGCGCAGGCCCTGCGAGCCCTTGCAGACACTCTGATCGGGTAGTGAGCCCAGTTCGGCTTTCGGGAAGCCGAAAAGTGGACTACTCTTATCAGAGCGCGCACGGAGCGCGCATCGCCGACCCCACCCCTTTGGTTCCGTCAGGGTGGTGTCACCGCAGGACAATGCGACTTTTTCGCCGGTGCGCGAGTACCGGTCTCGGCCGCGGATCAGTGCGGGCGGTTCGCCCCTATTCGACGGTCTGAGGCTCTAAGAAAGTGAGCAAGTAACTTGTCTACAAATATCTACGTGGGAAACCTCGCGTTCAGCACAAACTCGGCTGACCTTGAAGCAATGTTTGCCGAGCACGGCGAGGTAAGGAAAGCCCAGGTCATCACCGACCGCGACACCGGCCGTTCGCGCGGCTTCGGTTTCGTTGAGATGGCTTCTTCGGATGAGGCATCAGCGGCAATCGACGCGCTCAACGGGCGCAATGTCGATGGCCGTGCCCTCAAAGTGAATGAGGCCAAAGAGCGCTCTCGGTGAGCCACCGACCCCGTCCGCTGGATGGTGGCAGGAAACGTTGTGTCGGCTGTGGGCATCCCAAGGTCGAGCACAAGCGGGAGAGAGGCTGCACAGTGCCAAAATGTGGCTGTGTGGATTACCAATCACCCGATCCTGAGGATTCCACCAAGGCGTGACGTTCTCAATCAATCGAGGGCCGATGACGGAATCCGTCATCGGCCCTCGACTCGTTTTCGGGTAGTTAGCCTTCGGGGCAGTTGAATTCGAATTGTCCGGTCTGGACCCCCGTTTTGTCCTGCATTGCCGCTGTAGCAGTCGTGTTGGCTCCGGCGACGGGTGTGGTCGCGGCACTGTCATCCTCCGACCCACCGCAAGCAGCAGTCAATAGCAATATCGCGAATACGAACGCGTAGAAGAGTCTCATGGTTGCCTCTTCCTGGCTCTCACACTCAACCTGAGCACCGAAGGTTGGCAAGTATCCGCGCGATCTCGGGTGCTTGGGAGACGACTTGGAGAGGCCGCTGCTTCTTCGTGTCCTCAACTTGCTGAGATTCTCGCCGACATGATTATGACAGCGGCCGGATCGACAAGTGCCGGCCGAGACCAAGGACGATTGTGATGACACTCCTAGCGGTCAAACCACAGGTACCCCAACCCGACATCGGTGCGGTGCTCGATGTGCTCGCTCACCGGCGCCCGGTTGAGTTCCACTGTGAGGCTTCGCCGATTGACACTGAACCTTTCGAGGTGCGGAATCGGATCGATCTCGAAGAGCGGCTGGAGACACTGTTTCCGTTCCGGGCTCACATGGCCCCGGTTGACGATCAGCGACGTGCTGCGGTAGCAATCTCATTGGCGGTAGGTCCTCCGATCCGCGGCGAAGGCGACTCGATGGCCGCTGCATTGCGTAGCTTCCTCGAAGAAGCGGTGGACTACATCAGCCAATGGGAGACCACGCTTCGATTCGGCGCCGAGCATCAGCGGTACTGGGGCTGGGTGTATCGCTTGCTGCTCGCAGGTGACGAGGAACACATCCTGGCGACGCTGCTCGGTCAGCCAATCGAGTAGTCACGTCCCTCATCAGCGGCGGCGTGTCGTCTCGTTATGCTTGCCGCTCCGCAACGATGGGAAGATGTTCGTGGGAGCAAAGGCCGGCTGGTGGTTGCTCATTGGAGGGGCTCTAGTCGCTGTCGGATCGTTCATGCCGTGGATCTCCGCATCGACGATCTTCGGAACGATCACACAATCGGGAATGGGCGGAGACGGTGTGTTCACCCTCGCTGCCGGTGTGATCATCGGGTTTGTCGGCGGGATGGTGCTGAGTGGCAGCTTGGCGACCCGGGTCACGAGATCGCTGCTGTGGACTGCGATCGTCCTCGTCACGCTCGTGTGGATCTTCGACTTTGTCGATATCAGGAACCGTGTCGAGCTGGTTGATACGGCCTTCTCGACCGGAAGTGTTGGCTACGGCATGTGGCTCATGGCAGTTGGCGCCGTGGTGGCCGTCGGTGGCGCCGCCAACGTTCCGTCCTCGGGGCGAGCCTGAGCCGCAGGGAAGTGTTGTAGTGCAGGCTGGGGGAACCGAACCCCTCACGAGCATTGCCGGGGGCGTGTGGCCGGTCACCGAGGCCTTATGTCGTCTACACCGTCGATCTTTGCGTCGGATATGATCGACCGGGTCCCGAGCGCGCCTTCCTGGGACGAAACGTGAGGGCGGTGGCAGAGTGCTGTCAAAGTCGACGAAAGGATTCCGGTGTGAGCAAAACCGCAGATGACCGTCCTGCATCCGAGTTGATAGATGAGCACATTGACGGATTAGGTGACTGGCGGGGCGATCTGCTCGCCAGGCTCCGCGGGTTGATCAGTGCAGCCGACCGTGACGTGGTCGAGGAGGTGAAGTGGAGAAAAGCGTCGAACCCACTCGGAGTTCCAATGTGGTGTCACGACGGGATCATCTGCACCGGCGAGACGTATAAGGACAAAGTGAAGCTGACTTTTGCCAGGGGAGCATCTCTCGAGGACCCGACCGGTCTCTTCAACTCCAGTCTCGAAGGCAAGGTCAGACGCGCCATCGATTTTCATGAAGGTGACGATGTAGATGAGGATGCGTTCAAACAACTCATCCGATCGGCTGCCGTCGTGAACGAGGCCTCGCTCAGCCGATGACAGCATGGCGAAGGCGCACCACGACTCCAATCTGTTCGAGTTCACGCTGGACCGATCGATCGAAGTCCCACCGGGCGAACCACCCAGACGGGTCTGACGGGTTGTGGTGTGGGCGAGGGAACCGCTACCACTCGCCTTCGTCGCTGGGTACCGGTCCGACGATGGGGGCAAGGCGGCCGACGCTGCCGGAGCAGGTCCAATCGGCACGGTAATCCCCGGTACATGTCCATTCCCAGGGTTGCCAATCTGCGGAGCAGGACAGACCGCTGGCGGTCTTGTCGCATCCCCACTTCTCGTCGCCGCCGTTGCTCTTGTCGATGTCGCCGCTGGTGTGCGAGCCCATGAAATCCCAACTGGTCGACCACATCTCCTCGGCGGCATCGCTGGTGTCGACGTTGCCGGTGCAATCCCAATAGTTCTCGCAGAACCAGGATTCGTCGCCGCTACTCCTCTTGTCGATGTCGCCGGTACAGCTCCAGCCGGGATCGTCTTCCGGGTATGTAGCATCGGGGACCGGGGTACAGGTCCAAGTCTCGGCTGCGGTATCTAGCGTGTCGGTATTGCCCGTGCAGGTACGGCTGTCATCGGGGTTGTTGGAGCACTCCCACGAGACGGTTGGCCTTGGCTCGGCCCCTGGTACTGGGTCGATGTTCGACAGCTCGAAGTGATCTCGAAGAAGCAGCGTCTGGAACTCGTCGCCCGAGACACCCGACCACATCTCGAGGCTGTACCAGCCGGGATCGCGGCTCTCCCCATCGACGTAGAAGTAGAACGTCCAACCCATGAGAAATCCACCCGAATAGTGGTAATCCGCCGCTGAGCAGTTGCCCGATACCGGACACGTTTTTGCAGGTTGGCCGTCGGGGCCGAGCCACAAGTAGGAGATCACATTCGGGTAACCCGCCTGAGCCCACGCTGAGTTGTATACGGTCGCCGCAACGCACTGCTCTTCGAGTGAGAACTCATCTCCCACGGTGTCATCTCCGCATGCGGTGAATGTTGCAGTCGGCCCGACCGCTGGGAGCGTGGTCGGCGTTGTGCCGTCGCTGGTTGTGGTGGTTGTGGAGCTGGTGGGTGGTGGTGGGGTGATTGGTGTGAGGTCGAGAGCGCGGGTGAGGAATGATGCCATCTGGTCCCGTTTTACTGGGCTGTTGGGGCAGAACAGGTCATTGTCGGGTGGGTTGCATCCTTTGGTGATTCCGGCGGCGGCCAGTCGGTTGATCGAGTCCTCGAATACACCGGCGGCGTCGCTGAATGGTGCATCGGTGGTGGATGGCAGATCTAATGCTCGAACCAGGAATGCGGCCATTTGGCCACGTGTCACTGCACTGTCAGGGCAGAACAGAGTATTGGTTGGTGGGTTGCATCCTTTGGTGATTCCGGCGGCGGCCAGTCGGTTGATCGAGTCTTCGAATACACCGGCGGCGTCGCTGAATGGGGCATCGGCGGTGGATGGCAGATCTAATGCTCGAACCAGGAATGCGGCCATCTGGCCACGTGTCACCGTTGCGCTCGGGCAATAGAGATCATTGATCGGCGGGTTACACCCCTTGGTGATCCCCTCAGCAGCAATTGCCTCAATTGCTGCTTCATGGATGTTTCCGTCATCGTCGCTGAACGAACCACCCGGCGGAAGAGAAGCCGCGGCGAACCCGACCACGGGCACGAATAGGAGCAAGGCTGCCCCTGCAGTAATGCCAGTTCGCCCCCACCGGCCCAAACGGTTGATCAGCATCATGACCTTCCCCTCGGCAGCAATACCTTCCCAAGGTATTGCCCCACACCGACGGACGGCTAGAGGCATAAGACCCGAAGCCTGCCGGTTGGTCTTTGAGGTGCCGCAGCGACAACCGGGGGACCGTGGCGGAATGGAACGCGATCGTGCGGCCCGAGAACATGCCACTATTGGTGCGGGCGAAGGGACTCGAACCCCCACGAGCATTGCTCACCAGGACCTAAACCAGGGGAGATTCATCCCATCGTGTCGTCCTGTACCAACGAGTCCAGGAATAGGGCTGTTTTCGGGGTGGCGGAGAGACTTTCGTCCCATCTAGTCCCGTCGTGTCCCAGCCTGTTGGGTTGCAGTTCGAGCCACTGCGAAGTACGCGATGACACAGGAACCTTCGAGGCAGCCGTTGCAGGCACTCTCAGAACTGTTGAGCGGTCATTACACCCATAAGACGTCGCCTGGAGCCGTCCCCGGGTGACACGTTATGCGAGATTCCTGTTTCTAGTAACGCTACCACCAGTTGTAGGCGGAGTCTTGGGTCGGGATAGGTCCAACGATGGGGGCGAGTCGACCGACCGTTCCTGAGCACGACCAGTCTGATCCGAATGCTCCACTACACGTCCACTCCCACGGGTCCGGCGGGTAACCGCTGTCGTAGCAGGAGAGGAGTCCGGTGCCGTAGTCGACGCAACCCCAGCTTTCGACCTCTGAGTCACTCTTGTCGATGTTGCCTTCGGCATCGAAATACGTGTCGGTGTCGAACCCGCCCTGCACAACTGACCAGGATTCATCCGCACTGTCGCTGGTGTCGACGTTCCCAGCACACGTAGAGTCACCGAGCTCAGCGTCGCAGGCCCAGGTTTCGACACCGCTACCGCTCGGACGTTTGTCGATGTCGCCGGAACAGGCCCACGATACGGGGTCTCGAGCGAGTGGGTCCCCTGACGGCGTGCACGTCCACGTCTCGACCGCAGGATCGAGGGTGTCGGTGTTCCCCGAACAGTCCCGGGAGCCGTCGGGATTGACCGTGCATTCCCAGGACACGTTCGGAAGAGTCGGCATTGTGGTTGTCGTTGTCGTTGGCGCTGTCGTTGTTGTCGTGGTTGGAGTCGGTGGAATCGCTGACAAGAGGAAGCTTGTGCGGCTGTCGAGGACCTGGGGGTATGAGAATTCACCTGACCAGATCTCCAGTGCGTACCAGCCGGGAGCACGGTTCTCTGCAGCGACCCAGAACAGCGCCGTATAGCCCACGAAGTGGCCGTCTTCGGTGTCGGGAATGAGAGCAGTGCAAGGGCCCGTTGCCGGACATCCGTGATCGACCGGTTGGCCGTCGGGTCCCCTCCAGTAGAACCAATAGCTCTTGGAGGAGAAGAAATTGAGCGGGGAGTGGGCGACACCCTCGACACATTCCTGTTCGAGTGAGAACTCCTCACCGGTGACGCCGGTGTCGCAGCCTCGAAACACCACGGGTGGCAATACCGCCGGCAGGGTTGTTCCTGTGGTGCCGCCACTAGTAGTCGAGGTGGTGGGTGGTGGTGGGGTGATTGGTGTGAGGTCGAGAGCGCGGGTGAGGAATGATGCCATCTGGTCCCGTTTTACTGGGCTGTCTGGGCAGAACAGGTCATTGGTTGGTGGGTTGCATCCTTTGGTGATTCCGGCGGCGGCCAGTCGGTTGATCGAGTCCTCGAATACACCGGCGGCGTCGCTGAATGGTGCATCGGTGGTGGATGGCAGATCTAATGCTCGAACCAGGAATGCGGCCATTTGGCCACGTGTCACTGCACTGTCAGGGCAGAACAGAGTATTGGTTGGTGGGTTGCATCCCCTGGTGATTCCGGCGGCGGCCAGTCGGTTGATCGAGTCCTCGAATACACCGGCGGCGTCACTGAATGGGGCATCGGCGGTGGATGGCAGATCTAATGCTCGAACCAGGAATGCGGCCATCTGGCCACGTGTCACCGTTGCGCTCGGGCAATAGAGATCATTGATCGGCGGGTTACACCCCTTGGTGATCCCCTCAGCAGCAATTGCCTCAATTGCTGCTTCATGGATGTTTCCGTCATCGTCGCTGAACGAACCACCCGGCGGAAGAGAAGCCGCGGCGAACCCGACCACGGGCACGAATAGGAGCAAGGCTGCCCCTGCAGTAATGCCAGTTCGCCCCCACCGGCCCAAACGGTTGATCAGCATCATGACCTTCCCCTCGGCAGCAATACCTTCCCACGGTATTGCCCCACACCGACGGACGGCTAGAGGCATAAGACCCGAAGCCTGCCGGTTGGTCTTTGAGGTGCCGCAGCGACAACCGGGGGACCGTGGCGGAATGGAACGCGATCGTGCGGCCCGAGAACATGCCACTATTGGTGC
>CAVSWM010000013.1:0-159365 GCA_963731695.1 uncultured bacterium | reverse complement strand
TGTGACAGGACTAGTACCGTCGGATACTCGGATGTTCCAGCATATAGCAAGGTTTACCCACGGCCATTTAGGTAATAACCGTTATAGTTACGGCCGCCGTTTACTGGGGCTTTGGTTCACAGCTTCGCCGAAGCTAACCGATCCCCTTAACCTTCCAGCACCGGGCAGGCGTCAGAGCGTATACAGCGTCTTGCGACTTAGCACGCTCCTGTGTTTTTAGTAAACAGTCGTTAGGGCCTGGTTTCTGCAACCCCATCAGGCTCCGGCCGCGAGGGCCTTCACCTTACCGGGGCGATCCTTCTCCCGAAGTTACGGATCTATTTTGCCGAATTCCTTAACCAAAGTTATCTCGCTCGCCTTAGTATTCTCTACCTGTCCACCTGTGTTGGTTTGGGGTACGGGCGCCATATGAACTCGCTAGAAGCTTTTCTAGGCAGCATGGGATCGGTGGCTTCGCCTCGTTCGGCTCGGTATCGTATCTCAGGCTTCATGAGGACCGGATTTACCTGGGCCTCGCCCTACGTACTTGCCCCGGGTCAACCATCGCCCGGGTCCACTTACCCTCCTGCGTCACTCCATTGCTCACCTAGCACCAACTGGGTCGGTAGGCCCCGAAGGGCTTTCCTTAGCAAGTTGGCTTCGGTCTGGACGTGCATATGGCGGTACGGGAATATCAACCCGTTATCCATCGATTACGCCTCTCGGCCTCACCTTAGGTCCCGACTAACCCTGGGCGGACGAGCCTTCCCCAGGAACCCTTGGACATCCGGCGGAAGAGATTCTCACTCTTCATTCGCTACTCATGCCTACATTCTCACTCGAATGGCCTCCACGACTGGCTTCCGCCGCCGCTTCGCTGGCCATTCGACGCTCCCCTACCGATCCTGCCCCCTGGACACACAAGTGTGCCTGGGTTATGGCAGAATCCCGCAGCTTCGGTGCATTACTTGAGCTCCGTTACATCATCCAGCGGAACCACTCGACCAGTGAGCTGTTACGCACTCTTTAAAGGATGGCTGCTTCTAAGCCAACCTACTGGCTGTTTGGGCGACTCCACATCGTTCCCCACTTAGTAATGACTTTGGAACCTTAGCTGGCGGTCTGGGCTGTTTCCCTTTCGACCATGAGGCTTATCCCCCAAGGTCTGACTGCTGCACTTGGCACATTGAGATTCGGAGTTTGACTGGGGTCAGTAAGCTTGTTGGCCCCCTTACCCAATCAGTGCTCTACCCCCAATGTGGAACATGCAACGCTAGCCCTAAAGCTATTTCGGGGAGAACCAGCTATCGCCGAGTTTGCTTGGCCTTTCACCCCTATCCACAGGTCATCCCCCCAGTTTTCAACCTAGGTGGGTTCGGGCCTCCACGAGGTCTTACCCTCGCTTCACCCTGCCCATGGATAGATCACTCGGCTTCGGGTCTATGACACGCGACTAGACGCCCTATTCAGACTCGCTTTCGCTGCGGCTACACCTCACGGCTTAACCTTGCCACGCATCGATAACTCGTAGGCTCATTCTTCAAAAGGCAGGCGGTCAGCCCCCATAAATGGAAGCCTCCCACTGCTTGTAAGTCAACGGTTTCAGGTACTATTTCACTCCCCTCACCGGGGTACTTTTCACCTTTCCCTCACGGTACTAGTCCGCTATCGGTCGTCAGGAAGTACTTAGCCTTACGAGGTGGTCCTCGCAGATTCACACGGGATTTCACGGGCCCCGTGCTACTTGGGAACACTTCAAAGAGTCCTGAGAGATTTCGTCTACGGGGCTGTTACCCCCTATGGCGCTGCTTTCCAGACAGCTTCAACTATCTCCAGGATTTGTAACTCTTTGCCGGCTCCGGTGAACCGGCCAGAAGGTCCCACGACACCGATACGGCAACGCCACCGGGCTATCACACCATATCGGTTTAGGCTGCTCCCGCTTCGCTCGCCGCTACTGAGGGAGTCGCTTTTGCTTTCCTTTCCTCAGGGTACTGAGATGTTTCAATTCCCCTGGTTGCCTCTACTGGTCCTATGTGTTCAGACCAGAGTGACTGGGCATTACCCCAGCCTGGTTTCCCAATTCGGACATCCCCGATTCGATGCTCGCTTGACAGCTCATCGAGGCTTATCGCAGCCTGCCACGTCCTTCATCGGCTCCTGACGCCAAGGCATCCACCGTCAACCCTTTGTAGCTTGGATTGTATAGAATACTTTGACTTTTGTGCTCGCTATGCAGTTCTCAAAGAGCGTGCGTGCCGGCACAGCCGACACGTTCGAGTTTCCTTTCGAAAACTCGGGCGCGTCCCCGACCTCGAGTTGAGGTTGGGTTTGCGCAAAGGAATGAGTCTCCGTGAGGAAACTCAAACCCGGTGCAGAGCACCGGGCGCCTTCACGACTAAACAGCGTGTCCGACCTGCTCGTCCCTGTCCACAAACCAGGAGCTCGCACCTCCGAACTCGAGATACGCTCTCTCTGTATCCGTAGAACAGAAGAGACAGATCGAGTAACCAACATATCCATCAAGTAGCATCGAGACCTTCGTGAAAGGTCTCTCAAGTGCTCCTTAGAAAGGAGGTGATCCAGCCGCACGTTCCCGTACGGCTACCTTGTTACGACTTCATCCCAGTCACCGATCCCACCTTCGGCAGCTCCTTCCCCGAGGGGTTAGGCCACTGACTTCGGGCGTTACCGACTTCCGTGATGTGACGGGCGGTGTGTACAAGCCCCGAGAACGTATTCACCGCAACTTTGCTGATTTGCGATTACTAGCGACTCCGGCTTCATGGAGTCGAGTTGCAGACTCCAATCCGAACTGAGGACCGTTTTAAGGGATTCGCTCACCCTCGCGGGATCGCAGCCCATTGTACGGCCCATTGTAGCATGCGTGCAGCCCTGGACATAAGGGGCATGATGACTTGACATCATCCCCGCCTTCCTCCGAGTTGTCCCCGGCAGTCTCCTATGAGTCCCCAACTGAATGCTGGCAACATAGGACAGGGGTTGCGCTCGTTGCGGGACTTAACCCAACATCTCACGACACGAGCTGACGACAGCCATGCACCACCTGTTATGGGCGCATAAGCACTCCCTATCTCTAGGGATAGACCCATAATGTCAAGTCCAGGTAAGGTTCTTCGGGTTGCATCGAATTAAGCCGCATGCTCCGCCGCTTGTGCGGGGCCCCGTCAATTCCTTTGAGTTTTAGCCTTGCGGCCGTACTCCCCAGGCGGAACACTTAATGCGTTAGCGACGGCACGGCAAGTATGGATTAACTCGCCACACCTAGTGTTCAACGTTTACGGCGTGGACTACCAGGGTATCTAATCCTGTTTGCTCCCCACGCTTTCGCTCCTCAGCGTCGGTACCGGCCCAGTGAGCCGCCTTCGCTACTGGTGTTCCTCTCGATATCTGCGCATTCCACCGCTACACCGAGAATTCCACTCACCTCTACCGGACCCTAGTCATGACAGTTTCGACCGGCGTCCCGGGGTTGAGCCCCGGGTTTTCACGACCGACTTGTCAAACCGCCTACGAGCCCTTTACGCCCAATAAATCCGGACAACGCTTGGCCCCTACGTATTACCGCGGCTGCTGGCACGTAGTTGGCCGGGCCTTCTTCTGGAGGTACCGTCATTTTCTTCCCTCCTGAAAGCGGTTTACAACCCGAAGGCCTTCATCCCGCACGCGGCGTCGCTGCATCAGGCTTTCGCCCATTGTGCAATATTCCCTGCTGCTGCCTCCCGTAGGAGTCTGGGCCGTGTCTCAGTCCCAGTGTGGCTGATCATCCTCTCAGACCAGCTACCCGTCGTTGCCTTGGTGAGCCGTTACCTCACCAACAAGCTGATAGGCCGCGAGACCATCCTGGAGCAGCGGACTGTTTCCTCACCAGACCATGTGGTCTTGTGAGCATATTCGGTATTAATCCGAGTTTCCTCGGGCTATCCCGATCTCCAGGGCAGGTTTCTCACGTGTTCCGCACCCGTTCGCCACTGTCCCTACTTCAACCTTGCGGAGAAAGTAGTTCTCGTTCGACTTGCATGCATTAGGCGCGCCGCCAGCGTTCGTCCTGAGCCAGGATCAAACTCTCCATCGAAAGTTTGACTTGCCTGACTTCCTTGGTTCTCGACTGCCTGCCCCGCCCAAGTGCGGTGCAAACTGAGTGCCATGGAGTCAAACATCAAAGGATGTCATGCCGAGGACGGGGGTCCCCATGGTGGCATGACATTGTTATTTTGCATCGCTTGCCTTACCCCCACCGCCGAAGCGGCTGAAGCAAGCCAAGCGCATGCTGGCTTTTGACACGCTGTTTAGTTGTCAAGGAGCCCGGTTCCTCGCGCGCTGATGCGCTCAAGGGGCCTCAAATCATAGCCGAACCAGAAAGGTCAGGCAAAATCGGCCGCCGCTCCCACTCGGGATCGACGACCGGTGTGGAGGTATAGAAGCACAACCGTGAAACTATTGCAAATCGCCGCGGCCCAGAACCGGCACCCAAGTTTGGCCATTTATCACCATGGCCTTCTCGGCACAGGTACACTACCAATTAACTAGTGCAATCGGGCGGAGGAAATACCGACACGCGCAGTAGTCCGTTTACCACTTAGAGTGGGGGCGTAGTAGACAGTCCCGCTGTGGATGGGCATCCGCAACGGCGACCAATTGGGTGAGGGCACACAAGGGAAGGCAAGCTAGAAATGTCGTATGCGACTAATCGCGGCAACCGCTTCATCGCGGTCGCATTGCTGACATTGCTATTGACCGCACTCCTCGGCACCGTGGGGATACCCCGGGCTGAGGCGGTAGAGCAATCGTCAGTTATCAACTTTGAATCTGGTCTGAGCGCAGGAGACATCGTGTCGACTGTCTCGGTTGGCTCTGGAATGAGTGGAGCCGATCTGGGGACCGTCTCGATTTATGGGACCAACCCCGACGTCGGGGGAAACACGGCGATGATCTTTGACGCCACCTGTGGCGGTCAGAGCGTGGCGGTCAGCGATCCAGCCTTTGACCCGAGCATGTGTTCGGGTCAGGATCCTGATCTGTACCAACCCTTGCAGGGCAACACCCTGATCATTACCGAGGACGGAGACAGCAGCGACCCGGATGACGCGGGTGGAACCGCCACGTACTGGACTTTCGATTTCGGGACTTGGGGGCCCGGCGAAGTCACCGTTGATTCGATTGTCATAACAGACGTCGACTTCGGTCAGGTCGGTGGAACCGTCACCGTCTACGACTCCGCGGCTACGGTACTGGGAGTGTTCGCCATCCCCGAGTTGGGCGACAACACCAAAGAGACCGTCGATATCAACACCGCCGGCGTCGCGACAATGGTCGTCGCCCCTGCCGGCTCCGGGCAGATCGACGACATCCGGATCACTGCCGACTCCCCGATCATCGACCTCGAGCTGACCAAGGACGTTGCTCCTGGTGCCGTGCAGGTTGGTGAGCAGACGACGTTCACGATCAGTGTCGTCAACCAGGGTCCCGATGACGCCACCGGCGTCGAGGTAACCGACACGCTCCCGGCAGGACTCACCTACGTGTCCGACAATGCCGGTGGCGCCTATGACTCCACAACCGGTGTATGGACCATCGGCGACCTCGCCGTCGGCGCATCGGTCTCAATGGAATTCGTGGTCACCGTCGACCAAGCCGGTAGCTTCACCAACGAAGCCGAAGTCACCGCAGCCAACGAAGAAGACTCTGATTCCGTCCCGGGTGACGGCGAAGGCGATGACTGGGATGACGCAGTAGTCGTCGCAACGGTCCAGCCTCCGGCGATCATCGACCTCGAGCTGACCAAGGATGTCGACCCGGCTCAGGTCGCAGGTTGGTGAGCAGACGACGTTCACGATCAGTGTCGTCAACCAGGGTCCCGATGACGCCACCGGCGTCGAGGTAACCGACACGCTCCCGGCAGGACTCACCTATGTGTCCGACAATGCCGGTGGCGCCTACGACTCCACAACCGGTGTATGGACCATCGGCGACCTCGCCGTCGGCGCATCGGTCTCAATGGAATTCGTGGTCACCGTCGACCAAGCCGGTAGCTTCACCAACGAAGCCGAAGTCACCGCAGCCAACGAAGAAGACTCTGATTCCGTCCCGGGTGACGGCGAAGGCGATGACTGGGATGACGCAGTAGTCGTCGCAACGGTCCAGCCTCCGGCGATCATCGACCTCGAGCTAACCAAGGATGTCGACCCGGCTCAGGTCCAGGTTGGTGAGCAGACGACGTTCACGATCAGTGTCGTCAACCAGGGTCCCGATGACGCCACCGGCGTCGAGGTGACCGACACGCTCCCGGCAGGACTCACCTATGTGTCCGACAATGCAGGTGGCGCCTATGACTCCACAACCGGTGTATGGACCATCGGCGACCTCGCCGTCGGCGCATCCGTCTCGATGGAATTCAACGTGACTGTGGACGATATCGGCGTGTTCACCAACGTCGCAGAGGTCACCGCAGCCAACGAGACGGACATCGATTCCGTCCCGGGTGACGGCGAAGGCGATGACTGGGACGACGCAGTCGTGACAGCGATATCGGTGGTGAGGGCCTCTTCGACCATCGGCGACTACGTCTGGTACGACAAGGACGCCGATCAGGTTCAGGACTCCAGTGAGACAGGCGTCTCCGGCGCCACCGTCAGATTGACCAATCAGGCCACCAATGAGGTGCTGACCACCGTCACCGATGGCAACGGCAAGTATCTCTTCTCGGGTCTCGACGCAGGCACGTACCTCGTTGAGGTGCTGACATCGACACTGCCGGACAACTACAAACTCACGACAGTGGGTACGTACACCGTCACCGTTCTCGACGATCAGAGTTTCCTCGATGCCGACTTTGGCATCGTAGAGGTCCTCCCCGTGACCGGTATGGAACTGGAGATGTTCGCCATGCTCGGACTGTTGTTCCTCGGGCTTGGGGGCGTCTTCCTCGGACTCGAGCGCGGTCGCAAGCGGTTGACGATCCGCTCGATGGCATAGCCCATACCCGGCTTGCCCAACTAACGCTGAGGCCCGCTCCCACATGGAGCGGGCCTCAGCGGTTCATGAGCCTCTGATCTTGCCGGCGATTCGCAGTACAACGACAATCAGCAAGACGATGATGATCAGCGACGCTCCCCAGATCACCATCCGGAACACTCCACGCAGCAGCCAGAAGGCAACGAGCATCACAAGCAAACCTACGAGCAGGTCCGCGATGGCGTTGCGCAGGCGCTGCATCAACCGACCAGCCGGATGAAGCGACGCTTGCCTACCTGAAGAACCGCACCCACGAGAGCCGAACGGGCCACCGTCTCGTCCTCGATCTGACTGCCATCGATGCGGACGGCGCGCTGCTTCAACATCCGCCTTCCCTCACCGTTGGAGCTGACCAGACCTGCTTCATTGAGCAACCCTGGTAGCCACACGGACTCCTCAACCCCCAGAGGGTGCTCCGGAACATCGTCAGGGATGTTGTGCTGTTTGAAGAGCAGATCGAATGCACTCTCCGCTTCGATGGCGGCTGCCTCGCCCCAGTACCGAGAAGTTATGGACCGAGCGAGCTCACGCTTCGTATCACCGGGATGACGGTCACCCCGGTCCAGGTCCGCAACTATCTGCTCGACTTCGGCCGCAGGTCGATACGCGGCAAGGCCAAACCACTGGCCCATCGCGTCATCCGGGATACTCATTGTCTTGCCAAACATCTCTTGTGGAGAGTCCTTGACGGAAATGTAGTTTCCCAGGGATTGTGACATCTTCTTGACGCCGTCGGTACCAACCAGCAACGGAACCGTCATGACCATCTGCCCCTCCTGGCCGCTGCGCACCTGTAGGTCACGGCCGACCAGATTGTTGAAGAGTTGGTCGCTTCCGCCAAGCTCGATGTCGGAGCGAACTGCTACCGAGTCCATTCCCTGCAGCAGCGGATACATGAACTCGATCATCGAAATCGGCTCATGGGCATCCCATCGCTTGCTGAAGTCCTCCCGATCCATGATCCGGGACACAGTGAATTGCGAGGTCAGTTCGAGCACATCGTGCATGTCCATCGCCCCGAGCCATTCCGAGTTGTGACGGATCTCCAGGTTCTCCGGTAGAAGGATCTCTTTGATCGTGTCGACGACACCCGACACATATCCGCCGACCTCGTCTGCGGCAAGACGCCGCCGCGTCTCGCTCTTGCCACTCGGGTCACCGACCTGAGCCGTGAAGTCCCCAATGATCAAGACCGCCGTGTGCCCGCACTCCTGGAACCGACGCAACCGTTCAAACACGACTGCCCAACCGAGCGTCACATCGGGAGCAGTCGGGTCCACGCCCAGCTTGGCGCGCAATGGCTTCCCGCGCTGCAGCCGCTCGAGCAGCTCGGGTTCGGGGAGAACCGTGTCTACCCCGTCAGTCAGGTATTCGAATTGCTCTTGCGGTTTCATCATCGTGACGCGGAGATTAGCCCACAACCACGAAACGCCAGAGTCGCTCTGTCGCCTTCGAGATGCCGATCCGGGGAGTTGCTTCGACCCGCCGCCCGGCGACGCCCGGGCCCGTCTTCAGCACGAGGGGGCCGGCGCGTAGATCTGCACCATCGTGCCGACCGGTCACCCCAAGAGCCTGACAAAGCTTGCCGGGCCCGTTCGTCAGCTGATCTGACCGCTGCCTCCGCTCAATCACGACGTCTGCGCCCTCCGTGATCTCGCCGCCTCGCAGCAACACGGCGTGGGCAACACCCTCAGCACCGACGACGACATTCATGCACCAGTGAATGCCGTAGGAGCGGTAGACGTACAACAGACCGGGGCGCGCAAACATCGTCGCATTGCGCTTGGTCTTGCCACGGTACGCATGGCTGGCGGGGTCGTCCCCACCGGCGTAAGCCTCAGTCTCCGTGATCGTCACCGCAACAGGACGACCCCCGATGAGCGACCTCAAGGTCGCTCCGAGCAAACCCCTGGCGACAGTGAGCACATCAGCCTCGAGCAGCGCTTCCAGACTCACTTCTGTCAAGCTCAGCCGTTCAAGTACAACAGCAGCCCGCGGAAGGAATGCATCCGGTTTTCGGCCTGGTCGAATACCCGCGATCTGCGGTGTTCGATGACGTCGTTCGTGACCTCTTCGCCGCGATGCGCTGGAAGGCAATGCATAAAGATGGCATCGGAAGCTGCGCTCTCAAACAGCTCCATCGTCACCTGGAACGGCATCAGCATCTTATTGCGCTCTTCGGCTTCGGCCTCTTGACCCATCGAAGTCCAAACGTCGGTATAGACGACATCGCTACCGGCCACCGCATCGGCTGCGCTCGTGGTCACTGCGATCTTCCCTCCCGAGCCACCTGCGAGTTTCTCGGCGAGGGCCACGATGTCCGGTGCCGGCTGGTAGCCCTCGGGACCTGCGACCCGGATATCCATGCCCGTCATCGCCCCGGCGAGCATCAGACTGTGGCAAACGTTGTTGCCGTCACCGATATACGCCACCTTTGCGTCAGCGAGTGGCTTGTGCTCAGCGATCGTCTGCAGGTCAGCGAGCGCCTGGCACGGGTGTGACCGGTCGGACAGGAGATTGATGATCGGCGCATCGGCCACCGGGGCCATCTTCTCGAGATTCTGATGGTCGAACACCCGGAATGCGAGCACGTCCAGATACCGGTCGAGAGTCCTGGCGACGTCCTCAACCGACTCACGTTTCCCCAACCCGACCTCGTCGGCCTTCAACACAACGGGGTGGGCACCGAGCTCGATGGTCGCCACCTCACAGGAAACCCGGGTCCTGGTTGATGGTTTCTCGAAGAAGAGCCCCACCTTTTGTCCCTGCAACCGTCCTGCGTAACCGCTCAGGTCACGTTTCGAGTCGACTGCCAACTGCAGCGTCTCGGTGAGGCCGTCGCCACCGAGATCGGTCACCATCAAGAAGTCCGACATGTCTATTCCACTCCTCACGATCCGCCGCGTAGCTTGGCGCCCCTGGCGGCGGCTTCATCGATCATCTTCTGCCGTACTGCCGCAATCTCCTCAGCATCGAGGGTGCGATCGGCGGCTCGCAAGCGGTAGCTGATCGCTACGGCACGCTCCCCTCGCTCATTGCGGTAATCGTCGAAGATCCCCGCCGATTCCACCAGGTCCGATGCTGCGGTCGTGACGGCAACCAGGTCCGCCGCCGGAGTGCCCAATGCGACCTCGAAGGAAAGGTCGAAGTCGACGTACGGATAGTTCGATACCGCCAGCATCTGGACACTCGGCCTCGGCGCGATGACCGGGTCGATGTCTAATTCGAGAACGGCGACACGAGCATCCAGTTCGAAGAGCTCGGCGACTTCAGGGTGCAGCTCGCCTGTATATCCGATCGTGACCTCTCCCATCACCAGGTCGGCGGTCCTGGTGGGGTGCATGCCGCTACGAGTCGCCTGGCGCCTGATAATGGTCACCCCGAGACCGTCGGCGAGCAGGTCGACGAGAGCAAGAGCCGTGCCTGCGTCGGCCGTAGCGGCGTGCTGTCCCAGTTGCGGTCGGCCCAACGGGCCGATCAGGGCCGCCGCCAGCCGCACCGGCTGCTCGGGCACTCTGCCGTCGATACCCCACGGATGGGCATAGAACACCCGTCCGGTTTCGAACGAGCGCGACGCCTTCCAAGCCACGGTTTCGGTTTTCCCGCAGATTCCTGAGCAACCCCGGCAATAGGCTCTGTCGCAGCTTCGACTGGTCCTCTCGCAGTGGATTGCGGACGCTGACGATATCTGCCGCCCTGCCATCCTCATCCGTTTCATTGCCGAACGCAGCAAGCTCTGCTGGTGAGACGAACGGGAGATTGATCGCCTGGATCAGGCCGGCACCACGAAGGATGTTGTGTGCCAGCCGCATCCGGTGTTGCTCGGGCAACAGGCCGCCCGCCTTGCCGGTCGGCACGGTGGCCGAGAAGGTGTCGTAGTCGGCGAGACGCGCAATCTCCTCCACCAGGTCTGCCGGTCTGGTGAGATCAAGTCGATAAGTCGGGATCGTCACCAAAAGACTCTCCCCTTCCACTATCTCGAGACCGAGCCGCCTCAGCATCTCGGCGGATCGCGCCAATGGAAAATCAGCGCCGAGCAGGCGCGTCACGTCGCTCTCGGCGAGGTCGATCGTCCACTTCGCAACCGGATTCGGATTGACATCGATGACCGTGTCCAGGATTTCCCCACCTGCGATCTCTTTGAGGATCTTGCACGCGCGGGCGTTCGCATCCGGTGCAAGATTCGGGTCTACACCGCGTTCGAACCGGGCGGATGCCTCCGAGCGCAAGTCGTGGCGGCGCGATGTGTACATCACCGTAGGGGCATTCCACGATGCTGCCTCAACGATCACTCTGTCGGTCGTCTCAATGACCTCGGAGCGTGCCCCGCCCATCACGGCGGCCAGCGAGGTCGGTCCTTGATCATCGACGATGACGAGGTCATTGGTATCAAGAACACGCTCAACACCGTCGAGCGTCTCGAGAACCTCTCCCGGCGCGGCCCAGCGCACCTCCAGCCGATCGCCGATGATCGCGTCGGCGTCGAAGGTGTGCATCGGATGCCCCATCTCGACCATGACATAGTTCGAGACATCGACGATATTGGAGATAGCGCGTATCCCCGCCTTCCTCAGCCGTTCCTTCATCCACAGCGGAGACTGGCCAATCGCAACGTCCCGCATCTCCCTCGCGACGAAGCGGTTGCAGCCATCGGTCGCCGAGATGACTACTTCCAGTCGGGGGGCTCCCGGCTCGGTCTCAATACTCGTGTCGGGATATCGGTACGGAATGTCGAACCACGCCGCCAATTCCCTGGCGACACCGACCATCCCCATCACGTCGGGCCGGTTGTTGGTGATCTCCAACTCGAAGACAACGTCGGGCAGCGCCAGAATCGATTCGAAAGGCTGACCGATGGGTGCATCCTCTTCGAGGACCATGATGCCCTCATGCAGGTCCCCGAGCCCGAGCTCACGCTCCGAGCAGATCATTCCGTGAGACTCAACACCCCGAATCGAGCGAGTTGCAATGTGGAAGTCACCGGGTAGGACGGAACCGGGTATCGCCACCGGAACGATCGCTCCAGCTTCGAAGTTCCAGGCACCACAGATAATCTGGTGCTCCTGGCCGTCACCAAGATCGACGTGGGTGACCCGCACAGAATCGGCGTTGGGGTGGCTTTCGATACGGAGGACCTTTCCGATGTAGACATCGGACCAACCCACCGTATAGTGCTCGACGTTCTCCACTGCGTGGCCAAGCATGTCGAAGGCGCGGGCGAGCTCCGTCGGATCCTCGGTCGGAAGATCGATGTACTCCTTGAGCCAGTTCAGTGATACTCGCATTTTCTATCCCGGGAATTGGTTGAGGAACCGGACGTCATTGTCAATGAAGTGCCGGATCGAATCGATGCCGTGACGCACCATGGCCAATCGTTCGACACCCATACCGAAAGCGAATCCGGTGACTTCCTTCGGGTCGTAGTTCACGGCCTCAAAAACGTTGGGGTCGACCATCCCGCATCCAAGCATCTCCAGCCAGCCGACTCCCTTGCAGACGCGGCAAGAAGACTCGCCACCGTCGCAGTTGAAGCACGAAACGTCCATCTCCGCAGAAGGCTCGGTGAACGGAAAATAGTGAGGTCTCATCCTGACCGTCGTCTCCGGCCCAAAGAACTGCCGGGCAAACTCGGCAAGCGTTCCTTTCAGATCTGAGAAGGTGATGGACCTGTCGACGGCAAGCCCTTCGATCTGGTGGAACACAGGCAGATGGGAAGCGTCGATGGTGTCGTTCCGGTAGGCCCGGCCGGGGGCCACGATGTAGACCGGTGGGTCGTTCTGCTCCATGTAGCGCGCCTGGATCGGTGATGTGTGCGCCCGCAGCAACATCTCGTCCTCCGGCTTCCCGTAGTCGACGTACATCGTGTCGGACTCAAGCCGGCCCGGATGATCGGGCGGGGTGTTGAGAGCGTCGAAGTTGTACCACGCCAGTTCGGCCTCCGGGCCCTCTGCAATGTGGTAGCCAAGGCCGATGAAGATGTCACAGACCTCATCCATCACCTGCTGGATGACGTGGAGTCTGCCGGCGGGTAACTCCACGTAGTCGACGGTGACGTCTATTGCCTCCGCTTCGATGGCAGCGTTGCGCTCCTCGAGCGCCAGTTCGTCATGCCGCCGCGCGATGATTGCCTCGAGCTCCTTGGCTACCTCGTTGATGAGCCGGCCGGCGTCACGCCGCTCTTCCGGCGGCATCTTCCCGAGGCTGCGGCGCGCCATCGCTATCGGCGATTCCCTGCCCACAGAACTCGCCTCTACACCCATCAGTTCATCGACCGTGGACGCGGCGGCCACGGCTGTCTCGGTTTCTCGTCTCAGTTGTGAAAGTGATTCTTCTAGGTCCATAGGTCCGGTCAGGTTACTCGTCATGGGTTGTGCGTCCTGCTGCGTCGTTTTCCTGTCTCGGCCAAAAGAAAAGCCCGGGTCGGCCCGGGCGGATCATGTCGGTACTGGTTCAGTTCACGACGCGTATCTCACCCGGGACTCGGGCCCGGTAAAGCAAAAGCGACGTCGTGAACTTGCTGGCATGTGCGGCAACGCTATCTAGTGGACTCGAAGAATGCAAACACCGATGCTGCCGTTTCCTCAGTCCTCGGTGGCGGGCTTTTGCCCGGCTCCGGGACGCCGGGTCATCCTGAGAAACATGGCGATGCTCGCTGCAACGCCGGCATTGAGGCTCTCGGTGCCCCCGGGCATCGGTAGCGACAACACAGTTGCACCGTCCCGAAGCCCGCGTGGGAGCCCGTGCGCCTCGTTGCCGACAATGAACGCGACCGGCGATGGGTCAGACATGTCCACCTTGTCGATGGCAATACCACCGGTCGCCATTGCGAGAGGGACGAGACCTACCCTGTCGAGGTCCTCGATGTGATCGATTCCGGTGACTATTGCGGTTCGGAAATGTCCGCCGACACCAGCTCGTAGCACCTTGGGCGACCAGAGGTCGACCGTTCCGCTGCTGGCAACAACCTGGAAGCCGAACGCAGCTGCAGTGCGGATGATCGTCCCCGCGTTGCCGGGGTCACTGATTTCCCAAAGGACGATGGTGTCCCCGGTGGATAACTCGGCCGGCGGTGGAATGTCGATGACCGCTACGGGGCCACGTGGGTTCACGCTCGACGCTAGTCGCTCCAGCACCTCAGGAGAGACCTCGACCAGCTCGAGTCCCTCAGACCGGGCCACCTCAGCGGTCACGGCGTCATCAGGTAGCGCAAACACCTCGCGCACTGCAACCGAGTTGCGCACTGCCTCCTGCAACAAAAACGGGCCATCGATCGCCGTGCGACCGGTGGCCCGTCTCTCCCGGCTTCTCTTGAGACGATTGACAGCAGCTATTCGGGGGTTGCGTACCGATGTGATCATGCTTCCCCCTCCGAGAGTCAGCCGTTAGGCCCTGATTGCCTGAGATACTTCTACCAGCTTCGCAAACGCTTCGGGGTCATTTACTGCCATGTCGGCAAGCATCTTCCGATCCACATCGACCTCGGCCGCTTTGAGCCCGGCGATCAGCTGTGAGTACGTTGTTCCGTTGAGACGAGCCGCGGCATTGATTCGCTGGATCCAGAGGCGCCGGAACTCACCCTTTCGGGCCCGCCGATCCCGGTACGCATACACCCCGGAGTTCAGCGTTTGCTCGCGTGCTGTGCGATAGCGACGACTTCGTGCTCCGGTATAGCCGGAGGCGCGCTCCATTACCTTGCGGCGCTTCTTATGTGCGTTTACCGCGCGTTTGACTCTTGCCATGTTCTCGTGACCTCCTAGCGGCCGAGCAGCCGGGCCGCTCGCTTGGCGTCCTTGCCCGACAGGGTTCCTTCACCCTCGAGCCGGCGCCAACGCGTTGCTGACTTGGTGTGACGGTTGTGCCCGCGCCAGGCATTTGCGTGCCGGATCTTCCCGGTACCGGTCACTTTGTAGCGCTTGGCTGCGCCTTTGTGGGTCTTCTGCTTGGGCACTTCCTACTCCTCTTCGGCCTGGGTTTCCGCGACAGGCTCGAGATCCGCTGCCGGCTCGAGATCCGCTACGGGCTCGGAATCCGGCTGCTCTTCTCGTTGCTTCGAGCTGCCGTCGCTCGTTCGCTGTTTGCGCAGCGGCGCCAGAACCATCGTCATTTGGCGGCCATCCAAACGCGGATTTGTCTCCACCGTCGCCAGTTCCTCCATGGCCTCCTCGAGTCGTTTCAGGATGTCACGACCGAGTTCGGGATGGGTCACTTCTCTGCCCCTGAAGCGCATGACGACCTTCACCTTGTCACCGTTCATGAGGAACTTCTCAACGCGCTTTCGCTTCACATTGAAATCAGAGGATGCAATCTTGGGACGGAATTGGACTTCCTTGATGACCGTCCTGGTCTGGTTCTTCCGAGCCTCACGTGCTTTGACGGACGCCTCGTATTTGAACTTCCCGTAGTCCATCAACCGGACCACCGGGGGTCGGGCATCGGGAGCGACTTCGACCAGATCCAGGCCGAGTTGCTCGGCCAGCCACCTTGCTTCTTCGATTCCCTTGATTCCGACCTGACCGCCGCTGGGGTCCACGAGCCGGACTTCCTTGGCACGGATCCGCTCGTTCACCCTGGGTTCGTTGGCGATGGGGAAACCTCCTGGTTGTACATTTCTCATTTGCTCCGACACAAACAAAGGCAGCACAAACGGTGCTGCCTAGAGTCGACCACGGCGCACGCCTGATCGTGGCCGGGTGGGAAGCAGCGCTTCCGCTTGTGTCGGTTGTCGGCCCGGCCGTGCGGACGGACCGGGACGAAGTATACGCGTGTGGCAGGTGCAGTCAACCGGGGAGGGGTAAATCAACCCGGTAGCGGGATTGTCCGCATCAGCAATACTGTCTCGACCGCTGCAGCCGCCGCTTCGGCGCCCTTGTTGTCGGGACCGGGAGCGCTGCGGGTCAGCGCGTGCTTCTCCTCTTGCACCGTGAGAACACCGAACGCGATCGGCTTGCGGCTCTGCAGCGCAACCTGCATCAGCCCTTCCGACGCCCGCCCGGCCACGTGCTCATAATGGTCGGTCTCGCCGTTGATAACCGCACCCAGGGCTACCACCGCGTCGTATTCGGCCCGCGCAAGTTCGGCGCTGATTAGTGGCAGCTCGAACGCCCCCGGTGCCTCGTACACGTCGTATTGCGCACCGGCCTCATTGAGGTATCTCTCGGCACCCTCCAGCAGCCCCGAGGTCACACCCTCGTTGTACCGGGCCCAGACCACCGCGATGCGGAGCCCGGACCCATCACGGCCCGCGACCTGCGTCTCGCCCATTAGTGAATCTCCTCCTCGCCCACCATGTGGCCGAGCCGGTTGGCCTTTGCCGCCATATAGCTCCGGTTGTGACCGTTGACTCCGGCTACCAGCGGCACCCGCTCGGCGACATCGACTCCCAGACGCTGCAACGCCTCGATCTTGGCCGGGTTGTTTGTCATCAAACGGATACTCGAGACTTTGAGATCACCGAGGATCTGCGCCTCCACCGAGTAGTGGCGGGCGTCGGCAGGGAAGCCCAACTCGAGATTGGCGTCAACGGTGTCCCGGCCCTCATCCTGGAGCTTGTAGGCGTTGAGCTTGCCGAGCATTCCGATTCCACGACCTTCATGGGTGTCGTTGTAGGTGATTATCCCGGTTCCCTCTGCCGCAATCCGTGCCATCGCGGTTTCGAGTTGCGGACCGCAATCGCAACGCCTGCTGCCAAACACATCCCCGGTGAGACAGCGGGAGTGCACCCGTGTAAGCACGTTGTCACGGCCCGCCACATCGCCGCAAACGAGGGCGATGTACTCGGAGCCGTCCACCTGTGAGCGGTAGCCAATGGCCCGGAACACGCCATGGTCGGTGGGCAGCGTCGTTTCGACCTCTCTAGTGACGATGGCTTCATTCCGCCACCGATACTCAATCAGTTGCTCGATGGTGACCAGGACGATCCCGTGTTCTTCGGCGAATGCCTCGAGATCCGCTCCCCGGGCCATGCCTCCCTTGTCGAGCACCAGCTCACAGAGAACCCCGGCCGGGTACAAACCGGCAAGCCTGGCGAGGTCCACCGCAGCCTCGGTGTGGCCCGGGCGTACCAGCACCCCTCCTTCGCGGTAGCGCAAGGGGAAGATATGCCCGGGTCGGGCAAGATCTTTCGGGCGGATGTCGGGGTCGACAAACGCCTTGATCGTCGCCGCGCGGTCCGCAGCCGATATCCCGGTTGTGGTTTGGCCTACTGCGTCCACCGACACCGTGAATGCGGTCCTGTGTGAATCGGTGTTCTCCATCACCATGAGCGGCAATTCGAGCTCGTCGAGCCGCGCGCCGATCGTCGGAAGGCAGATCAACCCACTCGTGTGGCGGATCATGAAGGCGAGCTTATCCGGGGTCACCTTCTCCGCAGCGATGATCAGGTCGCCTTCGTTCTCTCTGTCCTCATCGTCCACAACTAGGACAAATTCTCCTGCTGCGACGGCCGCCAGGGCCTCGTCGATAGTTGCCGTCTTCACTTGACCATCAGCCTTTCCACGTACTTCGCAAGAACATCAGTTTCGAGATTCACTTGATCGCCGATACCCCGCAATCCCAGGACGGTCACTTCGAGGGTGTGTGGGATGAGGACGATCTCAAACCATGGTTCGGTACCAACCGCGGTCACGGTCAAGCTGACGCCGTCTACCGTGATCGAGCCCTTCTCGACCACATACTTCGCCAGCGCTTGCGTCAACTCGATTCGCACCCGCCGCGCCTCCCCTTCAGCGTCGATACTCGTCACGGTGCCGACACCGTCGACGTGACCCTGGACGATGTGGCCGTCGAAGCGCCCCGCGGCCGGCATGGGCCGCTCCAGATCCACCCGGCTGCCTGCGACGAGAGCACCAAGGTTGCTCCGATCAAGCGACTCTTGCACCACGTCGACAGCGACACTTCCGTCGCCGACTGTGACGGCGGTCAAACAGACTCCGTTGACCGCTACCGAATCGCCCACCGCCATGTCCGACAGCAATCCGGGCTCGTCAATCACGAGCCTTCGCCCGGTCAGGTTCTGGTCGACGGCCTGCACCGTGCCCATGGACGCAACGATTCCGGTGAACATCACTTTCCTACCTTCGCCTCGATTTTGAGATCGTTCCCCATGCGCGTAAATGCTTCGACATCGAGCTCGACTGCATCAGCGAGTGTTGCAAATACGCCGGAAAAGACCGGGACGCCGGTACCCAGCCCCAGCTTCCCCGCCAGGTACAACACGAGTCGATCTACGTGACCCTCCCGGATTAGGGAGGCCGCAAGCCGTGCCCCGCCTTCGACGAGGGCGGTCACGTAGCCTCGCTCGCCAAGGTCGTTGATCACCCCCTCCAGATCGACCTGGTTACCCGAAGGGGCGACCACTTCGTCGTCGACAATGCCGAAATGGCGCGGCACGTAGACAATGGGGTCCCGCCCGAGGAGTCGAGCCCCGGAGGGGAGCCGACGAGAGCCACCAATCACAACGGGTCGTGGATGTCTTCCCCGATAGTCGTCGAGACGCACGTCGAGCGACGGGTCGTCATCGATGACCGTCCCTGCGCCAACGATGATCACATCCGACTCCGACCGGAGCAGATGACCATCACGACGAGCCTCCTCGCCGGTAATCCAGCGCGACGTGCGATCCGCAGCAGCGATCTGACCGTCCAACGTCGTTGCCAGCTTGAGGGTGACAAGCGGCTTTCCGGTGCGCCTGTGGTGGAAGTAGCCGGGGTCGATACGTTCGACCTCTCCAGCGAGGGCTGCGGTAATGACGTCGACACCGGCCTCAAGCAGCTGAGCAATGCCGGACCCGCTTACCCGTGGATCAGGGTCGCCGGCACCGACCACGACACGCGCTATCCCGGCGTCGATCAAAGCGCGGCTACACGGCGGCGTCCTGCCCTGGTGCGAACACGGCTCGAGAGTCACATAGATGGTCGCACCTCTGGCCCTGTCGCCCGCCACCGCCAGGGCGAGGGCTTCGGCATGTGGTTCACCCGCACGCACGTGCGCAGCCTCGGCAACGATGTCCCCGTGTTCACCAACGATCACAGCGCCTACGCGAGGATTGGGGTGAGGTTGCTCTTGTTCTGCAAGCGCGAGAGCACGCCGCATAAACAGCGTGGTAGCGGCATCCTCGACAGGGCTGCCAGCGGCCACCGACCCGCGATCGGGCCGGCCTAGGTTGTCGGACAATGCGCGTCTCGACACACGCCCTCCTTCTTCCATCCGGACTGTCACCGTCGGCCCCGGAGTCTCACCGGATCCACCCCAATGAAGGGGGTCGCGGGCTTTCACCGCCGGTCGGGGATTTCACCCTGCCCTGAAGGGGGCTCTTTCTTACCCCGATAGTGTAGCCCCGGGGAAGATGCCTGAGTGCGCAACTGGACTAGCTAACCGATGTGTCCGCGGATTCTGGGCGCAACCGATCGGGCGGTTGGCAGGTTCCATAAGCCATCGCACGATGGTCGATAGTGCCCGGTCAGGTTCGACGGTCGATCTGGTAGGACGAACCAGGCTGACGCTTGGCGTATTCCTTCATCTCGGAGGCAATCGCCGATGCTTCCCATTCGGATTTCACGGGACGCTTGGTGTTCGTGGCGACACCCATCGATATGGATGAGATCGGGAACGCATGCCGTTCACCCTTGCGATCCGTCACCTCTATGTAGCCCTGGAGCGCATCTGCGGTGTCGTAGAAATCCAATATCCCCTGGTCGAACGTAGTTACGACAGACTTACAGAACTCCTCGACGTAGGTCGGATCGATTACGGCGACAAAGTCGTCGCCGCCAACGTGACCGACGAAGACCTCCGGATCACCGCTGGCCTCAGATGAGTCCACCAGCACTCTGGCGGTGTACTTGATTACTGAGTCGCCACGCATGAAGCCGTAGTGATCGTTGAACGATTTGAAGTTGTCCAGATCGGCATGGACAATCGCAAACTCCGTGCCGTTCGAGACACGGCTCTCGAGTTCCCGAGAGATGCGAAAATTGCCCGGCAGACCGGTGAGCGGAGACAGGTCTCGCATCTGCTGGGCGCGCCGGAGCACCGCTTTGACTCTGGCCAACAGCTCCTCGATGTCGAATGGCTTTGTGATGTAGTCATCGGCACCTAGATCGAGACCACGAACGCGATCCTCGGCCAGTGCCTTTGCGGTGAGCAAGACCACAGGAATGCTCGCAGTTGCCGGGCTCGATCGCAGCCTACGAAGCACGGTGAGCCCATCGAGTTCAGGCATCATCACGTCGAGGAGAATGAGGTCGGGTGGTCGCTCGCGGGCCACCTCGAGGGCGACTCTGCCGCTTTCAGCGGTCTGGGTGTCGAAGCCCTCCATGTCGAGGTTCATCTCCACAAACTGAAGAATGTCCGGATCGTCATCAACGACCAGGATTCTGTCCTTCATGCGGTCTCTCGACTCTCAATCGCTCTACGCAACTCTTCCACAGCCGCCACCGGGTCTTCCTTGCCAAATACGGAGCTGCCCGCAACGAAAACATTGGCTCCGGCGTCTCGTGCACGCCGAATGTTGGCGGCTCCGATCCCGCCATCGACTTCTATATCGGTCCGCAGTCCCTTCGACTCAATAGACTTCCTGGCAATTTCCATTTTTCGTAACGAGTCTTCGATAAAGGACTGGCCGCCGAACCCGGGATGGACCGACATGACGACGATCATGTCGCACAATTCCAGGAACGGCTCAACCGCAGAGAAGTCCGTTGGAGGGTTGAACGCAATGCCAAAATCCAGCCCCTCGGCGCGCGCCTCCTCAGCGACGGGGCGGGGATCCGGGTACACCTCGAGATGGACAGACACAAGGTTTCCTCCGGCTGCTCTCAGCTCGGGGAAATACCGATGGGCGTTGTGCATCATTAGGTGACAATCGAACTTGAGGTCGGTCACCTTGCGAAGTGACTCAATCACGGGGATACCCAGCGACAGATTGGGAACGAAGTGACCGTCCATCACGTCGACGTGTAACAGATCGACGTACGGGGCCACCGTGTTGACCTGCTCGCCGAGCCGGGCAAAGTCGGCAGCCAGGATCGAAGGGGCAATGAGCGTGCGCACGGATGGCAGCATAGGCTCACACCATTGCCAAAGTGGTGTATGTCCACTGTGCGCTCGGTACACATTGGTTGGTGACCGATGGCTACCGTAACCTGAACGCAAACACAGCGGAGGTCACGTGGAGCGGTATCGGGTGCCATCGGGGCAACAGATCGACCTGAGTGATTGGGATCCAGCCGATCATTCGGCTTTCCAGGGTGGCAAGCATGATGGTCGCAAGCATGTGAAGAAGCTGCGCACGCGGCTTGCGGAACTACAGCGTCTCTTGTGGGCCGAGAACAAGCACAGGATCCTCGTCGTCCTTCAGGCAATGGATACCGGCGGCAAGGACGGGACAATCCGCAACGTCTTCAGCGGCGTGAACCCCCAGGGCATCGACGTACAGAGCTTCAAGGCGCCGACACCCGAGGAGTTGAGCCACGACTACCTCTGGCGAATCCACGATCACACGCCTTCATCGGGTGGTCTCACCGTGTTCAATCGGAGTCACTACGAGGATGTCCTCATCGTCCGAGTGCTCAATCTCGTCCCGGAGCAGCGCTGGCAGCGGCGCTACGACCACATCAACAACTTCGAAAGCATGCTTGCGGACGAAGGAACGACGATTCTCAAGTTCTATCTCCACATTTCTCCCGAGGAACAAGCAGCAAGGCTGCAGGCCCGCCTCGACGACCACACTAAGAATTGGAAGTTCAGCAAGGGCGACCTCGACCAGCGCAAACTGTGGCCCGACTACATGACGGCATACGAAGCAATGTTGAGCAAGACGAGTACGGATTACGCCCCCTGGTACATCGTCCCCGCCAATCGGAAGTGGTACCGCAACATCGTCGTCACCGAAACGATCGTCAATGCTCTCGAGAGTCTGGACATGGAATGGCCCGTGGCCGAAGAGGGGCTCGAAGAGGTTGTCATCCCGGACGTGTGATCACTGATACGAACATGCCGTCGGTCCCGGTCAGGTGTGGAGCCATCAGTACCCCGCTCCCCCATAACTCACCCGGCAAGCCGCCAGGAGGCGAGGCCGGGTAGTCGGCAACGACTTCGATGGTCTCTGCGGCAAACAGAGTGCAAACCGAGTAGATGATTCGCCCACCAGGGCGGACCAGACGCCAGGCCTCCGCGAGCATGACGCGTTGCTGAGAAACGAGGGTATCCAGACCCTTGGGCTTGAGACGCATCGCGATTTCCGGCCGACGACGAAGTGTCCCGAGACCTGTGCAGGGAGCGTCGAGCAAGATCGCGTCGAACTGTCCCGCTCGGAAGGGCACATTCGAGCCATCGGCGACCACCCAATTGGGGTGGATACCGAGTTCCTCGAGACGGTTCCGTGCGCTCCGCAACCTCCTCGGATGCCGATCCATCGCGATGAGATTGATCCTCCCACCGGCGTTGTCCCAGAGCGCACTTGTCTTGCCTCCGGGCGCAGCGGCCATGTCGAGGATCCGTTCCCCTTCAGCGACACCCACAGCTGCCGCAACTGCCGTGGATGCCGGGTCTGTGATCACAATCCCGGCGAGGTCGTCGGGGAGCGTCTGCAAAGCGAATGCGCCCGGTATCCCCGGAACCGGGTCCGCGCCCGCCGGCAGCTGCGCGCCGGGCCGGGCTCTGATACCGATCGCCGGTGCCGCAGCACGCAGCCCGTTGAGGAGAACACGCGCCCGCTGCCGCCCGTGATCAGAGGTGAGCCTCCCCAGGACCCATTCCGGGACCGACAGCTCACGAGCTTTGTCCCCCTCCAGGTCCGGCATCCCGTCCCTCACTAGCCGGCGCAGGACTCCGTTGACAAAACCAGACGCTCGCGGCCTGCCGAGTTCCTTGATTGCGTTGACCGACTCATTAACAGTTGCATACACCGCGTCGCCCGTCGCGTTGAGTAGCTCCCCAACGGCGATCTCCAGGACACCACGCGCCTCCTCGTCCAGATCCTCGACCTTGCGCCCGGTGGCTTCAGCGATGATCGCATCGACGGTCCGTATCTGACGCAGTGCCCCATTGACGAGGCTGTAGACAAACGCACGATCCTCTCGGGCCAGACCTTTCGTCGCGGTGTTCAGCACGACATTGGAGTACGCACCGTGATCGGTGATCCGCAGCAGGATGGCCGCCGCCATGCCCCTGGTGTTCACTCCGGGGGATCCAGCCGCAGCCCGGCCCCGCGGCGCCCGTTGGCCCAGTCCCTGCCAGACAAACGAGGCTTCCCCGCTTGTTGCACTTGAACCAGTTCGACCGCACCGGCACCGAGACCGAGCATGGGTCGTCCGTCGACGACCCGGATCTCACCCGGCGGGACATGGTTCGATGCCGGCCCAACTTCGAATATCTTGAGACGGATCCCATCACCCGCTGCCCAACCCCCGGGGCGTGGGTTGAACGCCCGCACCTGCCTTCCGAAATCGCCGGGGCCCTGTCTCCAATCGAGACAGGCTTCCGCAGTGACCAACCGGGGGGCAATCGTGGCACCAGTTTGCATTTGCCGCGCCGGTAGCAGTTTCTCGTGGATGTAGTCCTCGAGGTGGTCGCGCAACACCTCGCCGCCTAGCGCTGCGAGTCTGCCGGTCAGTTCCCCGGCGGTCTCGTACTCGCTTATCTCGGTGTCAGCAGCGGCAAACACCGGGCCGGTGTCGAGGCCCCGATCGAGGACCATCAAGGACACGCCGGTATATTCATCACCCGCAAGGATTGCCCGCTCTACCGGGGCAGCACCTCGCCACCTCGGCAGCAAAGAGAAGTGCACGTTCACAAACCCGTGCTCGACTGAATCCAGCAACTCGGGTTTCAGGATCTTTCCGTATGCAACGACTACCGCAACGTCAACCCCTGAGCCGGAGAACAGGTTCAGCAGCTCCGCTTGAGTCTCCGGTTGGTGGATTTCCAGTCCCCACTCAGACGCGACGATCTTCACCGGGGGTGAGTCCAGGCTCCTGCCCCGACCTTTCGGTCGATCCGGCTGGGTAACAACGAAGTCGACAGCAGCGACCTGCATGAGAGCGGCCAACGACGGTATCGCCGCAGCGGGCGTACCGAGGAACGCGGCTCTAATCACAGAAGATCCGCCGATCTCATGGCACTCTCGCGCAGATCACGAAGCGCCTCCCGGCGATCTCGGCGTGACAACCGCTCGAGCAGCAGCATCCCATTCAGATGGTCGGTTTCATGCTGGAGAACCCGACCCATCAACTCGTCTCCCTCGTACTCAACGGGATCACCGTAGATGTCCAAGCCACGCGCTTTTGCGTACCCGGGACGCTTTATCGACCAGTAGTAGCCGGGAACCGAGAGACAACCTTCGTCAGAAGTCCATGTTCCAGATGTCGCGACGATCTCCGGGTTGACCATTGTGAACGGGCCCTCTCCGATATCAGCAACGAAGATCCGCTTGGATATGCCGATTTGGGGTGCGGCAAGCCCCACTCCGGGCGCTTCATACATCGTCTCGAGCATGTCTTCGACCAGACGCTCGAGCGACGCCGGGTCGTCGTCCACGTCTGCTGCTTTCATTCGCAGAACCGGGTCTCCAAATGTCCTGATTGGGTAGATGGCCATACTCTCACCGAAGTCGCTGGGGTGTCACACGCACAATTGCTGGGATGTTACCCGTTGCTTACAGATCAATCGGATCGGCGTCGATACGGACCTTGAGGCCTGCGTCCCGCCACAAGCGGACGATATTGCGCAATTGCACCCTGATCAAGTGAAGTTCAGCGCCCTGGACAAACCACCTTGTCCGCCCGCCACCTTCTTCAGGCCCATGGATCTGTACCTGATCACCTTCGAGATCAACGAGCTCTGAGTGGCGATCGGTGGCGTCCCCCGCGACCTCGATGACAAGTAGATCCGCTGCTGGAGGCAAATGATCGCGTAATCGTTCTGAGTTCAACTCCTGGAGAAATTCGAGCGGGTGGCCGTGGCGAAGCGCCGCGAATGCCCTGTGCTCCGGTTGCGCTGTCTGAATGAGACAGCGATTGCCTCGGCCCCTGGCCACAGTTCCGGCTACACGCACCAGCAAGCGCATCGCGTCTTCCTCGGCCTTGTAGTTCGGCGCAAGCAGGAGAGAGTCGGCATCTACCGCCACAGACAGGGCAGTCTCCGGGACCCACGGCAGGTCGCGTTCAGTACCGACGATGATTTGCCGGTTGCGCTCCTGTCCCGCAACTTCGGGACCGAACCGCTGCTGTAGCTGCTCGGTGACCCTACCCAGTCCGGCACCGAGCGGCTCGAAGCGGCGACCCCCACAGGCAACACATGGCCCGAGTGGCGTGCCACACCGCCGGCAACTGTCTCCCCGATCGGGCCCGGCGCCGCAGTTCGGGCACTTGCGAAGCTCCCGGCAACGGACACATCGAAACGCCGGCGCGTAGCCACGTCGCGAAACGAAGACAAAGACCTGCCCGGATCGCTTCACCGTCTGAGCAATCGATTGAATCGTCCGTGATGAGATGACCCTTCCACCCGGCGGATCCTCTCTGCGATCGACAACCTCCACCAGCGACCACACGCGCCCCGGAGGCTCCGTCACCGCTGCGCCTTTGGCCAGCGTATCCAGGGTCGGGACCGGCCCCAGCAGCACAACGGCGGTCCGCTCCACAAGGGCGCGGCGCCGCACCACGCTGCTGACCTGCAACGTCGGCGTCTGCTTCGACTTCATGGCCCGCCGTGCCTCCTCTACGACGATCCATAGCGCAGGCAATCCCAGTGGCCACAGCGTGATCTCCGGGGTGCCCACGATCACCAAACCACGCACGCCGCTTGCCCTCACCCACGCCCGCGTGGCTTCCTTCGCCGGGAGAGCCGAGGAGATCATCACCACGCGATCGCCGAACCATTCCTCCAGCGACGCGGCAAGACTCACCGCCTCCGCGTGTGTGGGCGCGACTACCGCAACGTTCTTGTCAGCGGCCACAGGCTGACCGGCAAGGCCGGCGATAGCCGGGGCATACGGTCCCGACATGACCAGGCACTCGGGGCGAACATGGGCGCCTGCTGCGGCAGCGTCGGTCACCGCCGGCGCCGGGGAGACGATCTCCGGTGCCTCTGACCTTGGTGCCTTGCCCTTTCCCTTCGGGAGGTTGGGCGGTGCCGCCTTTCCGAGTAGCACTGCGAGCGGCGCCACGTAGTACAGGGCCGCCCACCGCAATGTTTGGAGCAGTCTCTCGTCGAAGACCCGATGATCTCCGGAAATCGAGATGACGGGTTTCAGCCCCGATACCTCGCCGTGCCGGATCGATACGACGTAGCCACGGATCCTGCGGGAACCGAGCGGGACTCTGACCAGCGAACCCACCTCAATACCGTCAAGCTCATTCGGTATCCGATAGGCAAAGCCGTCATCGACGGCAAAGGTAGGCAGGTCGGGGACGACCTGGGCGATCCGACCAGACTTCTCAGCCACCCTCGTATGCAGCCTGGACTCGGTCCCACAGGCGCTCGGCAACCTCGGCCTTGGAGAGCAACGGCCACGCATCAGCGGTGCCGTCGGGTGTGTAGACCGTCACCTCATTGGTATCAGTGGCAAACCCCGAGCCTGCTTTCGATACGTCGTTGCCCACCAACAGATCGACTCCCTTTGTCATTGCCTTCTGCTCTGCTCCGTCCAACGATCCGGTCTCCGCGGCGAAACCGACCAGATACGGCCGATGCTCCCTCGCAGCGATACCGGCAAGGATGTCGGGCGTCGGCTCCAGCTCTATCCGGGGCGGTCCGTCGCTACGCCGCAGCTTCGACAACCCGGGGTCTCTTGGACGGAAGTCGGCAACGGCGGCCGCCATCACAACCACGTCGACGTCGTCAACGCGGGCAGAGACTGCAGCGGCCATCTCCTCTGCCGTCTCGACTGCAACCACCTCGATGCCGGAATGCCGCGGTACCGGTGCGGAACTGACCAGCACCACTTCGGCCCCTCGCTTCGCCGCCTCGATGGCAATCGCATTGCCCATCTTCCCTGATGAACGATTACCTATGTACCGGACCGGATCAATCGGCTCGCGGGTGCCGCCTGCGGTGACGAGGACCTTCCACCCGTCGAGATCGCGTTGGAGCGCACCACGCACAGCGACAACGATCTCATCCGGCTCCGCCATACGCCCCGGGCCGACATCGCCACCCGCTAGTGGACCGTCGGCGGGCCCGACAATGATGATGCCGTCATCGGTGAGTAGCCCCACGTTCCTCTGTGTGGATGGCTTCTCCCACATCTCGGTGTGCATCGCAGGCGCGACGATAATCGGCCCCTCCGTTGCTAGTGCCGTGGCAACGAGGACGTTGTCGGAAAGACCGGTAGCGAGCCTGGCCAGGGTCGCGGCAGTGGCGGGAGCGATCACCATGGTCTCCGACCAGCGCCCTAGTTCCGTGTGTGGGCTCACCTCGGCCTCATCGAAGAAAGCCATCACCGGGTATTCACCAGTGATGGCTGCCATGGTCTGCGCACCAATGAATTCCGTCGCAGACTCGGTCATCACGCATCTAACCGTGGCCCCTGCCTCGATCAGACGACCGCGCCAGGTACGCGGCCTTGTAGGCGGCGACTCCACCGGAGACCCCGAGGACTATCCGGCGACCGGTGAGCATTGCCTACTCCTCGGTTTCGATGACGACCTTGTCGTTGTCGATTTCCTCAAACGCAATCGAAAGAGGCTTGCGCGACATCGAATGCACCTGCGGCGGCACATATCCGCCAAGACCCTCACCTAGCTGATTGAAGTAGGCGTTGATCTGGCGGGCCCGACGGGCTGAGAGAACGACGAGGGCGAATCGCGAGTTGGTTTTCGACAGTACGCGACCGATGGGTGGTTGAATCATCCTGAGGGGTGCTCCTACGTGTTTGAACAGGCGGTCAGCGATCGCCCGTGCAGGACAGTATAGAGACGATCTCGCCGGCAGCGGTGTCGACACTGCTATTTAGCACGAGGTAGTCGAAGTTGGTACGGGCCGCCTCGATCTGCGCCTCAGCTACATCGAGGCGCATGCGGATGTCTTCTTCCGCGGTGTCCCCCCTGGTGCGAAGGCGCCGCTCCAACTCGACTCGCGACGGTGGCATGATGAATATGAGGACTGCATCCGGGTATGCAGCCTTCACCTGCCCGGCACCGTCATTCTCAATGTCCAGCAGAACATGCTCCCCAAGATTGAGGTGCTCGAGCACGGCGTCCCGGGGCGTGCCGTACAGGTTGCCCGAGTACTCTGCCCATTCCAGGAAACCGCCACGGGCGATCCCCTCTTCGAACTGCGCCCTATCAACAAACACGTAGTCGACACCGTCGACTTCGCCGGACCGTCGCTTCCTCGTCGTCCACGAAACCGAGAAATGGAAGACCATCCGGTCGGTGAGCGCTCGCACCACGCTCGATTTGCCCACTCCCGATGGGCCCGAGATAACAAGCAGCTTGCCTTTGACGGGATCGCCCGGTTCGATCACGGGCTCACCTAAAAAGACGCCAGGAGCTTCTCTCTCTGGCGTGATCCCAGAGCGCGAAGTCGTTTGCCGGCGTCGATCTCCAACTCCTCGAGCAGACGCATCGCCTTGACCTTGCCCATATGCGGCATCGAGTTGACCAGCGAGCCCACCTTGATCCCGCCAATCAGCTCATCCTCTTCGGCGCGGGCGAATACATCCTCCAACGTGAGTGTTCCGGTCTTCAGCAGCTGCTTGATCTCGGCCCGGATCCGGCGCGCCTCGCCTGCCCGGGCGAGGGCGGCAGCACGTTGCTCGTCGGTCATCTTCGGTGCTGGCATCGCTGCTCCTCCGGTTTTGCGCCAGATCACTCTATCAAGAGGATGCGCTCTCGCCCGGTATCACCAATTCCGCGGCAATCGCCGCTGCCGCGGCGACCGGGTCGGCAGCGGCGGTGATCGGACGACCGATGACGAGCCAGTCCGCCCCCCGGGCTATCGCGTCTGAAGGTGTCATCACCCGACGCTGATCGCTACTCGGTGTTCCCTCGGGACGGACGCCCGGCGTGACCTTGATCAACTCCGGGGCAACCGAACCGACAACGGTGAGCTCGTGTGGCGAGCTCACGACACCCTCACATCCTGCCCTTGCCGCAACGCGGGCCATCTTCGACACCAGCTTGCCCGGGGTCGTCGAGATGCCGATCGCGTTCAGGCTGGGTGCGTCGAGGCTTGTAAGCACCGTCACACCGAGAACACCTGCGTAGCCGTCTGACGTCTCGTGCAGCCCCTCCACTGCTGCCTCTACCATCGCCTCCCCGCCCGACACGTGCGCAGTAACCCAGCGCACCCCCAACCGGCCGAGCTGACGCGCCGCTGCTCCTACCTGGCTCGGGATGTCATGCAGCTTTGCGTCGGCGAACACGGGTTTGCCGATGTCCACCAGAGCGGCGGCAATTCCCGGCCCCGCTGCGTGCAGGAGCCCGAGACCGACTTTGAATGCCCCTACGTGCGGCTCCAGTTTCCTGGCAAGCCGTACTGCCTCCTCAGCCGAATTGAGGTCCAGGGCCACGATCATCCGATTCACCATTGCTCCACCGCTCCTATCAACTCGCCGGGGGATTTGATCTCGTGTCTCGCCATGTACCGCCGTAGCTGCCTTGTGATGCGGGACCCGATCCGGGGACTTGCGAAGTGGGCGGTACCCACCCCCACTGCTGATGCACCTGCCAGCAGGAACTCGACGACATCATCGCCGCAGGCGACACCACCGGTGCCGACGATCGGCAGGTCGGGCAGCGCCTGTGCCACCTGCCAGACACACCGCAGCGCGACCGGCTTGATCGGTGCACCGGAGTAGCCGCCAACTACGCCGGAGAGCAGGGGGCGCCTCGTCTCGATATCGAATCCCGCGCCCCAGACTGTGTTGCCGAGGACAACCCAGTCGGCCCCGGCTTCGGCGACCGCATCCGCAACGGACACGATGTCTTCGGAGTTCGGCGTCAGTTTCACCCCGACCGGCAAGGTCGTGGCAGCGCGCACTGCCCGCACCACCCGGGCCGACTCCGCTGTGTCAAGGGCGAACATCTTCCCGCTTTCGAGATTCGGGCATGACAGGTTCACTTCGATTGCCGTCACGCCGATCGTGGACAGTCGCTCCGCAACGAAGGCAAACTCGTCGGGATCTTTGCCGACCGCCGAGCCCCACACATTCGTTGCCAGACTGCCGAGCCTCGGGCCGATTGCCTCGACCCACTCATCCACACCGGGGTTCTGGATCCCGATTCCATTGAGCATCCCGTTGCCGGTCGCAGCGAGGCGAGGCTCTTCACGCCCCCGCCACGGCGTACCACTGACCGACTTTGCCACCGCGGCGCCGTAGACCGACAGGTCGGCAACCCCGGCGAAATCAACGACCGACCCGACCGTGCCACATGCGGCTACCAGCGGCGACCGGAGGCGGGTGGCCCCCAGTCGTGTCCCCAGATCAACCTCACTTCGTCTCACCCGGCTACCCCGGCGACCTCCTGCAGCGATCCGGAGCGCACCGTAAACCGACCGCGATACATCGTGTGCACGACGGCACCCCGCAGATCCATGCCGAGGTACGGCGCGTTCGAGCTCCGCGAGACCGTGCTGCTCGTATCGGTGACGGCTTCCGGGTCGAACACCAGGATGTTGGCAGATCCGCCGACCTCCAGTGTTCCGTGATCACCGAGCCCGGCGAGCTCGCCCGGCGCCGTGGAGAGAACCCGGAAGAACTCCACAGCTCCCAAGCCCACCACCGTGTTCACAACCGCGGCCGCCCATTCGAGGCCGATAACCCCAAACGGCGCTTCCTCCCAGGCGTGATCCTTCTCGTGATCCGCGTGTGGGGCGTGATCCGTCGCAACGAGATCGATAACTCCGCTCCGCACACCTTCACGCAGCGCCGCTACGTCAGACGCAGCCCGCAGCGGCGGCATCATCTTGTACAACGGATTAGCGCTCTCCACATAGGAGTCGTCGAAGCAAAGGTGATGGGGCGTTGCCTCCGCAGTCACCCGCAGACCCTCTGCCTTGGCAGCCGCAATCAACCCGACTGAACCCGCCGTGCTGACGTGCTGTACGTGGTATCTGACCCCGGTGAGCCGGGCCAGGGCGATATCACGAGCGATGACGATCTCCTCGGCCTCCCTGGGCACACCGGCCATGCCGAGCCGTGAGGAAACCTCCCCTTCGTGCATCTGTCCGCCGGCGGCCAGACCTGCATCAACACAGTGCTCAACGATCACGCCGTCCCGCTCGGCGACGTAGTCCATCGCCCGACGTAGCAACCCGGCGTCGGCGACGGTTCCGCCGTCGTCGGTGAAGAGGCGGACGCCCGCGTTGTACAGCTCGTCCAGGTGGGCCAGCTTCTCCCCGTTGCGCCCGAGCGTGATACACCCGGCCGGGACCACATCCACCAAGCCGACCTGGCGGCCACGATCCACCACAAAACGGGCAAGGTAGCCCGAGTCAATCGCCGGATCCGTGTTCGGCATCGCTACTGCGGCGGTGTAACCGCCTGCCGCGGCTGCCCGCGAGCCGGATGCGATGTCTTCTTTCCATTCCTGTCCTGGCTCACGAAAGTGGGTGTGAACGTCGACCAGGCCCGGGCCGAGCCACTTGCCCGTGCAATCGACAGCCTCGCCCCTCACCTCCAGGTCTCGTCCGATCTCAACGATCCTGCCATCGGCAACAACGACATCGGTTCCTGGTGCGGTCTCACCGTTGCCGGGAACGACCAGAGCGTTCTGAAATGTGATCTCACTCATCTTCTTGTGTCCCTCCCAGCAGTTGGAATAGCACCGCCATCCGGACCGCGACACCGTTGGTCACCTGCTCGAGCACTTTGCAGCGTGGGTCGTCGGCAGGGCCACTATCGATCTCGATCCCCCGGATCATCGGACCGGGATGCAGGACGATCGTGTCCGGTTTTAGCCGCTCAAAACGAGCCTCGGTCATGCCAAAGCGATCCCGGTATTCCGCAACGGATGGAAATACGGAAGCACCACCGCGTTCGGCCTGAACCCGGAGCAGATATATGGCATCGAACTGATCGAGGACCGGATCGAGGTCGGTGCTGACGTCTGCAGGCCATCCCTCGATGTCGGGTGGCAGCAGAGTCGGCGGCGCAATGAGAGTCACGCTCGCCCCCAGCGTGGCAAAGGCCCATACGTCTGAACGCGCCACCCTGGAGTGGCGGATGTCGCCGACGATTGCAATGCGCAGACCGTCGAGACTCCCGTAATGCTGCTTCAGTGTCAGCGAGTCGAGCAGAGCCTGCGTCGGGTGCTGGTGTGCTCCGTCTCCGCCATTGACAACCGGCAGCCCCGTCCACTCGGCGACCCGCCAGGGCGCACCGGTCGAGGTGTGACGAACAACCATCAGCTCGGCGCCCATGGCTTTGACGGTGAGCACCGTGTCCTTGAGGCTCTCCCCCTTCTTCAAAGAAGACGTCCCCGGCGAGAACGAGAGCACGTCGGCCGACAGCGCCTTGGCTGCACGTTCGAACGACAGCTTGGTCCTGGTCGAGGGCTCGAAGAACATTGTCGCTACCGTCTTGCCACGCAACGCGGGCACCTTCGGTATCGGGCGGTGCATCACATCGTAGAACTCATCGGCATCGCTGAGAAGGCTCTCCAAAGACTCCCGCGTGACGCCTTCCATTGTCAGCAGATTCTTCATTCGTCACTCCCCCGATTCGGGCCCTCGATCCAAACTCCGTCCTCGCCATCGATCTCTGCGACCTTGACGGTGACATGCTCGGTACGCGAGGTCGGTAGGTTCTTGCCGACGAAATCGGCCCGTATCGGCAACTCGCGGTGGCCGCGGTCAACTACTACGGCGAGTTGGACGATCTCTGCCCTCCCGATGTCGGCTAGCGCGTCTAGCGCAGCCCGTATGGTGCGACCGGTGTACAGCACGTCGTCAACGAGGACGATCGTCTTGCCATCGATATCCCCGGGAAGCTCGGTGGGCCCGAGCTCGATACGAGGACGGGTGTCGATGTCATCGCGGTACATCCCGATATCGACGATTCCGATGGGAATCTCGGTGCCCTCTATCTCGCTCAGCAGCTCCGCAAGACGCTCGGCAAGGGGCCCGCCTCTGGTCCGGATGCCCACCAGCAACAGATCTGCGACGCCCGCGATTCTTCTCGATGATCTCATGGGCGATGCGCCGCAGCGCCCTCGCCATGTCCTCACCCGACATCACCGATCGCATCGGCGACTCCACCAGGCAAAAAAGAAAGCCGGGCCTGATCCAGGCTCGGCAACGGACGATGCTTGAAACACCGTGACTCCTTCCTTCCCGGCCTCACAGGACCGGACTTAAAGGTTGGCAACTTCCGGCACCGGCCAGCGCGACCGGTTACCGAGCAGCGACCCTAGCACCATTACCGGTCACCGACTATTCAGCGGCGACCGACTCCTCCACCTCGAGCAGCCTGGCGAGTACGCCGTTGACAAATGCCCCGCTCCGCTCCGTTGACAATGTCTTTGCCAGCTTGACCGCCTCCGACATGACCACCCCCACCGGGGTCTTCCCCGATCTCAGTTCGAAGAGAGCGAGCCGGATGATGTTTCTGTCAACCGCCGGCATACGTTCGATCCGCCACCCGGTCGCAACCGCAACGATCGCCTTATCGAGCTCGGGCCTCGCCGCCCAGGTTCCCTCCACATAGCGTCGGGCTCGCGCCGACAAATCGGAGAGATCCGGTTCGGATCCAATCAGGTCGGCGGCATAGAGAGCAAGCAGCGCCTGGTCTCGGGCAGGTCGCTTGCTCACGACACCCGCGTGATGTACTCGCCGGTCCTCGTGTCCACCTTGATGACGTCACCTACCTCAACAAACAGGGGTGCCTGCACCACCAGATCTGTTGCCAATGTGACCGGTTTGGTGGCGCCGGAAACACGGTCGCCTTTCACTCCCGGTTCGGCGTATGTCACCTCTAACTCGACCGCTGCTTGCAACTCGATCCCAATCGGATTGCCCTGGAATACCGGTAGCTGCACCGTCATCCCCTCGGTGAGGTAGTTGGCGGCATCACCGATGAGGTCCTCCTGCACAGCCATCTGTTCATAGGTCTCACCATCCATGAAATGAAAGCCCATGTCGTCACGGTAGAGAAACTGGAAGTCGCGGCGGTCGATCCTGGCATCCTGAACGCTCTCGCCTGCCCGGAACGTCCGCTCAACAAGGCTCCCCGTGTCGAGATTGCGCAGTTTCATCTTGACGAACGCCTTGCCTTTGCCCGGTTTGGTGTGCTGATGATCGACCACCTGGAACAGGCCATCGTCGAGACTGAGCGCCATGCCGGCTCTTACATCGTTTGTTGAAATCATGCGTCTAGACCCTTTGCTGAATGAGTGAGCACGTGGTAGCCGTCTTCGGTGACGACCACCATGTCTTCGATCCTGATGCCACCGAAGCCAGGAACGTACACCCCCGGCTCGACGGTGACAACATTGCCCACGTCGAGGACATCCTCTGAGTTCCGGGCCAGGCGGGGCCCTTCGTGGATCTCGAGACCTACCCCGTGGCCGGTGCTGTGGACGAACCGATCTTCGTATCCATACTCGCGTAGCACCATACGACATGCCTCATCGATTTCGTGCCCGGTGATGCCGGGCCGAATAGCCTCGATGCCCGCTTCCTGCGATTCCAGCACGGCGTGGTGCATCCTCGCCATTTCCGTGTCTACTTCACCCTCGAGCCATATGGTCCGCGACATATCGCTGTGGTAGCCGTCTACGGTGCATCCATAATCGAGGAGCAACAGCCCGTCACCGACCGGGTCACCTGCAGACAGGTGATGTGGCAAAGCGGCATTGGCTCCTGCAGCAGCGATTGGCGGCCATCCAGCCTGTTGCGCACCTGCGTTGCGCATTTCGTTGATCAGGCGCCAACCCAGATCGCCTTCGCTCGCAGCAGCTGCAGCCATCGTCCGAACGCTGAGGAACGCTGTGTCACCAGCGGCGGCCGCCGCCTGTAGCGCGTCGATCTCCGCCTTGTCCTTGACCTCGCGTAACGCTTCAACGATCCCCCTGGTGGCGACCAGATCCGCATCGATCTTGCCCTTCAAGCCGTGGACGAAAGCCCAGTTGACGCTCTGGGCTTCGAGCCCGATCTGTTGCTCGCCGGTGAACTGTTCGGCCAACACCTCATTGAGCCCCGAGCGGTACTCGACAAGCTCGCCGCCGGTGACCGACGACATCAAGCGTGCGCCGAGCTCGGCATATCGCCCGTCGGTGATGAATACAAAACGGTCGGGTGTCACCAGCACGAACGCGTTGCTGCCGGTGAAGCCAGTCAGATACCGGATATTGGGCAGAAACGTCACCAACAAGGGAAACTCGAGGCTCTCCCTGAGCTTTGCGATGCGGGCGTTGTACACAGTCATCCTCTCCAAGAACCTGATTGCTGCGACGATACACCACGAGGCGAAGCGAACCGGGACCGGCGCGCACCCGGCGCTTCGCCGATCCCCACTGCTCTCATACCTGCGCTAAGCAGATCCTCATCGACGTGGGTGACGATCGGCTCGCCCAAAGTCCTCCAGCAGCACCATGCGCACGCCCCGCCTGATCTCGCTTCTTGTCCCGGTCCATGAGCATTCTGATTTCGTCCGCGTCGACCGGCGGTGCCTGTACCGGCAGCCCGATCTTCTCGATGATGTCGCGTTGTCTGGCTTCGTGCTCGAAGCCGGTCACGATTGCAGAGACCCTGCCGGCTGCGACCATGCCGATCGCAACCGCTTCGCCGTGGCTGATCCCGGTCGCCGTTTCCACGGCATGCCCGATGGTGTGGCCATAATTGAGGATCGCCCGCTTCCCCGACTCCCGGAAATCCTCCGTGACCGTGCTCACCTTCACCGCAATCGCAGCAGGCACGACCAGTTCGAGCGCCGCTCTGACTCCTCTCGCCTCGTACTCGTCGAGGATCGTCGGGTCGGCGATGAATCCGGCCTTCACTGTCTCGGCGGCACCTTCCCGGAGAAGCTCGACGGGCAACTGTTCCAGCACGTCGAGATCAACGACAACCCGTGCCGGATGCCGAAACACCCCCGCCAGATTCTTGCCACCAACGTTGACGCCGGTTTTGCCACCGACGGAGGCATCCACGGCCGCAAGCAGAGTTGTCGGCAGATAAGTGACCTCGATACCACGCATGTAAGTGGCGGCGGCAAAGCCAACCAGATCGGTGAGGGCTCCCCCACCGACTGGCGATCGCCATGTCATTCCTCGTGAATCCGAGTGTGTTCAGCCACTCGAACACGGCTTCCGACGGTAACAGGTTCTTTGCATCGTCCCTGTCGGGGAGGATCCGGACGGCTGCAATCAAGCCCGAGTTGCTCCACACCTTCGGCGACCGCAGCAGCAAGTCGGGAAACCGACGGCTGGGTCAGTATTGCGGTCCGGCCTACACCTTCGAGGACGAGATTGGCTGCGTTGGCAAGATTGCGCCCAACGAGGATCTCGCTGATCCGCCCGGTCTCATCGATGATGGTGTGCTTCGTAGGCACCGGTTCAGAACTCCGTGACGTGCTTGCGGTATGCCGATACGGCGTTGACCATCTCACCAACCGTGTCCCCACCGAACTTCCGCTGCATCTCTCTGGCGATGGTTATCGCGAGCCATTTGCTCTCCGACAACTGCCGCCGCCGGAACCGCACAGACGTCGCTCCTCTCTCGGAACGCCTTCTCCGCTTCCTTGGTGACGACGTTGACGGTATCGAGAGGTCGCATCACTGTAGAGATCGGCTTCATGGCTGCACGTACCCGTATCACGTCGCCGATTGTCATACCTCCCTCAAGACCACCCGCCCGGTTGGTGTCCCTGTAGAAGCCTCCTCCGCCGTGGAAGATCTCGTCGTGAGCGTCGCTACCGGGAGTACGGGCGACCTCGTAGGCATCGCCGATCTCCACTCCCTTGATCGCCTGGATCGACACCATCGCTTCCGCCAGAGCAGCGTCCAGCCGGCGGTCCCAATGCACATGGGACCCAATACCGACCGGCACCCCATAGACGAGGACTTCGAAGACACCCCCAAGGGTGTTCCGGTCCTCCTTGGCGGCTTCGATGGCGGCGATCATGGCCGCCTCCCCTGCCGGGTCGAAGCTGCGCACCGGTGAGGAATCGATCACTCCTTGATCGTCTGGCAGCGGGCGGGGCGCATCGGCTGCAAGACAGCATCACCGATGGCAACGACGTGGCTGACGACCGCGATGCCGAACTTGCCAAGCAATTGCTTTGCCACATAGCCGACGACGGTTCTGGCGGCCGTTTCGCGCGCCGAAGCCCGTTCGAGTATGTCGCGGGCGTCGTGGGTGTCGTACTTCACCATCCCGGCAAGGTCAGCATGGCCGGGACGTGGGGTCTCGAGTGGGCGCCGGCTCGTCCCGCCAGGGCCGGCCGACATCTCCTCCTGCCACTTTGGCCATTCGGTGTTTCGGACGATCACAGCCACCGGGCTTCCCAGGGTCTGGCCGAACCGGACACCGCCCATGATCTCGAGCTCGTCCTTCTCTAGCGACATCCGGCGTCCGCGACCGTAGCCCAGCCTGCGTCTTGCCAGCTCGGCCGCAATTCCGTCCACCGTCACCGGCAATCCTGCTGGCAAACCCTCCACGATTGTCACCAACCCTGGACCGTGTGACTCGCCTGCTGTCAAGAAACGCAACATGGTCAGGGATAGTAGGCACGGCGACCCCGGTACGCAAGCCCGACAGCCGGCAAAACGAGTGAAGGGCCAAACGGCCCTTCACTCAAAAGGGCTTGGAACACAGTTGCGATCGCAGCGCCTTGCCGGCGCCGCCGCACTGCTCCCGATGACCGTTTCCCCCAGAACCCCGCCGATCATGCCCCGTGTGCATCCGCACCGTGATGCGGATACCCAGCACAATAGGTCACCGCTTCGTCCCGCCCAAGAACCCTGGCCTACGTTCCGCTACCTAAATACCAATCCGCAATCCTGGGCCCCCAAAACAAGCCGATCCAGGCTCCGGCAACCAGGTATGGCCCGTAGGCGAACTTGCCCCGTCTGCCCTTCCTGGTGAATGCCAGCACTACGACAGAAGCGACCCCGCCGAGCAGGATTGCCAGCGTGAAGCCGACCGCCAACGCATTCCATCCCACAAACCCGAGGAAGAGGCCGAGCAGCAGCGCCAGCTTCACATCTCCCATGCCAAACCCACCACGTGCCGCCAAACCGATCACGAGGAGGAACCCGAAATAGAGCACTGACGCCAGCAGCGCACGCACCAGGTTCCCGGTCGCCCCATCCAGCAGGGCACCAAAGACCAGCAGCACGCCAGCGATACCCAACCCCGGGAAGAGAATGCGATTCGGAATCAACTGATGGTCGATATCGGTCAAGGTGACGGCGAGCGTGGTGGCGCCAAACGCAAGGTATGCGGGTAGCAGCGCCCAGCCCCCGGCGACTGTCCCCGCTTGCCATCCGAAGGCAACTGCGACTACAACCGCAGCCCCCCACCACAATGGGCTCCGAGACCTGCCCTCTATGTCCATTTGCACCGGGATTTGCCTCGCAAGCACAACTGCGAGGAGCCCGATACCGGCCCCACCTGCGAGCCCTCCCAAATGAAGTGCGACAGATGTAGCTGCGATCATTCGACTCCCCGATCTCTGCCGGCGGCAGAGCCAGCTCACGGCGAGCCGCCGACCGCATCACCTCAGGGTCGACGCTGAGCCCCGTCCAGATCTCAAAGCTGGCGACAGCTTGTCCTACGAGCATGTCCAGGCCATCGGCGAACGGCAATCCTTGTTGTCTTCATGAACCCCACAGCGGGAGTATCGGCGTCTCCGTATGCCATATCGAGCAATCCGAGCGCGTCGCTGAGAACTCGATCATCAAGACGCTCACCCTGCATCCCGATCGGAGTCGCGTTGACAACGACCGTATCGCCGGGCGGGTCGTCCCACGACCCGAACCCCGGCGAATGACACCCGTGCGGTCGATCACCCTGATTGCGAGCTCCGGACGCCGGGCTACGACCTGGAGCTCCATCCCCTCGAGCGCCAGCAATGCAGCTGCGGCTGCCCCTCCGGCCCCGAGAATGGCCACTCTGGCGCCTGCGGGGAGACCTGCATCCGTCCCAGGCCCGGCGGATGCCCACGACATCTGTGTTGTCACCGAGAACCGGCTGTCCTTTTGCGACAGGGTGTTGACCGCTCCCGCCCTACTGGCAAGTGATGAAGGCAAGTCGCATGATCCAAACGCCAACGCCTTGTGCGGCATCGTGACGTTCGCTCCATCGAGCCTCCCGGTGCGGATGTCCTCGATCGCCGCGGCAAACCCGGCGGGATCCACTTCGCGGGCAACGTAGTCACCGTCGATGCCTGCCCGGGCTCGAGCGCGGCCCGATGCATCGCCGGCGACAGCGAATGAGCCACCGGTGAGCCGAGGACAGCAAACATCACGGCGTCAGGACCCCGTTGTCCTTGGCTTCCTGTTTCTTGATGTTGTGCTCTTCGAGGGTTTCTGAGAACCCGTGTGTCCCATCCTTGTTGATCAACACGTAGTAGTAGTAGTTGGTGTCGGCCGGATGGGCCGCTGCTTCGATGGATGCCGGACGCACTCCGCCGATCGGTGTGGGCGGTAATCCCCGTGTGAATGTACGTGTTGTAGGGGTATCCACCGCCAGATCTGCCTGGGTGACCTCACCCTTGTTCTCACCCAGGCCGTAGATGATCGAGGCGTCGATCTGGAGCAACATGCCATCCTTGATCCGATTGGTAATGACCGAGGAGATGATGGGCCGCTCTTCGCTGAGCTTTGCCTCCTTCTCGATGAGAGAGGCGATGATCAAGCCGTCGTAGGGGTCGAGACCAAGAGCCTCGATCTCGCTCCAATCCATCTCTGACACCCGTCTCTCGAGCGTTCTGGCCAGCTGGCCCACAATGTCGGCCGGGCTGGCGTCCTCGCGAAACTCGTATGTGTCGGGGGCCAGCAGACCTTCCCATCTAGTCAGCTCTGGGAATCCTTCGGGGGCCTCGTCCGGTAGGTAGTCCGAATCGATGGTCCCATTGATCAATGGTGCGGAGAGCTGCGTCTCGGTGTATCCGGTCTGTACTGCCAGAGATGCGATGGTCTCCTCGATGGTCAGGCCTTCGATTACCGTCACCCGGTACACCGCGACCGGGTCAGGCCCTGCCACGAGAATATCGACAAGCTGGTCGTAGCCCGCGCCCGTGACCAGCTTGTAGTCCCCCGCCTTCAGACTGTTACCAGCGTTGACGTCGTTCACTGCTGCCTCGAATTTGCCCGCATCGGCGATAACACCGGCGTCGACCAGATCTGCCCCGATGGATTTTGCGGTTGACCCGGATTTGACCGTGAAGTCGACCTCGAGCCCCTCCTGAATCGTGACGGTCCCCGTCGCCGTATTGCTGATCCCGGACGCCATCTTCTTGGCCAGGGAGGTGAGAGCGAAGAAGCCGACGACGACGATCAGAGCGACCACGAACACCTGGATCATGCGGACCTGCCAGGAGCTGTTTGGCGGATACTCAGGCGTCATGAGCGGTCCTTGCATCCAGGTATCCCTGCAACATCACTGCCGCCGCCACTTTGTCGATCGTCTCTCGCCGTTGACGGCGACGCATTCCGCCCTCGATGAGGGCCGATTCTGCCTGCACGGTCGTGAACCTCTCGTCGTAGAACTCAATAAGGCATCCCGTGGCCTCTCCGACAGCCGCCCCCAGTTCCCTGGATCTTGCCGATGCGGCCCCTTCTTCGCCAGACAGCGATCGGGGTAGGCCCATGACTACGGTTTGCACGTCGTACTCGACGCACAGGGCCTTGATAACTGCAATCGCATCGCTGCTTCGCCGATCAATGACCATGTGCGGTTGTGCGATGATACCGAGAGCGTCGGACAACGCGATTCCAATGCGTCTCTCACCGGGGTCGATGCCCAGGATCCTGCCGGAGATCATGCTCCTTGCAGCGCTGCCCGGGCTGCGTTTCTAGCCACCTCGAGGGCGGCTTCGACCTCGTCACCACGCGGGCCACCGGCCTGCGAAAGCTCGGGATCCCGGCTACCACCGCCACCCACTACCCTCGCGGCTACAGCCGTGATCGCACCGGCCGAGACACCGGACTCGACCAGATCGCTGGTGGCAAACGTCAACAGTGCCGCCTTCCCCTCGAAGTTCGAGCCGAGGACTCCGATCCCCGAGCCGATCCTGTCACGGAGCTGGAAAGCCAGCGACCGAAGCTCGTCGGGGCTCATCCCGTCCTGGATCACAACTATCAGTTTGTGGCCGTTGTGCGACTCGGCGTCGTCGAGAACCTTCTCTGCCGTCTCGCCGCGAGCCTTCTCTTCGAAGGAGGCAATCCGCTCCTCCTGTTCCTTGAGACGGATGGTGAGTGCCCTGGTCGCATCAAGCACACCCGATTCCTGGGCCCTGAGCAACGAAGCGGTGTCGCGAAGCTGCTCCCGTATCGAGAGCAGGTGCTCGTAGCCGGCGATCCCGGTCAGGGCCTCCACCCGGCGAGTGTTGGCTGCGACCGAACCCTCAGACACGAGTACGAGAGGACCGATCTGCCCTGTGGATGGAACGTGAGTGCCACCGCAGAACTCTGTGGAGTAGTTGCCGGCTTTGACCACGCGCACTCGATCACCGTACTTGTCACCGAAGAAGGCCAGGGCGCCCATCTTCTCAGCGTCATCCTTCGACGTCTCAACGGTGGTGACCCGTGAGTTCTCCACGACGCGCTCGTTGACGGCTCGCTCGACACCCATCAGCTCGTCGGGCTCCACAGACTTGAAGTGACTGAAGTCGAATCGAAGCCGGTTCTCGGCAACCAGTGAGCCTTCCTGATGGACGTGCTCTCCCAGCACCTCACGGAGCGCCCAATGGAGCAGGTGGGTCCCGGTATGGTTCTTCCTGATGCGCTCGCGACGCTGGATTTCGATCGAAGTCTGCGCGTCCTGGCCCACCTGTATGTGACCGGCCTTCACCATCCCGCGGTGGCCGTGGACACCCTGAATGGCCAGCTGGGTGTCGGCTACTTCGAGGATGCCGGTCTCGGTCCTGATGGTTCCCCTGTCACCGACCTGCCCGCCGGACTCGGCGTAAAAAGGGGTGCGATTCAGGAACACTTCGATCTGCTGGCCCTCCTCCGCCCGATCGACCGGATCACCTTCCCGCACGATCGACAATACGGTTGCCATGCCCGCTTCTTTGTCATATCCGATGAAGTCCGTCCCATCGAGACTGCGTACCAACGCCCGGTACTCGTCGCTGACTTCGGTGCCGCTCCTGGACTTGAAAGCGGCCTTTGCCTGCTCCCTCTGCGTATCCATCATCCGCTCGAACTCCTCGAGATCGAGACGGAAACCACGCTCTGCAAGTATCTCCTCGGTCAACTCGCGGGGGAAACCGTGGGTGTCGTGGAGTTTGAATGCCACCTCGCCCGAAAGCGTGTCACCTTCTTCGAGAGGCTCGAGCGCCTCATCGAGGAGCTTGTGGCCCGACTCCAGAGTGCGCCGGAACCGCCCCTCTTCCCTCTCGGCCATTTCGATGATGCGATCCCGCTGCTCGACCAGATCCGGGTAGGCCTCACCCATCGCATCGATGGTGGCATTGACGAGTTTCGGCATGACGGTGTCCTTGGAGCCGAGCACGACGGCATGACGAACTGCCCGCCGGAGGAGCCGCCGCAACACATAGCCACGGCCCTCATTCGACGGCACGACCTTGTCGGCGATCAGGAATGTCACTGCCCTGCTGTGGTCGCCAAGGATCCGGAGGCTCACATCGGTGCGCTCCCCCTCCTCAAAACGGGTCCCGGTCGCCTCCTCCGCGGCTCTGATAACGCTGCGTAGCTCATCGGTCTTGAAGACACTGTCGACACCTTGAAGAACCGTGGCGACGCGCTCCAGCCCTGCTCCTGTGTCGATGTTCCTGTGCGGGAGGTCCCCGACCACGTGGTACGGCTCATCCTGGACATTCTGCATGAACACCAGGTTCCATATCTCCATGAAGCGCTCGTCATCGACGGCAGGCCCGCCGTCTTCGCCATAAGCCGGACCTTTGTCGAAGAAGATCTCAGATGACGGACCACACGGGCCCGGCACACCCATCTGCCAGAAGTTGTCCCGGTCGAGCCGTTGCAAGCGGCCGGGATCGATCCCTACCCCGTCGATCCAGATCTCTGCCGCCTCGTCGTCGGACAGATGGACGGTGAACCAGAGACGCTCGGGGTCGAGGCCAAAACCCTCGGTCACCAGCTCATATGCCCAGGGGATCGCTTTCTCCTTGAAGTAGTCGCCGAAGGAGAAGTTGCCCATCATTTCAAAGAACGTTAGATGCCGCGCAGTCGTGCCGACCACATCGATATCGGCGGTCCTGCCGCATTTCTGCACGCTGGCCGCGCGCGGATATGGCGGCTTCTCTTCGCCGAGCAAATACGGCTTGAACGGAACCATCCCGGCGACGGTCAGCAGCAGCGTGGGATCGATAGGGATCAGCGACGCACTCGGAACCACCGTGTGGCCCCGTTCGGCGAAGAAGGACAAAAAAGTATCCCGAATGTCTTGGCTATTCATCGTGCGGCAGGTTAGCGGCACCGCTCACGCCCGGGTGGCTCCGAGCAGCCGCCGGCACCCGTTGCCGAGATCGACCAACGGCACCTCTACCGATTCACCGGTGTCGAGTACTTTCACCTGGGCCAGACCCCGGTCCCACTCAGTGTCGCCGATGATCACGGCAAGCCGATGACCGCGTCGATCGGCGTACTTCATCTGCGCTCCCAGCTTCCTGGCGTCCGGATACAGCTCAACCGACAATCCCTCTCTGCGAAGCTCCTCGGCAACCCGCAAGTAGTCACTCGTTCGATCCGCTGAGAAAAGAGCGATGAAGATATCGGCACTGGCGGCGCGCTCATCGACACGGCCGAGCTCCTCCATCGCCGCGATGAGCCTGTCGACACCGAGCGACCCGCCGATGCCGGGTAGGCGCTGTTTGGTATAGAGGGAGGCGAGATCGTCATACCGCCCACCCGAGCACACACTTCCGATGTCGGGCAAGTTGTCGAGGAATGTCTCGAATACCGTCCCCGTGTAGTAGGCGAGCCCACGGGCGATACTGACATCGAGCCGCACCCGAGATTCCTCGACTCCGGATGCGCGCACCCCTTCGAGCACAGTGCGCAGCGCCAGTGTGCCCCGGACCGCAGCGTCCGAATCGCCAACGAGGTCGGGCAGGGCAGCGAGGATCTCGTCGTTGCTCCCCTCCAGCGCGGCAAGGGTGAGTATCTCGTTTGCCTGGGCCGCAGATGCCCCCGCTACGTTCTCCAACTCATCGCGAACACGGTCCGGGCCGATCTTCGCCAGCTTGTCCAGACCCCGCAGCACGGCTGGTGCCTCACCTCGCAAACCCAGACGCTCCAACAGTCCATTCAGCAGGGCACGATTGTTGATGTGGATGGTGAACTCTGAGATGTCGAGACGGTCGAACAGATCATGCACCACCACGATGGTTTCGATATCGGCTATCAGACTCTCGGTACCAATCGTGTCGAAGTCGAATTGCACAAACTCGCGGTAGCGACCGCGTTGTGTGTTCTCACCCCGCCAGACCGGGCCAACCGCATAGCGTTTGAAAGGGGTACCCAGTGTGCCGACGTACTGGGCGATAAAACGGGCAAGCGGCACCGTCAGGTCGAAGCGCATGGCGACGTCTCGGCCGCCGTTGTCCTCAAACCGGTACATCTGTCGATCTGTCTCGTCGCTGCCTTTCCCGAACAGAATCTCGCTGTACTCGAGTGCCGGTGTATCGATTGGTGTGAACCCGAACAGCCGATAGACGTAGCGGGCGGTTTCAATTACGTGCTCCCGGGCCGTCATCGTCACGGGGAGGTAGTCACGGAACCCCTTGAGAGTGCGAGGTTTGATGATGCTCATGGTCGCTCCTCGTCCGGCCGAATCGTCTCTGCGGCACTGTCGAGGAGATCTGCAACGGCCCGCTTGCCATGGCGAGCCAGGTTGTGCGGTGTCAAGCGCTCTCGTGCCTTGCGCAACTGGGCAGCCAGGTAGCCGAACAAACCGAGGGAGGCCAGTGCGCCCACAACGAACCAACGGATTCTCAACAGCATGCGTCTAGCCTACCTCCGCTCCGGTTTGCCCAACCGTCTGTCGATGCGCGCCAGCCGATCGGCAAGCCCGGCCTCTTCACCGTGGCTACCGGGTAGGTAGACGATCGCATCGACGGCCTCATCCGGCAGGTACTGCTGGGGAAGAATGCCGTCCTGGTGATCGTGGGGATACTGGTAGCCGACGCCGTCTCCCATCGCCCGCTGTCCCTCCGATGCAGCGCTCCGTAGGTGCGGTGGCACCGTCGCTCCCGGCGTGCCGTCTACCAGGTTCTTTGCCCGCCCTATCGCACCCTTGACGGTATTGGACTTCGGGGCAAGCGCCAGGTAGAGCGTTGCGTGGGAGAGCGCATACGCAGCCTCTGGAAGGCCGATCAGTTCGACGGCCCGGAACGCGTCCGTCGTGACCGACAACGCCGCGCTGTCGGCGAGGCCTACATCTTCAGAGGCGAGTATGACAAGCCGTCTAGCGACGAACTTCGGGTCTTCCCCGGCCTCGATCATGGTGTGCAACCAGTACATCGCCGCATCAGGGTCCGACCCCCGGACGCTCTTGATAAACGCTGAAATGACGTCGTAGTGGCGGTCACCGCCCTTGTCGTAGCGGATGATCCTCCGCTGCAACGCCTCGGTTACATCCGTCTCCTCGACTGTGTCACGCTTCGAACCGCGGACGATCGCTGCCGCGACATCGAGAGTGTTCAGAGCGAGCCTGGCATCGCCGCCAACCCGTTCGGCAATGGCTGCTAGCGCTGCATCGGCAACGATGAGGTCATCGCCAAGCCCGCGCATCTTGTCGGCTCGGGCGGCATCGAGCACGTCAATCACGTCGTCCGGTTCGAGCGCCTCAGTGCGAAACACCGTGCAGCGAGAAATGAGAGGAGAGTTGACCTCAAAGAAGGGGTTCTCCGTGGTGGCTCCAACGAGAATCACCGTCCCGTCCTCGACCCCGGGCAGCAGCGCATCTTGTTGTGATTTGTTGAAGCGATGGATCTCGTCGATAAACAACACGGTCCGGCCAATCCCGTCTTCCAGGCGCTGCCGGGCCGACGCCAGGATGGCGCGCACATCTTTGACGCCCGCCGAGGTAGCCGAGAGCTCGGTGAAACGTGCCTCTGCGGCCTTTGCAGTCAACCGGGCCAGGGTCGTCTTGCCGGTTCCGGCAGGCCCCCACAGGATCAACGATGACAACCTGCCGGAGTCGAGCAAGGCGCGGAATGCGGTGCCCGGTGCCACCAAATGGCGCTGTCCTGCCACCTCGTCGAGGGTACGGGGTCGCATTCTCGCCGCGAGCGGGGCGCCCTGGAAGCGGCGCTCTGCCCGTTCCTCAACGAACAGATCGTCCTGAGGCTTCAACTGCCGTCAGACCAGGCTGCACGCACCTCGGGACGCACGTCGATGCCCAGCTCCTTGAGCTGTGCCTCTTCGACCTTGCCCGGGGCTCCCGTCAGCGGGTCTGCTCCCGTCTGTGTCTTGGGGAACGGCATCACTTCGCGGATGTTGTGCTCGTTCTGCAGTATCGAGACAAAACGATCGACACCGATGGCGAAACCGGCGTGTGGCGGGGTACCAAAGCGCAGTGCTTGGAGAAACCACCCGAACCGGGCTTCGGCCTCCTCCTGGCTTATCCCGAGCACGTCGAATACCTGCGACTGGAGCTCAGGATCGTGGATTCTCACGCTCCCCGAGCCGAGCTCTGCGCCATTGAGCACCATATCGTATGAACGAGAGATTGCGGTTTCCGGAGAGTTGCGCATTTCCTCGACGCTTTGGGGCGCCGTGAACGGATGGTGCGCCGGCGCCAACCTCCCCTCCTCGGTCTTTTCGAACACCGGAAAGTCGACCACGAAGAGAAACTGCAGCTCCTCGTGATTCTCAGGTTGACCGAGCCCAAGACGCAGCTGCCCGAGGACGCTGGAGACAACCTTCTCCTGATCGGCGACGATCAGGAGAACATCGCCCGGAGTGCCGTCCATGGTTGATGCCACACCCGCCAACTCGTCATCACTGAGGAACTTGGCGACCGGTGAGCGAAGACTGCCGTCTTCTTCGACGACCATCCAGATGAGACCTTTGGCCCCGAGATCCTGTGCATCCGCAACCAGCTTGTCGAGCCCGGCCCTCGACAGCCCCTGGTTGCCGGCGTTGAGCCCGCGGACGGCTCCACCAGCTCCGAGAGCAGCCGAGAATGCCCGGAACTCCGAGGCCGCAAAGATTTCACCGAGATCGATGATCTCCATCCCAAATCTCGTATCAGGCTTGTCCGTGCCGTAGCGCGCCATCGCTTCGGTCCACGTGATTCGTGGAATCGGTCGTGGGATCTCGATCCCGCGCACATCTTTGACCACTTGGGCGACGATCGCCTCGAGCGTGTCGAGCACATCATCCTGATCCCAGAATGAGCCCTCCAGGTCCAGCTGGGTGAATTCAACCTGACGGTCCGCACGGAAATCCTCATCCCGATAGCACCTGGCGACCTGGTAGTAGCGCTCGACGCCGGCGACCATCAGCAGCTGTTTGAACAACTGCGGTGATTGCGGCAGTGCGTAGAAGTTCCCGGGGCGAAGTCTGCTCGGAACCAGCATGTCCCTGGCGCCTTCGGGCGTCGAGACAACCAGGGTGGGTGTTTCCACCTCGAGGAACTCGAGGTCGTCGAGTACGTGGCGCATCGCCCTGATTGCCGTAGATCGAGCCTTCAAGTTTGCAGCCATCTTGGGTCTGCGTAGGTCCAAATAGCGATAGCGGAGCCTGCGGCCCTCGTCCGCATCAAACCGCTCGTCGATCTGGAAGGGCAAGGCTTCGGCCGACGAAAGTACCTCTAACTCGGATACGCCGACCTCGATTTCCCCTGTGGCCATTTCGGGGTTGATGGTGCCGTCGGGCCGGGCTCTCACGGCTCCATTGACCATGATGCAGTACTCGCTGCGCAGGCTGCGCAGCGTCTCATCGGCGGCCGGACCATTCTCCGGGTTCAGGACCACCTGCACAATGCCGGATGCATCACGCAGGTCGATGAAGATCACCCCACCGTGGTCTCGCCGTCTGCCAACCCATCCAGAGAGGCGCACCTCACGCCCGATGTCACTCGAGCGCAGCGTGCCGCCGTGCGTTGTCCTGTACTTCGTCATGGTTTCCTCGCTGTAGCGCCCCGCCGCGCCCGAGTTAGAGATTTGTCAGGAAGGGGTTGGTGCGGCGTTCCCGCAAAATCGTAGTCGCAGGACCGTGACCGGGCAGAACCCGGGTGGCATCATCGAGCGTCAAAACCCGATCCCGCATCGAGATCATGAGATCCTCGTAGCTGCCTCCCGGCAGGTCCGTCCTGCCCACGGACCCGGCGAAGAGTTGATCGCCCGAGAATAGGACCCCGTCGCCCGGTACATGAAAGCAGCAATGACCCTGGGTATGGCCCGGCGTGTGGATCACATCAAAGTCAACACCGGCCAGGCTCAGCCGCTGACCATGCTCCAGCGAGTGCCAGATCTCCGGTGGCTCAAACCCGTCTTCGATCCAACTCGGAAGCACCCCTCCGAACAGGGACCGCAACTGCGACATCGGATCCGCCGCCAGCCACTCGTCATCGGGGTGTAGGTAAGCCCTGATCGACCACTTATCAACCACACCGGACGCACCACCGGCATGATCGATATGTGCGTGGGTTACCACCAGTGCCTCGGGATATAGGTCGTTGTCGGCAAGTAGCTCGCTGATACCGGACAAGTCATCCGGCGCATCCACAACGACGCAACGTCCACCTCTCTCCGGGGCAACCACGTAGCAGTTGGTCTCGGCAAGCCAGAGTGATCGACCGTCGATCAGCAGGGTCATTCCGACTTGCCCTTGGGCACAAGGCGGTAGGCGTCGAACACGCCATCGACCCTACCTGCCTCTGCGATCAACCGCTCGAGCTGCTGGGGATCTGAGAACTGCACTTCGAAGCGCAGAATGGCCACCCGGTCGCTCCCGGTCGCCGTCGAAGCGGCCTGGATATTGCCTCCGTGATCGGAGATCACCTCGGTGACGTCGCGTAGCAGCCGGGCGCGATCGAGAGCCTCTATCTGGATCCAGGCGAAAAACGATCCCTCGAAGCCGACGTCCCACGAGACATCGATCATTCGCTCCTGCTGACTGCCGAGTGCCCCGAGGTTGCTGCAGTCGACCCGATGGACTGAAACGCCTCGCCCCACTGTGACAAAGCCGATGATCTCATCCCCCGGCACCGGCGCACAACAGCGGGCGATACGGACCAGCATGTCCTCCATACCGTCGACGATGATGGCGCTGGTGGGGCGCCGCGACCTGGCGCGGGTGGGGGGGCTCAGCAGATCGTCGTCTTCAGATCCGAGCCCGTGGAGACGTTCGAGGCGCGAGATGACTGTGAGCGGGCTCAGCCGCCCATCACCGACCGCAACGTAGAGCCCGTCGACGTCGTGATATCCGCAATCCTCGGCCACGGGCAGCAGTGCGTCGTCGCGCTTGAAACGATCCATGGGAAGAGGCGATTTGCGCAACGCCCTGACAATCGCCTCTTTACCGTCTTGTAGAGCGGTTTCACGGCGTGCCCTCGTATACCACTGGCGGATCTTGGTGCTGGCGCGTGAAGACTTGACGAACTCGAGCCAATCCCGGCTCGGGCGGGCATCGGCCGACTTGGTCGTGAGGATCTCGACAATGTCGCCGGAATGAAGCTCCGAACTGAGCGGCGCCAACTTTCCGTTGACCTTGGAACCGACACAGCGGTGACCGACGTCAGTATGAATCTTGTAGGCGAAGTCCACCGGTGTGGCTCCCCGAGGCAGCACATGAACGTCACCCTTCGGGGTGAGCACAAACACCTCATCCAGATACAAATCAAGCTTCAGATGCTCCAGGAACTCACGCGGATCGGTCGACTCCTCCTGAAGAAATCGCAGGTCTGCAATGAACTCCGGGTCAGTGGACTTGTCGCCGTCTTTGTAGCGCCAATGGGCAGCGATGCCGTATTCCGCACGATTGTGCATCTCATGAGTGCGGATCTGCACCTCGAGCGGCTTGCCATCAGGGCCGAGCACCGTCGTGTGCAGGCTCTGATAGAGGTTGAACTTGGGCATCGCGATGTAGTCCTTGAATCGGCCCTGGATCGGTGCCCACAGAGTGTGGATCAGACCAAGCACCGCGTAGCAGTCGCGCACCTCATTGACCAGGATGCGGACACCCATCAGGTCGTAGATCTGCTCGAATTCGAGACCGCTCGCCATCATCTTGCGGTAGATCGAATAGAGATGCTTCGGCCTACCGGTGACGATGGCATCGATGCCCTGGACCGTCAGCTCCTCCCGGACTCGCTCCTTGACCCTCTCCAGGTCTGCTTCCCGCTGTGGCGCACGTCTGCTGATCAGATCCTCGAGCTCGATCATGCGTTTCGGATAGAGCTCACGAAAGCACCGATCCTCCATCTCATGCTTGATCTCCTGGACGCCGAGACGATGAGCAAGCGGTGCGTATACCTCGAGCGATTCGAGAGCGATACGGTGTCGCTTCTCCTCAGGGAGGAAATCGAGCGTCCTGAGGTTGTGCAGCCGGTCTGCAAGCTTGATGAGCAGGACTCGAATGTCCTTGGCCATGGCGATTGCCATCTTGCGGATAGTTGCTGCCTGATGCTCTTCGCGGGATGAGAAGCGGATACGATCGAGCTTGGTGACCCCATCGATCAGCGCCGCCACTTCCTCTCCGAACATCTCGGCGGTCTGCTCCAGGGAGATGTCGGTGTCCTCGACGGTGTCGTGGAGGATGGCGGCAACCAATGTTGCCTCATCCATGCCGTATCCGGCGAGTATCTCGGCGACTATGAGCGGGTGGGTGATATACGGATGGCCAGATCGGCGCATTTGCCCGGCGTGCGCTGCCTCGGCGACCTTGAACGCCCGATTGATCGTTGCAAAGCCCTCGTCGCCGTATTGCGCGGCGTATTGCTGCCGGATTCGGGCTAGGTGAAGCTCCGGCTCAGATTCGACAATGTCAGGAAGCGCCATATCTCACCACGGCATGAACATCGACCCCGTCCAAACGTTCCCTACCTCCGAGAAAGGCTAGCTCGGCAAGGACCGTAAACCCGACGACATGAGCGCCGAGAGCACGAATGAGATCTGTTGTTGCCCGGCCCGTCCCCCCGGTTGCCAGCACATCGTCGACAACCAGAACGTTGTCGTCGGGAGTCGCGGCATCCTGGTGGATCTCGACACGATCTGTACCGTATTCGAGGTCGTAGACCTGGTGGTGAACATCGAAAGGTAGCTTCCCCGGCTTACGCACGGGGATGAACCCTGCTTCCATACGAACAGCAATCGGAGCCGCAAAGATGAAGCCGCGGGCTTCGACGCCCACAACCTTGGTCACTCCACGGTTCCGAAACGGTTCGATCATTGCATCGATTGCCTCGTCAAAGGCCGCATAGTCGCCCAACAACGGGGTGATGTCCTTGAAGACGATCCCCGGCTCGGGGAAGTCCGGGATATCCCGTATGAATGAGCGCATTCTGGTTTCGATCACGGGCGCAGTCTACCGGTGCTTGGTGCGCCGTTTTGGTGCACGTGGGGTTGCCCCCGTTGCTCGCTTCTCCTCTGCCGCCTTGACGCTGGCGACCTGGGCCTCATTCAGTTGGATGCCCGAGGTGCGACGTGAGGCGCGACGTTGCATGCGCTGCCACTGCGGTTCCGTTTCCTTCCACTCTGTTAGGAGCGGCGTGGCGACAAAGATCGATGAGTACGTCCCCGCCGCGATACCGATAAACAGAGCAAGCGCAAACTCCCGCAGCGTTGCTGCACCGAGAAGATAGGACCCGACGAACAGCAAGCTGCCGATTGGCAAGAGCGAGGTCAGCGACGTGTTGAGCGATCGCATCAACACCTGGTTCATCGAGAGGTTCGCTATCTCGGTGAAGGTGTGCCTATTACCCAATTCATGAACGTTCTCGGTGATCTTGTCAAACACAACGACTGTGTCGTAGAGCGAGTAGCCGAGGATGGTGAGGATTGCGATCACCGTCGCAGGCGTCACCTGAAACCCGACAATGGAATACACACCTGCCGTGATGATCAGATCGTGGAACAACGCTGTCAGCGCCGCCGCCGCCATCTTCCACTCAAACGTCCACGTGATGAAGAGGGCCACTACCAGCAGGAAGATGACTAGCGCTTCAATAGCGCGTCTGGTGATCTCCGACCCGAAGGTTGGACCAACCGCTTCGATGGAAAGGTCGTTGGGATCGTCCCCTGAGATCTCAGCTACCTGTGCGACAAGTTGGTCTCGCATGTCGACGGCGAGCGCCTCGGTCTGGACCACGACGGTCTCGCTGCCGTCGGGCTCGGTCCGGATCTGGACCCTGGCACCGGCGAGGCCGATATCGGCAAGGTTGGCTCGATAGGCACCCACGTCTTGACCGGAGTGGTTCGGCGCCTCGACGATCGCCCCACCGGTGAAGTCGACGCTGCCGTCGAGCCCGCGGGTGAACAGCGAGATGATCGATACGAGGATGACAACACCCGAGATGATGAAGAATCGGCGCCGGTTGCGAACGAAATCGAATTCGGTCTCACCCCGGTAGAGATCGCTCCAAACACTCATGCTGTCACCTCGGTTGCGGTTGTACCCATAGCTCCCCGAATCGACATCGCTCCCCCTTCGCCGAGCCCGGTGCGCACCAGCAACTGGGCGAACGGGCGGGTGAAGTAGTAAGCGACGATCACGTCAACCAACGTCGCGATGCCGAGGGTAAGTGCAAATCCCTTCACCGGTCCGATGGCAAGCAGCCACAGCAGCGCCGACCCGGCCAATGTGACCGTATCTGCGGTGATGATGGTGTGGAAAGCACGCTTGAACCCGTAGTCCACAGCCGGCTTCAGCGCCCTACCTCTACGGTTCTCCTCCTTGACGCGTTCGAAGAACACGATGTAGGAATCGGCCGTGATACCAACCGACACAATGATGCCGGTCACCCCGGATAGTGTGAGGGTCGTGCCCTGTGTTTGCCCGAGCAAGATGATCGTCCCTATCAGCAACGAGCCGAACACGGTGAACCCGAGGACGGCGATTAGGCCGAGGATGCGGTAGTAGACGATTAGCGCAAGCGCCACCAGGATCAGCCCGGCGATACCTGCAATCAGCCCTGCCCGCAGGGAGTCCGAACCAAGGCTGGCAGAGACCGAGCCCTCGCTCTCTCGCTCGAAGGTCGTAGGCAGAGCACCATATCTGAGCACGGTGGCGAGGTCTTCAGCCTGCTGCTGGGAGTCCTCGGCCGATCCTATGGTGATGATCACAGTGTCGGCAGGCAGCGATTCACCGGCGGCCACGTCCTGGGCAATGGATGGGGCCGAGATGACGGTCCCATCGAGGACGATCGCCATCTGCCTGCGGGGATCGCCGTAAGTGTATTGCGAGAGCTCAGCAGTGGCAGCTTCGAACTTTGCGCCACCCTCCGAGGTGAAGGCTGGATCGACCGTCCAACCGCCCGTGCCACCCAGACCGATGGAGCCAAACCCCGGCTCGGCACCGGTGAGATCCGCACCGGTGAGGAAAGCTGGCCCCAGCGAATAGACCCGACCATCGTCACCCGGTAGGTACACAGGCTGGTTCGGGTCATCGACAAGGCTGATCCCGGTATCCGGGTCAATTCCATCAGGAATCACCGGCGGTTGCGTCGTAGTCGTGGTCGTTGTGGTCGAGGTCGTGGTCTCGGCGGCGGCCGTCGTGGTTGTTGTGTCGCCGGCGACCGTTGTGGTGGTGGCGCCATCGGAGGCTGCCGTCGTCGTGGTGGTTGTGTCAGGCGCCGCTGTTGTCGTTGTGGTCATCGAGTCCGGCACCGGCAAGGTCCCGTCGAGAAACGCCGGGCTGATTGCCTGATAGTCGTATACGGGACGGAATGTCAGCTGCCCGGTGGTTCCAACCGCAGCGAGGGCTCGTTCCCGGTCTTCGACACCGGGGAGCTGAACGAGAATGCGGCGATCGCCCTGCACAGAGATTTCGGGCTCCTGGACGGCACCAAGGCTTTCGATGCGGCTTCGCATCGTGATCACGGCCTGGTCGAGGACTGCCTGATCGGTTCCCTCGGGAGCAGCCAGCACCACCGAGAAGCCGCCCTGGAGGTCGAGACCCAGCTTGGGATCCCAACCGGATGCAACCATCGCACCAAGCGACCCCCAGGCGATCACGACTATGAGTATGAGAGAGGTCCAGAGGGGTCGCTTGTTCACGGTGTACTCTCTCCGAGCTTCTCAGCGATAGCTCTAACGGTCAGCGTCAGTGTGGTCCCACCACCAACGTCAATCGAGGCCTCGTCACCTTCGAGACGGACAACCCGGCCGAGGATCCCGCCGATGGTGCGGACCTGATCCCCAACCTCAATCGAGCTTCGCAGTTCCTGCATCTTCTTCTGACGCCGCCGCTGCGGCAGTATCAAGGCAACGTAGAACAAGCCGCCGAAGATGACCAGCGGGAGCAGCAGGCCCCACAGCGAGCCCGTGGGTTCGGTGCTGCCCTCATCAGTCGCAAAGAGCAACAAGGCAAGGATCGCGTTGTATGGCACAAGAGCCTCCATGGAATTCACACCGGTATGTATCGACCAGTACCGAGCCGACACAGGTTAGCTGCCTCTTCCGGAAAGGGAGAAAGCCGCTAGATGCGCCGCGCAGTGACCTCATCGTAGAGCGCCGCAAACCGTTTCCCGGCGATTGCCTCTCTAATCCTCCGCATCAGATCGAGCGTGTAGGCCAGGTTGTGGATTGATAACAGTCGCAAGCCGAGCAACTCTCGTGTGGCGAATAGATGGCGTATGTAGCCGCGGCTGTAGCGGGTGCATGCGATACATGCGCATTCGCCGTCAATCGGGCTGCCGTCCACGGCCCATTCCGCCCTTTTGATTGAGAAGTCCCCGTCCTTGGTGAGCACCTTGCCATGTCTGGCGAGCCGCGTCGGGAGAACACAATCGAACAGATCAACGCCCCTGGCTACACAGGCAAGGATCCCCTCGGTGTCGCCGAGGCCCATCACGTAGCGGGGTGCACTCCGGGGCAACTCTGCCACCACTGCTTCCACTGCCAGATCCCTCACGGCAGGGGCCTCGCCCACAGATAGCCCTCCGATCCCGAAGCCGGGGAACCCGAGAGCGGCAGTACCGGCCGCAGCGCGGGACCGGAGATCGTGATCGCCTCCACCCTGAACTATCCCCCACAGTGCCCGGTCGTCGCGCGTCCGGGCCCTGATAGCACGCTCCGCCCAGCGCAGCGTGCGCTCCATCGCAGCCTCCGTCTCCTCTCTCGAGGCGGGCAACCCGATCAGGACGTCGAGCATCATGGCGACGTCGGCGCCGAGTTCCTCCTGTATGGCGACGGCTCCTTCCGGAGTGAGCTCGACGCGAGCACCGTCGTACGTCGAGCGGAACGCGACACCATCTTCGGAGATCACCGGGTCCAGGCTGAACACCTGATACCCGCCGGAGTCGGTCAGGATCGGTCCATCCCACGACATGAAACCGTGCAGCTCGCCGAGCGCGGCGACGGTGGACACGCCCGGTCGGAGCATGAGGTGGTACGTATTGGCCAGGAGCATCTGTGCCCCTACCCGCTCTAGGTCCGCGCTGTCGACGGTCTTGACGGTGCCTCTGGTACCAACCGGCATGAACGCAGGTGTCTCGATAGAGCCGTGTCCGGTGTGCAGGGTTCCGCACCTCGCGGAACCATCGCTCGCTGCGTGATCCCACGAAACGCTCATCTGTGGTTGACCGGCCTTTCAATCAGCATTGCATCACCAAACGACAGGAAACGGTAGTGGTGGTCGAGCGCGTGTTGGTAGATCGAGCGCCATCGATCACCGAGTAGAGCGGCAATCATCACGATCAGCGTCGTCCGCGGCGCATGGAAGTTGGTGAGCACAACATCAACCACCTCGAGTTGGTAGCCGGGGGTGATGAAGAGGTCGGTGGCCCCCTTCGCGGCGCCGACCAGCCCACTACCGATCGCGGCGCTCTCCAGGGTCCGCACCACAGTGGTACCGGCCGCAACCACCCTGCCCCCGCGATCTCTGGTCTCCCGTATAGCTCGTTCGGTTGCTCGGGGGACGTGCCATGTCTCGGTGTGCATCAGATGGTCATCTGTATCTTGTGTTGCGATCGGCCTGAACGTGTCGAGACCGACCTGCAAGTCAACCTCGGCTATATCCACTCCGCGTTGGCGCAGACGTTCCGTCACCGCAGCAGTGAAGTGCAACGACGCGGTCGGTGCTGCTGCCGACCCAACCGTCCTGGCGAATATGGTTTGATACCGCTCGGCGTCATCTAGCGTCTCGTGGATGTACGGGGGCAGTGGGACTTCACCGGCGGCGGCAATCGCCTCTTCGATATCCTCCTGGGACGACAATCTCACCACAATCTGACCCCGATCTGGCTCGCTGAGCACCGTCCCTGAGATTGACCCGAGATTCAGCTCGATCCCGGGCCGGATCCTCCGCGCAGGCCTGACCAGCGCTTCCCACCGCTCCGGGTCTACCCGACGCAGCAACAGCAACTCGACCGCCCCTCCTGTCTCGACTTTCCAGCCGTGCAGGCGTGCAGCACGAACCCGGGTTCTGTTGACCACGAGGAGGTCCCCACTCTCGAGCAGATCCGGGAGATCGCAGAACACCCGATCCTCGAGTGGATCACAGCGCAAGAGACGTGACGCATCTCGCGGCTCGATCGGGGTCTGGGCTATTGCACCCTCTGGCAGTTCGTAGTCGAAGATTTTTGTTTCCAAGGCGAGGAGGCTAGTGGCCAATCGCGGCTGCGATCCGGCACCCGCAGATCCGTTAGCCTGACAGACCGTGATCATTCCTGAAACCAGTGAAATGCGTTTCCAACGCGGCGAGAGCATCGCTGCCGCGATCAATCGTGTCACCACCGAGCAGTTCGACCTAGCTCTTCGCATAGCCACTGCCTCCGCCGACGAGCGGGCCCTGGCCGTGCACTCCACGCGCAAAGCCATCAAGCGGCTCCGCTCCATGCTGCGCCTCGTACGGGGCGCCATCCCCGAGAAGCGCTACGACCCCGACAACCAGATGCTCAAGCTCATCGGCGCTGAATTGGGCAGCATCAGAGATGCCTGGGTGATGGCCGAGACTCTGTCCCGGCTTCTGTCCGAGGATCCAGCGACGGCGGATCCAACGGCACCCCTCATCGCACGGCTGCAAACCCTCTATCGCGCCGAAAGCCAGGCAGTGCTCGGCAACGACGCCCACATGGGGTCGATCATCGAGCAACTGGAGAACATCCGCACCAGGAGTGCATTGTGGACTGTCCTCGCCGACGGCGACACAGCCATCTCGCACTCCTTCAACACGATCGCACCCGGTCTCGAACGTGTCTACAAGCGTGGCAGACGGGGCATGCAGAACGCAGTGGCTTCCCCGACCAACACGCTGCTACACAACTGGCGAAAACGCGCCAAGTACCTTCGGCACCAGATCGAGGCGCTCAACCTGCTCGACCCTGTGGAAATGAGCCTGCAGGAGGGCCGGCTCGAGATGTTGACCGACCTGCTTGGTGACGATCACGATCTGGCAGTACTCACTCACCGCCTCGATGCCGATCGCACGCTCACCGCAGACCTCGACATCGAACACCTCGAACATGCCATAGCCGCCCGTCGCCGTCGGCTACAGGCACAGGCGATTGAGCTCGGAAGCGTGATCTACTCGCCCACAGCCGGGGACTTTCTCGAACATGTCCAATCGATGTGGCGTGACGGGAAGACCTTCTGAGCCGGCTCGCGGCACTCAACTGCCACCTCGCTACAACAGCGATCCTTGCGGGCTGGCTTCGGGCGGCGATGCTCCGAGATGCTCATATGCACGAGGTGTCGCGATTCTCCCTCTCGGCGTCCGCTGGATAAAGCCCTCCTGGAGCAGATATGGCTCGTAGGCGTCTTCGACCGTCTCGGGTTCCTCACCGACGGCAATGGCGAGCGTCGAGAGCCCGACAGGGCCGCCATTGAATTTCACAATGATGGACTCGAGTATCGAACGGTCAACCTTGTCGAGACCGGCGTCGTCGACCTCGAAGACGTGGAGTGCCTTTAGTGCGGTTTCCCCATCGACGACGCCGTCTGAGCGCACTGCGGCAAAATCACGTACCCGGCGCAACAGACGGTTTGCGATCCGCGGCGTCCCCCGGGATCTGTAAGACACTGCGTCTGCCCCATCGGCGGTCACCCGCACAGTCAGAATGTCGGCAGACCGTGTCACGATCCGAGCCAGATCCGCAGAGTTGTAGTAGTCGAGGCGCGCCACGTATCCGAACCGATCACGGAGCGGCGGTGCCACCCTCCCGACCCTTGTTGTCGCTCCCACCAGAGTGAACGGGGGCAAATCCAGCCGAATCGAGCGGGCTGCCGGCCCCTTGCCAACAACTATGTCCAGCTGGAAGTCCTCCATCGCCGGATAGAGCACCTCTTCGACCTGACGCGGTAGGCGATGGATTTCGTCGATAAACAGAACATCGCCTCTCTCGAGGTTGGTGATCACGGCCGCCAGATCACCAGGACGCTCGAGAGCCGGACCGCTGGTCGCCTGGAAGTGGGCATTCATCTCGATGGCGAGGATTCCGGCAAGCGATGTCTTGCCGAGCCCCGGCGGTCCCGAGAAGAGCACATGGTCCACTGATTCGCCCCGTTGTCTTGCCGCCTCGATCAAGATCGACAGACGCTCCTTCAGCTCGGTCTGACCAATGAAGTCATCCATATGCTTGGGCCGCAGTGTGATTTCTTCCCGCTCATCATCCGGCAGCGGATCTGTGGCCAGCAAGCCTTCGTCACGCATAGATCACCGTCGCTTTCCCAACTCCTGCAACGCCATTCGCAGTGAGTCCTCGATCGATTGCTCCTGCGGTAGATCGCGGAGCACGTCGCGGATCTCGACCGGTTGATAGCCGAGGCCCTCTAGAGCCTCGCGAACCTCGGCAACGGCGGTACCCGCCTGGAGCGGCGAATCCGGCAGATCCAGTTTTGGCCGCAGCTCCAATAGCAGCTTCTGGGCGCTGCGCTGCCCGATCCCGGGCACGGCCGTGAGGGCCGCGGCGTCCTCGGCGACGACAACATGGCGTAGCTGATCCGGCTGGAACGTTGCCAGCACCGCCATCGCCAGTTTCGGTCCCACCCCGCTGACGCCGATCAGCACCTGGAAGATGTCACGCTCGTCGTTGGTGGCAAATCCAAACAGAGCCATGGCGTCTTCTCGGACATGCAGGTGGGTATGCAGGACGGCGGCCTGTCCAACGCCGGGCAGGGCCACGACGGTGGCCGGAGTCACCGCTACTTCGTACCCAACGCCGCCAACGTCGATGAGGACCCGGTCTACCGATTTTGCGGCGAGCTCGCCACGGAGTCTCCCAATCATGTGGTCTCTCCTGCCAGCCGACGCAGCGAGGCGCCCTGTATGTGACAGAGTGCGATAGCGAGGGCATCGGCCGCATCTGCGGGGCTCGGAAGCTCTCGAAGACCCAGCCGCATTGCAATGACTCGCTTCATCTGTGTCTTGTCTGCGTTCCCGTAGCCGGTCAGCGCAAGCTTCACCGCTGACGGTGAGTATTCGTCGACGGGCACATTGTGTTGAGCAAGTGCCAGCAGGACAACACCGGAGGCCCGGCCTACCGAGGTAGCGGTCTGCAGGTTCCGGTTGACAAAGACCTGCTCGATGGCGGCGACGTCCGGGTGGTGCTCAGCGATCAATCCATCGAGATCGCGGTAGAGCTCGGCGAGGCGTTGCCCGATAGGAAGCCCACGATCGGTTCGGATTGCCCCGGCAGCGACGGCACGAATCTGGTGCCCCCGCGATTCCAGGACACCGTAGCCGAGGGTGGAAAGACCGGGATCGATTCCGAGTACGAACATATGTTTGATAGCGTAGGGTGGGACGCCGGTGGTGCCAAGCACCCTCCCCAGATCAGCCGAGCGAGGCAAGCACCTCATCGGGGATGTCAAAGTTCCCGTACACCGACTGCACATCATCGAGATCTTCGAGAGCATCAACCAGTCGCAGCACCCTGGTGGCCCCTGCCTCATCCACCGCAACCGACACCGATGGCATCTGGGTCACTTCGGCTTGCTCGATGGCCACGCCGGCCTCCGCGAGAGCTGCCCGCACCGCCTGGAGATCCCCGGGCCTGCACACGATCTCCCAACTCTCCTCGCTCGCAGTGACGTCGTCGGCCCCACCCTCGAGTGCCGCCATCATCACCGTGTCCTCGTCACCTGTGGCGAGGATGTAGCCCTTCTGCTCGAACAGATAGCCGACCGAGCCGGGCTCGCCAAGGCTGCCGCCGTTCTTGCTGAACGCCGACCTCACGTCGGAAGCCGCCCGGTTGCGATTGTCTGTGAGCACCTGAACATACAGTGCAATGCCTCCGGGGGCGTAACCTTCGTACCAAACCTCGTCATAAACCGCGCCGTCTTCTTCCCCGGAGCCGCGGCGATCGCCCGATCGATGTTGTCCTTCGGGACGGAGTTGTCCTTTGCCTTTTGCACCGCGGTGGCGAGCGTCGCGTTTGCAGTGATGTCGCTGCCGCCCTGCCGTGCCGCAGCTTCGATCGCACGAATCAGCTTCGCAAAGAGCTTGCCGCGTGCCGCGTCCTGACGGCCCTTGCGGTGCTTGATATTCGCCCACTTGGAATGCCCGGACATTCAGCCCTCCTCCATAAGCATCTCGTGAATTCTCGTGTCTTGCGTCAGTTCGGGATGAAATGAGGTCGCCAGGATACGACCCTGCCGCACAAAAACCGGATGCGTGTCACCCGAGTCCCGATCGGCCACCGTGGCGAGGATCTCTACCTCTGAGCCTACCTTGTGAATCCAGGGCGCCCTGATGAATACGGCGTGCATCGGGTCGCTCATACCCAGAACGTCCAGATCTGCCTCGAACGAGTCGACCTGTCTGCCAAATGCGTTGCGCTCAACGACGACATCAAGAGCGCCGAGTTGTGGTTGCTCATGCGCCTTTGGTTGCGGCCGCGAGGAAGATCATTCCCGCACATGTTCCCAGCACTGGAAGCCCCCCGGCGATGCGCTGCCTGGAGCGGCTCGATGAGGTTGTAGATCCTTGCCAGCCTGCCGATTGCGGTGGACTCGCCTCCGGGAATGATGAGGGCGTCCACAGAGCTGAGCTCCTCTTCGGTCCGCACCTCGATGCCCTCTACACCCAGCCGGCGCACCACAGCCAGGTGCTCGCGAAAGTCACCCTGGAGCGCAAGCGCCCCCACCCTCATGGTCGACGCGGCCACTAGAGGCCGCGATCCTGCATCCGCTGATCGGCCGATAGCGTGTCGATATTGATCCCGACCATCGCCTCACCCAGATTTCGGGAGACTTTGGCGATCTTCACAGGGTCCTTGTAGAACGTCGTCGCTTCGACAATGGCTCGAGCTCGATCCGCCGGGTCACCCGACTTGAACACTCCGGAACCGACAAAGACACCATCGCATCCAAGTTGCATCATCAGGGCCGCATCCGAAGGTGTTGCGATGCCACCCGCCGCAAAGTTGACGACCGGGAGTTTTCCCGTCTCGGCAATCTCTCTGATGAGGGTGTAGGGAGCCCGCAACTCCTTGGCGGCCGCCATCAGCTCGTTCTCGTCGAGGACGGTCAGCTGCCGTATCTGTCTGTTCATGAGTCGCATGTGCCTGACGGCTTCGACCACATTGCCGGTACCCGGCTCGCCCTTGGTCCGGATCATCGCAGCACCCTCGCCGATGCGCCGCAGGGCCTCACCGAGATCCTTGGCTCCGCAGACAAACGGCACCGTGAAGTTCCACTTGTCGATGTGGTTCTCGTCAACCGGGGTCAACACCTCGGACTCGTCGATGTAGTCGACACCGAGTGCTTCGAGCACCTGGGCCTCGACAAAATGCCCGATGCGCGACTTGGCCATCACCGGGATCGACACAGCTTCGATGATCTCCTCGACCTTGGTCGGATCGGCCATCCGGGCGACACCGCCGAACGGCACGGATGTCCGCCGGGACACGCTCGAGGGCCATAACCGCGACTGCACCCGCCTCTTCCGCAATCCGAGCCTGCTCGGCGTTGACGACATCCATGATGACGCCGCCCTTCAGCATCTCAGCCAGACCTCTCTTGACGAGGTCGGTGCCTCTTTGTGACTCGGACGTGTTCATGCTGACTCCTAGTTGCTCAAACCTGAATTCTACCGGTACCGCTAGGCCCGCCGGATCGGCCATTGTGGCTTGCGCTTCTCGAGAAACGCGGTCATCCCCTCTTGTGCGTCATCGTGTTGGGCGTTGCCGCTCATGACGTTGCATGCGGTCTTGTAGGCATCAGCCTCCGGGGCATCGATCTGGGCGTAGAACGCACGCTTTCCGATTCCGATCACCACGGGGCTGAAGCGCATGATTTGCTGCGCAAGCTCATCGGTTCGCATTGCAAGCTCATCCGGAGCCACGACGTAGTTGATCAACCCCCAGTCGAGCGCCGTCGCTGCGTCGACAAAATCCACCGGTGAGCAGCATCTGCATGGCCCGCTTGCGGCCGACCGCCCTCGTCAGCGGCACCATCGGTGTCGAGCAGAACAAGCCGATGTGCACCCCCGGCGTCGCAAACCGGGCATCTTCGCTCGCAACCGCAAGATCGCATGCAGCAACCAGCTGACACCCGGCGGCCGTCGCGGTGCCGTGGACCTGAGCGATCACCGGCTGTGGGAGCTCCTGGAGCCTCAGCATCACGTCGGTACAAGTCGTGAACAGCTCGTCGTAGAAGGCTCCGTCCCTGTCGATCATCTCGCCCAGATCGTGACCCGATGAGAAGACAGGACCTGCACCGGAGATCACGATCACCCTGGCTCCCGGGTCGTGGTTCAGGCCATCGAGCACCGCCAGCAACTCCTTCATCAACTCGAGGCTGAGCGCGTTTCGTCGCTCCGGGCGATTGAGCGTGAGACGGGCGATGCCATCAGCAATGGACAGGTTCAGATGTCGTAACTCCATCCCCTGATGGTACCGACCGCTAACGGGAATCGGCCCTAGGACGTCACGGTTGAGATCGATTGCGTCCTCATATGCGGACACATACCCGGCAGCGACGACCGGGCCGTCGAACTGTCGTACCTGCTGCCGGGCGGCAGCACCGAGGGTCGCGGCACGGTCCGGGTCGTCGAGGAGCGTCGTGATTGCGGCTGCCAGACCTTTCTCATCGCCGGGAGCGACAAGAACTCCGGCATCCCCGACCACCCTGGAGAACGCGGGCAGCCCACTGGCCACAACAGCACATCCCGCTGCCATGCCTTCCGCAACCACGATGCCAAAGCTCTCGCCACTCAGGTTGGGAGCGCAGTAAATGGCCGCTGAGGCAAGGGCGCGGCGCTTCTCCGACTCGGTGACCCTCCCCAAAAACACAACTCCGGGGACCGGCTCGCCTCTCTGATCCGCACCGACCACCGTGAGCGTCGCTGCCGGATGATGCCGGCGCACGTGTGGCCAGGCGCCGAGCAGAACCGAGAGACCCTTCCGGGATCGTCACGACCCAGGAAGACCACAGACGCCGGGTCCTTGACCCCCGAGCCATACGCGTCGACATCGATCCCGTTGGGAATGACCCGCACCCTCTTAGTGAATTCGATGACCCTGGCTGCGATCGGGCTCACTGCGGTAATGACATCCAGCGAATCGATCCAGCGTCGCGTCACAGGTCGACCAAGGGTGTAGGCAAGTCCGGCAACTTTCGACGCGTCCGCATGGAAGGTCCCGACAAGCGGTTTCGAGAGCGTGTCTGAGCACTGCAAGCGACACCTGGGGCATGAGCGGTTCGTGGACGTGGACAACATCGAGCCCATTGAGCGCCTCCACCACGCGGCCCGCCACCCTTGGCGAGAGCGCAACCGGTGTGGCGGCACCATTGGCTCGGACAACGGTGGCCCGGCCTACTGAGACAAAGTCGGCTTCGTCGCTCTCCCCCGGCGCGATCGTGACCACCGTGTTCCCGGCATCCGCTAGCCATCGCGATAGCCGGATTACCTGGTCCTGCACGCCACCCGGTCTCCCCAGGTCGTACGGGCAAACCAACCCGACTCTCAACTCCGCCCCCGGTCCGACGGCCAGTTCGGTACGAACAGATGCCAGTCCTCGGGTTTCCTCAGGATGCGCTCTTCCAGTGCGTCGGCCAACAACTGCGCGCCGGCTGCGACCCTCGCTTCCTTAGTTCCTTCTTCGGGGATAGGCAACGGATCGGAGACCACGTATCGATGCCCCGGTCCGTCCTCGAAGTACGACCCCGCCACCAGAATCGGAGCACCCGTCTTGACGGCGAGCGCAATCGGGCCGGCCGGCATCGTCGTCTCCTCTCCAAAGAACTTCACCGGGATCCCACGTCCGGTTACGTCCCGGTCGGCGAGAAGCGCCACGGTCCCGCCGTCCTTGAGACGCCGCATCAACGCACCGGTGGCACGCGCCCCGCGACCGGTGAGCACGATGTCGATACCCGCCATCTTCCGAACCTCGAGGAACCACTCGGTAATGAGAGGGTTGGGGAGGTTCTCCGCAGCGGACAGCACCGGCATCCCCAGGTCCCTGGCAACTGCGCCGGCTACCTCCCAGTTGCCCATATGGGGGAGAATGAGAAGCATTCCTTTGCCCTGAGCAAATGCCGCACGCATTACGGCAACATTCTCAACCGTCGACTTCGCAACGAGGTCCGGGATCCGGCCCGGACGCAGCCAGAACACCTCGGCCCAATAGCGCCCGTAGCTGGCGAACATGGCCTTTGATCGTTCGGTCACGTCGGCATCCTGCCCCAGGATTCGGTGCAGGTGTCGTTGCACCAGCCGCCGCCGCCCGGGGGCCAGATACCAGGCGATACGACCCAAACGCTGCCGCGGAGCGCATCGCCGGCTCCGGAAGAATCCCCAATACGCCGACAAAGGCTCGATAGGCGAAGTAAGCCAGCCGATCTTTCACTATCTCGCCCGTCACTCGTCGTCCTCGTCCAACTGCTGCCAGGTACGGACGCAGCGCTGGCCGACGGTAAGCCCGGACAACACGACGAAGGCCCACAGCATCGGATGGAGGACCTTGAGGCCCAGGCCGTGGGCGATCAACCCGACAAGCATCAGGATCATTCGCTCACCACGACCCATCCACCCGCCGCGTCCTTCCGCTCCCCAACTCTCTGCCTTGGAACGCACATACGGTGTGAGCAATGAGAACGCCAGGGCGAGCACGCACAGCATCAGACCGGTCTCGTCTTCGCGGAGGCTGAATGTGAGCCCTGCCCACAGCCCGACCTCACCAAACCGATCGGACATGGTGTCGACGAATGCGCCACGGATCGAAGCCGTCCCCTGATATCGGGCGAGCGGCCCATCGAGAGCGTCGAGTGTCGAGCCGACACCGGCGATGAACGCTCCGAGGGCATACCGATCGACCGCGATCAATCCGGCGCCGACGAGCGTGACCAACAGGCCGAGCATGGTGACCATCGTTGGCGTCAACCGCATCTTCGACAATCCAACGGCTATCGGATCGAGAATCGGGGCAAGCCGACTCCTACCCCTCAGATCGAGCAATTCGGTCTCCTTCCAACCTTCAATTCACGATGGTAGGCCTGCTCTCGCCCGGCCGACCTCACGCGGTTCGGTAGCCCGCGACCGTGGATCGGAGTTCCGACGTAGAAAAGGTACCACGCAGGATCGATGTTTCCTCAATAGAGTGACCGTTCGATGCCGGGGACGGCCCACAATGACCGGCACTCGATCCGGGCCGATCAGGTCGCTCAGGTATCCCGACAGACGTGGTCGGCGCTGGCGATAGCTACAATCCTTCGCCAGCTAACAAATGTGCAGAAAGGCAGTGGTCGCGATATGGATGAGGCAGGTGCGACGCTACAAATTGGAGAGAAGTCCCTAGAGCTCGAGAAACTAACGGCCAACGAGGGCAATAACGGATACAGCATCGAGAGCCTGCGCGCCAGCACCGGAAGCGTCGTCTACGACCCCGGTTTCGCAAACACTGCTTCGTCCCGATCTTCAATCACATATGTCGATGGGTCCGCAGGCAAACTGACCCACCGCGGCTACGCGATCGAGGATCTCGCCAACAGCTGCTCATTCCTCGAGGTCGCCTATCTGCTTCCTATTCGGCCATCTCCCCAACAAGGCTGAGCTGACCGAGTGGGAAGACTCCATGAAGCGGCACAGTCTGCTCAACGAGGAGTTGAAGCGCTTCTTCGATGCGTTCCCGAAGAACGCCCATCCGATGGCGATCCTCTCATCTGCCACGAACGCCATCTCCTCGTTCTATGAGGAGTATCACAACCCGAAGGATGAGGCTTCGGTCATCGAGAGCGCCCAGCGCCTGATCGCCAAGATGCCGACCGTCGCTGCCTGGGCATACAAGAAGTCGACAGGCTTTCCCTACATCTACCCACGCAACGACCTGCGGTACGTGGAGAACTTCCTGCACATGATGTTCGCCATCCCCACCGAGGGCTACCACGTCGATCCGGTCATCGCCAAGGCCCTCAACGTCTTGCTGATCCTGCATGCCGATCACGGTCAGAACTGCTCGACCGCGACGGTACGTTTCGTGGGCTCGAGCCAGGCGAATCTCTTCGCCTCAGTGGCTGCAGGGATGAATGCCCTGTGGGGCCCGCTACACGGCGGCGCCAACCAGGCGGTTGTCGAGATGCTCTCGGAGATAGCCAACAACCCGAAGGCGACTACCGAATCGTATCTGCAGCGGGCCAAGGACAAGGACGACCCGTTCCGTCTCATGGGCTTCGGACATAGGGTCTACAAGAACTACGACCCGCGTGCCCGCATCCTCAAGAAGTTCGCCGACGATGTCCTCGACCGGCTTCGGGGCGACGACCCGCTGCTCAAAGTCGCCGAGGAACTAGAGCAGGCCGCGCTCAATGACGAATACTTCCAGGAGCGGAACCTCTACCCAAATGTCGATTTCTACTCGGGCATCATCTTCCGGGCGCTCGGCTTCCCGACGCGTATGTTCACGGTGCTGTTCGCCATCGGTCGGCTGCCCGGCTGGATCGCCAACTGGAAAGAAATGACCGAGGATCCCGATACGCGGATCGCCCGTCCTCGTCAGATCTACGTCGGCGAGACGACACGCACGTTCCTCCCGCTGCACCAGCGGTAACTCACCCGAGGTCGGGTCGTAGTCGCTCCTAGACGGCGGGCCCGACCTCTTCGGTATATGTCTCGATGACCCTGCCGGAGCGTCCATCAACTCTGACCAGACCACGTTGTGATGGCGGCTCATCGGCCGAGAACACGAGGACGTTCCATATCGGACGCGCCAGCAACCCGTCGAAACCGAGAACTGCCGAGGCGTGACCGACCGGGAATCCGACGGCTCCAGTCGCCAATGTGAGAGCTCTGGAGTCCGTCACCTCGAGATGAGAGCCGCTGGCCATGTGATAGGCCGCGATGACGGCGAACACCCCAACGATGATCCACATTCCCGACGGCAATCCGAGCACGATCCCGATGACAGTGATCAACGCAGCAACCAGATAGACGATGCCGGACCGACGGCGTTGCGCAGGATCGGGCACCTCGTACGGGCCGAGCACGTTCGCATCGAGATCGTCCGGCATCCCCGCATGCGCCGCCACATCTGGGTCGACCTCGATCTTGGGAAGCGCCGGCCTTCTGTCTGTCATAGCCCGTCGTGCGATCTTACATAGGCTGCCTCATCCACGACGGAATCGCCGCGTCGTAGATGCCAGCGGTCCCAGAGGACCAACATCGAAGGCAGCACAAGCACGCTTGCAATCAGCGCAAAGACAATTGCCCAGAAAGTCACCTCTCCAAGCTGCTTGAACGGGGTCAACGTCGAGGTTACGAGGATCCCGAACCCGGCAGCCGTTGTGAAAGCCGATCCGGCAAGGGCACCGCCCGTATGGGTGGTGGTCGACCTGATCGCCTCCTCCGGGCTGTCATATCGACGACGGTCCTCCTGATAGCGGTGCGTGATATGGATCGTGTACGGCACGCCGATGCCGATGGCCAGGTTGGCGATCATCGCGGTCACCGGGTTGAACGAGATACCGCGGGCCGCCATGACCCCGAACACCCAGAGCACAATGAGAGCGACCGGCAGAGTCGTGATCACACCGAGGAACGGTCGCCTCGACTCCACCCAGAAGGTGACAACGAGAAGCAGCATTGCCGCGATGATGGTGATCGCCAGCGAGGACTTCTGGCTGTTCTGAAGTGCCGTGACGACACCGGAGCTGATGATGTTCTGGTTGGTGGGGACGGCAGTGGCGCCTGCTTCGATGACGGGGGCAAAATCTGACTTCAGCGCGTCCGACAACGCAGCTGCGCGTTGTTCACCCGCCTGGGTGGTCACGGCAACGTCCATGTATCGGTAGCTTCCGTCGGCTTTCGCGACCACACGCGCCATACCTCCCGGATCGGCTTCGGCTGCTCGATCGTAGAGAGCGGCAACGTCGGTCCCGGGGGCGACGGTGAGGTCCGGTTGCAGCCCTGCGCCCGTTGCATAGGCCGCAAAATCCTGGTTGAAGGTTTCAGCGTCCGGGTTGAGCATCTGTCCCATGACGGACAGCGGCGACTCGACTGCAGCATTGGGCCCGAACTGCACGACGTCCGGAGTGTCCGTCATGCTCGCCCATGTCGCGGCGAGGGCATTGTGGACCTCAGGAGTCGCGATGTCACCCTCGATGATGACATCCGTTTCCTCACCGAAGCCTCCCCCAAATTCAGCGGTGATGGTGTCAAACGTCTTGAGCAGCTCGTTGCCCTCAGGCAAGAAGTCGGTGAAGCTGAACGTTGTATCTAGCCGGGTCAAACCGACAAAGCCAAGCGTTCCAAGGACCAACGCTGCAACCAGCGTGGTTACCGCGTACTTCTCGGCAAGCACAGCCGTCGAGCCCATGATCTTGGGCAGGATCCGCTCACTCTGATGGCCAAATGCCTGCCGCTCCAGGTGGCCGGCACTCTCACCCCTACTGTCGAGCAGGACACGGATCGCAGGCACCACCGTCAGCATCAGGAGGAAGGCCGAGCTGATTCCGACCGCAGCCAGAATGCCGAAGTCACGCAAGGCAGTCACCGGATTGACGACATTCGTTAGAAAACCAACCGAGGTGGTCGCGGTAGCGAGGATCAACGCGATTCCCACCGTCCTTGTTGCGTTTGTCGCCGAATCGGACACTGAGGCACCCTTGCCAAGCTCCTCGCGGTAGCGAGCGTTCATGTGAATGGCGTAATCGACGCCGAGGCCGATCAGCAGGATCGGGAGGATCTGCAGGATTTCATTGAAGTTCCCAATTACTCCTAGGTATTTGGGTCCGAGGAGTACTCCCATCCCGTTCATCCACACAATCGACATGACAATGACAAGCATCGTCAGCCCCATGTCGGCGAGCGATCGGCGCACGGCTTTGCCTCGGGTAAGCCGTCCCCTCGGATGTATCCAGAACACGAACATGAGGATTAGGACGATGATGAGGAACGCCGTCCCGAACAGCCTGCCGATCTCGGATTGGAACTCGTCCGTGTTGGCGAACAGCAAAGCGAAACTGAATGCGACCGGGTCGGAGGTGGCCGTGTCCAGCTGATCGAGAGCATTGGACATGTCGAGCTCGATAGCCTGCAGCTTTGTGTTATCTGGATCATCGAGATCGGACACGTTCAAGGTGACGACCATGAGCGCAGTATTCGCGGTTGAGCTCGTCAGATCCGAACTGGCTCCGAACAGACCGGTGACCAGAGGGCGCACGTCTTCGGGGATCTGCGCCAAACCGGCCTGCAGCGCCTGCTTGACGTCCTCATCCGTCACGTTCTGAATGACGGCATCGAATGGGATGCCGTTCTGCTGAGCGTGCGCCTGCAATGCACCGACGGCGGGATCTAGATAGCCAACAATATCTGCCTCCGGCCCGTTTCTGAGCAGCGCCGAGGCTTCACTCGATGCAATCGACTGGCGGATCGCTAGATAGTCGCGAAGGCCGTCGGCGGTGATCAAGTCACCATCGGTGGCAGTGACCACGATTTGAACACGCTCTTCCGAGTTGTCCGCGAAATACTGGCTGATGACGTCCTGCGCCAAGAACTCCGGAGTGTCCGGTGAGAAGCCCTCGTTGCCGGTAGCCGTTTCCTGCTGCGGAAGAAGAGCCCCGAATATCACCGTCAGCACCAGGGTGCCCGCGATGATCCCCCACGGAGAGCGTCTCACCGCGCTGGCCAGAAGCCTGACAAACCACTTCACTAGCTATTCCCTTCACTTGTGCCGGCACATTTGCCGCGCACAGATACCCTTGACTGCTGAATGCGGAGCAAGACTAGATCGGGCACAACCCCAATCAAGTACGTCCTTTCGAATCTACCTCGGCGGCTTGCATAACGCGACCAGATCGGCCACCACCGTATCTACGGCGACACCGCGCTGTTCTTCGCCCTCGTGTCGGAGTCGAACACCAACCGTATCGCCCTCTACATCCTGATCACCAACCACCAGTACCGCAGGATGCTTGTGAGTGATGGCGAGACGGATCTTCTCACCAACCGTGTCGTCGGCGTCGTTCACTTCGACTCGCAGACCCGCGGCTCGGAGACGGCCCGCGACCTCGTGCGCATAGTCGTGGTGTCGGTCCGCGACCGGCACGATCGTGGCCTGCACCGGTGACAGCCAGCCGGGAAGTGCCCCTGCATAGTGCTCGATGAGGATGCCGACGAATCGCTCCACGGACCCCATCAGCGCCCGGTGAATCATGACCGGGCGTTCCCGCTGTGTTGTGGTCGGTGGCGTAAAGCAACTCGAAGTTCTCTGGTTGCCCGAAATCGACCTGGAGGGTCGACAGTTGCCAACGGCGCCCGATTGCGTCTCGCACGTGGACATCGATCTTTGGCCCGTAGAAGGCCCCCTCGCCTTCGGCTACCTGGTACGGAAGACCCGCAGCATCGAGTGCCTGGCCAAGAGCTTGCTCAGCCTTGTCCCACATCTCGTCGGTCCCGATGTACTTGCCGGGATCTCGGGTCGACAGATCGGCTTCAAAGTCTTCAAAACCGAAGTCTCGCAACACCATGAGCGTGAAGTCGAGAAGGTTCTGCAGCTCGGAGGCGATGTCCTTCTCTTCGATGAAGATGTGACTGTCATCCTGGGTGAACCCGCGAGCCCGCATCAGCCCGTGCACAACGCCGGAGCGCTCGTAGCGATAGACGGTCCCAAGCTCGAAAAGGCGCATCGGCAACTCGCGATAGCTCCGCCCCCTGCTGTTGAAAATGAGGATGTGGAACGGGCAGTTCATCGGCTTGATCCGATACTCAGTGGACTCGTCAAGCACCATTCCCGGGTACATGCCCTCGGCGTAGAACTCGAGATGCTTGGATGTCCACCACAGATCGGCCTTGGCGACATGGGGTGTCGACACGATCTGGTAGTCGTGCGCCAGGTGGGTTCGCCTGGAGTAGTCCTCGATGATCGTGCGTAGAAGCCCGCCGTTGGGGTGCCAGACCGCCAACCCGCTCCCGAGCTCGGGTGGGAACGAATAGAGTTCCAGCTCCTGGCCGAGCTTTCTGTGATCGCGCCGCTCTGCTTCCTCTAGACGCTCGAGATAGGCGTCGAGTTCCTTCTGCGACTCCCATGCGGTCCCATAAATCCTCTGGAGTTGAGGCTTGTGCTCGTCACCACGCCAATAAGCCCCCGCGGAACGCATCAGCTTGACCGCTTTCAGACGCCTCGTGGATGGGACATGAGGGCCACGGCAAAGGTCCACAAACGACAGGTTTCGGTAAACAGAAACCTCCGCACCCCCGGCGCCTTCTTCGCTGTCGACCGACTCGATGATTTCGGTCTTGAACGGTTGGTCCGCAAATACCTCCAGCGCCTCCTCGGCGGTGAGCTCTTCTCGCTCAAACGGCTGATCCTCTGCGATGATCTCGGCCATCCTCGCTTCGATGCGCTCGAGGTCCTCGGGGGTGAATGGGTCGTCGACCTCGAAGTCGTAGTAGAAACCATCTGTGATCGGCGGACCGATCGCGAACTTGGCACCCGGATAGAGGTCGAGCACCGCTTGAGCCATAACGTGTGCGGCCGAGTGCCGGAGAACGTGCCGACCTTCCTCGGAGGTATCGGTGATCACCTCGACGATGCCGCTGTCGGTTATCGATCGAGTGAGATCGATCGTCTTCCCATCGAGCTTGACAGCCACTGCTGCCTTAGCCAGGCGGGGGCCGATGCTTGCTGCGATTTCAGCTCCGGTGACGCCCGGATCGAACTCACGCTTGGATCCGTCCGGAAAAGTGATTGTCAGTGCCACGGTGTACCTCGAGGAATGTGCTGAGCAATTCGGGTTCAGGCTCGACGCCCTACCCGACAACCTAGCCCATCGGGGCGGTGCGACCCATCACGGCGATCGCTCACCACCCTTCAAAGCGATTGGCTGGTAAGAGTAACCCAAAGCGATGCAGGGCACGGCTTCGCGTGAGACAATAGAACACCCTTTATCGGAGGACGTGCGGTGCGACCAATCGAAATAGCACAGAAACTTGCCGGTGGTGGCCGGGTTCATGAGCTAACCGGGATGGAACGCGGTCAATCAGCCAACCACGTGTTCCGGATCTGGGTCGGTGAGGGAACCCGAATCGTCAAGCTCTACGGGACTCCCGCCCGTGAACGTAGGGAATTCCATGCCCTCGAAGCGTTATCGGCACTCGCAGGTACCCCCCAGCTCGTAGATCGCGGGCTCGAGGGCGATGTCCACTGGGCAATCTTCGAGGACGCCGGGCGCTGGAATCTTGGGGCTCTCCCCGAGAACCCCGGCCTTGCCAGAAAGGCAGGCGCCATCCTTCGCAGTGTCCACGCAACAGCCTCGGAGCGGATCACCAATCTCAGCCGCGGCATGGACCAGGAATGGGTCGCAGTTGACTTCATGTCCACGTTGAAGCGTCTCGATCGGTATCGCAGGCGTCTCGACTTGCCCAGTGAGCTTCTCGCCGATGCCCGGGAGGTGAGACCGCCGTTCGCTTCGGATCCACGCAGCGCACACACCAATCCAGCGCCCGACAACTTCGTTGTCGATGATGGTGGCAAGGTCACCTTGATCACGTGGGAGTGGGCGACCGTTGCTCCCCCGGAGTGGGACCTCTCCAAAGCCAGCTGGCTCCTCGGCATGAATACCGGAGCCCAGGCTGCTGCCGCATTCCTGGAAGGATACGGCAGGACGCTCGATCAGTATCAGCTCGACCGTTGGATCGTCTATCACGCCGCGATGGAGCTCGGTGTTCCGGGTCGAACGATCGATGGACGCAGCCATCGGAACCCACGACCTCTATCTGTCCGAATTCAAGCGGGCGGTCGCTGCGTCCACGCTAAATGCCGACCCGGTGGAGTGATCGCCACTCTCCCCCGACCGCCCTTGCCACTCATCAGCAGTCGTAGGTGTAGGCGCTGACGGTTTCCACAACCGTGAAGCCGAGTTCCTCGTAGAGCCTGGTGGCTCGTTCGTTGTCGCCCTCGACAAACAGCATCGCCCTCTCTGGCGTGTCGCACCCTGCTCAGGTGGTCGAGGCCAAGACACAAGAGTGTCGTGCCCAGGCCGCGCCCGGACCATTCGGGGATCACCCCGATTATGTATATCTCACCGTCGCGTCTTCGTGGAGCTTTCGTCCAGCAGCTGCCGACGACGCGATCCCCATCCCACGCGAGGAGGAATCCGGCAGGGTCGAACCACGGCCGCTGCCTACGCTGGCGCAGATCCTCGACTGTCAAGGCACCGTTCTCGGGATGACCCGAGAAGGCCGCGTTGTTCGCCTTCAACCACGCCTCATCATCGATTCAGGGCGGTACCCGGCAATCGAAACACCGCGGGGCGTTTCGTGCGAACAAGTGATCGGCAGTTCTCGCATCATCCTGTGCAGCTCGCGAGCCAAACGCCACCCGCCGGTGGCGGCCGCGGCTGCCACATATCGATTGGTGCTCCACAGCAGCATCGCGGCGTCACCGACCCGACGACGAAGGGAGTCGATCAGCGCCCCTTCCACATCATCGCCGCGCCGCTCAGGTGCAACCACCACCTCGAGTGCCCAATGACCCGCCGCCCCTTCGACAGCCCGGTGCCAGGCCGCCTGGCCGTAGCCAATGATGTCACCACCGTCTGCAACGACTAATTGTTCCACGGTCTCCTGCCCGCCGTCCGTGCGCATGGCCTTGTACTCGGAGAGGGGTTCTCGCCCATCCGCAAGGTGCACCGCATCGAGAAAACCACGCAGCAGGACCCGGAGCTTGTCATCGATCACGGCAATAGTCTGCATCCTGGTCCTCCGCGGTGGCCCGTATTGGGTTGGCCCGGCACTTCGGGCAATTCCGACCGTATCCTATGCCCGTGAATAGAATTGGTCTTGTCCTCGGTGGTGGTGGCATAACCGGTGCCGCATTCCAGTTCGGCGTGCTGATGTCCCTGCAAATGGCTACAGGCTGGGACCCCAACTCAGCCGACGTCCTCATCGGAACGTCATGTGGTGCCCTGACCGGGGCAATGGTTCGCGGAGATCAGCTCAACCTCCATACTCTCGTGGGATCGGCGATCACCCGGGATGACGTCACAACCACCCTACGAAATCGTATCTTCACGAGAAGCCGTCCAACTGGAGTGATGCGCTGGCTCAGACGGGGTGTACTGCCTGGGTTGCGCCGACCCGACCTGCGGCTAGCTCTCGGCAGTCCGGCCGTCTATTCGACGCTGGGTCTTGCACAGTGGGTTGAAGACGCTCTCGGATCTACCGCTACCAGTTGGCCGGATCGCCCAACGGTCATCGTCGCATACGATGTCGCGGCGCGGGCACGCACTCCATTCGGCACCGAGGCCGCGCCTCCGGCGCAGCTCCGCAATGCGGTTGCAGCGTCGGCCGCAGTCCCCGGGATATTCCAACCTGTGCTGATCCGGGACCGGTGGTATGCCGACGGGGGATTGGCGAGCGGCACTTCACTCGATCTCGTTCTAGGATCGGAAACACCCCTCGATCTGATCGTGGTTATCGCTCCTCTGGCGGCGGCAGAACGTCGTCCGGGTTCCCGTTTTTACGAAGACATCTTCGATCGCTTCGGCAGAACTGCCCTGGAAGCAGAAAGGTCCGTCGTAACCGAGCGGTGGCCCGGAACCGAGATTCTGGTGCTGCGCCCAGACCAACGCATCCTGGCGGTGGCACGGCCTAATCCAATGTCGGCGGAAGCTGCGATGCCCGTGTTCTTGCGCACATTGCGATCTATGAAGCGCGAACTCGCCGCACCGGCGACCTGGGACATGCTGTCGCGTCATCTTGTTGCGGGCAACGTCCGGTGAGCGCTCCGCTCACGTGACTTCGCGCAATTCCTCGAGCAATCGATCAACCTTGTTGCTGATGTCTGCACTCGACTCGCTGGCTCGTTCCGGCGACGGTCTCGGCTTCTGGCGCCGGTTGCGGTGGCCAATCCCTAGGGGCCTCGACTTCCGGCGTTGCACCTGGCTCGGGCTCCTGAGGCGCCTCATCAGAGCTATGCGAGGCCGCCTCTGCGAAGTTCTCTTCGTGGTGGACTACCGGCACCTCGTTGGTACCTTGCTCGAACTCAGGCTGTGAGGCGACATCAGCCTCGTTGGCGCCTTGGCCGAACTCAGGCTGTGGCGCGACATCAGGCTCGATGGGCTGATCGTGTGGAACTTCACTCCGGCTGGGGTGCGTGATGATCTTCCGAAGCTAATTCCGCGGGAGGCAGTGATTCCGGAATCGCCGCCGCCAGCAACTCTGGGTTCTCGGCACTTGCTCGGGCCGCCTCGAGCGCCTTGTCCAGCTCCTGGCGAGCCTCGACGAGACGGGGGCTCGCTTCGGTGCTCAACGCCCGCAGCGACTCTTCCGCATCATCGACCTGGGTACGAAGCTGCTCGATGCGGACCACGAGGAGTTCGCTCTCAGATAGCGCCGCCCTGGCCACCTCGCGTGCTCGCGCCATGGCCCCCTCCGTCATCGCGTTCGCCCTCGCCTCGGCTTCCTCGGTCAAGGACCTCGCTAGTGCTTCCGCTTCGGCAACCATTTGCTGCGCCCGTTCCGATGCCTCCTGCTCCATCACTGCCGCCTGCTCACGCGCATTGGCTAGAAGCTCTTCTTTGGCGTGGGCCGCAGCCTTCAGGGTCAATCGCAGCGCCTCTTCTGACTCGCTGGCGTCTTGAACTTTCGACTGGAGCTCGGCGCTGTTACGCCGCAACTCCTCCATCTCAGCAGTCTTGGCTGCAAACTCGGCATCCCTGGCCGACACCGCGGCAGCGATCTCCCTGAGGTGGGCATCCACCGAATCGGGATCGTATCCACGCCGATTCAGGTCGAATTGATGGCCTGTAATGCTCTGTTGTGATAGATCCACGAGATCCCTCTCGTTCCGCTTCTGCTCGATTGTACGACCAAGGGTCGCTAGATGGTGTCGGCTTTGGAATAGGTCGCTCGACCCCTAGACGATTCGGCCATTTCGTTGTTTAGTTGAGGAGAACTACTCACGGTAGTCATTTGACAACTCACAGCAACCAGAGGCGACACTGAAAATGAGCGTGTACATCGGTATCAAGACCATCCTGGCGAGACACCTGGGAAACGACGAGGGAGCAAGCATCGTCGAATATGCGCTGCTCGTCTCGCTGATCGCCCTTGTTGCTCTTGTCGCTGTCGCTGCGTTTGGCACCGCGCTGAGCACCGAGTATTCCGACATCGCCAACCAGATCCCGTAACCACCGGCAGGGTTGGGATGGCACTCCTTCCTGAGCGATAGACTGCCTCTCCAAAGGCACGAGCATGATCAAGAAGGCCGGGATCGGCGTCATCCTCTTGCTCAGCTGGCCTCCTTGGCATAACCACGGCCCCCAGACCGGATGTGGGGGCCGCTTCTGCGCCCGAATCCGTCAGCTCCACAACAACCACTGCTCCAGCTGAAGCGCACTTCGTCACTTCCGGCGAGATGGTGCTCGGGCCTCGAGATCCCTTATAAGCTCGATTCACCCATGCTGATAGACGCAGGGTCCGGAATCGTGTTCAGCATCGATCAACTCGAGTTCACCGATGAGTGGGGCTACGCCGAGTGGCATATCGTCGGCCACAATGAACTACGGCTGCGAACACAGCTCCGCGTGGTGTTCGAAGGCACCGACGACCCAGACCTGGCCGGGCACCCAGGCAACCCAGCTCGTACCGGTCAATGTGATCACAACGTCTCAACAGAGCCCCACTACGGCCAACACCGAACCGTTCACCCGCTCCGGGTTCTCGCTGCTGGACATGGCAGGCAACCTGCTCAACGATGACAACAAGCCCACCTCTCTCATTGAGCTGGAATATCGAATGGCTGACCCCGGTCGGCACTCCCGTGGGCCTTCCGCTCTCTGCCGTCGTGAACGTCGGCGCAGTCGGCTGACCTGAATCACTTCTCAGCGATTGCCCACGCTTTCTTCATTTGTTTCTCATCTGAAGGCCGCAGACTCCTCTACAACATGAATGAGATAACCACACCCAGCACGGACCCGGTGGAACCGGAGACAACCTCCGTCGATGCTGGAATGCCGTCGCAGACAATTCCACCCTCGACAACGCCCACGAAGAAGCCAGGTCCTCGCTATTGGCGCTGGTACCTGGCCGCATTCGTATTGGGCGCCGCGGTCGGTCGCAGGTGCCATTGCCGCAACCGGCAACGGCAATTCCACACAGGCCGCCAATAACGCAAGTTCCCTCAACGCCACCACCCGGCCGACGGTGGCCACCACCGCCTACAGCAACGATGACGGGATCCGCCATAGACACCAGCATCGCGCCGGCACTCCGCCTCGATGCCCGCGCCGTAGGAGAGAAGACGATCCCTTCTGTCGTGACCGTCAAGATCAGCGGCGCGGCCTACAGCGGCCAGGAGACGCAGCTGCTAGGCAGTGGCTCCGGCATTGTGTACGACACGCAGGGTCATATCATCACCAACAACCACGTCGCCGAGGCGGGGTCGAGCTATGAGGTCGTCTTCTCCGACGGACGGGTGTATCCCGCAGAGGTAGTAGGCACCGACCCGACGACCGATCTTGCCGTCTTGAAGGTGACCGCCCGGGACCTCCACCCGATCGCCATCGGAAGCACCGACGGCCTGACCGTCGGCGACCCTGCAGTTGCCGTGGGCAACCCGCTCGGCCTCGAAGGTGGCCCGTCTCTAACCGTCGGTGTCCTCTCCGCATTCAACCGCGAAGTCCAGACAGATAGCTCCACGAGTGTTGTCGGGCATGTTGCAGACCGATGCGCCCATCACTCAAGGTTCGAGCGGTGGTGCGCTCGTCGATAGCGATGGCGGCCTCATCGGCATCACAACAGCTGTCGGCGTCAGCTCCGTTGGGGTTGAAGGGATCGGATTTGCCACACCGGTCGAGATCGTCACCCGCGTCGCGGACGAGATCATCGCCACCGGCCGGGCTTCCAGCCCCTACCTCGGGGTCGAGATCAGCCCGGCGATGGAGGACACCACAGACGGCGGGAGTGCTGCAATCGGCATGAGCGTCGACAACGTCGTTGCCGGAACTGCGGCGGATCAGGCCGGACTCCAGGTCGGAGACGTAGTGACCGCCATCAACGGCATCCCGGTCACCACATACAGTGACCTCGTTGGTCAGCTCCGTCGCTACCCAGCGGATGCATCAATCAAGCTCAGCCTCAACGATGGCCGGACACTCGAGGTGACACTCGGGCAGCGGCCAGCGAATCTCTGACGCTTCTCCAGAAGCGAGGCTCTCCGTGGCCGGCGTCCCGTGTCTTCCTCCGGACCGGACGCCGGCCTCACACGTAGACGGACTTTGTGACTTTCGTGCCGTCACTGTGATGGCGCGGCGCGACCGACACGGTGCCGCGGTACCCTCGCTGGTGATAGCAAGGAGAGCGCATGTCGAACCACCGCGATTCCATCCGTCTCGAGAACGATCACATCTCTCTCGAGGTCGCCTCAGAATTCGGACCACGCATCACGTATCTGAGCGACGGTGATGGTGCCAACGCCCTGGCCGAACTCGATGATCTGAGTATCGATGTCCCTGGCGGCGGTCGCTATGTGCTCCACGGGGGGCACCGCCTCGTGGGCGGCGCCTGAGATACCGGAAACCACCTACGAGCCCGATGACAAGCCCGTGACCGTCACCGCCGAAGCACAGCGGGCAACAATTGTCCAGACCGTCATCAGAGGATGGGAATCGAGAAGATGGTCGTGGTCTCGCTTGTCGACACGACCGTCCGCGTCGAGCACACAATCACCAATCGGGGCTCCGACCAGATAGACGTAGCGCCATGGGCGATCACCCAGCTACCCCCGGGCGGGCTCGCCATCATCCCGCTCCCTCTCGAGCCTGCAGATCGGCATAGTCTCCAGCCGAATGGCGCCATTGTCGTCTGGCCGTACACAGCGACGGGCGACACCCCATTCACCTCGGACAGGGAGTGATCGCGATGAACGCTGATCGCACGAGCTCCAACCAAGGTCGGGGTCGCGATGCGTCGAGGTTGGCTCGCATACCTGCGAAACGGTTTGGTTTTCGTCAAGCGGTCAACCCATCGGCCCGAAGGCCGCTACCTGGACATGGGAGCATCCGGACAAGTGTATGCGGGCCAGGATTTCGCCGAGCTCGAGACGCTTGGCGAACACACAGTGCTCGCGACCGACCAGTCCGTTTCACATACCGAGCTCTGGGAGCTTCACCACATCGAACCCGGCACTCCCCCACAGCGGATCCCGGAGATCCTCGATCTAGATCAACGTTGAAGACCTGCGCGGTCAACCGCCGAGATGGGAATCCTCCAGGATCATCGGTTCGTGCCGGGCTGCGGTGAGGAATCGGAGGAGGCCCGAAGCAGCGATCGCAGTGGTCCGATAGTTCACTAGAGGATGGAAATTGAGAGGATCATGGAGTAACAGACTCCGGCCAAGGACCACCGCCACCTCCCTTTCCTCATCATTCACTACGGCGAACGGTGTGACCGCTCCCGGGATGACTCCGAGGTGCTGATACAGTCGCTCGGGACTCCCGAAAGACAGCCGCTTCGATCCCAACGATTCAGCGAGAATCCCCAGATCGATCTCCTGGTCATCGGTCACGACCACCAGCCACATCTGGTTCTTCTTGTTCTTCAAGAAGAGACTCTTGGAATGCCCTCCCGGGATCGAACCGCGCAATCGCCTGGCGTCCGCGACCGTGAATAGGGGCTCATGGTCGACAGTTCGATGCGCTATCGACAACCGGTCCAGCAGTGCAAAGAGCTGATCCGGGGAGTAATGCGATTTGACTGCCATTGCGACAAGATACCTCGCGGTATCCTCATTCTGTGACCAGACCATTCCAAGTAGGCATCCAACTCCCGGAGGTCGAACGAGTCGTTCGCTGGCCGGAACTGCGGGAGATGGCAACCACCGCAGAAGCGGTCGGCTCTCGACTCCATCTGGGTAGGAGATCACCTCCTCTACCACATGGATGACGGGCCGCGTGGCCCCTGGGAAGCGTGGTCGCTGCTCGCCGCCCTTGCTACGGTCACCGACCACGTACAGCTGGGACCCCTGGTGGCGTCTACGTCATTTCACAACCCCGCGATGTTGGCCAAGAAGGCCGCAACCGTCGACGAGATCTCCGGGGGAAGGCTCATCGTTGGGCTTGGCGCAGGCTGGAACCGGACCGAATACGATGCCTTCGGTTTCCCGTTCGACCACAGGGCAAGCCGATTCGCGGAAGCATTTACCATCATCAGAACCCTGCTCAGAGACGGCCATGTCGACTTCGCAGGTAAATATCACACTGCCCGGGACTGTCAGCTGGTACCCCGCCCCCGGCCAGGCGGTCCCCCGCTCATGGTGGGCTCGATCGGCCCCAGGCTCCTCAACGAGACACTCGCCACACGTCGATATGTGGAATGCCTGGCACGCCTGGTTTGGGAACACACCCGCCGGGATTGAGCGAGATGATCGGTGGTATCGACCAGGCCAGCGCGTGCGGTGGGAAGAGATCCATCCCAGATCGCCAAGACCGCGGCGATCATGGTGCAGGCACCATCGGGCACCGGCAGGGTCTACGGCGACGACGAGCACGCAGGCAGCGTTCCACTCACCGGGGACCAGGACGAGTTAGCTGCGGCGCTCCTCGCCTTTGCCGGCACCGGGGTCAGCCACCTTCAGCTCGTCGTGGACCCGATCACGGTGGATTCGATCGCATGGCTGGGCCCCGTCCTCGAGAAGCTGGACCTTTACGGGACTGATTGACCCGCGTGATTGGTCGTTTCGGCAGCTTCGGGGATCGATCCCCTCCGCTCGATGTGAGCAGCCGAGTTCATGCGTGACGAGATCGCCGCCGCTCAGAAGAGGCCGACGACCTCACCGTCCTCGCCGATGTCGACGTTCATGTAGGCCGGCCTGGTACCGAGACCCGGCATTGTGCGCATCGTTCCGGTGATTGGATAGATGAACCCGGCCCCGACCGACGCCCGTACCTCCCTGACCGGAAGCACAAAGCCCTTGGGAGCGCCCTTGAGCGTCGGATCGTGGCTCATACTGAGATGCGTCTTGGCCATACATATCGGCAGGTAGCCAAAGCCGTTCTTCTCGTAGCCGTTGATCTGCGCCTGCGCCTGTGGGGTGAGCTCGATGCCGGAGGCGCCGTACAACTCGGTCGCGATCTTCTCGATCTTTGCCGCAATCGGCTGATTGAGCTCGTAGAGAAACTGGAAGTCCGATGGTTCCTCGCACGCCGCAACGACCGCCTCGGCCAGCTCGACGCATCCAGGCCCGCCGCCCGCCCATGGGTCGGCTTCGACCGCGGCAAACGCTCCGGCATTGATCGCAAACTCTTTCACCAGCTCGATCTCGGCCGGGTCGTCTGTGACGAACCGATTCACGGCCACCACAACGGGGATACCGAACTTCCTGGCGTTGACGATGTGGGCCTCGAGATTGCTCATACCGGAACGCAACAGGCTCAGGTTCTTCTCGGTATATGACTTGTCCAGGGGCTTCCCCGGCACTACCCGTGGACCACCGCCGTGGGTCTTCAGAGCCCGGATGGTTGCGACCATTACGACGGCGTTGGGACGGAGGCCGGATATCTCGGCATTTGATGTCGAAGAACTTCTCCATGCCCATATCCGCCCCAAACCCCGATTCCGTCACGACGTAGTCGCCGAGGCGCAAAGCGACCCGGTCTGCCAGGATCGAAGAGTTCCCATGTGCGATGTTGGCAAACGGGCCCGCATGTACAAATGCTGCCTGGCCTTCGAGTGTTTGCATGAGATTCGGGTGCAGAGCGTCCCTCATGAGCACAGTGACGGCGCCCGCAACCTCGAGATCGTCCAGGGTGATCGGTTTCCCGGACCGATCGGGACCGATGACCACGTTCCCCGTCCGCTCTCGCAGACTGCGCAGCGCCGATCGATACGAGTCTCCATCAGCGAGAGCCAGAATTGCCATGAGCTCACTGGCAACGGTGATGTCGTATCCGGTCTCACGGGGACGGCCGTCGAGCTTGCCACCCAGCCCGACGATGACATTCCGAAGAGACCGGTCATTGACATCCACCACCCGCCGCCAGGTACCTTCGAACAAGTCGATGTCGAGCCGCTTCAGACCAAGCTCGGCAAGCTGGGAGTCTGAGAGCCTGCGTTCGTGGTAGCGCCTGCGCATCGATAGCCGCCGCGACCAGGTTGTGTGCGACACTGACGGCGTGGATATCGCCGGTCAGATGAAGATTGAATTCCTCCATCGGAACCACCTGGCTGTAGCCGCCGCCCGCAGCTCCACCCTTGATGCCGAACGTCGGGCCCATCGACGGTTGGCGAATGGCGGCGATGGCATTGTGCCCAAGCTGTCCGAGCCCCTGAGTGAGACCAACCACAACCGTGGTCTTCCCCTCCCCGAGTGCGGTCGGCGTGATGGCAGTGACATCGATGTACTTGCCCATAGGACGGCTCTTGAGCTTCGGAAGGATGTCGAGGTGCACCTTCGCCTTGGTGTAGCCATATGGAATCAAGTCGTCTTGGCCGATCCCGATGCGCTCGGCAATCTCGATGATCGGCCTCACGTTGGCTGCCCTGGCGATCTCGAGATCTGACGGGACGTTGGATGTAGGTGACATGCGGACTCCTCAAAGCTCGGCGGGTCGAGCAAGCCGGACACGGATTTGTGTGCCGGTTCGGCGAGCAAGGCCATGAAATCGGAGACTATCAGGATGCGGTCGCGTCCTCCTCGCCATACCCACCCCGCTCAGAGAGGGCCGTCCCGGCATCTTCCCGGAGTTTGTTAATGGTTTGTTCCCAAATTGGACCGACCCTCGTAAGAAAACCTCCATAGCGTCGTCCCTAGCCGACCAAGGAGAGAACCAGTGAATCGGTCACTCAGGATGTTCGCCGCGCTAATTGCGTTCACCGCGCTTCTGGTAGCAATACCGGTAGCGGCGAGCGCGCAGCGTGACGCCGGAGGCGTGGTTGTCGCCAACCGCGGGTCGGGGACCATTTCAGTCATTGACGCGGCGACTGACCAACTCACAGGGACTTACGCACTGCCCGCCGGAGAGAACCCCCCGGAGCCGATGTACGTCAACTATGTGAAGCCCGGCAACCATGTCTTCGTGGGCGACCGGGCCAATGACCGTGTTGTCGTATTCGATGCAGATGACTACTCAGTCGTCACCACAATTCCGGCCGGGCAGGGTGTCTTTCACCAATGGGCCGACAACCATGGCCGACAATTGTGGGTCAACAATGACATAGACAACACGGCGACCGTGATCAACCCAAGGACACTGGCCGTCATGGGCACGGTTGCCATGCCGGCGGACCTCATCGCCGAAGGCTACAAGCCACACGATGTCATCCTGGGACCACGTGCCCGCTACGCATATGTCACATTGCTCGGTGGCACCGACCACGACTGGCTGGTGCAGTTTGACACCTGGACCATGTCCGAGGTCAACCGCGCTCCGGTTGGGCTCGATCCGCATGTATCCATCAAACCGCACAGCAGACTGATCTATGTGCCCGCCCAAAACAGCAATGTGGTGACGATCCTGAATCGTTATTCACTGCGGATGGTGGCTGAACTTGATATCCCCGGCGCCCACGGCGCCACCATGAGCCCCAACGGCCAGGTCTTCTACACGACGAACCTGCCGGGAGGCGGCACAGACGGCCTATTCGCAATTGAAACCGCGACCAACACGGTGCTCGGCTCGACCGACACTCCGTACCCGGTTCCTCACAACGTCGTGGTCAGTGACAACCAGAAACTGTTCCTGACACACTCCGGCAGTACATCCGACAAAGTGACCATCTACGACGTCTCACGACTGCATCCCGTCCCCTCGTACCGGGCCGAGATCACCGTCGGGCTCAATCCGTTCGGTATCGGCTACGTTCCGTAGACCCATCGCTGCGGCGGTAGCTGGCTGGATGAGGGCCTCGCCATCGCGAGGCCCTCACGCCGTACCGATAGTGGCGGCTCATTGTTCGAACTGGCCGGTGACAGCCAATTCGCGTGCCACCCGACATCCCCGTGCGTGTATTTTGAGCCGGAGTGACGGAGCAGTGATGGAACAGAAAGTCAGCCAGATGCGGCTCGTGGTTGCGGTCGACAACTTCGCCGAGGCGGTGGAGTTCGACCGGGACGCCATGGGAACGACCGAGGAATTCTTCGTCGAGAGTGAGGGCGGTGCCAGCGTCATGGCGCTTCAAGCGGGCCGAGCAACACTGGAGATTGTCGACGCCGCCCAGCAAGCACTGATCGACCATCTCGAGGTCGGGCGCTCGGCCAGCAGGAAGTTCCGCGTCGCCTTCGGGGTGGGCGACGCACCCGCCGCGACCAACCGACTGGTGGGCGCCGGTGCCGGGCTGGTTGCGCCGCCTGTCGAGACCCCATAGCGGTCGGTACTCCCGCCTCGAGGGACCGGGCGGGCTCCAACTCACATTGTTCCAAGAACTCGAACCGACGGGCCGATAGCCCAACGCTCATCCTGACCGGGCTATCTAGGATAGGTTGGCAATGGAGGTCCCTCCCATCGGCAGTCTCCCGGCTCGACCATCGCTGCCCGATGACAGCGCCGGGCAGCCCGTGCCAGAGATGCCATTTGACACCACCGAGGTTCGATGGTTCGGCACCGGAAGACTGCCTGCCGACGTCCTCGATTGGTTCACGAAATCAGGATCGCACGGGTCACTCGAGATACGGCAGGACGCATACCTCTCGGTGGGAACCGTCAGCATTGGCCGCAAGCGCCGCAATCACGGCCCGCTCGAGATCAAGACGCGTCGCGGGCTTGGAGCCAAATTCGCTCTCGGTAACCTGCTGGTGGGCCGCATCGAAGAGTGGCGAAAAATAGTGTCACCCGGCCGGCATCTTCCGCGACTATCGCGGCGTTGGGCGGATGTCCACAAGGTTGTTGTCACGCGGACCTACCAACAAGAGCCGGCTGGAGGGCTCGTCGAGGTGCTACGCGGCAACATATCTCTTCCGGGTTGCGACGTCGAGCTCGCTGAGGTAGCAGTCGACGATATCGAAGCCTGGACCCTTGCTTTCGAGGCGTGGGGACCAGGAGAACACCAACGCTCAATTCTCCGCGCGTCTGCCGACCAATTCCTCGCGGGGGCCGGTCTTCCGCTTGACATCTCTACTCGGCTCACTATCAACATGGGCTATCCAGCCTGGTTGGCGCAGAACACGCCGAGCGCCAAGAAGTACCCCGGATCGGCGTCTGACGCGACCTGAACTCGCGACCCGGGGTCTCCACAAGCCACCACTACGGCAGATTTCATCCTCACGGGCGCGTGGGACGATCGGCTGCGTAATCGAGCTCATTCAGGGCGTCCGTGCTCCACTCACCCATCCACGTGAAGGTCTCTCCCCCGTCCTCGCCGATCAGCACGATCCGCGTACTCGGTGTGTACGGCGACACGCTTCCTCTAATAGTGGTGTCTGTGGTTGATCGCGCCCAGTGGCCTCCCCCGTCGTTGCTCGACCAGACGCCGGCGATTGTGGGTTGTGGGCTCGCGTCCCCCGAGAGGAAGGTTCCGGTCACCACGATGCGGTCCCCCTGGACGCTCACATGTTGAAGTGCTATTCCACCAGCGAAGGACACTGGTCGCCCGACTGCGAGCCGAACCGGATCGGATGCACCGAGGATCACTTGATTCGCATCGATGCCAACTACTGAGACCCTCGCTGCCTCGGTCAGCACTGATGCCTTGACGCCGAGTTCGTATTCAGCGCCTTGTATCAGCAGCGCGGCCACACCGGTCGACGACGTCGAGAGCAACTCCACAGATACCTGCGGAGCCATGAATGCTCGAGTCGTATCGCCTCGCACCCACGTTGTGCCGTCGCCAGACTGAAGCAGTAGCGGCGCCGATGGCCCACCATCCGCGTCGACACTACCAACGGCGATAATCCCATCGCTGGTTGCCGCGATGTCGCTGAGCCTTCCGGCACTGATCGCAGGCAGACGCACCGCTTCCCAGTCTGTCCCCCTTGCAGAGCGGTGGATTACCGGACGACAAGCGATACCGGAGCAGTCCACTCCGGCAGCGTAGAACCAACCTCCATAGGCTGTGAGAGATCGCACCTGCTCCGCCCCATCGAGACCTTCTTCATCCAATCCGGCCCAATTCGTTCCATCGTTCGAGCCGAAAATGCTCATCGCACCGCCCGGGGTGCCGGTAACAGCAAGCAGCCGATCATCTCCTGCAACCACATCGATCAGAAACGCCGCGTCGAAGGCGGGGATCGGTCCCACGTATGTCCAGCGGTCGGCCGAATCGGCGCGCCACAGCGCCGGTACCGAGTCCACCCTTCCAAAGCCGAGCGTCTCCCCACGCCATTTCACCGTGCGAGCGATGACCGAGTTGGTGGCACCTGAAGGCTCGACCACCGATACGGGTTCCCATCGATCACCAAAGACCGTCGTCCAAGCAGCAGCCCGACCGTGTGACGCGCCGACAGCGACCACGCGGCCACCAACATTCGTGACGGCGAGCAAGGTTGCGCCGCCGTCGACCCGACCTGATGTCCATGTGTCGAGAAATCCGGCGACGCCGGAGGCTGTGAGATCCAATTCGAGACTGCTAGCCGTATCGAGGTGGTCGTCTGAAACGACCGGGCTGTGTACCGGTTCCCCGACTGCAAAGACCCCGATGGCCAGGATCGTGGCCACGACCAGCACCAACCAGGCACCACGGTTAGGCCGGCCCGCCCCTGGCTGAGAATGCGTAGATTCTCCCGGCAGAACCCTTATCGCATCGGTTCGACGGACACCGTCATCGGAGGCCACGGCGACCCTCCCCCGTTGTGTACTCGGTCAGAGTGAGCCACCGCCAACAAGGGAGACGGTTGGCGAGGTCTCGATCTTCGGTGACTGTGATCTGCGGGACGAGATCCCTCCTGGGCTGCCGCCGTCCGAGTGTATCGGGACATGACACGTCACCACAGGGAATTCTGTCCGCATTGGCTGTCGCGGTGGGTACCGTCCGGGCTGCAGTCGGGGTCGCCGCCGCCCGCCGGTACCATGATCCGTCTGCACGCGGCGGAGCCCATGTCCCAGATACATTCCGAAAACACGAATGCCCCGGCAACCGGGGCCTATCAGAGTCGCTATCCGTGGATCGCTATGACCGTGGTGCTCACCGGCACCTTCATGGTGATACTCGACACGACCATTGTGAACGTCGCCCTACCCTCCATCGGCCGCGAGCTACTAGATACCAAGGGCATCGAATGGGTGGTCACCGCGTACTTGCTCGCAGTCGGGGTCGCTCAGCTGGGGACGGGATGGATCAGCGATCGCTTTGGCAAGAAGCAGACATACACGTGGAGTCTGTTCCTCTTCGGGCTGGGATCCTTGCTGGCGGCGCTTGCGCCGAATCTCGCAGCGCTCATTGCGTTCCGGGCTCTCCAGGGTCTCGGAGGCGGTGCGATGATGCCGGTCGGTCTTGCCATGCTCTACGAACTGTTCCCCCCGCATCGTCGCGGCACTGCGCTCGGTATCTGGGGGATCGCTGCCATGGCTGCGCCTGCGCTCGGGCCTGTTATCGGCGGTTGGATTGCCAGCAGCGTCTCATGGCGGTGGGTATTCGCAGTCAATGTCCCGATCGGGGTGATCGGCGTCACGCTTGCCATTCGGTTGCTTCGTGACGTCGGGTACAGGGAGCGCCGGCCCCTCGCCTGGCGAGCCTGGCTGCTGGCCGCGTTCGGACTCGATCGCGCTGCTCCTCGCCTTCGATGGGGCTCCCGATAGCGGATGGGGATCGCTCCGCTTCGTAGCCCCCGCGGTTATCGGAGTAACGGCGCTAGTTGTGTTCGTGTTGTCCGAACTGAACTCGGACAACCCTCTGTTGGACATGCGCATGTTCACAGTGCCGACCTTCTCGATCACGATCGGGATCGTGTGGCTCATCACCGTCGCCCAGTTCGCCCGGCTGGTCTTCATCCCGATCGAGCTTCAGACCGTGCACGGCATGTCTCCTTTCGAAGCCGGCCTTCTTCTGGCACCGGCTGCCGCCGGAACGGCCCTCACTATGCCCTTCGGTGGACGCATCGCCGACCGGCTCGGCGCTCGGCTCCCGGTGACCACGGGCCTGGCGATGATCGCAGTTGCCGTGTGGCTGCTCGGCTCGCTCACGCCAACGACATCCTCGCCCCGGATCCTTGCATACCTTCTCCTTCAAGGAGCAGGAACAGGGCTGGCACTCATTCCGAACACGGTCGCTGCCATGAACTCGCTCCCGAACCGTTGGGTGGCCAGGGCGTCGGCGGTGCGTTCGCTCAACCGGCAGATCGCAGGAGCGATCGGAGTGGCGGTGCTGGCCAGCCTGGTTGTTTCACGGGTCGGCTCCATCACGGGATCGCCTGGCACGAGTGCCGTCCAGCTTCAAGCCGCCTACAATGAAGTGTTCCACGTAGCCTTGGCCGCCGCCCTGGTGGCGACGGTGCTCGCTCTGTTTCTGCCCGGACGGCGCCGCAACCGGGAGATGCAGGAGGATCGCGCCGTCGAGTACAGCTCTCTCGAGATCGACTGATCGCCGCAGCCGAGGCCCCCGGCGGAGCATTAGACCCAAAGGGGAGTTGCCACCCAGGCAGCGCCCCAGGATTGCGGACGATGAGGGTGTGATTTCTCTGGGAGTTAGCCGATGCTACGCAGAGCCCGCCGCCCTGCCGGCTGCCGCAAGGTGAGTTCGGGCCCGCAAGGGAGCACCTTCGGCAGCAACACGAACATCATTGTTCGCTCACGAGTCGGCCTCAGCTACCGATGAGAGACAAGACCTTTCGATCGGACAGGTGGATGCAACGGTGAACAGTCGCCCCGAAAAACTGACGTCTACGGGTACCTCCTCGGGCTCGGTCAGAGTTGGCCAGTCTGAGATGGCGGTGGGCTTTCTTCACTCCAGGATGTTTGCCGCGGGCGCGCTTCTGGCTCTCGCGCGGTCACACTCGTCCTTCTATGGGATTGGCAGAGTGGTTGGGTCATCGCCGGGGCGACGTCTGTTGTCCTAATCGACGGTGGTCTACGCCTCCGCCGCGGATCAACCCCCCATGTGATGATTCCCCTGCTGCTCGACGTAACCGCAACTGGTTTAGCAGTGTTGTTCACCGACCTGCCTCACATGGTCGTTGTCGCCCCCTTTTTCTACCTGCTGGTCTCGGCCAGCTTCGCTCTCTCGAGACGGTCATCGCTTGTTGTGGCCGCCCTTGCAGCCGTTTGGAGTCTTGCGATCGTCAGATTCGACCCCATCACAGTCGGTACGTCACTGAACGAGAGTCAGCAGGGAGCGCTCGCGGCAATCGCCGTTGTTGTATACCTCGGTGCCACGTTCCTCATGACCAACACTGCGGCGATCGCCGTGAGAGACCGCGAACGACTCAACGCGGACCTGAGAGAAAACGAGCTACGACTCCAGGCCGTTATCGACAGCACTCCGATCGTCCTATATGCGATAGACAACAACGGTGTGTTCACATTGTCGGAGGGTCCCGGTCTGCGCCTGTTGGGGCTCGAGCCCGGTGAGGTGGTCGGGCTTCACTTCAATGATGTCTACGCCGACAACCAGGACATACTCGACATGGTCAGCACCGCTCTCTCAGCTGACACAGACACGGCCGCCGAGGTCATGCTCGGGGAGACTTCGTTCGCTGTTCATCACCGGCCCCAAATCGACTCCAAGGGAAACCGCAGGGGCACGGTCGGTGTGGCCATCGATGTCACCGCAGAGGCAAGATACCGGCGCGAGCTGGAAGCCCAGATTCGCTCAAAGGATGAGTTCATCGCGTCGGTATCGCACGAGCTCAGGACACCGCTCAGCGTGGTCTATGGGCTCGGGGAGGAGCTCCGTAGCAACAGCGCAGACCTCACGCCTCATGAAATCGACGAGCTCCATACGCTTCTGGCACAGCAAGCAGGCGAGGTTGTAGCCATTGTCGAGGATCTGCTCGTGGCCGCCAGGGCCGACATCGACAAGCTCGTTGTCGTCGGTGAGTCTGTCGACATCGGCAAACAAGTCGCATCGGTCATGCAGCCATTGATGGAGCCATCGGTCGAGGTGATCGCAGCCAACGACCCGATCGTCGCCTGGTGCGACGGGCCCCGCTGCCGGCAGATCCTGCGCAATCTCGTTACCAACGCTACCCGCCACGGTGGCGACCATATCCGGCTCAGCTACGGCTATGCAGATGGGCGTGTTCGAATCGAAGTACGGGATGATGGCATAGGAGTGCCGGCAGACGAAGAATCGCTCATCTTCGATCCGTACCATCGCACCGCGGCGACGATGGGAAATCCCGCCAGCATCGGGTTGGGTCTCACCGTTGCCAGGAAGCTGGCTCAACTCATGGACGGGGATCTCTCCTACGACCGAGTCGATGGCTGGAGCGTTTTTAGCCTCACACTGCCGTCCGCCACTGGACGCTAAGTATCAGCGTCGCATTCCCCGGACCCGACCGTCCAATCCGCGGCTCAGTGCTTCGTGCAGATCAGCTGTGCGTTCGCGTGACCATGACCCTGACACGGTATGCGATCAGCATGCCCACACCGGCAACGAGCGATAAGTAGCACATGGGGAGCCCCTCGAATGTGGGGCATTCGACCACTCCCGCGAAGCTGGTTTGTCGAGAAGTAGAGCCCGATTGCGGTGACGAGACCGGCACCAATTAGGAATACCGCGTTGGACATCGCGCTCATCTTCCAGGCACCAACAGTCGCCGCCACGTAGGCCGCCAGGACCATGTAGCAAGCAGGAATAGCAAATAGCGACGGACACGTCGGCTCCCGAAAGAGCTCCGAAGCCACCAGCCAGCTCGTCAACAGTGCACCGACCAGGCCAAACGCCACGATGAACCCCGTCAACCGCTCGCTCGTTAGAGATCGCATCGAGAGATGGTAGGCACTGGCCGGATATCTCTGTCGAGCCACCATTGCCTACGACAGTACGAGTAGCGCCACTTGCGACACCTACGGAGGCCGGAGTCGCCCCGGCCTGTGGTCTACCCGGGGAGGCGAAGAGGCAGTTCGACCCGGAACACAGTCTTGCCTGGCTCGCTCTCCACAGTCAGGTTTCCGCCGTGGTGATAGATCACGATGTTGCGGCTGATATCCAGACCAAGCCCCGTGCCTGATCCCGGCGGCTTTGTTGTGAAGAACGAATCGAAGACACGGCGCTGGATCTCCTCCGGAATACCCGGTCCATTGTCCTGGATCTCAACTGCTATCCCGTCCTCGGTGGCGATCGTTCGAATGACAAGCCTGGGGTGTGCGGCATCCGAATGCTCGAGCGCATACAAGGCATTGTCGATCAGATTCGTCCACACCTGATTCAACTCACTACCCAGCGCCTCGATCGGCGGCAGACCTGATTCGTACGCACGCTCGATCTCAACACCTTTGGTCTTGTGAGACAACAGCAGCAATGTGTCGTCGATCCCGGCGGTCACATTTACGTCCTGTACGGGCGCCTGGTCAAGGTAGGAGTACGATTTCAGTGCCTTGACGATCCCCGACATCCGTCGGGTGCCTTCCTCGATCTGATGCAGCATCGAGAGCTGGTCCTGAGTGGCGTCTATCAGATCGATCACCAGGGAGTACCGAGCCGGGTCGACGTGTCCGGCGATCTCCCTCAAGGTCTCTTGTGTGAAGCCCGCATCGACCAGCCCCGTAGCTAGCTCCCAGCTGCGCTCGACTCCGTGAGCTGCCAGCCAATCCTCAATGCTGTTCTCGAGATCCGCCCGGTCCAACGCCGACAGAGAAGGAGGTACCCCCCGCCTCTCGAGAACCGTCGCCAGATGCTGCTCGACGAGTTCCAACTCCTCCCCGCCGAGGCTGGCTGTCACTGCCGCCCTGGCGTCCCCATATCTCACCATCGAGTCCATGAGCTGAGCGGCGCTCCGATTGACAGCAGCTGCCGGGTTGTTCAGCTCGTGTGCGAGCCCTGCCGTCAAGGTACCGAGCTGAGCCATCCTCTCTGTTTGCTGCAAGCTCGACTGTGTGTCGCGCCACCGAGAGAGCATCACTTCGAAGAATGCCCTAGACGCCGATGGGCTCGATCCGAGCAATTCGTCGAGACGCACCTTGGGAATAGCGAGCAAGGTGGTCGCAGACCTCGCCCGGACTGAGGCGTTGCGAGGCGCGTTCTCCAGCAGTGCCATCTCACCGACCACGCCCTCGGTCTGAACGGCCAGCAGCACTTCCCCGCCGGCCGACGCCTTGACTATCTCAATCTGACCGTCAACAACCACAAAAGCCCGGTCGCCGTGATCACCTTCTGAGAAGAGAATCTGCCCGGTGTCCAGATGGACCTCCTCCACCCCGACGCAGAGCCGCTCGAGATCCTCGGTCGGCAGGTTGGCGAACAGCGGGACGTCGCGCAGACGCTCGACTAGGCTCACGCCGTCTCGAGATACTTGTGGATGATGCTCACCGCCACGGCCCCTTGACCGACGGCCGACGCCACTCTACGGATCACGTTGGCTCGTACATCCCCCGCAGCGAAGATGCCCGGTACGCTGGTTTCGAGAAGATACGGGTCCCGACCCAACGGCCATGCCCGCGGCCATGCTCCGTCGACCTTCATGTCGGGACCTGTGAGCACAAAGCCTCGCTTGTCTCGCAGCACAACGCCGTCGACAAGTTCGGAGTGCGGCCGCGCACCAATGAAAATGAACAGCCCGGCCGCTGCGAACGTCTCCTCAGTACCGTCGCTGCGGTCCCGTAGCGTGACCTGCTCGAGGTGGCCGTCGCCGCTGACCCCTGCAACCTGCGTGTTCAGCCGCACCTTGATGCTTGGTGTCGCGGCGATCTGATCGACCAGGTACTGCGACATCCTTGCCTCTAGCGAGTCACCGCGCACAACCAGGGTCACGGTTCCGGCGAACTTCGACAACATCATGGCGGCCTGCCCGGCCGAGTTGGCACCACCGATGACGAGCACATCCTCACCTCGATATGTCACCGCCTCGGCGACGGCGGCGCCGTACCAGATGCCTGCTCCGATCAAAGACTCTGCTCCCGGCACGTCGAGAGTTCGGATGGTCATGCCACTGGCAATGAGCAATGCCCGACAACTCAGCTCGGTCCCATCGCTGAGCGTCACTACCTTCGTGGGATCCTCAATACGGACGCCGGTCGCCTCCACTGCGGTGAGAATTTCTGCCCCGAGACGTTGCGCTTGCGCCGTCGCGCGGCGAGCGAGATCACCGCCCGAAATGCCGGCGGGAAACCCGAGGTAGTTCTCGATGCGGGATGACTGACCCGCCTGGCCACCCGTTGCGTGTCTTTCGATTACTGCGGTCCTCAACCCCTCAGATGCCCCATACACGCCTGCACCGAGCCCGGCAGGTCCGGCTCCAACGACGATCAGGTCATAGTGATCCGTGGAAGCCTCGGTCTGGAGACCCGCCTGGCTTGCCAGCATCCGGTTGTCGGGCCGTTCCAGCTTCGTCCCATCGGGGAAAACGACGAGAGGCAGTTTCGCGGTGTGATCCCCCGCTTCAGCTATGGCTCGTGCCTCCGGCTCCGACTCCACATCGAGGAACCGGTATGGGACCTGGTTGCGGGATAGAAAGTCCTTGACGTCGTAGCTATCGGGCGACCAACGCGCACCGATCACCTTGATTCCGTCGTAAGGCGCCGGCACCGATGCCCGCCAGTCATCGAGAAGTTCGTCGACGACCGGATACAGGTGATCCTCGGGAGGATCCCATGGCTTCATCAGATAGTGATCGAGACCGACCTCGTTGATCGCCGCGATTGCGGCGTCCGTGTCGGCGTACGCAGTCAGCAGCACCTTTTTGGCGTCCGGTTGCTCGCGCATGGCTCGCTCGAGAAACTGCGTGCCGGTCATCCCGGGCATGCGCTGATCTACCAGGAAGAGCGCCACAGAATCGCCACGCCCGGCGAGTTCCTCGAGCACCTCGAGCGCCTCGCCACCAGAGACGGCTCGAACGATGCGGTAGCCCTCACCGTATTGTCGGCGCAGATCGCGAGCCACTGCTGCGAGCACCTGCGGATCATCGTCAACGGCAACAATGACCGGCTTACTCACACCGACCCCGCATGATCACAACCCGAACAGCCCCGCTTGATGAATCCATAGTTTTCTCCCTCATGCGCCGAAATCGACACTCCCCTCAACATAGTGAACCGCAGCAGTCGGCGGAGCGATCGACGCGGACACATTCGACTTCGTCTGTGGCCGACCGTCGGGTTGACCATGTCTTTGCCGTGCCCTGCCGCCCTCGGCAATGCCGGGCTAGAGTCGGCGTGACCGGCTACGAGGGAGTGCCGTGACCCAAGAGAATTCGCCGCGATCTAGTTGCGCTCAACGCCGATGTCGTCGGCTACAGCGCTCTTGTTGCCGATGACCTGGAAACCACCACAGCAGCGATGGCCGACTATCACCAACTGGTCAAGGTTTTGGTCGGCGACAGCGGCGGAACGCTGGCCAGCTTCGTCGGTGACAACTTTATGGCGGTCTTCGAAGATGCGATGGCCGCACTGCGCACAGCCATTGCCATAACGACCACGGCGGAGCAACGAAATGCCGACCTTCCCACCACTCGCTGGATCCGGTTTCGCATGGGGATGGATCAAGGTTCCGTGAACCTGGTTGGGGGTGACTATCTCGGTGATGCGCTCAATATTGCGGCTCGCGTCCAGGCAATAGCTCCCGCCGGCGGCCTGGCCGTCTCGGGCCGTATCTACAAGGCTCTTGACGAGCCCGCTCTTCGCTTCCGACCGATGGGACGCCAGAAGCTGAAGAACATTCCCGAGCAGGTAGACATCTACCAGTTCGCCGACTTGCCGAGTGGCGGAACCGGCAGGCGGTTGCAGCGGTCGCTGTCGCTCGAGTCACCGAGGCTCGCCGTCCTCCCGATTCACGTCGAGATGGTCGACGATACCGTTCGCTCGATCGCAGGGATGATCCATAGTGATCTGGTTCACAGGCTGTCAGTCATGCCAGACCTCGACGTCATCGACGCACCAGCGGAGCCGGGCGGAGGAACGGCCTCAATCGCCCGCTACATGGTTGAGACCGGCGTCCACCAATTCGGTCCCAACGTGCGAGTTTTCGCTGTGCTGTACGACATGGACACGATGAACGTTGTCAAGTCGCACAAATGGATGACGTCGGTCGACGAGATGTTCGGTCTCTCGGAAGATCTCGCCGAAGAAGTGGCACATTCGGTTGAAGTTGAGCTGGTTGTCGGTGAGCCGGCGCGCCTTTATGCCGAACTCGATGACCCGGCGGCCATAGAGAAGGTGTACCTGGGCTGGTATCACCTGCGCAACGACACCAAGGAGGGATGGCAGCGAGCGCTCGAAATGTTCGGTGGCGTTGCCCGGTCACACCCAACCCACCCATACGGGCATGTACTGTCCGGGTTCGCATGGTGGCTCGGCGCCGCCAACGGTTGGGCCACCAACACCGGCGAAGCCCTTTCGAAGGCGTTTGACTTCGCCCGGCGCGGAGCGGATGCAGGCGATCCCACCGGAATGGCGCAGGCGGTGGAGGCGGCGGTCCTGATGTCGCGCGGCGAGGTAGACAAGGCCCTCGAGAAGCTCGACAACCTCGAGATCATTCGCCCGACCTGCGACATCACTTACGGGCTCGAGGGCAGCGTGCGTCGTTACCTGGGGCAATGGGAGAAGGCGGTAGAGCTACTGGATGTCGCCATGCGGCTGACCGGCGTCAACAAGCCTTGGTACCCAACGGTCAAGGCGTCGTCACTGTTTGCCGGTGGTCGGCTCGAGGAAGCAGCGTCGCTTGCCGAGGGCGTCCTCGACTACCAGCCGAACAACCTGGAGGCCCTGCTTGTGCTGGCTGCCGCCCAGGTCGAACTCGGCCTGGAGCGGCGGGCGCGGGCAACCGCCGACCTCGTCAAGGAACGGTTCCCCTCGGTCGACGTACAGCAATGGCTCGAACGGACGCCCTATCAGCGTCGGGAGATCGTGGAACGGTGGAAGGGCGACATGATGTCGGCCGGTGCAATCGTCGACACATGAAACCCGCCGCCAAACGACCTAAAACGGCGATCTAGTTTCCATTCCTGGAAACGCCGGTCTTGGGATCAGTCTGCCTCGAAGATCACACCGGGATACGGGACATCCGGGTCCGTCGTCAAACGTACCACCAGCGCGGACGCGCCGTCTTGTGTCAAACCGCGCGCCACCACGTCGAAACCATCACCGCTCGACTGCTCCTTCGTAAACTCGTCGAAACCGTTGGTGGCTAGTAGAGCCAATGTGGCATCGGCCGTCGCCTCATCGACGTGATGCTGCACCCGGACGAAGCGCACCCCGGCGCCCTGGTCGGCGGCGGCGCCCACGACCCGTTCGCCGTCGCCGGTGGTGGTCGTGGCCGCAGGCTGCCCTCCACAGCCCGCAGCCACAATGGCAATCCCCAGGCATATCGCTGTGATCCCTTTGAGTGAGTTGCCGCGGTTGGAGGGCCCGGCGACGATCTGGGCTCCAAATGGTCGCTGTCGCTCGAGGCTGATCATTTCATCTCGTCCCATTGCTCACGTAAGCTACGAATCGCTACTAAACGCTCACTTAAGAGGCGAAGAGGTGCAACTAGAAGCTACAGGGACGGATCGGTCGATCACTATCCGGATACTGGGCCCGATGACGATCGAGGTCGACAACTCCCCGGTTCAACTTCCTCCTGCCCCCAGGAGACTGCTGTCAATCTTGCTCCTCGATCCCGCAGCCGAGATGTCCTCCGATGCGATCATCGACCGGATGTGGAGCGACAGCGCTCCGCCCAGCGCTCGCACTGCCATTCACGTTCACATCTCACATCTACGCAAGCACCTGCCGAACTTGGTGGCAACCACCTCATCTGGGTATCGGCTCGAGGAAGGGCGGTTTCATTGCGACCGTTCTCTCCTCGAGGCCCATACCCGACTTGCTCGCAATGCCGCGCTCTCCGAGGATTGGGAGACGGTTGTGGATGAGGCCGAACAAGCTCTGGCGCTCTGGCGCGGCACTCCATTTGCGGAGGTGGCGGACGACGAGTTTGCGCTGGGACAGGTCGCCCGCCTCAACGAGATGCAGGTCATGCTGCTCGAGTTGCATGTCGATTCCCTGCTGGCCCTAGGCAGAAACGATCCGGCCATCCCACAATTACGAAGGTTGATAGCGGACCATCCGCTCCGCGAAAGGTTCCGCGAACAACTGATGCTGGCTCTCTACCGGACCGGTAGGCAGAGCGAAGCACTGCGGGAATACCAGGCTCTGCGCAAACAGCTAGGTGAGCTACTCGGTGTAGAGCCCAATGAGGCCATCAGGGATCTGGAGGAGCGGATCCTGGCTCACGATCCCGCTCTCGGCCCTCAGTCATCGTCGACGACACCTCACAATCTGCCCAATACCAGCACCAGCTTTGTCGGGCGGTTCGATGATCTGCAGAAGATCGTGGAGCGTTTGCCCGGGGCCCGTCTGATCACCGTGATTGGTGGACCCGGTTTCGGAAAATCTCGTCTGGCAGTAGAGGTTGGTCGGGAAATCTTGAAGAGTCATCCGGGTGGTGTGTGGCTTGCTGAGTTGGCCGGTGCCGATAGCGGCAGATCGCTCGCCGCTACGGTCGTCTCGGCGATCGGAGTGAGCGAGCAGATCGACACGTTGGAGCGTCTAGCCGAAGCCATCCGCTCGCGACCGATTCTCCTGATCCTGGACAACTGCGAGCACCTGAAGGAACCCGTGCGCCGATTGTTGACGTCGCTGCTGGCGAAGCCTGGGGCATCTCGAGTCCTGGCTACGAGCCGGGTGCCGCTATCGGTCCCCGGCGAGTCGATCCACCGACTGGAGCCACTCGACATCGGGCCGGAGGAATCGGTTAGGTTGCTCATCGACCGGGTCCGCAGTGTCAACCGTTCGTTCGCCCCAGGTCCCGACACCGCTGAAGAGCTCCTTTCGCTCTGCAGCCACCTCGGGGGCATCCCGCTCGGAATCGAACTCGTGTCCAGATGGATTCCGAGCCTTGGGGTGCGGGACACAGGCAGATTGCTGCAGCAGGTCCGCGGAGAAAGCGCTCTGGAGACGGCCTTCGAGTGGAGCGCGCTGGCTGATACCACAGGAGGATTTCGAACTGCTGTGCGCTCTCTCAGTGTTCGGTGCCCCTTTCACTCTTGAACGTGCTCAGTCGATCCTCGCCAATCCTGATCAGGCGCTGTCCACCGCAGGCTCGGTGTCCAGATTGGTGGATGCGTCTCTGCTGACAGTCGAGTGGTCGGGCGGGCGCACGCGATACCGGATGCTCGAGCCGATTCGCCAGCTCGCCGGAGCGCGCCTCGATCGGAGCCGGCGCTATGAGGTAATCGGGCGGTATTCGGCTTCCTACCTCGAGTCGGCCGCGTCCATGACCGCCGCATCGTCGCGGCCGAACCAAGCTGAGGTGTTTGCCATACTCGACGTGGAGATCCCGGACTATCGCAACACCCTCTCCCACTTGCAGGCCATCGCCGACTACCCGGGATTGACCCGAATTGCCGAGGCGTTGTCCCGCTATTGGTATTCTCGATACCTTGGCTGGGAGGGCCGGGCGTGGTTGGACGAAGTGCCGGTCGAGCAATTGAACGACCCCGACCTGGTGCGTCTGCATCGTGTGTCAGGATTCCTGGCCTGGGCGGTTCACGACTACGACGAGGCGGACCGCCACTACACCGAGCTTCTGGACATAGGGCGTCGCAACGGCAACGACAGGACCGTCGCTGACGCACTGTATGGCCGAGGCCTGATCCACCAGAAGAGGAGGTTCGAGAACGGCGCCTCGATGCTGGAAGAAGCCGCCACACTGTATCGCGATCTGGGCGACTGTCGCCTCGAACTGGGACAATGCTTGCTCTTTCGCGGTCTCGATGAGGCCCTGAACGGCGATGCGGTTCAGGGCGAGCGCCTCCTCGCGGAAGGGTGCACCCTGCTCGAGGAGGTCGGGCACATGCGACAGGTGTCCAAGGCAGAGCGGTGGCGCGCCCACTCAGCATGGCGGCGCTCCGATGCGCCCGCGGCACGAGACCATGCCAGCCGCGCCGAGCGTCTCGCCCGGTCCGTGGACGACCCCATCGCACTCGCCGGCGCGCTGGTCGAGCAAGCCAACATCGAGATCACGTGGGGCGATCCTGTCGTGGCCGCCAGCTATCTCCTCGAGGCGATGCGACCTATCCCTATCGAAGACGAGGTCGATATCGCCCAGGTTCTCATCTCGGTTGCCGGCCTGGCACTTGCCGTCGGTGACCCCGGGCTCGCTGCCGGGATCGTCTCGAAAATCGAAGACGTCTACGAAGGGTATGGGTGGCTCCCGCTCGACGCCTCCCCCACCGGCAAGGAGCTGAAGCACCAGGTCGTCGGCATACGTTCGCACCACCGAGAACGCTGTCGAGGATGCAGCACGGTTTCTCGGCTCGCTGACCGTCACCTCCGTCCAGTGAATCTGCAGAACTGATGGTCGCCCACCTTCTTTAGCAGCTGTTTAGCGCCCTCCCCTAGCGTTGCGATGACGTAACGGGGTAGCGAGGCCAGCGAAGGGAACAGCGATCGTGCCGTCGAGCAAGTCTTCAGGTCGTCTTCTGTGGTTGGTGGTGTTGTTGGTCACCATCCTGACCGCCTGCGGGGGTAGCGACGTGGCGGAGCGTCTGGCAGAGGCGAGTAGCGGGCAGGACGTGGATGTCACGCTCGCCGACGACGGATCATTCAAGATCAGCACCGACGAGGGAGCGATGCAACTCGGGGTGAACGAGCGCCCGGATTGGCTCCCCAGCGACTTCTATCTTCCGCCCGACTTCGAGTTCCTCGGGTCGAGCAGCACCACACAGACCGGCACCTATGAGTTTGCGGGGATATCACCGAGCCTCAGTGTCGATGGAATGCTCGCCGATCTCCGCGAACACCTGGTCAATGCCGGCTACGAACTTCTGAACGAGGACGACTTCAACCAGCAGCTGGTCTTCGCCAAAGGTGGAATCGGTCTCATCACGCTGGACACCACCGAGGGAATGCTCGGGTACCCCGACGACACCGGCCTTTCGGCAGTCATCGAGGCGCAGGCCAACCTCGACGAGGCACGACTCGACTACGTGGCCGCTTCAACCACGCAGGGAGCTGCGCTTGTCGTAGTCGATGGGGCGGAGTATCGGAGCACAGGCGAATGCCTGATTCACGGGCGCAACGCTTCATATAGCGCCGACGACGGTACGGCGAACTTCCAGATCGACACAACTGTGACACCGGCCTACGTGGCGGGCACCATTGCTGATTTCGGCGCCGAACCGGCTGTCTTCTACAGCCTCGACTCAACACTGCCCGAAGGCGACAAGGTCGAGTTCCAGCGCGATGAGTCAGGATTCTCTGCAAAAGGTCCGATGCGGAACGGCATCGATACCGCTCAAGACCTCGTCTCGGGCTCCTTCGAGATCACCTGTGGCTAGATCCACACTCCGGGCAGGGCACCCGACCACGACGGTCCACCTACCCAGGGAGGCGTGAGGTGCCGGGAACCGGGTGTGATATCGCTTGGCGACCGCGCCGCGCGAGAAGGCGTGGGCATCAGCTCGCTTTCGTTTTCGCAGCTGCCGTCTTGGTCTCTGCGTGTACTTCCTCCGGGACCGATCAAGGCGTCGCACCTGCATCATCGACAACGCCGACCGCGGCGGCAGCGGATCTGATGAATCGGGCTGTCGGTGGGACCCAGAGTGTGCAGGACTTCGCCGTTCACATCGACATGGCCAAGCAGACCGCCAACGGACCGGTCAGCTTCTATCAAGAGGTCATCGATCGCGCGGCGACGGGCCAGGGCGACCCGGTTGATCTGGCAGGCGGCTTCACCTTCGCCCCAACGACTTCCATCGAGGGATGGGAAGTAGACAGTGAAGGCGATCAATTGCCGTCCCTGTCAGTGGATTTTGCGCTCCTAGCGGCGACACCTGAGCTTCTTGGCACCACCCAGGCTGAACTGATCGACACTCTTCGATCAGGCGGTAGCGCTGAGGTTGCGGATTCTCTGATGGGGGCGGATCCGACAGGCACCCAGATGCTCGTAGAGATCGTCACCGCAAATTTCGCACAGCGGCGTACCCACGTCGGGCCCGGCGACCGATCGCTTGTCGACATCACATTCACATCCGTGCAGCCCGGCGACAAGCTCACTTCCGTCTATTTGTTCGGACAGACACTGCCGGGTGATCCCGCCGCAGAAGAGGGAATGTCGACATACGAACTGTTCACGTATCGCTGGAATCTTGGGCTGGTCTCGTTCCTTGCCGGCGATGGTGGAATCAGCACCGTGATCGATGAGTCGGTGGATGCACTGAAGGGCTCCACCATCATGTCGCGGGAGACCAAGAAGGCGATTTTGGCGGCAGCGAGGTATCGGGCAGCTCTCAACGGTGTCACAATCGCAGACGACCTGGCCGCCAACGCCCGGGAACAGAGCGAGGGTACCTACTCAGATGAGGACACAGTGGTCCTGCCTATCCAAGATCGCCTTGTCTACATGCCCAAAGACCGGTTCATCCTGTATGTGGCGAATACAGCGGCAGTAGCCGCCTGCGAAGCACTGGCCGCAGGGATGAACAAGCGGAACGCAGAGGCGGGTAGCGCGGTCACCGACACACCGAGCCCCGAAGCGGGTGTCGATGGCGCGACAACAACGACACAGAAGCCCGGTCCCGGACCGATGTCATGCGAACCCAATCCGCCCCGCTACCAGGACACCAAGCTCTTCCTGGGCGCGCCCGCTCCGGCGGCAATCTACGGAGACGTCCATGTCCTCACCTTCGACGGCAAGACCTATGCCAATCAGGCGGCCGGGGAATTCGCTCTGTTCGACAATGGTGTCGCCACCATGCAGCTTCGCACCGAGCCATTCGAAAACTCTGAGACCGTCTCGGTGGCGACGGCACTGGCGGTCCGGGTTGATGGACACCGGGTGTCGATCCATGCAAGCGGGGACACCTACATAGACGACGCCCTCACCCACCTGACCCGTGGAGAACCGCGTCCCATCGGGGACGGAGCTCTGCTGTGGTCACCAACCGGCTGGGTACTTGCCTGGCCCGACGGGACCGCGGCCACGATCACGCCACACGACGGCTATCTCACGATCCTCATAACCCCCTCGGCAAATCCTTCGACGGGGATGCTCGGGAACGCAGACGGCGATCCCAGCAACGATCTCGTCACCAGAACCGGAGCCATACTCGCGGCCGCTGCCACGCGCTTCGATACCTTCTACCCCGAGTACGTCGACACCTGGCGGATCACCAATGACGAATCGCTGTTCCACTACGAGGCAGGAGAAGACACCACCACGTTCACCATCGCCGGGTTCCCGGCAGCAGAATCCAACGTAGAGAGCCTCAGGGAGGCCGCTCGCGAGGCTGCAAGGGACATCTGTCGCCAGGCAGGGATCACCAGGGAGGATGTGATGGCTGACTGCATCGTCGATGTCGCCGTCACCGGTAACGAGAGCTTCGCATACGCGGCGTTTCTGGCAGGGGCATCGACACCGGAGCCCGAGGAGCCCCCTACCGACGGCAGTGCCGGTCCCACCGAGACAGGCCCGGACACGTTGACGGTGGGTGACCTGGTGTTGGAATTCGGCCCAAACCCGCCTGTACGGGACCCGGACGGGTTCCAACCGCAGTGGACATGCTCGGTGATCGATGGCTCGTTCTACGCCACCAGCAGATACATGCAAACCCCGGGGCGAGAAATCAAGATCACCATCGAGTACCGCGATGCTCAGACCAGCGGAACGGGCGAAGCCCGCTTTGCGGTACTCGTCGAGCTCAACGCCCAACCGTACGCATGGATGCTCACCTTCGTCGAACCGGCGCCCGGAACGATCGACGCTGTCTCCGTGAACGGAACGGAATTGGATGCCAGCGGGACGGCGTTCCTCAATGACCCGATCGACCCGAACCTGTCTCCGTTCGCGTTGCTGCCGGATGGGAGTACCTTCCAGCCTTTCCAACTCACCGCCACCTGCGATCAGTAACCGATTCGACGGCTATTTGGCTAGCCGATCACGAATCGGTGGAACCGTCGAGACCGTTGGGATCTTCGTCGAGTACCTCTACCTCGACGCCTTCCTCGGACTCACCGTCCACCATGGATTCAGAGCCCGATGCTTCTCGAGGCCGCGCCTTGGACACCTCGCCTTCGCTACTGGACCCATCGAGACCGGTGTCCCTGCGGGCAGCGCGCACGCACTGGGAGATGCTGTGCCAGAAGTGCTCCTCCCGGGGAGCAGCGTCGACGAACCCGGATCGCTCCAACACGTGCTCGACCCGGTGCAGGACCCGGGCGAGATAGAGGTTGATATCGCGCTTGTTGAGCTCGTCGGCGAGGTGGCGCAGGATATCGGCGCTCGTTGTGTCGAGCTGTGTCGTGGCCTCGAGATCGAGCACAAGCGCTTGCGTGTCGGGCCATCTCCCTACCTCCGCCAGCAGTCGATCCTCGATCGCTGTCGCATTCGCCCAGAACAGCGGCGCGTCGAGCCGGACGACTACAACACCTGCCACCGGAGTGCGGTCGGGATGACCACGAACCCGCCCCCAGGCAGCCTTTTCATCGCTGATCTTGCCGAGCACCTCAATGCGTGGCGAGCTCGAACGATAGATGATGGCCAGGAGCGATATCGCGATCGCGATGCCGAGACCGTACAGCGGCCCGAACAACACCACGGATGCCGCCCCCACAACTGCGGCGATGAAGTCGGCGCCACGCACCCGGCGATAACGACGAACCGCCGCTACGTCCATGAGGCCCCACACCGCGGAGACCACGATGGCGCTGAGCACCGCCAACGGCAGTTCTGCGAAGAACCAGGTGAACGCGACCAGCACCGCGACCACCAACACTGCCGCCGTGAGACCGGTCACTTGACTGCTGCCCCCGGCCCGTTCCGCCGCTGCCGTCTTCGACAGACTGCCGGCCACTGCCAATCCGCCGGATAGACCTGCGGCAACGTTGGCGACACCCATGCCAACCAGCTCCCGTTCGGTCTCAACTCGGTAACCGCCAAGAGTTGCGAAGAGCCGGGACGCGCTTAGCCCCTCGGCCAATGCGACCAGGGCGAGTGAAATGCCGCCAACGACGATCGCCCCGATATCACGCCCCGGGACGATCGGTAGGCCGAACGGGGGCAGACCGGATGGCACGTCACCCACCACGGCTACACCGGCTCCCTGGAGATCGAGTAATCGGGACGCGATGACGCCAAGGACGAGGGTGACCAGTCCCCACGGAACATGAGGTGAGATCTTCCGGCCACCAAACAGCAGCGCAAGCGCGACTCCACCAACGATCACGGTCTCGAGATGAGCGTCGCCGATGCTTCGCAGCGTACGAAATAGCACACCGATCAAGTCACCGGGCGGCTTCGCAATGCCGACCAGCGTCGGAGCTTCGCCGATGATGATGGTCACAGTCAGACCAAAGACGAACCCCGTGACGATGGGCCTCGACAGAAACTCGGCCAGCCAGGCCACCCGCAGCAGTCCTATCGCCGCGAGAGTGATCCCGGCGGCGATCGCCAGCGCAGACGTGATGGCGACAGCTTCCTGAGGGTTGTCGCGAGCGATGTCGGCGACCAGGGACCCGGAGACAATCGCCACCGTGGAAGCCGGGCCAACGATCAGCTGCGGTGACGATCCCAACACCGCGTATGCAAGCAGTGCCAGGGGAACGGCATAGAGCCCGACCTGCACCGGAACACCGGCGATGCGGGCATAACCCAATGATTGCGGCACCAGAAGGGCCGCAACAACCGCACCGGACAGGATGTCGCCGCGCAACCGGCTGCGTGGATATTCGGGCATCCACCGCATGGCGGGCACAAACCGCGCTGCCGCCTCTCGACGCGCTCTCCATCGGGTCGTATCGGCCAACGGTGCTTCCTCCGATGCTCACCGGCCCGGTGCGAGCCGCAGTGTTCGAGTGGTGGTGCCCGATCTCAACAGTAGCCACCGTGCCGTTCGGGAGTCGATCACACGGGCGAGGGTCCAGGAAGATATCGGGGTCAACCGCACCACTCTCCGCCGCCGCCGCGTACGCTTGGCGAGCGCCGACCAGACGGCCGACGCCGTGAAGGAGGACTCATGGTGAATTCGGTCAACGTGTTCGTGGTGCCAGATGGCGATGGTGAAGTTGTTAGAGGACCGGCCGGTGGTCCGGCCACCATCAAGGCCCGCACGGAATCGACCAACGGGAGCCTTGCGCTGTTGGAGGTAACGATCGGACCGATGGAAGGCCCGCCAGCGCATGTTCATCGTCGGGAAGATGAAGCCTGGTATCTTCTGGACGGCCGGTTCCGGTTTATCGCCAACGACCAGTTGTTCGACGCTGCCCCGGGGTCGTTCGTATTCGTGCCTCGGGGAACCATTCACTGTTTCCAGAACGTCGAGGATCGACCATCTCGCATACTGGTCCTGTTCACGCCGTCAGGGATGGAGCGGTTCTTCGAGGAGCACGCCACGCTGCCGCCAGGACCGGTCGACCCGGCCAGGTACAAGGAGATCGCGGCACGATCCTGGATGGAGGTCGCCGGACCGCCGTTGGCCCACTCTCACCCACTGTGAGAGCCAGCCCACCGCGACCACATGGCCGCCACCAAGAGCACCGGGTTACGACCGCCGACCCGCTGGTTGGTCCCAGACGTCCTTGACGATCCCCCTCCGTGCTTCCCAACCCGCTGGAACAAATTGCATCATCGCGCTGTAGATCTGCAGTCAGGGTGCCGATAGCCATTGCGGAGGCGAAATGAACGTGTGGTTTGTCGGCAGTGGTGTTTACGCAATATTTCTCTTCTTCGCCCTCGCGCTATGCAGAGTTGCCACACGGCATGACACCGACGCCTGTACCGCTAGGCCCAGCTCCACCAACATCGATTACGAGGAGCTGCTGGACCTGGACGGCGTCCGTATCGACGCCGTGGCCAATCGCCCTGCCGACGACGACATCCTGGCCCGCGGCTCACGCCCGGGGGCCGGGTCCCGCCGGTCCAGGCAGCCGCGGATGGTTCCGGCTCGACAGCGGCAATTCATCCAGCGCTAGACAACGTCGAGAACCATATCCCTGAGGACCTACGGCGGTGGACGGGTGACGGCAGACGCAGCCCTGCTCAACGGCGACGAGCTCTCCTGGCGAGAAGTGGGCGAAGCCATCGTGGGGGGCGTGGTATCCCGATCTGCTCCATAATTCCCATCCGGTCTGGGATCCCCCAATGCTCAATTATCCGCTCGTCCTGGAATCGACAGATATCGATGACCTGCCAGGCGAGAGGTGTGCCTGATGCCGGGATGGGACCCATCGGCCCAAGGTGTGTCCCGGTACCGCTGAGCAAGAACGACATCTTGTCACCTTCGACGATGGTATCAACGATCTCGAGCTGGATGTCGGGGATCGCCTGTCTGAGGGCCTCAATGCCTAGCTTGAGGCCGTTGAGATCCTTGGTGGGGAATCCACGCTGGTGCTCGACAAACTCCTCGTGGAAAAGGACATCCAGGGCATCAAGGTTGCCCTTGATGAACCCCTCGCTGATGACAACACCAAACTGGTCGATATTTCGAAGCTGCTGATCGCTTCTCGTGAGGACAGACATCGTTCGTTCTCCCGTGGTTGGAAGGCCGTCCATTGGCCGGGCGAGCCTGGGATGATTTCTCTTCGCCGCGTCACTCTGGAATTGGTGGACCAAGTACTTCGAGGCCGAACCGCGGCGCAATATCGCCCCACCGGCCAAACTCGGCGGGATCCGGGTATTCCGGGATGGATCGGTCGCCGGCGGGGACACCCACCTGGCGATACAGGTCAAAGAGGCCACCGGGGCTGACCATCGCAAGGATCGTCGCCGGCGTGTTGCCCCTGATCCGAAAACGGTGTGGGACCCCTATGGGCAGATACATCGTCGAACCCGTCTCGAGCCGGTGCATCTCGCCACCTGCCTCGTAGTCGAGTGTCCCATCGACCACGTAAAACATCTCAGCTTCCCGCTGGTGGCTATGAAGGGGCGTAGCAACCCCGGGTGGTTGGTGGATTTCGGCGAGTTCGAAGCCCCCCGCGGTCTCGGCCGAATCGAGCTTGATCTCGAAGAGTGAACCCATCGCCCAGACAGCCTCCCCCTCCCCCGACCGGCGGTGAATAGGCGACTTCCGATTCCCTGATTTAGAATGTGATTCCATTTCGTTAGTATGGCATTCTAAATGACCACTAGTCAAGACCTAATGCAACGAGCAACGGTACGGCGGATCGCAGCCGCAGCCGGCGCACTGTTCCTCGAGCGCGGATATCGGGCCACCACGATCGCCGATCTCGCCGCCGAAGCCGAAGTGGCGATCCAGACCATCTACAACGTCGTTGGTTCAAAGGCCGCAGTCCTCAACCTCGTACTCGACGAGACCGTCTCGGGCTCCGAGGCCCCAAGACACGTGCCGGAGTTCATGCGGGAAAGAACTGAGCAACTCGCAGACGCCGGGGATATCATCGATGTCCTGGCCGACTGGTTCGCAGAGGTACACGCTAGATCAGAAGCCGTATTCCGCATGATCAGGGAAGCGGCCGCCGTTGATGCTGAAGTGGCCGCCTTCGAGCGTGAGCGGGAAGACAGACGTTTGGCCAACTACCGGATGCCGGCGCGGCTCATGATCGAGAAGAGCCCCGGGCGGTGGCGACTTGGCGAGGAGGAGGCCGCCGCCGCCATCTGGTCCCTCGCCCACCCCCACGTCTATCACAAGCTCGTCAGCGAGGGCGGCTGGTCACCAGACCGCTACAAGCAATGGCTTGTCGCGGCGCTAAGCGGTGCGTTGCTCGAGCCCGAGGAGTGACACGGCACGGCCACGGCCATGGTTGTGAGCTCATCGTGTCTTCCACTTCCGTGGGGCGGCGATCAGCCTGCGAAACAGCCGTAGGAGTCGTTGCAAAGTGAACGTTCCCGTCAATGGCACCGATGCCTGTCCGTATTGCTCCCCCGCTTGCTGTACTGGCAGGCGATCACCCTCGAGATTGGGGGAACCGTTCCCGCCGAGGCCGTTGCCTGCCACCGTAGATGGCACTGCCGGTCGCTCCTCCGCAGCCCACCAGATCCGGTCGTGGACATGAGCAACGCGATTAATGCAACTCCCTTCATGATTCTGTCCTTGTCCGTGATGCGAAGGACCCAGCGCTCAGTCGTCGCCGTCATCGCAGGGGTTCCCGCCTTCCGAGCATTGACGACCCGGCCGGAACGCAGCGTCTCTCTACCCTTCGCTACATCTCAAGGGAGTTTCGTTGCATCTGATCTCAGTGCAGACGGCAGGTCGATCGCACAACTAGATCAAGCCTAGGACTGCACCCCGATCCGCTAACTCCCCGACGGAACGGGCACTTCGATCTCGCTGTCGGGTAATACCACATTGGTCGACTCGCCAATTGGATGGCGGTGCGAGTACCGCTGCACCGGTTCGGCACCCGTCGATCGTAGATCCAGCTCCAATGCGCAGACGAGGTCGCTGAGCATGATGGTTCCCTTCCCGGCGGCTTTGGCTCGATACAGAGCTGCGTCGGCCGAGCGCAGCGCGTCGGAGACCACACCACCGATGACGTACGCCACCCCCATCGAGCACCCGATAGGACCGACTTCGCTCGAGGTGAGTGCCTCCTGGAAACGATCCATCGCTGCAAGCGCCGCGGCAGGATCCACGTCCGGGAGAAGCACCGCAAATTCGTCTCCACCCGACCGTCCGGTGATGTCGACCGAGCGCAGAACACGTCGCGCAGTGGTGGCGAATTGACAGAGAACTTCGTCTCCGCCCTCGTGCCCCCGGCGGTCGTTCACCAGCTTGAAGTCATCAAGGTCAATGGCCACCAGAGCGACGCCGGAGCCGAGCCGCTCCGAGCGAGCCAGCTCACGGGCGGCCATCTCTCCGAAGGCGCGTCGATTGGGGAGGCCGGTAAGCGGATCCGTCCTGGCCAGAGCGGTCTCTCGCTCAACAGCTCGGTGCAGGTTGTCCAACAGCCAGGAGACAAGGCTGAAGAACCCGAAACGAACCGAAGCGTTCCACAGGGGAATGAGGTGATTGCTGTACCTATTCCCGGACACCAGGTCCACCGCAAACCAGGCCAGCGCTGCACCGAACGCGGCTCCCTGCCCAGACGCGATGCCCCACCGAAACGAAACGAGCGCGACCGGTACGAGATAGAAGAGCGAGAACGACAGTTCGGAACCGGTGAGCAAGTCGACGCCAACCACGAATGCGAACAGGATCACGACCATCGCCACGGCCGAAGTTGAGCCAATGCTCTGAAAGCGCTGAGCAATCGTTCGCTGCATCAGCAGATAATCGGTCGCGCCTGCCCGGAGTTGAGCCATTACCACAGGTGCCTCAGGCCGCTCGTCGAGCACCCAAGTCACCTCCTGAAATCGCGGTCAACGCGATAATCTCACCGGGCGAGAGCGACGGTTCTGTTTGTAGCACGCACATCAATCTGAGGTGGCCGGTCGCAACCACTCACGCGGTGTTCAACAACAACACCGGGCAGGGGGCGAGTTGCAGAATCTCCTCCACTCTCGGGCCTAAGTGAAGACGTGTCGAACCCGGGCGGAGGCTACTGCCCATGACGAGCAGATCGATCTCCTGGCGTGACATTGCCTCGATGATGACGTCCACAAAGTCGCCACCGCCCGTCAGCACATGGGTGGTCACCGATGCGGAATAGGACTCACTGAGCCGCTCGATGTCCGCAACAACGTCCCGGCCGAGCGACACTCGCCTTTCGGCGAGACGACCGGGGGCGCCGCTCCTCGGATAGCGTGGCTCTGACACCACATGCACGACACTCAGTTCTGCGTCAGCGGCGAGCGTCAGCGCCAGTCGAGCTGCTCCACGGGACTTATCAGTGCCGTCGACCGGCACCATGATTCGCCGGGGCGGCCATGAAACGCGGTCAAGGTCACGACCGGCAACGATCAGCACCGGACATGGAGACAAACGCGTCACCGTGTCGACGACCGGGTCGAACAGTCCCTCGTCGGTCTCGATCTCCGGTGCGCCGAGCACAACCAGGTCGAACCCGGTGTGCGCCAGTCGCAGGATCTGGGCGGTCGGGTCGCCAGCTTCGACCATCCGCTGTGTGGCGAGGCCAAAGCGAGGCGCAAGTGCATCGACGAACCTCTCCGCAGTCGCTTTAGCAGCGGCATCCGGCACCACCGTGAGAAGAGTCACCTGAGCCGACGCGCTTACCGAGCGCACCAGTTCCGACGCGATCTCGTGTACGGGTGCCGCTGCCGTCCGGACACGCACTGGAACAAGTATTCGGCGTGGGGTCCCCCCGAGAATTGGCCCGACCGCCTCGCGTCGCAGGCGCCTGTCCTCCTCCATATCGGGAGCCACATTGCGGAGGAATACCCGTACCAGCGGGGGTGCGATCATTGAGGTCGCCACCGACGTGAGCACGACGATCGCGTAGATCTCATCTGAGAGGATGCCGATGTCGAGCCCAATTGAGGCGACGATGATCCCGATGGCGCCTCGAGCGTTGAGCGCTGCCCCGTACGCCAGCGAGGTCCAAACATCGACACCCATCCATCGAGCCACCACGGCTGCTCCCAAGCACTTGCCGGCAATCGCCACAGCGATGGTGAGAAGCGCGATGCGAAGGGTCGCCCCGTCGCGGAGGACGCCGACGTCGACCTGGAGACCGGCGATCGCAAAGAACACGGGCGCAAATACCGCAAGAGCCATAGTGTGGAGGTGTCCGACGACCTCTACCGGAAGGCGCGGATTCAATCCGAGGACAACACCTGCGAGAAACGCTCCCATCACCGCCTCGATCCCGAAGGCCATCGCAGCCGACCCTGAACCGAGCGCAACTACCACTGCAAGCGTGAGGACACCATCGGGAGTTGTTCCGCGGTTCTGGACAAAGGCCAGGGCGCGGTCCACGATCCACCGCCCGACCGTCAGCATGAGACCGATGAACACGACAATTCGGCCGGCTGCCAGCGCTAGGGTCCACGGCGATGTCGACTCTTCGTTGGCGAGGGCAAGAACCACCGACAGCAGGATCCACGCCAGGGTGTCGTCGATCATCCCGGCTGCCAGAACAGTCTGCCCAAAACGACGCCGGATCAGCCCTAGATCAAGCAAGATCTTGGCTATCACCGGGATGGCCGAGACGGCGAGCCCCGTAGCAAAGAAGAGAGCGAAGACGATGGGGCGCCCCGGGTCGGCGATCAGGCGCTCGGGGATGAGATAGGCGACGCCAAAGCCGAGCCCGAACGGCAATACGAGCCCACCCATGGCGACACCAGCCGCCACACGCGCGTTGCTGCGAATCAGATCGACGTCTGTTTCGAGGCCGGTCAACATCAGCAGGAACACCGCACCCAAGAGGCCAATGAGCCCGAGCAGCGCTCCCCCGGTATCGCTCTGGGGAACTAGCCAGGACATGGCGTCAGGCCACAGCCGGCCGACCAGCGATGGACCGAGCAGGAGCCCGGCGAGCAACTCGCCGACTACCGAGCTCTGGCCGAACTTGAGGGCGACCGCTCCGAGAATCCTTGCGCCCGCCAGCAGCACCGCAAAGGAGATCAACACCTCGAGCACAGCCTCGTGCGGTGCCGTCAAAGACGCGAGCCCGACCATGAGTCTTCCGATCTGTCAGCCGGCGCCGACGCCGGACGGACCCGATGTAGCGCGATCATATCAGTGGCATTGGACGATGGGCAGGAACACGCGGACCTATGGCGCCCGGTTGGGGTGGTCCGCCGCCGACCTCCGAAGCCGAATTCCCAGCCTGCGCCGTCGTTGGGTTGCCTTGTCAGAAACCTAGACGAGCACGGATTCGATCTGCTCGAGAACCCAGTCGACCTGCTCGCGGGTAATCACCAACGGCGGAGAGATCCGAATCGTCGAGCCGTGGGTGTCCTTGGCGAGCACACCCCTGTCCTTGAGCGCCAGAACCGCTTCTCGTGCTCCACCTGCCTGGTCATGAAGCTCGACGGCGAGCATCAGACCACGGCCCCTCACCTCTTTGATCTTCTCCGACTCGATGTGCTTCAGCTCCTCGAGGAAATAGGCACCGAGCTGCGCTGAGTTCTCGATCATCCCCTCTTCGACCAGAACTCGCAACGCTTCACGGGCGATTGCAGCGGCCAGCGGGTTGCCACCGAAGGTACTGCCATGCTCTCCCGGTCTGAGGACTCCGAGCACATCAGCATTGGAGAGCACGGCAGAGATCGGATAGAAGCCACCAGATAGGGCCTTGCCGATGAGTGTCACGTCCGCCTCGATGCCTTCGTGCTCCTCAGCCAACATGCGCCCGGTCCGACCAAGACCCGTCTGTATCTCGTCGAGGATAAGTGTCACCCCGGTTTGGGTGCAGAGCTCGCGAACCTGTGTGAAATACCCGGGTGGCGGGATCAGCACACCTGCCTCGCCCTGGATTGGCTCGACCAGGAACGCAACGGTGTTGGCTGTGATCGCAGCCTGCAGAGCCTCGATATCGCCAAATGGGACAACCTTGAAACCGGGAGTGAACGGACCGAATCCAGTCCGGGCAGTCGGGTCGGTACTGAAGCTCACGATTGAGATGGTCCGCCCGTGGAAGTTGTTGGCGCAGACGATGACCTCAGCCTGGTTATCCGCGACACCTTTCTCTTCGTATCCCCACTTGCGGGCAGCCTTCACTGCTGACTCCACCGCTTCGGCGCCACTGTTCATCGGAAGGATCTTGTGAGACCCCGTCAGCTCGGCGAGGTCTTCATAGAGCAGCGCTAGCTGATCGTTACGAAATGCCCGGGATGTGAGCGTCAGCTTCCCTGCCTGCTCGACCATCGCCTGCATGATTCGCGGATGACAGTGGCCCTGGTTGACCGCCGAGTATGCCGATAGACAGTCCAGGTACCGGTTGCCATCGACATCCCACAGCCAGACCCCTTCGCCGCGGGTCAACACAACATCGAGCGGTTGATAGTTGTGCGCTCCAAGACGCTGCTCACTGACGATGAAGTCCTCTTGGGATGTCAATGCCGTTCCTTTCTTCATCCGACATCTAATCGGGATGCCGGTGCATAAATGCATTATTGCTTGTTCCAGGCCCCATGATTCGGAGGGCTTATCGCCCGACGAGGCGGTCGCGGCGTAGCCGGCGTTTCCAAACCCGCCGGCATCGACACAATCGCGTCGCCCTCGACCTGGATTCGGCAAGTGTCCCGGCTTCTTGCCCCCAGACGCCCCCCGGTCTTAGGCTTCATCTCATGGACCGAAAGCGAGCATTGGTGGGCATCGCAGGTGCCGTTGTCATCGGCCTCCTCGCTAGCGTCGCCGGGAGTGTCGGCAGCACGAAGGTCGGGCCGATCCCGGTTTTTGCGCTGTGTGGGCTGATTGCGTATGCGATCAATTGGCTGGGGTTCGTACCCTCGAATATGGCCAAGACCGAGCGCTACTTCGACCTGACCGGAGGCGCAACGTACATCACAGTGGTTCTGGTTGCGTTGCTTCTCAGCGAAGACCTCGACAAACGGGCGCTCATCATCGGCGCGATGGTCGTCGTCTGGGCACTTCGTCTCGGATCATTCCTGTTCCGTCGAGTCCGTCGCTCGGGACGTGACGGGCGCTTTGACGACATCAAGGTCGATCCCGTGCGGTTCTTCATGACCTGGACCGTGCAGGGTCTATGGGTGCTATTGACTCTGACCTCTGCGCTTGCGGTCATCACTGCGACCGTACGTCGCCCGATCAACTGGATAGGCATAGCCGGCATAGTTGTCTGGGTTGCCGGATTTGCAGTTGAGGTAGCCGCCGATCAGCAGAAGGGTGCCTTCAAGCACGACCCTGAGAATAGGGGCCGCTTTATCAGCAGCGGGCTGTGGGCGTGGTCCCGTCATCCCAACTACTTCGGTGAGATTGTGCTGTGGACGGGGATTGCAGTTATTGCTGTGCCTGTTCTGTCCGGATGGCGTTGGTTCATGCTCATCTCCCCGGTGTTCGTATTCCTCTTGCTCACGAAAGTGAGCGGGATTCCAATGCTCGAAGCCAGCGCCGAAAAGCGGTGGGGCGACGACGAGGGCTTTCGGGAGTACATCCGAAGCACCCCGGCGCTCATCCTCCGGCCACCACGCCGGTAGCAACGCTGTGACACGCTCGACCTCATGAGTTTCCGACAAGCTCGTATGTCCCGGTGGTCACAGCGACACCTACCCGCAGACCCACCAGCAGCAGCCAGCCGGGGGTACGAGAGCTGGTAGTGGCCGGATCTAGACCTGAATCGCTTTCCCCGCCTCTGGTGCGCTACCGGGGCTGTTCATATCCGTTCCTCCTTTACGACAATCAGTCTCGACACTGTTCCTGCCGCAAGAGCAAGCCAAGATTTCAACCCGGAGAAGGCACAAGGCAGTCGGTGCGGCGGCATCATTCGTCGCGCTGCCAGCACGCAGACGTTCCACCAACCATCAGCGTGCCGGGGAGCAGTCGGCCCGATAGCCCAAGAGACAACTACGAGCTATTCGCCAGCTGACGCGAGCCGTTTCGGGCGGCAATGTCGTTTACAACCCTGGCCGCATCACGGCCGACGCCATCGACGGTATGTGAGGAGACCGAGTACAGGTAGGGCAGTCCAACGAAGTAGAGCCCCGGCCGTTCGTCGACGATGCCGAAGCGGTGACGTGGGTAGCCGCCGTCGCCGAGCACGTCCATGTCGATCCAGTCGAATCCCGGCTCGTAGCCGCATGCCCATACGATCACATCCGGAGATATCACGTCGCCGTCGGCGACGATGGGCATCCCATCACGCACCTCATCGATGCGGCCGACCATCTCCACGCCGGATGCCACAAGATCCCTGGGCTTGGTGCGCACCAGCGGCATGCCCTTCCCGTACATTTTGGCGATGAACTTCCTTCCGAGCGGATTCGCCTTGGTCAAGATACGGTGAAAAGCGAAGCCGACAACCCGAACTCCGATCTTGCGCCCAAACCAGCCGTCGATGTCGAATGGAATATGCCCGGGGTGACGGCCGGCCAGCCACACACGGCGGTCCCCGGCTAGATCGAGCGCGACCTCAGCTCCCGAGTTCGCTGCCCCGACCACGAGCACATCGCCGGGTGGGAGCTGCGATGGGCGCCGGTACTCCTCAGATCGGATCTGGTAGATATTCGGGTCCAGATCTGCTGCAAAGTCGGGCACCCGGCCACGCTGCCATCCCGACATCGCCACCACGACATTGTCGGCCTTGATTACGTGATCGCCACTCGCCACCATGTACGTGCCGCCGTCAATGGAGAGCCGATCTACTCGCGTGCCGAGCCGCACCGGAAGCTCGAAGTGCTCGGCATAGGTCTCTAGATAGTCGGCCATCTCGTCCTTCGTCGGGGCGTACTCCCCCGGCGCCGGGAACTCCATGCCATCCAGCCCGTCCTCGTGGGCCGGGGTGAACAAACGCAGCGAGTCCCAACGGTTCCGCCAGGCTTCTCCGACTCGCTCATTTGCGTCCAGGATGACGAACGGAATCCGACGCCGGGCGAGGTGATACCCGACCGACAATCCGCTCTGTCCCCCTCCGATAACGACTGTGTCGATCCGTTCCGGATTGATCATGGGATCCTCCTCGTTGGATTGGTCATTCCCAACGTACGACGAGGAGCCTTTGGCGACTTCGGGGAGGTCCCGCGTTCTGCCGTAATCGACAATGAGGGTATTCCCTCATCCATCAGACGAGGTGGTGCTCGTAGGCGTAGGCGGTGGCTGCAGTACGCGATGGCACGTCCAGTTTCATCAGGATGTTGCCCACATGGCGCTCGATCGTTTTGACGGCGAGAAAGAGCTCATCAGCGATCTGCCGGTTCGTCATCCCCGTAGCCACGAGGGCGAGCACCTCCAACTCGCGAGGCGACAGCGGATGTGACACCTCCGGCTCCACAGCAGGCTTCGCCGCACCCAGGCGGGCAAAGGTCTCGGCAGCAGTCGTCTCCTCGAGAACCGCGGCCTCCTCATCACCGAGGGAGCGACAAGCCTCTGCGATCCGCATCCGGGTGCGCGCCTCCTCGTATGGCGTTTGCAGCGACCGCCACGCAGCAGCGGCGTGGCGCAGCTCGATAAGGGCAGGCTCCGGATCGCCGCCGGCAAGGCTAACGACGGCCGAGGCAAAATCGGCACGGGCGTGCAGAGCGACGGTGCCGTAGGTGGATGCGAGTCGCAACAGCTCGGCGGCAGATGCGGCCGCCTCTTCCTTTGCCCCTGCGGCGAGCATGACGTCGACATGCGCAGGAAGAAGGCGAACACGGTCGATGAGATCCTCCGCCTCGGCAAGGCGTCGCCGCATCGCGGCAGCAGCGGCGGTGACGTTCCCCTCGGCGATCCTGAGGAGGGCAAGCCCCGGCTGAGGATCGTGTCCCCACTGCGCAGCCTCCCGATACGCATCTTCGGCCTCAGGCCACTCCCCACGCAGCCGGTGGATCTCGCCGCGCTCGTACCAGGCGCGGCCTGTCGCCGGCTGGTCGGCCGCCCCTACGAACCTCTCCCGAGCCTGGTCTGCCTCAATTGCGGCTTCGTCCCACCGCCCCTGCTGGCGCAAGATCGTGGCGCGGTGGGTGAGGCACTGTCCGTTGAACGTCACCATGCCGTGCTGCCGTTCGCACCAGGTGGTCAGCGTCTCGGTCCACTCCCTGGCCCGCTGGATCTCGGCGATCTCCTCGCACGCTTCGATCATCGAGCAGTAAACGGTCCCGGTGACGATCGGCGATAGTGCCCCGGAGACCAACTCCACCATGGCCTCGTCGAAACGGCGCATACCCTCGTCGATGTGGCCGGCTCGCACCAGCGCCCGGGCGTCGACGTCCAGTCCGAGAGCGAGCAGGTTGTGATCCCCATGCTGCGCGAGCCGCGGCGATCACCTCGCTCGCCGCCTCGTGGCCAGCCGCGTAGTCCCGTTCCATCGCGGTGCTGCGGAATGCCTCGAGACAGCGCATGTACCCGCGGGCTGGATCGTCCTGCGGAAGGTCGGCGACAACGGGCCCCAACCGCGACAGCCATCCCCCGGCCTGGGCAACTGCCCCGTGCATGGTGAGCATGAACACCGCCCACCCGCCGACGATCGTCGCGGCACTCTTGTTACCGGCCTCGAGGGCGGACTGGTAGCGGCGGGAAACCGCATCGACTGCCGCAGCGACGTCACCAATGAGATATGCGGCCGTCCAATAGGACTCCAGATCGCCTTCGTCGAGGGCACCGGCACCACCGGCAGCGGTGAACAAGTCAAAGACACGCTGCCATGCGTGGTTCTCCGCGGCGATCCGCCCTTCCTCTATCAACGCGTCTGCGGACTCGGCCATGGTCTCAGCGTACCAACTAGCAATAGCCGCCCCGGCGAGCACCTATCAGGATACGCCAGCGCCGCACTCTGGCTCGGCTGAAGAATCGTCGTTACGCGTGGAATTCGCTCGCGTGTTGCCATTCGCAAGCAAGCCCCGCCTTGCCCGGCGTCTCGTGCGAACGATCCAGGGGACGGAATCCGGAGCAGACCAGGCTGAGGTCGGTGACGACTCCCCCGCTCACGTCGCAGAACCCTTCCTGGTCGATGAGGCACCGTCGGTCTGCGCGGTCGAGCCGGAATCGGTACCACAGGCGTGTCCGACCGCCAACCTCTTCGACCCCCGTGTCGACCACGTCGAACGACTCAGAGGTTCCAAACCAGTCGCGAAGCCAGGCGACCGCACCCCGGGCATCGGTTGCCTCCCTAACCCCTGATGGAACCAGGGCGCGGAAGCGCACGTCCGGGCTGAACAGACCCTCCAGGGCGTCGAAATCACGGCCGGCTAAGGCGCTGACAAGACACTCAGAAACTCGGCGGGACTCAGCAGCACTCTCGATCATGCGCCCGCCTCGACCTGATAGATCTCATCGGCTACCAAGCCATGGGCCTCACGATGCACCGCAGCTGCGCTCTCCGCGTCGGGAGCCTCAACCAGGCAGAATGCCGTGTGGCTGTTGGCGTCGAACCAATAGGCGCGGTACGTCGTGGAGTACTTCCCCTGTACAACGAGGTCAGCGCGGTGCGCCTTCGCCAGCGCATCAGCGTCTGCTTCGTCGGGGAGGTGATGGAGGTCCATGAATAGCGGCATGTGTCGCTCCTTTCGGTTGGGAGACCGTGCGTCTCCACTACACCCACCGTAAGAACCGAGCGTTCCTCGGGCGTTCCCCACAAGCAATCACCGCAGCGCGGCGATGGCAGCCGCGCATCGTCTTTCATCCCTGAGGCGACCGGAGGATCGATACCCCCCTTCGCCTCTGTGAGCAGCGCCACCACATCCGCCGGTCGAGCACCCTCCGCCTCGAGAACCCGGGAACGTCCCTCTGCCACAGCTGCATGCCACGGCCCCTCTGACCAGCGGCCGGCGATACGCTCTGCTTCCCCAAATGACGTTGAGCACCTGCAACGTCACCCACGGAAGCGAGGGCACCGACCGACCCGACGTGGAATGCCATCGAACACGGCTCGCATGCGTCGATCGCCGCCAGCGCCTCCTCGGCCGCAGCGATCACGGACGACACATCAGAGGTGTCGACTCCAGCGACGATCCCGCCATACACGAAGGGAACCAGATGGCCCGCCACAGCTGTGGTCCTACTGAGGCGCAGCGACCGCTCGTGAAGCTCCTTCGCCGTCTCGTGATGATCATCAATGTCCTCTACCTGGGCCAGCCGCTCGAGGGCGACGATGAGCGGACTCGCCGGTCCGGCGTCTTCCTGAAGACGGATCGATTCGAGAAGGCTCTCGCGAGCCCTTTGCGTGTCACCTGCGAGTAGGGCAGCTTCACCCTTCAGCAGCAGACCCAGGGAGCGACCCTGAGCCGAGCCCGATCGATTGCCAACTGAGATGAGCTGCGACGCCAGAGCCTCTGCTCCCTCGAGCCCGTCACGCTCGTGGACCGAGAACTCGCTCATGCAGACATGGGCGTCGAACAGAAACGGCGCCAGATCGGGATAGTGCTCGAGCGCCTCGGCAAAGGATTGCCCGAAGAACTCGCGCCAGGAGCCCTGGGCAACGGCGATCACCGCCAGGAGCCCACTGGCCTCGGTGAACTCCCTCCCCAATCCGGCCTCGATGGCTAGGGCACGCACCTCGAGGGCAGCCCGCTCCGCCTCATCGAGGTCGGCTCGCTCCCAATGCACGACGCCCCACGCCAGGAGTGTTCTGGCCCGTTCCGCGGGGGTTGGGGTATCCCGGGCATCGATGGCGAGCGCCTCTTCGTACAGCTGGATGCTCGCGTCGACCGGCGTCACCCCCAACTCCCGCAATGCCGATCGCATGTGCTCGAACTGACGCAGCGCAGCACGTCGATCGCCCCGATCAAGTTGGGAACGCATGATCTGACGATGGGCTCGCTCGTCTGCCGGATCCTCTTCGACCAATCTGCCCCACTGCTCTCCGCCAGCGAGGGCCTCGAGGAACAGCAGTCGGAGGTTGTCCCTATCTCCGCGACACCAGTCGGCGTAGCGGTCGCCCGGCAACAACTCGCCCGAATAGAGAGCAACAGCCGTGCGACAGGCCGGTCCATCAGCTCGATCCACGGCGTCCCGGGCGGCGTGCTCGAAGCGTTCCGCATCCGTATCCACCGATCCGTCGGGTGCGAGATAGACAAAGCCATCCCTGGCAGCGACCGCCGAGTCAACGCCGAGCACCCGCCGGGCGTAGTGGGCGGCCTTGCGGACGTTGGCGGCGCCTCGATCCGGTGGGAGTGCCGGCCACAACGCCTCGCTGATCTGTTCCCGGCTGAGTCGGTGCCTTGGGGCGAGCGCAAGCAGCTTGACGAGGTCGGCGGCGCCACGACGCCGCCACGCGGCGTTCGGGATCATTTGACCGTCGACCTCGACCTCAAAACCACCCAGAAGGCGGACGCGAAGCTCCGGGCTTGCCACGATCCGAGGATATCCCAATCCTGTCCCGGTGCAATGGCAGAATCCGGCCGACACACAACGGCAGAGGGGCGAAACCAACCAGCGCCTCTGGCAGATCTCGGCGCACGTCTTGGCGTTGTGGCTTACGAGACCCCTGGCCGGTCGACCGGCCAGGCCCGATCGACAATCAGCTTGCTCCGTCGGCCGTACCGAGCCCCCGAGCACGATTGTTCGGGCCGAAACAGCAACTTGAGCGGGCGATCCACCTAGCTATCGCGCTCCGACCATGGAGCGATACTGCGTAGGGCTGATATCCCAAACCCTCTTGATGGCCGTGCTCAGTGACTTGCGGGGCTGTGGCCCCGATCGTGGTGGATCATCCTCCCTAGGGAGATCGCCGGCCAATACCAGTCGTCAGCCGGTGAGGTACGTCATGGGGGTTCGCCGGCACCTAGGTCGACCCTCGAGCCGGCAAGCTAGGTGACTTCGCCAAACAAACCACGCCCGGTTGGTTGAACCGGCGAGACTCCACCAAGACCCGCGGCGACTCCTACCTAGACAGCCTCATACTCCCCACCTTCGCGAAAATGTCGCTCGGAGTCGTCCAACCACCAACATCCAAAAATGGGTCGCCCAGCTAGACACCTCAACCGCATCTTCTCGGACGCAGTCCAGGCAGGACTGATCATGCGCTCGCAGTGTCGCAACATCACGCTGCCGCGGGTCGAAGGCTCGGAGATTCGGTTCCTCTCCCCCGACGAAATCGGCAAGCTCGCCCACACCATCGACCCCCGCTACCGGGCCATGGTCCTGGTCGCCAAGACGGCGAGCAGGTGACGATCACTCGTCTAGTCAGGGAACCCCGGAGCCAAACTCGGCAGCTCCGAGAAACAGAAGTGACATGCGGTTGAGCCGCGGCCGCGGATCGCACACGAGATCGCGTGCCTACGAGGACGAGACGGTGCCGGGACGCCGCGCCCCGCCGCTATTGCCCGGCGAAAAGAGCATCGACGTTCGGCAAATCTACGAACTGGGAGAAGGTCCCTTCACTCGACATCTCTCTTGCCGCCTCGAGGAATCCGGCCCAAGCGGTGCGGGCCAGCGTGCCCCCGACGCTGATCCGACGAACTCCCAGGGATGCTGCCTCTGCGACCGTCATGAAGGGGGCGTTGATCAAGAGGTTCATCGGCTTCGGCGCCGCCGCGGCGACGACCGCAGAGACGTGCTCGACGCTGTCGATCCGCGGAGCGTAGAGGCAGTCGGCCCCGGCTTCCGCATAGGCTCGCAGCCTGCGGATCGTCTCGTCGATGTCGGGGCGCCCGCATACGAACCCCTCGGATCGACCGGTGAGCACGATACCCGTTCCGCTCTCGTCGATGGCCAGGCGAGCGGCTCGAACTCGCTCGACGGCGAGGTCGAAGTCGTACAGGGGCTCGGCCTCGCTACCGGTGGAATCCTCAATCGAGATACCGGCAATCCCTGTCGCCGCGGCGAGCTTCACGTTCCCGGCCACGGACTCGGGATCGTCCGCAAAACCGCCCTCGAAATCCGCATTCACCGGTACGTCCACGGCACCAACAACCTCCCGAAGATGCTCCAGCGTCTGCTCGAGCAGCAGTTGGTTGTCGGCGCGGCCCACCGTCCATGCGTGGCCGGCACTCGTGGTCGCCAGCGCCTTGAAACCGAGCCGTTCGAGAACCACCGCGCTTCCTATGTCCCACGGGTTTGGCATGACGAAGCACCCCGCGGCATGGAGGCTGTGGAAGGCGGTGACCCGAGCGTCCTGTATCGACATGAAACACTCCAGTTGGAAAGGTTTGGTGATCTGAGCCTACCCGCGGATATCGAGACTGGTCCTGAGAACTGCCGTTTCTCGAAACCTCGCGAACCACCGATTCTGTCTAGCCCGGCCATCGGATCAGCAGGCATCGACGCTCTGCTCGTGAACATACGAGAGGACCGACCCGTGGGTGCAAGTCCGCAGTCGCCGTAGTGCCTGCGTGCATCATCAGGATGCACTGGTTCTACAAACGCCTGAGCTACTCGATTACGTATGCCCTCCTCATGAAGCGCCGCAAGTGATGAGTGCCCGATCCGAGCATTCAGCGATCAACGCTGCCATTTTCGCCGTCGTACGTTCGGGAAATCCTCCACCCAGGGTCGGGCAGACCGCTGGCAGGCACTCCTAGAGCGGCTCGAATCCGATCCGGGGCTGGACGTCCGCCGCCTCGTGAGGGGCGAGGGCCAACAGCGCCGCTCGGAGCTCCCGGTAGGCGGCTGAGCCGAGGTATTTCCGATAGCGGTCCTCGATGGCAGTGATCACCGATCCCGCCGTCTCAATCAGCTCGACGCCGGTCCTCGTGGGGACCACCAGCTTCGCCCGACCGTCAGTGGGATCTGCTGTCCGTTCGACGAGACCCATCGTCTCGAGCTCGTCGACCAGCTCACTCACCGCCGGCTTGCCGATACCCGCCCGGCGAGCGAGCTCGGTGAGGCGGGTGCCGCCGTCGTCGACATTGGCAAGCACGCTTCCGTGCTTGGCACGGATGGCGTAGCCATCTGCCTCCAGGCCTTCCAAGAGTTCCGCCTCGAAGCTCTGAAACGCCCACAACAGCAGGGTTCCGGTATTTGGTTCGGGGACTTGACGATTTGGTTCGGGTGCCATACTATTTCATTCGGTATCCGAATCATAGCGATGGAGAACACACGATGACACCCCCCACGGGATATGCACTGGGCCGCGATCAAGGAGAAGCTCTCTGGTTCCTCGGGACGCGCATGACGGTGAAAGCGGCTGGCGACGCCACACGGGGCGCACTGACGCTCATCGAATGCGAGTGTCCCGCCGGGTTCGCCCCTCCTCCTCACATCCACCACGTCGAAGACGAGGCGTTCTACCTTCTCGACGGCCAACTCGAAGTGACCTGCGGCGCCTCGACCTGGGTACTCGAGCCGGGCGGCTTTGCCCTCCTCCCCAAAGGGACACCGCACCGGTTTGTCGTCTCCGACGGCGGACCCGCCCGCATGCTCCAGCTCACCGCCCCTTCCCAATTCGAGCACTTCGCCGCTGAGAGCGGAGCCCCGGCCACCCGGCCCGGGCTCCCGGATCCCGCCGAACCCGACATCGAACGTCTACTGGCGGCGGCGTCCCGGCACCACATCGAGATCCTCCCACCGCCTACCCCAGGCAAACGTAATCTGCACGAGTGAGGCGCACGAATGCATGACGTTAGGGACGTAGCTGTCGGGTATCTGTGGTCAGGGTGGCCCGGGGGCGGCTCGTGCCGGCGAGCTGGTCCAGGCGTTTGAGGAGCTTGTCGAGAAGTGCCTCCAGGTTCTTCACCTCGGTGCGTGATAGCTCTTCGAGCATGGATTCGTAGATGCTGAGACTTGCGGTGAAGGCGTTGTCGATCAAGGTACGGCCCGAAGCCGTGATCTTCAACCGGACCGCCCTTCGATCGTTGGGATCGGGCGTTCGTTGGATGAGGCCCTGCTCTTCGAGTCGATCGAGTTTGCCGGTCATGCCCGACGGTGAAGTCAGGAGCTGCTGTGCAACCTCTAGAGGGGTCAGTTGTGTTGGTGCGAACCGGCGGAGTATTGCCAGCACCTCGTAGTCGCCACGCCGCTGCAATCCCGAGGCGATGGCTGCCCGTTCTAGGAGCTTGTGGGCCAGGCGGCCGCTCCATACCAAGCGTTGAACGACTTCCAAGCTGAGCATGTCCCGCTCAGGGAAGAGGCGGCTCCATCCGGCTACGGACTCGTCAACAAAATTCGACTGTGTCATGAGTGCAGCATACTATTTCACACACAGATGTTTCGCACGTGTATAGTACGTGAGCGCAAGATAATCGGATCGCCAGGGTCAGAATCCCTCCCGGTCTCCAACAACAACGGAGGACAGCGATCGTGGCAACTACCGTCATCGACCGACCAGCACCAAACAAACGAGTCCCGATGGACTCACTGAGAAAGACCTCGCTCTGGGCGGGAGTGCTCTACCTGATCACCTTTGTCTCGATCCCGACCCTTGGCCTATACGGCCCGGTGCACGAGACGAACTACATGCTCGGCTCCGGCTCAGACACCGGCGTGTTCGTCGGCGGCCTCCTCGAACTGATCGTCGCCCTCGCAGGCATTGGCACCGCCATCGTGCTGTACCCGGTAGTCAAAAGGCAGAACCAAGGACGCGGATTAGGCCTCGTCGGCTCGCGAGTACTCGAGGGCACCCTCATCTTCGCTGGCGTCGCCAGCCTCCTAACCGTCGTAGCCCTCCGACAGACCGGAGTCGGAGCAGACGGGTTGGTCACCGGCCAAGCACTTGTCGGACTCTATGACAAGACGTTCCTCGTCTCACAGAGCCTTATACCGGCAGTGAACGCGCTTCTGCTCGGCTCCCTGCTCTACCAGTCACGCCTGGTGCCAAGGAAGCTCCCGATGCTCGGACTCATCGGGGCGCCCATACTGATCGCAGCGTTTGTCGGCACCATGTTCGGCGCCTGGGATTCCGCTTCTGCACAGACTGCGATTGCGACAGTTCCAATAGCACTGTGGGAATTCTCGCTCGGCGCCTACCTGGCATTCAAGGGCTTCAAGCCCTCACCCATCACAGCCGGCATGCCCGTATGACAAACGCGACCACCATCATGAGGGCCACCCGCCAAGGAGCGCTACCTGGGCCCGGAAGCTTTGCGTCCGTTCCTCGAGAACGGCCAGATCAATCCGGCCATTGCCAGGACCTACTCTCTGAGGCCGGACTGGCAGAAGGAATAGCGGCCATCACGATCGAACCCGACTCTACGGGGCTGGGATCGAACCGAAGAGGACATGTGAATTCGACCTGGACAGGTGGATCGACCAAAGACTTCGGTGACCTCAGTACCGAGCACGACCCCAGTTCGAAGGCGGTCGGCCTGGACCCCCAGGGCTCGGTGCACGTTCTGCACGAACCGGGCATGGCGGTACCCGTACGACGCCAGCTGTGCGTGGGTTCATCGTGACGACCACAACCACGGCTGTAGACAGGGGCCAGGAGCGACCGTCCCGCCCAGATCGTAGGCGCAGTCGACATGTCGGTTGGATCGTGGCAGGTTCGTTGGTCACCGGACTTCTCGTCGGGCTCCTCCTTGTTTCCGCACCGTTCATTCCCGCAAGGGAGAGCAACCTCACCGGAGCCCTTCTGTGCGGGTTCGCTCTGGGTTGGGCAATGCTGGCTGTGCTCTCGGTCCGGTTCAGCGATCAGCCCCAGCGATGGGCGGCGGCTCCCGCGGTCTTCATGGCTCTGAACGGTCTTCTCTTGCTGGTTTTCGGCTCCTCGGTGCAAGGTGTGCTCAGTTGGGTGTGGCCTCCCGCGCTGCTGGTGTTGGTGGTGTGGATGATCGCCCGCTCCCGCCAGCAGTTGCGCAGTGGCAGCCGGAGGTGGCTCCTCTATCCCGTGTTTGCCGTGCTCCTGGTCGCCTCGATGGGGGCGGCCTATGAGACGGTGAGTGAAGCGGCCGAACCCAACGCCTTCCCGATGGCTGGTCAGTTGATCGACGTCGGCGGACACAGCTTGCATCTCAGCTGCACCGGCTCAGGCAGTCCCACCGTGGTACTCGAACCGGGTGGCGGCGAAATGTCGTCGGCTCTGGGGTGGATCGCGCCGGCCGTTGCCCGCGACACTCGAGTCTGCGTATATGACCGCGCCGGTCGCGGCTGGAGCGACCCTGCGGACACCCACCAGGACGCCACGCATATAGCGACCGATCTGCACGCGTCTGCTGGATCGCGGAGACGTCCCAGGACCCTATGTGCTGGCGGGTCATTCTTTCGGCGGCCTATACGTACTCACCTTCACTGCCCTCTATCCCGACGAGGTCGCTGGCATGGTTCTGGTGGACTCCACTGCACCCGCATCAGTGGCGCCAGCTAGGCCGACGTCTCGAGTCGAGTACGGCTCGTCCGATATCCTGAGCCGCATCTCCGCACTGGTCTCCTCCTCGGCTCGACTTGGTGTGGGTCGCCTCTCGCCCAAGCCGACTACGGCACCCTGCCGCCGCAGTCCCGGGACGAAATAAGAGCCAGCGCGGCGAGCGCCAGCTATATGCAAAGCACAATCGACGAATACATCCAGGCGAACACCTCCAGCGAGGAAGCCGCAACTCTCGTTGACTTCGCTAACAAGCCTCTTGTCGTCCTGACAGCCGGCGTCGGGAGTAGTGCCACCTGGATGACCGCTCAAGATCATCTGGCCACCTTGTCACCCAACAGCGCCCACCGTGTCATCGACGGCGCGATCCACGTAGCTCTGATCCATGACGAGCAGTACGCGGCCGCCACTACCCAGGCGATCCTCGACGTCCTCTCATCGATCCGGAACGATGAGCCACTGGGCAGATGATCGGCGAGCACATTCGAAGCCGTCACCTGCTAGATCGAAGTATCAGTTCGGATGTGAGCGATGAGGACGTCTGATTCTGAAAACGAACACGATGAGACCAGTTGACAGTCCCCAACTCGAGACGATATCAACTCCGGTGTTGTCGTGTGGCGCTCAGCCACGCACCCTCGCAATGATCGCCGGACTTAGCTTGCTGTTAGTGGCGATCCTCGCACCACTGGCCGTGTCCGGCGTGCTTGGGTCGTTGGTCGTTTACGGAGATCCCGCAGCAACCTTCAACGACATCGCCGACTCACAGGGTCTCTTCCGCAGTAGTATTGCCGCACTTCTGATGGTCATCATGCTCGACATTGTCGTGGCATGGGCTCTGTTCGTCCTATTGAGGAAGGTCAACTCGACCATCGCTCTGCTGACAGCATGGGTGCGCTTGGCATTCGCCGCGGTTCTCGCGGCAGTCCTCGTCAACCTGCTCGAGGCGGCTGACCTCGTCGCAGGCGCAAACCAATCGACCCTGGATGCTGAGCAGCTCCACGCCCAAGTGATGTCCCTCCTCGATGGGTTTGATGTCGGTTGGGCAGGCATTGCCCTGGCAATCTTCGGGCTTCACCTGTTCGGACTCGGATACCTGTTGTTCAAGTCGGTGGAATTTCCGAAGTTTCTCGGTGTTCTCGTTCTCGTGGCGGGCGGCGGATACGTTTTCGATTCGTTCGGAGTCATCCTCATTGCTGAATATGCCCCGACGGTCGCGACGTTCACCTTCATCGGACAAGCGCATCTTCTGGCTCGTGTGGAGAGCCATTAGAGGGTTCGGCGAACCCATAAACGAGTATGGATTCCTGGCCAGCAATGCGAGTTTGAAAGGAGACCTATATGTCCCGAGTCAACGTCCACCGCACGGACACCGCGGTGGCTGATCCACGATGCGATCATCGGGTTGTTCGCAGGCGTCGGTGTCGGCTCGCTGGTCGGCGTTTTCATCTCTGTCAGATGGTTCGACAACAACCTGACAGCTCTCGCCGGTGCGATCGTCGGCGCTGCCGTCGGAATATCGGTTCTGCTGAGATCACACCAGCGTCACGACACATTCTTGACGACAACCGTGGTCGCGTCGTGGCTATTGGTAGTCGCCTCGGGTTCGTTGATCGCAGCTCTTGTCTTGGCCATCGCCAATTTCAATTGACACCACGAACACCCGATTCGGCTACCCGCACGGAGTCGCCGGTACTCCCGAAAGCATCCGAATCTCACGTTGCGCGGCTGGCTTCGGCCATGGAAGGCACCTTGGTCACTGCAATGAGCCCACTACCGATTCAGAGAGTCTCCGGCCTTGATTGACCTGATCGGAACACTCACGCGGGGAATCGTCATCGGCGTCGGAGGATCAGCTCTCATCGACGCATGGGCGACGCTCCTACACCGTCTATTTGGTGTCTCAACGCTCGACTATGCAATGCTCGGTCGCTGGATTGGCCATTTCCCGCAGGGACAGTTCTTCCACGACCGAATCGCGTCGGCCGAGCCCGTGCGCAACGAGCGACTGCTCGGCTGGGTTGCGCACTACTCGATCGGCATTTGGTTTGCTCTCGTTCTGATCACGATCTTCGGACTCGATTGGACTCGATCACCTACCTTGGGACCTGCGATGCTCGTCGGCGTTGGTACGGTGGCCGCGCCGTGGCTGGTCATGCAGCCCGGATTGGGTGCCGGCATCGCCGCCTCGAGAACTCCGAATCCCGCAGCGACCCGTATTCGCAACCTGCTGACCCATGCGATCATGGACTCGGTCTCTACCTCACAGCGCTAGTCGCCGCCGCACTGAGCAATTGACCACCCGAGCAGAAATATGCTGATCTCCTCGGTTTGAAGAGATCGGTACTATGGCGCCTGATCAGTTGTTCGATGCTGGAAGAGGTAGGCAAACGGCGACTTCGCATAGGCGATGCCGCGGCCCTTTCGTGGAGCATTTGCGGCGTGATCTCGATTGGTCGCTTCGGGACCAGGTATCTGTCGAGGCCACTATCGGTGACCCTGTAGTCGCCCGAATTGCGTTGACCACCGCTGCCAGGCGATAGCGGCGATCGATGGAGGCCATTGCAACATCGCCATGGCTTGGATTGACCAACAGCCACCCACCCGGCTGCAGGTACCTGGTGCAGTACTCGGAAACGAAACCCGCATAGAGCGACACCAGCAGACCAACAGACTGATCAGGCACGCTCAGCTCGGTCCGATAGTCGCTGGGGATGATACCGCCAGCCGCCTTGCCAGGTTTGCGACAGTGACGGCTGATGATGGCTTCGACACCAGCGGTGTCAGCAAAGAAACGAGCTGCTCGAGGATCAACATCGACATACGTGACCGAGTCGAAGACGAAGGACGCGGCAACATCCACGAACGAGCCTGGATAGAAAGAACCGAAGTACTACCGACCCAATCGCCGACAACCGAGAAGAGTCGCAACCGATCCCCCGTGTGACGATCCTGTTCATCCCAAAGCCGTCGCGTCAGAGCTCCTCATCGGGTGCAGTCTGGCACAACGGCCCGATCCGATACATGCCTGGAGATTCTCGGAGTGGGCGCTACTGGGCTCGAACGGACGGACCGCTTGCTATCCGGAACCCCTGGAAAACCAGCCCTGGTCATCGAGGAACAAGCGGTACCGACCAGGCGGGTTCCCAAATTCACCGAACTCCAGACGCTGCTTTCCGAGGTCCCATCTGAACGCCGCCCGGTCGCACGGCTTCCTGGTGATGATGTATCCGGTGCAGGCGCCCGACACCCGACTCTCCCACGCCATCGAGTCGGCCATGCCTCGATCCATTGGCGACAGGCCACGTGGTGGCTCGAAGCTGATGCTTCTCGAGCCCAATCGATGGCGTCGGCGATGGGTGTCGAGGCGAAGTTGCCCCCTCAGGCTCGCGTGTTGCCATTCGCAAGCAAGCCCCGCCTTGCCCGGCGTCTCGTGCGAACGATCCAGGGGACGGAATCCGGAGCAGACCAGGCTGAGGTCGGTGACGACTCCCCCGCTCACGTCGCAGAACCCTTCCTGGTCGATGAGGCACCGTCGGTCTGCGCGGTCGAGCCGGAATCGGTACCACAGGCGAGTCCGACCGCCAACCTCTTCGACCCCCGTGTCGACCACGTCGAACGACTCAGAGGTTCCAAACCAGTCGCGAAGCCAGGCGACCGCACCCCGGGCATCGGTTGCCTCCCTAACCCCTGATGGAACCAGGGCGCGGAAGCGCACGTCCGGGCTGAACAGACCCTCCAGGGCGTCGAAATCACGGCCGGCTAAGGCGCTGACAAGACACTCAGAAACTCGGCGGGACTCAGCAGCACTCTCGATCATGCGCCCGCCTCGACCTGATAGATCTCATCGGCTACCAAGCCATGGGCCTCACGATGCACCGCAGCTGCGCTCTCCGCGTCGGGAGCCTCAACCAGGCAGAATGCCGTGTGGCTGTTGGCGTCGAACCAATAGGCGCGGTACGTCGTGGAGTACTTCCCCTGTACAACGAGGTCAGCGCGGTGCGCCTTCGCCAGCGCATCAGCGTCTGCTTCGTCGGATTCGGGATCCGTCACGACGGTCCGGTCAGGCAGACGCGACTGGAACCGATTCGGCACCCGGGATTCACTATCGACACGCCCACCGAGCCTCGTTCTCAGGTTGGCTCAGCTTCTCCACAGGTGCTTTGGAGCACGATGTTGCCAGGATGACCCCCACCGGGGGTCGATAGAGCCAGGAGGTTCTTTAGTGAATACAGAGAAGAAGCCTAGGAAGAGGCTGTATAGCCTCGCTGCGGCGATCGGGCTTGCCTTGGGAACGATGGGTGTCGCAGCTGCGGCCACTACTCCGTCCCAGCCGGCTGCGACGGTGGCACCTGCCCAGCAGGAGTCGCCTGCGGTGACCACCGACGAGGCGTCGACGCCCGCCGAGCAGGCCACCGAATCCGACGAGGTGGAGACACCGGGCGAGGAGGCTGTCGACGGTGTCGACCACCAGTTCGAGGGCGAAGAGGTTGGCAACAACGGCGACGGCATCCCCGACGCCAACGAAGCCAGCGAGGTGGAAGGCGCCGAATCCGACGAGGTGGAGACACCGGGCGAGGAGGCTGTCGACGGTGTCGACCACCAGTTCGAGGGCGAAGAGGTTGGCAACAACGGCGACGGCATCCCCGACGCCAACGATGCTAGCGAGGCGCCCGAAGCTGGCGTCAGCGGCTGATCGACTCGATCCATCCCGCTACATGTCAGCGCCGGATCCAACGAGGGTCCGGCGCTGCTGCGTAGGGGTCAGTTCGCCTTCCGGGAGTCTGGTTCGTCCGGTATCGGTGCGGGCAGGGTTACCGTTATGGATGCTCCACCGAGTTGGGGGTCGTCTTCGACGGTGATCGTTCCGTGATGCGCCTCGATGATGGTTCGTACGACCGAGAGGCCCAGTCCGGTGCCGCCAGACTGGCGGGATCGGTCCTCGTCGAGTCTGACGAACCTGTCGAAGATACGGCCACGGTCGGCGGGTGGCACGCCGAGCCCATCATCGCTGATGCGGATCGTTGCTTGGTCGCCGACGAGACTGACCTCGACCCGGACTGTGGAGGTGGCGTGTCGGATAGCGTTGTCGAGAAGGTTTCTGATGACTTGCCCGATGCGTCTCCGGTCGCCGTACATGCGGGCCGGTTCGAGCTGGTCGGTGTCGACGGTGATATGCGGGGAGGGCTTGCGGGCGAGCTCGTCGGCAACCATTTCGGCAATGTTGAACCACTCCGGTTGGAGGTGTAGCCCGTGTTCGTCGCTTTGGGCGAGGGTGAGGAGGTCGTCGACGAGGGTGGCCAGGCGTCGTGTCTGGCCGGCGACGTCGGAGGCCAGTTCTGGGACCGTGAATCCCTGCGGGTTGGCTTCTGCGACTTCGGCCATGGTGAGCAGGGTGGCGATGGGGCTCTTCAATTCATGGCTGGCGTCGGCGGTGAACTGTCGTTGGCGGGCGGCCGAGGTGTCGAGACGGTTGAGCATCCGGTTGAGAACGACGGCGAGGCGGCGGATCTCGTCGTCGGGGGCGGGTTCGGGGATCCTGCGGTGGAGGTCGCTGTAGGAGATGGTGTCGGCCTGTTGAGTCATGGCGTCGACCGGGCGGAAAGCGCGGCGGGTGAGACCCGCCACGGTCAGGGCGACCAGCAGGGTGATCGCCGGGAACCCGAACGCGACGAGCGGTATCAGGGTGCGCGTGGCGCTGTCGACGCTGTCGAGGGAGGCGGCGGCGAGCACAACCGACGGCCGATCCCCGATTTGGACGCCGGTGACTGCGACCAGGAATGGACCTTCGTCACCGTCCTCGCTCCCCGCTTCGCCTTGGTTCTCGGCGGCGTCGAGGGCAGGGACCTGCGTGGTCTGTGTGATCCCGCTGGCGGGGGTGGTGACGTCGACGATCGGTTGTTGCCCTTCGATGTCGGCGGTTGATGCCATCACGGTGCCGTCGGTGACGATCTGCACCGAGATTCTTCTGACTAGTGGCACCTGGGTGAACGAGTTGCCCATTTCGAGTTGGGTGGCGACGTCGGCGGCGCGGGCTGTGACGGTGGTCTCGACGGCCTGATAGAGGGCCGACCGTGTGGCGACGATGAGGAGGATCCCGGCGACGGCGAGGACAGTAGCGACGGCGGCAGTTGCAATAGCGGTGGTTCGGCCTCGCACTCCGAGCGGGTGCTTGTGAAGCCGCCGGTGGGTCATCGGTCGGCTCGTAGCCGGTATCCGACACCGCGGATCGTCTCGATCGAGGCCCGATCGAAGGGTTGGTCGATCTTGCGTCGCAGGTAGCCGATGTACACCTCAATCACGTTGGGGTCACCTTCGAAGTCCCAGTCCCAGACTGCGTTGAGGATGTCGGTCTTGGCGACGGCTTCGCCTGGGTGCCGCATCAGGTATTCGAGCAGTGAGAATTCTCTGGCGGTCAGCGTGATCTCGGTTCCGCCACGTTCGGCGGTGTGTGCCGCCGGGTCGAGACGAAGGTCACCGACTTCGAGGATGGTGGGTCGGGCAGGTGCTCCCCGTCGTGCCAGGGCGCGTATGCGAGCAGACAGCACGACAAACGAGAACGGCTTGGTCAGGTAGTCGTCGGCGCCGGCGTCTAGGGCCTCAGCAATATCGAAGTCTCCGTCCTTGGCGGTGAGCATCAGGATGGGGGTCCAATTGGACTCATCCCTGAGCGTCGAGCAGACGAGGTAGCCGTTGAGCTTGGGGAGCAGAATGTCCAGGAGGATGACGTCGTAGGGCTGGTTGCGGGCATACCAAAGCGCTTCCTCACCGTCGGCGGCGACGTCAACGGCGTGGCCTTCCGCCTCGAGGCCGCGTTTCAAGTAGGCGGCGAGTTTGGTTTCGTCTTCGACGACCAGTAGCCGCATCGGTCACTCGTCTCCTTGTGTGTCTTGCGGTCCGGGACCGTAGCGTCCGTTTGCTGAGAGCCGGCTGAGAGCGAGGCGTGGTGTCGCCCCGCTCCGGCTGCTGCTCGATGGGTGATCGTCGCTGCCGTGTTCAGTCGGAGGTCTCCTCACCGCCGGCGTCTTTCTGCACCGTTGCCGTCTGCGGGGCGGCGCCTTGGGCGCTCACCTCGACCTGGACGTCGAGGGCGTTGAGAGACGTGGCGTAGATGCTGAACTCGTTGACGGGGAAGTGGTCGGTGGCACCGCTGTTGTCGAAGTGAATCGTGCGGCTGGTGCCGGCCGGGACGGTGAAGGTGTCGGGGAGCTTGGTGTAGTAGCTCTCGCTGGTCCCTGCAGTCGGGTCGGTAAACGTGTAGTACACCTCGAACCCGGCCAACTCGGTCGAGCCGGTGTTGGTGACGGCGATCTCGAGATGGTCGTCCGCTGCGTTGCCAGAGGCGTCGACGTTGTTCTCGACGAGCACCGAGTCGATCTTCAAGTCCTGTGCCGTCGCCGGTTAGTGATCGGGTTGCTGGTTACCGGGAGGACCGGTCCTGTGGCTGCGGCGGTGGTTGCAGTACCGCCCGCCGAGCTGGTCGACGTGGTCGCGGCGGTACCGCCGCAAGCGGACAGCACAGCTCCGGCGGCGAGCGCTGCCGCGATCACTCGACGAGCTCGGTAGGTTCTGGTGTTCATAGTGTTTCTCCTTGTGGGATTGATGGTTGTTTGCGGAAACTGTGGGTGAGCGCCAGCGGAAGTGCCGCCGCGTAGATCAGGATCCAGGCGATGGAGAAGCGCACCTGGAAGAACAGGTCGGGCAGGCTCAGGGTTCGGAACCGCTCTTTCACGTCGGTCATGGCGAAAGCAAACCGTTCGAAGTGCTTGGCGAACGAGGCGGCTTCGATGCTTCCCCGGATCGTTTCATAGGTGGCAAAGTGGGTGAGGATCTGGACCTCTCCGTCGTGGCCGAGACCGAGTGCTGCGAACAAGCCTCCGGGGAGTTGGTTGTCGGCGTCGAGGGTGTCTCCGATCTGGGGAAGGATCAGGACGACGACGAGCCAGATGCCGAGAGCGACCATCAACCCGTTGCTGGTGACCTTCGATGATGCCGCGGTGTAAGCCCCGATGACGTAGAAGGTGGCCATATAGATGATGGCGGCGATGAAGGCGAGCAGCAGCTTCCCGGCCTGGCCGAGGTTGATCCAGTCGTGGCCGATCAACCCGACCGAGATCACGGCGACCGCAGTGGTGGCAGCCACCAGGGTGCTGATCACCGCAACTGCGCCGAGGAGGCTGCCCGCGGCCAGCTCACCGGAGGTGACCGGGCGGGACATGATGAGCGGAAGGGTTCGGTTGGCTCGTTCCCGGGAAACGGTCAAATAGCCGAGGGTGATTGCTATCACCCCTCCGATGATCTCGATATATTCGAAACTGCCCCGCAGGAGCGACAGCGGTGCCAGCGGTGACGGTGCGATCTGGGTTACGCCGCCTGCCTCAGCGGCGACGCGGTAGGCCTGGTAGTCGGCGAGGCGGCTGGCGTACTCGGCCGCAGCGATGATCACGGACCCGGCGGTGGTGACGATGAGGATCACCAAGAGAACCACGAGGATCCGGCTTCGGACCGCCGCCCGGTATTCGTGGCGGACGATCGCCGATATTCGGTGTCGTTTGTCATTCGCCATTGCTGTTCCTCGAGAAGTCATGTCGCCGGACTAGAACGACCACGGCTGCCGCCAATGCCACAGCCACGACAGCGACCGATACGGCTCGAAGCAGGGTGTCCAGCACGGGTTCAGCCGGTGAGGTGGCCAGGATCTGTCCGCTTGCTGCCCTGTATTGCTCAGCGATCGAGATTGGCCGGGCCACGGCGGTAATCTGAAAGAACCGTTGCGACGTCCCGACCGGATCGGCGATCGGGTTGAGCGACGCGGTCGGTCGCAGCCCCGATGTGAACTGGGGAATTGCAAAGGTGATCACGAGCCAGACGCCCAGAGCAGCCAGCAGTCCGAGCGAACGGCGACGGTTCAGCAGTGCCGTAGCCATGCCCACTAATGCGAACACCATCAGATACAGCCACGAAAGGCTGTAGAAGAGCCCGAGGCGTCCCGCCACCGCGAAGGTCGGGGCCGATTGGTTGACCATCACCAACGACACGACGCTCACCGCCATCGCGACCACCAGGATCGCTGCCAGCGAGATTGCAATGGCCGCGATCTTCCCCAACGTATAGCCGGTTCGGGACACCCGGCGGGAGAAGATGAGACGACCCAGCCCGCTGGACTCGTCATCGGCCACGCTCAGATGCCCAATCAGTAAAGCGAGTAGCGCCCCCAGCAGCGGGATGTAGACGACCATGTTGGACAGCATCGATAGTTCCGGCTTGAGCAGGAACGGGTTGGGCGGTGCCGGCTGGCCCTGGGCGGCCAGTAGCTTCACCGCCTGGTCGTATACACGCACGATGGTGTTGTGGCTCGACCAGCCCAGCACCCCGGCGGCGGCAGTCATCGCCACGAACATGCCCAGCGCAGCCAGGAACAGCCGTTGTCGGCGCAAGGAAAGCAGCTGGTGGGTGGCGACCGTCGAGATCACGTCGATGCGCCTTCCATCCGCACGTAGATGTCCTCGAGCGACGTCTCGTCGGGGAACCGGCGAGAGGTCGCCGCCATCGAGTCCTTGTAGATCAACTCGCCACGGTTGAGCACACCGATGGTCGTGCACACCTTGGACACCTCGCTCAACTGGTGGGTATTCATGAACACTGTCATGCCCAGATCACGGTTGAGCTCGAGAATGGTCTGCCGTAGCTGCCGGATGCCGGCCGGGTCGAGCCCGGCGGTGGGTTCGTCGAGGAACAGGATCGATGGGCGGTGCACAATCGCTTGAGCGATGCCGATCCGCTGCCGCATCCCCGTCGAGAACGACCCGACCCGACGGTCGGCAAGCTCCGCACAGTCGAGATAGTTGAGGGTGTCGGCAACGGCGCGTTTTGCGTCCGTCACACCGGACAGCTCCGCAAAGAAGGTGAGATTCTCGGTGGCGCTCATGTGCGGGTACATCCGCACCTCTGACGGCAGGTAGCCGATATCGGCGGTCACCAGGTCGCGTTCAGCGACCACATCGTGACCGTTGACCAGCGCCGTCCCGGTAGTTGGTTTGATCAACGTGGTCAGGATGTTGACCGTTGTGGTCTTCCCGGCTCCATTGTGGCCGAGAAACCCGAAGACCTCACCAGGGTCGATGGTAAGATCGATATCGTGCAGGACCGGATCACCGTTGTAGCTGTGACCCAGGCCTCGTATTTCGATGGCTGGACCGTTCATCGGTCCTCCTTGTGTCGCTTACCGGTCTATGCCGGGAGTCACGGCCCTGATTGACCGGACAGCGACAAGCTACGAAACCGCCGTCGAGACACCGGAGAGCGCACGGCAAGAACCCTGCCAGAAACGAGAACGGTCGAGCGGTGGCGGTCGGTCAGTGCGCGGAGTTGTCTTCCACGTCCGCCCGCTGCAACGTCACATCGATCCGAGGGCGAGGGCCGAGTCTGGCCACCGTGATCCGTCCCGGCATCGACTGAACCAGCCGCCTGGCTAGCGGTAGACCGAGCCGACTCGACCGATCCCCCTCGGCCGACGCGGCAGAATCCGCATCAAACGGCGACACTAAGAATCCAGGCCCCTCGTCGCCCACGTGCAGCGTCACCCACTGGTCGTCAACGTCAACATCAATCGTCACCGCACCGTCGCCATGCTCGAGGGCATTAGCAACCAACACATCTAGCGCGTGCCGTAAAGCTGCGGCGCTCCCCCGCACGGCGGGTACAAACCGCGCCGAGCTGACCCGAAGAGGTCTCCCTGCCCGCCCGAAAGGCCGCCGCCATCCTTCTTCCGCGTCTCCCAGGACATCCGATACACGAAACTCAGACTCTGTGGCCTGCGCCGCCCTGGCGAAAGCAACAAGATCGGTGACCGTCTGGTCCAACCGGTCGATGTCTCCAAGGGCCTCCTCCAGCGCCTGCGACGGATCGGATCGCGGGAAGGCCAACTCGGTCTCGATCCCCGCCCGAAGGCCCGCCAGTGGTGTGCGCAGCTGATGTGACACGTCGGCGGTCACCATCCGCTCCCGGGTGATCAAGACATCCAACCGCTCGGCGGTCACCCTCAGAGCTCTACCGGCGTCGTCCAACTCGACGACACCGCTCACCGGGACATCGATAGCAAAGTCGCCATCCCCCAACCGCACCGCAGCATCCCGAAGACGTAGCACCGGCCGAGCCAGCCGGCTGGCCACAACCCAACCCACCGCCACCGCAATGGCCAGCACCCCAGCGGCAAGACCGAACAGCGACCACAGAATGCGGCGGGCGCGGGCGTCGCCGGTCGCCGTCGACTGCTCAGCGCGGACCGCACCGACCACTTGCTCGTCGGCCGCCACCGGCACCGCCACCACCCGGGTCTCGCCCACTTCGGTGTCTGCGACCTCGTTGCGTAAAGCACGCGTAGTGACCTGATCGGCCGCGGGCGGACCCGACCCCGCAACCAGAGCCCCCGTCGTGTCGTAGACACCAAAAACCACACCATCCGACGACCCAGGCAGCTCGACAGGATCTCCACTCGTTGCGAAGTCGGCGGGCACCACCCGAGACGCCAGCACCGCTTCCCGCTCGACACGTAACGTGGCACCCTCATCCAACAGGCGGCCGACCACCACTGCCAGCGGCGCCCCAAACAGCACCACCGCCAAAGCTGCCACCACCAGAATCGCCACAAGTATCCGCCGTCTCATGGCAGCTCAAGACGGTATCCGACACCCCGCAGCGTCGAAATTCGACTCGGCTCACCGGGAGCGTCGAGCTTCCGCCGCAACGCCGCGATATGGAAATCGAGCGTCTTCGTCGACCCAAACCAATGCTCGTCCCAAACGTCGCTCATCAGAGTCTCACGACCGACCACCACCCCGACATCCTCGGCCAAACGAGACAGTAGATCGAACTCCTTCGCCCGAAACTCCACCTCCCGTCCCATCAACCACACCCGGCGGGCCGCGGTGTCAATCACCAAGTCACCCGCTGAAAGCCGGGGATGTTGTCCGGGAGGTCGCCGACGTAGCTGCACCCTGATCCGGGCCAGCAACTCGGCGAGCTTGAACGGCTTGGCAACATAGTCGACAGCACCGGCATCCAACCCGACCACCACGTCCAATTCATCGTCACGAGCCGTCAACATCAGCACATCGATCGACGGATCTTGTTCGTGGATCCGACCGCACACCTCGATCCCGTCAACATCTGGCAGCCCAAGATCAAGCAACACGAGATCCGGCCGGCGACCAACCACAGCATCAATCCCACCCTCACCGGTCCGCTCCCACACCGCGTCGTAACCACTTCCAACCAGGGCGCGCAGCAACGACGAGCCGATCCGCTCGTCATCCTCCACAATCAAGATCCGGTGTTGCTCCACACACCCAGGCTAGAGATTCCCGGGCTCACCACAGGCGACTGGAAGAAGCCGCTCGGAAATACCAGCCCAAGCCAAGCGAGCGGATGGGGCAACCAACCTGGACCCCTCCTACCGATCCGTCTAGCGATTTCAGACAGCCGGGGACCCCCCTGAAAAAGGACCTGATGAGGGCCACGTGCCACAGCAGGGTGATCGTTGGTATGCGGTCATCTACGAGGGACTCAATCCGGCACCGACACCCATACATCGCAGCTGGCATCCCATCGACACCAGCCGCTCCGATGCGGACCGGCTTACGCGGGACGAGCGACTGAACTCGAGGCAGTCTGCCAAGGTGAACGTCACGGCGCGATCGCCCCAACGTGTTCGCCTGGCCCCTCTCTCCGTCCACGACGACCTTGCTCCAATCTGGGTCAGGCCGGCTTCAGGTTCGTTCCCATACAGTGGTGAGGTACCCCAGAGGAGGACGATTGAATCGAAGAATGAAGCAATGGAGGGTCTCGACCGCCTCCTATCGGAAGCTCAGACGGACACCAGACGGACAGAGGAGCCTTCCGGGGTGGTGCAGCTTCAACCCCGATCGTCGGAAACCCGTGCGCCATAAGGGTTTCCGGTGGTGGGCGCTACTGGGATCGAACCAGTGACCTCTGCCGTGTGAAGGCTCCTGGGGATGTTTCGGCGCGCCCGACGGGACGGCTCATTTCGTGAGAATGCCCGGGTCAGAACCACTTTCTGATGCTCGCCATCTTTCACTGTCTCGCGTCGTTTTCCATCGTCTTGTGCACGCGATGTGCACGCGGCCGTAGTAAGGGATTGACCGAAGCCTCATTCAGACTATAATTATGGTCATGTCAAGAACCCTTCCGCTCTCCGAAGTCAAGGCCAAACTGTCAGAAGTCGTCGACGAGGTGGTAACCACCCAAGAACGTATCACCGTCACCCGCAACGGACGCCCAGTCGCCGTTCTACTCAGCACAGACGATCTGGAGGCCATCGAAGAGACCCTGGCGATCCTCTCGGATCCGGCGGCCATGCGCGAGATCGAGCAAGGACGGGCTGCCATCGCCAGTGGCGATGTTGTCACCAAGGACGACATCGAGACGCTGCGTACCCAACTTCGCGCCAAGACGGCATGACAGAACCGCCTTGGGATCTGGTCGCCGCCGGGCCAGCCCGAAGAGCGATTGATCGACTCCCCGAAAAGATCGCCCTCGCGGTCCTGGACTACCTCGTAGGCCCATTACTCGAGAACCCGCATCGGGTCGGCAAGCCGCTGCGTGGCGACCTAGCCGGCCTTCACTCCGCAAGAGTCGGCGCGTATCGCATCGTCTACGAGATCGGCGAAATCAACCGGACGGTCCGAGTCATCTACATCGACCATCGGGCAGACATCTACCGACCCCGATAGGCGCTCCTGGAGTGAGGATATTCGAGCAATGGGAGGCATCCCGCTCGACTGCCCAATCGAGAGCACAACGGTGAGTGTTCGATGCGCCGAGCGCAGCAGTGCCGATCTGCTCGGTTGCCGTACTCGTGCGTTACCGCCCGGTATCTGTGATCTGGTGCTGGTTGGAGGTCTCCTGTTGGGTTTTGGTGCAGGTGGTGGGCAGGTCAATCCTCGATGACGTCGAGTCCTTGCTCGCGGAGGCGGGCTATGCCGTCAAGCATTTCTTGGATGGTCTCGGGGCTGTGGCCTTCCCAGGTGTGGAGTTCTTCGACGACTCGGAGTGGGTGGCGGGTTCGGTAGGACTGGGTGACATTGCCGGGGAACCTTTTGTTGGTGAGGTTGGGGTCGTCCTCGAACGGGCCTGTGGGCTGGACCAGGTAGATGTGCTCTCGCTCGTTGGATCCCGCGAGCGCGTTCGCCAGCTCGGCTCCCCATATGGCTGGCTCGAGCATGGCTGCGAAGTAGATGTGGTTCGAGGCGCGGCCCTCGTGATAGTTCGACAGGTGGCCCGGCACGAGCAGTTCGCCCTCGTTGAACACAGTCTTCGTGCCGTGGTAGAAGGGCCCGGTGATGTGATCGCAGTTGCCGTAGGTCACCGGAACGTACTCGGTTTGGGCGGCACCTTCTCTGGTTGTGTTCGCACCATCAGGGTCCATAAGTGGAGGATTATACTCCGTTTCATGACAGATGAGAACCTGGTCGTCGAGGACCAACCAATGCGGTCCGACGCTCGTCGAAACCGGCGACGGCTCCTCGATGCGGCGACGGAACTGATCCTCGAGATCGGCGCCGAGCCGTCACGCGACGCCGTCGCGAAGGCCGCCGGAGTCGGCATTGCCACCCTGTATCGACACTTCCCCAACCAGCACGACCTTCTGCGCGGCGTTGCGCTCGACGTACTCGATCGGACCATCGCCGCCGGCGAAGCCGCTCTCGATGAGGCTGATGGTGGAGCTGCGTTGCGCCGCTACCTACACGCAGCGATCGACATCGGACTCGGCGCGGTCAACATCGTTCATCCGCTACTCGACAACGTCGATTGGCCCGAGCAGCGCACTGCCGCCCAAACCGTTCTCGACCGGCTAGTCGACACCGCGCACCGCCACAAAGCGATTCCAATGGCTTTCACCGCGACCGACGTCGCGCTCGCCACAATCCGGTTCTGCCGACCCCTCGCGATTGGCCTTGACACAGCCGAGGAGCGCGCAATTGCACACCGACAGCTCGACAGCTACCTCGACGGACTGGCCATCACGACCAGTATCGGCAGCGCATAACGCTCGTCGCTGACGCCCGAAATCGGCCAAACACCCGTCCGGTATCCGGCACTCGGCGCTAGCGACCCGTTATCTGGAAACCACGTTGGGTGGCCGACCCGTCAGGCCGTGGCAGTACTTGTACTTCAGTCCCGACCCGCACGGGCACCGGTCGTTGCGACCGACCCTCGGGGTGCTGGCGCCGCGCTGTGCGGCAAGTTTCGATGCCCGCTCGACTCGTTGAGCCGGTGCCTGAAGCTCGGCTTCCCGGCGACGGAGCTGCTCGCTTCTACTGCGAATCCTTTGCTCGGCTGACGCCAATGCTCGTTCCCGTCCCGCAACCTCAGCCTCTCTATCAGCCAGTCGCTCACGTGCCCGCTGCGCTAGCGCCGGATAGTCGTCGACCGCCGTATGGTCCAAGCTTGCCAGTTAGCGGTTGATCAACGCGGCGATGGCTCTACCCATCGAGATCCCGGCTGCACCGCAGTACCGCTTCCACGTCGACCATTTCGCCGGTGATACCGGTACTCGCACCATCTGGAACCGCTCCTCCCGGTCGAGCCCAGCCAGCAACCGCCGATCAAGGTTTGCTAAGGCGTCACGATCGAGGTCCATCAGATCCCCCGACGTCTACGTGTATACATCAGCAACTGTGCTGCAGGTGCGTGTGGTGTTGAGACAGGTACGGCGCGAATCGCGGTTGCGATCTCATGGCGCTGTCGGTGGGCATGCGTGCGGATTGCTGTTCTGTCATCGGGTTGCTCCTTCCTGGGCTTGGCCTTGGGCTGGTGCTCATCGTGATGGCATACCCTCTGATTGGAGTCTCAGTTGGCTGCAGAACCCGCATTCCCGTATCCCGGCGCCCTCGCTGAGCGGGAGGCGACGACGATCCGATTGCCGGCTCTCCCTGCCGGACACCGCCTGGGCGCACCGGAGCGGTCTGCGAACCGGGTAGGACAGCTGTTAGCGGCAAAGGGCCGCCGTCGGCCTGCGCCTCGAATCTGATCGCCACTCCAGGCGCCGAAACACCTGCGTGAGACTTTGATCAGAGGGTTGGTGAGACTCTGATCGAAGGGTTACCGGGCACGATCGGACCAAGCAGCCGATCTAGAAAGAGTGTTGTGGCTTCGATTACCAAGGTGACCCACAAGTCCGGTCGCACGTCGTGGCAGGCCCGATGGCGCGACCCGGCCGGCGAGCAGCGCTCGAAGAACTTCGACCGCCGGGTCGACGCCGAACGGCACTTGACCACAGTTGAGGCCCGAAAGCTCGCCGGCACCTACGTCGACCCCAGAGCAGGCAAGGTCAAGCTGGGTGACTTCACCGAACAGACCACCGTCGGGTGGCTCAACCGGCGCGACTCCAGCAAAGCCCGCGACGATTCCTATCTCAACAGCCTGATCCTCCCCGCCTTCGCCAACGTGCCGCTCAGTGCCGTCCACCCAATCGACATCCAACAGTGGGTTGCTCAACTCGATACCGACGGCTACGCCCCTGCCACCATCCGCAAGGCCTACCAACTCCTCGGCCGCATCTTCACCGACGCTGCCCAAGCCGGACTCATCATCCGCTCTCCATGCCGCAACATCACGCTGCCCCGAGTCGAAAGCTCGGAGATGCGGTTCCTCTCCCCCGACGAAATCGGCCACCTCGCCGACACCATCGACCCTCGCTACCGGGCCATGGTCCTCACTGCGGCATACACCGGATGCCGCTTCGGCGAAATCGCTGCGCTCGACATTGACCACTACGACCCCGACCGTCGGATCATCCGAATCGAACGGACCCTGAGCGAAGTCCGCGGCCACCTCCGGATATCCGAACCCAAGACCCCTGCCGCAAGACGAGCCATCACCATCCCAGCCTGGCTCCCGCAGGTCCTCGACCGAGCACATCGACACCTATCCGGCGAGCTCGTACGGCTTGATCTTCACTGCACCCGAAGGAGGACCCATCCGCCGCAACACCTTCCGCAGCCGATTCTGGCTCCCCGCCGTCACCGACTCAGTCGGCTCGCCGATGCGATTTCATGACCTCCGCCACAGCCACGTCGCCCTCCTCATCAAGCAAGGAACCCACCCAGCGGTCATCGCAGCCCGGCTCGGACACGTCTCGGTCAAGACCGTCCTCGACGTCTACGGCCACCTATCCGAAGGCCTAGACCGCGACGCCGCCGACACCCTCCAGCCGCCATGGAGCGAATCTGATGTGCACGCGATGTGCACGCGGCACCCAGAACAGGAGCCTCCGTGGCGATTGAACGGCCCGAGCGGAGCGGGCAGAACGATGCACTAGCGCCCACGGAAACCTCTGCAGGACAATAGAAAACAGCGAAGACCCTCCCCCATGGAACGGAGAAGGGTTTCCGTGGGCGCTACTGGGATCGAACCAGTGACCTCTGCCGTGTGAAGGTCTTCCAGGGAGTCTTGCTGACGTGGGCGAACGGCCGAAATCCCTCGGATTCATTGAGGATTCGGTACTCGTTGACTTTCGTCAGTTTGCGCCGATTCTCGGCAAATCGCGTCCTATTTCGCGTCCTGGGATGCTCCGCGAAGGTTGGTTGCACACCTAGCCGTGCGAGACCAGACGCCGGCAAACGGTCGGGGTTCCTGGCAGCACCGTGATCGACTGGCGCTCGGCGCAGGCAGGTAGTTGCATGGCAAAGAAATCCGGTGGCGTCATCCAGGAGTTGGCATGCGACGGTTCGCGACAGGGGCAGCTGTGTTGGGAGGTCTTGCGATCATCGCCGGTTTCGTCAGTATGGTCGGAGTTGTCGCGGGGAGCGGGGCGCCTGCAGAAGACCTCTTGGTGGGCGCAATCGAACTCAGCGGTGGTCTGGTCCTGCTGATCGTCTTCAGGCGGCGCCGGGCGCCCATCGTGTTGTTGAACCTTTTTCGGGTGGTCGCCTGGACGCTCCTGATTGGGGGAGGGTACCTCGCATTTGGGCACATCGTCGGTCTTCTGACGGTCGGGCACGTGGTCGTCGTTGTTCTGGTGGCGTTCGCCGCGGGTGGCGAGATACTTTGGCTGGTGAGACGTCGAGTAGTTCGTCTGACTGAGGTTGGAGGTGCTACGCCTCTCCTGACAGGCTCGCCAGCTCTCCTCTCTCCAGGTTTGCGCTCGTCCCTGCGGACGTATCAGCGCAACAGCGTGGCGATTGCCCGTCGCGGGAGTAACCCTCGTTCTGGCTGCAATTGGTCTGCTGTCCTTCTTCGATGTGCGGCATCAGGAGTTGGAGCGAACCAGCCACCGTGGCCCGGGTGCGGTCTTGGAGTACTCGGGCGCGACGGTATTCACGCCCGATTCGGTTGTCGTGGAGTTCGGGCCGGAAGAGGAGCTCCGCACAGCAAGGGTTTGGCTGGACGACAGCAGCCCTCGATACTCAGTTGGGGATCAGGTCACGGTTGTGATCGACCCAGATCACCCGGAACGAGTGTCCTTGCTCGGGGAAGGCAATCTGCCGCCACTGGCCACGTGGCCTGTGGACGTCAGTCTGATCGGTGGCATCTTCGCCGCATGCTTTGGCATCGCGGCTGTACTGAGGGCCTACCGACAGGAGTACCTGCTGTCGTCGACCCGCTGGACGCGCATCCCCGTACGGTCAGTCCGGCCCGGCATCGTGACTGGCCCGCTGGTCACCGTAGATACGCCCGAGCCCCCGGGTGTGATGACCATCGCAGCCTGCCTGAGGCGCCGTATCAACCGGAGTGGGCTACTTGATGCTGAGACAGTCGATTACGCCAAGGACATCGATGACTACATCGTGCTGCGAGTCCCTGATTCAAACGTCATTCTTTCGGCGCAGCTCGCGCCCGGCGGCAGATTGCGCCGGTGGTGGCAAGACGTCTTCTCACGATCAACCGACTCGTGAACATGCCTGCTCCACCCACGATCTCCCAAGGCCTTCCGAGACGTGCGATAATTCAAGCTGTACGTGCACCATGCAGGAGGGACACAAAGGTGAGGCCAACTCCGAGCTGGCTGCCAGCAGCCGAGTCCGCCAAGTGGCACAACCGCAGGTGGTGGGACCAACTCGGGTATGTCCGAGTCCGGAGCCTTGCAAACCCGTCATGGCAACGTGACATCGACTGGCTGATCAGGGTGATCGAGCACAGCCGCCCAGGCGAACCCGGACCAACGCGAGATGCTCTGGATCGGGCAATCCACGCCGCTAAGGCATACCGGACCTTTCAACGTGGAGGACAAGAGCAAGAAGCGGCCTGGGATACGGTGCTCGATGCGCTCGACCGCTACCTGGCGTTGATCCAGCAGCAGCACCTCCGAGAAGTCGACCAAGCCGGGGCCTCCGGCCGCTAATTGTTTCAGATCAGGACAGGCACCTCGACCACGTTTAGGCCCAAATGAGGAGCGATCAAAGCCGCAATGCCAGGACCGCCCAGATCACGCGTCGCCCCGAGCGTTGTCGCGCGCTCCCGGAAAGCCGTGACATTGCTTGTACTTGAGTCCCGAGCCACACGGGCACCGATCGTTGCGACCCGTCTTCGGAACCATGTCTTGGGGGCGAGGCACCAACTTCGATGCAATCTCTACTCGCTCCTCCCACACCTCGAGATCCTCCTTCCACCGGCGGAGACGCTCACTCCGAGCACGCTGTCGCCCCTCGGTGACCTCCGAATCGTGCTCCCTGATTGCGACCTGAGCCTCACGAGCAGCCAGCTGTTCATCGGCCCGAATCGCAAACACCGCATGGGTGCCGTCGACACCACCGTCGACTACGGCGGCCAGCTCACTGTCGATCAGCCCGGCGATGCCCTCCCCCATGGTCAGGCCGAGCACATCGCAATAGCGTCGCCATGCCGACCATGCAGCATCCGACAACGGCACCTTCACCGTCTGCGGCCCTTTGCCGTGATCGAGCTCCGCCAACAGCCGACGATCGATCTTCGCCAGCTTGCCACGATCCAGTCCCATCACCACGACTCCCCGGTTAACCAGTTAACCGCGAGCAACTTGTTGCAGCTGCGTGTGGTGTTGAGACAGGTGCGGCGCGAGGTGCATCGGGCCTGGCGAGGTTCGGTCGCTCGTCCTCGTCGCTGGTCTGGTGCCATAGGGATCGCCTTTCAGTTGGACTGTCGGTTTCGATGTATTGCGGTCGGTACATCCTGTGTGTTGTCCCAGGATGCGCAATCCGCAGGAATCGGGGCTCCCGGCACGCCGAGCCAGATCCCCGGGACGAATACGCCCACGTGAGCCCAGATCCGATGGTGTAGGCCCCTCCGGTCTCCCCAGAGATTCCACCGACGGAGACATGAGCCGGCGGAGAGGGGAATGACTCGATGATGCGCTCCACGGCCCGATCTCCTCAGACGGCTCCAGAAACCCCTCCAATGAAGTCACTCACCCTCTCATCAGAGTCCCACGAGCCCTCTCATCCTCTGACCAGAGTCTCAGCAGACCTCTCGACCAGAGTCCCACTACCCCTCTCATCAGGCCAGATCCCCGCTCCCGGCGCCAATGAGATTCCAGTGAGAGGGTCCTCCCGCAGGGTGAGCACATGGATCACAACGACCACCTAATCGACGTCGACGAACATGCAGAACATCGCAGTACCTCGCCGTCCCGGTCAAGACGCTGTACTCGTGGCGCTACCGGAAGCAGGGACCGCCCGCTCTCCGGGTGGGGCGGCACCTCCGATACCGGTGGAGCGATTTTCAGCAGTGGATCGACCAGCAGATCGACCAAACCGCGCTGGGACCTGCATCCTCGTGCTCGCAGACTGACAGGCAGGCCACGCTGACAACCGACCGCCGAGGACGCTCATGACGGCCACCTCGATCGATCGGCGCAACAACGGACGGTACCGGGCCCGCTATCAGGCCTCCGACGCGAAGTGGCGCTCCAACACCTTCGATCGCCGCATCGACGCACAACGGTGGCTAACCAACGAACTCGCCAAGCTCGACAGAGGCGACTGGATCGACCCGCAAGCCGGCAAAGTACTGTTCGAGGAAGTTGCGGAGCGATGGCTGGCCGGTCGGGTGACCCTCCGCAGATCGACCCAGGCACGGGACCGTTCATACCTCAACTCGTCAGTACTCCCCCACCTCGGCAACCGGCCAATCGGTAGCGTTCAGCCCTCCGACCTCGAAGCATGGATCGCCGACCTCATCGCTGAGGGCAAAGCGCCGGCCACCGTCCAGAAAGCATGGCAGATCGCATCCGGCGTATTCCGCCTCGCTGTGCGAGACCGCCTGATCGCCCTCTCCCCCGCCCACGACGTCCGACTGCCCAAGATCGAGCACAAGGAGCCCGCGGTTCTGACCGTGGACGAGGTGATGCGACTCGCCGACTGCGATCGACCCCCGCTACCGGGCGCTCGTCCTTGTCGGCGCCTTCGGCGGCCTACGCATCGGAGAATTGGCCGGCCTCCAGTTCCGCGACTTTGACCCGGATCGGGACATGATTCGCGTCCGCCGCACCGTATCCGACGTCCGCGGTGAGATCATCGTCGGTCCGCCCAAAACGGCCAAGAGCATCAGGAACGTCGTACTCCCCCACTCCATCTCGGAGCAGCTCGTCGAGCACATCGCACAGCTCAATGAGCCGGAACCGGAAGCGTGGATCTTCCCAGCACCAGAAGGTGGACCCATCCGGCGGACCGCTTGGATGCGTCGGATCTGGAAACCCGCCCTCACCGGCGCCAACCTCAACCACAATCTCGGCACCCATACACTCCGCCGCTCACAGGTCGCTCTTCTCATCGCCCAGGGCGAGCACCCGAAGGTCATCGCCGACCGGCTTGGCCACACGTCCGTGCGCACTGTCCTCGACGTCTACGGCCACCTCTACGAGGGGGCGGACATCGAAGCCGCCACAAGGCTCGAATCGCAGATCGCATCGCACTCCAACCGCGCCGACCCACCCGGGCGCGATATCGGGAGATGAGGCACCCCGTGGACTGTCTACGTCGGTCACTAGGCCGAAACGCAGGTTATTGTTTACATGTACGCCCTATATGTGTACGATTCCCTGCAGTTCAAGTTACCCCGGCAGGAGGAGTCCCCGTGTCGCCAGCACCCCGGAACGATACGCTCCCAGGCGGGTTGCCACCCGTGTTTCGTTGGGCACAGGCACACCAGGCGGGCATCTCTGACCGGCGCCTGGAGCGACTCCTGGCCGAGGGGCTGCTGGAACGTATCGCTCCAGGCGTGTATCGAAAGCCGGATGCGCCACCAGCAGACTTGGACCTTGTTGAGCTCGCCGCCCTGACGTCACGGACAACGCTCTGCCTCGGATCGGCGCTTGCTAGACACGGATTGACAGACCTCATCCCTTCGAGGATCGACGCAGCACTCCCGCGAGGACACCGGAGGCCGAGAACCCTGGCCCCGGTGCGCTGGCATTCCTTCTCGCCGGCGACCTTCGAAGTGGGCCACGAAACGCTGGATCTCGGAACCGGCCTGGTAATGGGCCTCTATTCCGCTGAGCGTTCCATCTGCGATGCCTATCGCATGCGCCATCTCGAGGGTGACGAGCTCGGTCGTGAAGCGCTCAGGACCTGGCTGAGACGCCGTGGCTCGCAGCCATCCGCGCTCCTCAAGATCGCCGAATCGTTCCCAAGGGCCCGCTCGCTTCTCCGCCATGACCTCGAGATCCTCCTGTGACAAATGAGAGCAGTACCGAGTTGGCTCAACAGCGCTACCTGGCGCTGCAACGCACCGCCAGAAAGATGCGGCGCCCCACCGACGAACTCATGTCCCTCTACGTGCTCGAGGGGTTCCTGGCGCGATTGGGGACATCGCGATACGCGTCAAAGCTCGTCTTGAAGGGCGGAATGCTTCTCGCAGCCTTCAGCCAGCGACGCCCTACCCGCGACATCGATCTGCAGGGCCTCGAGTTAGCAAATGACGCGGACACCGTCCGATCAATGATTGTGGACATAGCGTCCCTCTCCCGTCCAGACGGTGTGGAGTTCGACCTGTCCACAGCAACAGCCGAAGTCATCAGAGAAGGAGACGAGTACTCGGGCATCCGAGTGTCGATGGACGCTGGTTTGCACACGGCCCAACTCAGGTTGAAGGTAGATGTGAACGTTGGGGATCCTGTGTGGCCGGAGCCGATAACGATCGACATTCCGTCGATACTCGAAGACGCGGAGTCGATCCGCGTCATCGGTTACCCCCTGCCCATGGTCCTTGCCGAAAAACTCGTCACCGCACTGGCGAGAGGCGTGGCATCCACACGGTGGCGCGACTTCGCAGATATCGTCCTGCTCACCTCCTCCAGCCAAGTGAACGGCAAGGAACTGCAGGGAGCGCTTGATGCCGTCGCTCGCCACCGGCAGGTGCAACCCCTTCCTCTCCGAGATGTCCTACACGACTTCCCCGCACTGGCACAGGATCGGTGGCAACGATGGCTACAGCGTCAAGAGCTCGGCGACCGCCTCTCCACCGGCTTTTCAGAGGTCCTCGAGGATGTCTTTACGTTCGCTGATCCGGCCCTGGGCAACCGAGTCGCGGACTCAATCTGGATACCCGACCGCGGTTGGACAGCCCGCTGACACTCAGACTGCAACCTGACGAGCACAGGGATCTCGAAGACGCCAACCGGAGCCACAATGTCCATCATGAACCGAAACCGGACACGACGAGCCACGGAATATCGCGTCCTATGCGCGTCCTGAAGTAACTCTCGCCATGCAGCCGCAACTCAAAACAACCGAAAGCCGTTGCGGTGCAACGGCTTTCGGAGTGGGCGCTACTGGGATCGAACCAGTGACCTCTGCCGTGTGAAGGCAGCGCTCTCCCGCTGAGCTAAGCGCCCGGAACGAGCGGAGTGTAGCAACGCCGAGTCTGCGTCCAACCATGGTCGGACCACACAGCCAACTGAGTACGACCGGCGATTGGTCACTCCTTTCGAGGTCGAACTCCCAACTCGATTCGCCCGGACCCAACCCGCAAGAGCGGTGCGGGTCCAGTCACATACGGAATCGGCGCATGATCGGCGCCTTCTCGTCGTCCTCGTCCGCGCGCCGCATGGCCCATCGATACGCCAGCACTACGACGACGAGGAATGCCGCCGCTACCAACCACAGAATCAATGTCACCCAGGAGAAGTCGCTGCTCGCAGCAATGATCTCGCCAACCACAACCGGTTCCAATGGCACCTCCAGAAAAGACCACGTAGCGTCCCCGCTGCTGCCTCGCCATTCACCATAGCCCGGGCGACAGATCGTTCGCAAGGGCACGGTGCCGTCGTACCATCTGACCATGGAACTGGCTGAATTCGAAGAAGTAGTCGATGACGTCCTCGCCGAACTACCCGAATGGGTAGTCGAACAAATCGACAACCTCCGGGTCGTGGTCGAAGAGAACCCCACGCCGGCGCAGCGGCGGGGGCATGGCAACCTGCTCGGGCTATACGAAGGTGTGATGCTGTCCCATCGGGGCGAGTTCTACGTCGGTGCCATGCCCGACAAGATCACCATCTTCCGCCAGCCCCATCTACGGATGGGCCTCTCCCCCGATGGCTTGCGCAAACAGATCCGCAAGACCGTTCTCCACGAAATCGGCCACCATCTCGGGTTGAGCGACGAGCGACTCCACGAGATCGGTTGGGGTTGAACTCGTAGACCGGTCCGAACACTAGAATCTGCCAGGTAGTTGGTGTCCTGATCGGAGTGACATGGGCGCCTCGCAATCGCGGCTAATACGTTGGTTGGTGGTCGGATTACTCACGATCGCAGTCGTCGTGTTGTGGCTCCGCTACACGGGCACCATCATCGGTGTCTCTGTCGCCGTCGATGCCCGGCCGATTACCTGCACAGACACTGACGTCCGCGTCGACTCACTGGAGGATGATTCCCCGTACCTCCACCTTGTCGACGTCACCCCGGAGATGTCCTGCAGGTTCAGACTGCTGGTCACCAACAACACCGGCCATGACGTAACCGTCGAGTCGATCACATGGCAGGTGATGGGACCACTCGGCGGTACATCAGTCGAAGCGACCCGCCTCAACCCGATCATCATCGGTTCCGGGACTCCGACGCCCGAACCGGGCGATGTCGATGCGATCTGGGATCGCCGGGATGTGCTCGAACCTTCGGACACGACGACCTACGAGTTCACGATCGAATACCGCCGTGAGGGGTGCGCCTCCGAGGGTGCGACCTTGATTCCGAACCTGCCGACGCTCGAGGTTCGTACCTGGTTTCTCTCCACGTCCGTAGGGGGTGGTCCCGGGCTGCTCGGCTTCGTCGAGCACGATGATTCTTCCTGCTGAACAACGACACAAACCCCTCAGCATTTACTGACGAGCAGTCGATAACCCGTACATGGCTGGGAAGTCCAATACCAGGACCAATCGCGACCCGTACCGGCACTGCGAAGAGCGCTGCCCACATGGCCTCGCTCCTGGTATCACGCTCAGCGAGTTACTGCCCGCGTCGACACACCCTCCCTCCCGGTCGACGCGGGCAGCCTCTCGCCCACCTAATCGCTGACCACAGCCTCTCCACGCTCACCGGGGAACTATTCCCTCCGCTACCGTGTCCTAGGCACACACAACGACCACATGTGGAGGACAGAATGGACGAACTGCTCAAGACGATCCAGGAGAAGACCGGCCTTCCCGTCGACAAGGCCCAGGACGTCATCGAGACTGTCGTCGGTTTCATCGCTGACAAGCTGCCCGGCCCGATCGGCGACCAGGTGAAGGGCTTTCTCGAAGGCAACGGTGGAGACGGCGGCGAAGGCAACGGCCTAATGGACAAGGCCAAGGATGCCCTCGGTGGTCTGGGCGGGCTCCTCGGCGGCGACAAGTAACCCAAAGGCGAAACTCTATGACATGGCCCGGGGAGGAATCCCCGGGCCATATGCGATTCCCCGTACTGCTACGCCATCTACCCCGGCCGCCGCTGGTCGCAACCTCTAGACTTCCCCCATGGGAGGCAATCACTACGCAGACCGGGAATTGAACAACGAGCCCCGGTGGCCGATCAAGAAAGGCCCGTATCTGATCTTGCTCGAGTTGAGCGGGCCGCTCGAGAAGGGCCTTCTCAACGGCTGGATCGAGCGCAACAAACCTCCGAGCGCGGAACGCGGTGACATCCAGATAGCGATACTCCCCCGGAGCAGGCGCAAAGACCGCCGCAACCTCGACCCGCGCATCGAAGCGTTCCTGCAATCGGAGAGCGACCCGCTGGTCGTCCCGCTGCGGGTCTGCTGGCTGCCCCCCAAACGCGGCGGACGGCGCACCGTTGGTTGGAGAGACGTCCTCAGCTTCGGCGATCCGAGAGACCCGGACCCGGTTCGGCAGTACGCCATATACAACCGGAAGCCCGACCGCGTCCGCATCGTGGCCGGAAACTCCCTTCGGGCCTCGGACATCCGTGCGGACTGGGACAATCCAAACGGCCGCGGCCGGAGCTCGGGCGTGAGCCTCGCCCTCTTTGCCGCCGGCCAGGCATGGATCGAACTCGAGCGTGCGGAGAGAAAACTACGAGGCAGCCGCTACAAGGTGCCCAAGTTTCCGAGGGAATCACTGATCGAATCCCCCTCCTTCACAGCCGGAGTTGCTCAACTCGCCCAGGAAGCCAACACCTCGTACGAGTCGATGGCCGCGCGGACCCGTCGGTACGTCAAGGAGATCGCAGCCACCCATCGCCCGTTTGTAATCGATCTCGTTGCAAGCGCCATCCGATGGCTGATCAACAAGGCATACACCGATCTCGTCTATGACGAGGAGGAACTGGCTGCGCTCTATGAGTTGAGCCAGCACCACCCTCTCGTGTTCCTCCCATCGCACAAGTCCAACTTTGACCACCTGGTACTGCAATACGTCCTCTACCAGAATGGTCTGCCGGCTAACCATACGGCCGGCGGCATCAACATGAACTTCTTCCCGGTTGGGCCGTTCCTCCGCCGTAGTGGCGTGTTCTTCATCAGGCGCGAGTTCCGGGACAACGAACCGTACAAATTCGTTCTCCGTCGCTACGTCGATTATCTGCTCGAGAAGCGCTTTCCCCTCGAGTGGTACATCGAAGGTGGACGCTCCCGTTCCGGCAAGCTGCGCCCGCCCCGCTACGGGATGCTCGCGTACGTCGTCGACTCGTACCTTCGTGGTTCCGCCGAAGATGTCATCTTCATCCCGGTATCAATCGCATACGACCAGATCCAGGATGTCGGCTCGTACACCAGCGAGCAGTCCGGTGGAGCCAAGGAGCGCGAGTCTCTCAAATGGCTGGTGGCGACAATTCGTGGCGTCCGTCAGCGCTACGGGGCCATTCACGTTCGTTTTGGCCCGCCGATTTCAGTCAAGGCCTTCCTCGCCCTCGAGGATGCACTACCCGCCAATCCCGAAGACACCCACAACGCCGCCGTGCCCAAGCTCGCCTTCGAAATCGCCAACCGGCTCAATGAGGTGACCCCGATAACACCGACGTCGCTGGTGGCCACGGCCTTGCTCAGCGCAGACGATCGAAGCATCACCGTCTCTGAAACCCGGGATCTCCTGGCCCCCTATCTGGACTTCGTGGCCAGACGTGATCTCCCAACTTCGGAGAAGCTACGCCTCGACGAACCTGCGGCGATACGAGAGACGTTGGATGAACTGACAGCCGCGGGTGTTGTCGAGCGGTTCGACGGCCCCGCTGAGACCTACTACAACATCCACGAAAACCAGCACCTGGCCCTGGCGTACTACCGCAACACCATCATTCACTTCTTCGTCAACCGGGCAATTGCAGAGCTTGCGCTGATCCACATCACAAGAGAGGAGTTCGAGGGACCGTTGCGGCGAGCGATCCTCAATGAGGCACTACGGATCCGCGATCTACTCAAATTCGAGTTCTTCTTCTCTGCGACCGACCAGTTCGAGCAGGAGATCCGCAACGAGCTCGCCGATGGCGATCCCGAGCTGCGAGAACATCTCGACGACGGAGAGGCTGATGCCATCCTCGCCGGGTTCCAACCGCTCATGTCGAATGCGATCCTCCGGCCCTTCATCGAGGCATACCGGGTCGTCGGTGACATCATCGAGAACCGGGCCTTCGAGAGCGGCCTCACAGCAGAGATCATCTTGCCCCAGGCAATGGAGCTGGGACGTGACTATTTCCAGAAGGGGCTTGTCGCCAAGCGGGCATCACTCTCGAAGATCCTTTTTGAGTCGGCGTTGAGCCTGGCCGCCAACCGCGATCTGTTTGCAGGACGCCCCACGATCGTGCCCGAACGGCAGGCGTTTGCCGCTGAGTTGCGCGGATTGATCTCGGACTTCGACGCACTCACCAATGCGGACGAGTCGTGACCTGTGACCAGTATTCCCTGCGTTGGGTGACTAGTCAATTCGCGTGTCGAAAAACTAGTTGACTTCCTACAGTGGTTGCCGATACACTCCGAGTAGCTGAGTAGCGCTGGACTCAACAGAGGTGACATGTGTCGGGCGAACGCTTGACAACCGATTTCCCCCTCGTCGAACAAGGCTACGACCCTGGTCATGTCGACGAGTATCTCGCCACCCAAATGCTCCAGCTGCGCACCGAGCTCGATACCGCCCGCAACCGTATCAAAGAACTCGAAGCGGAGCTGGCGCTTGACAGGGAGGCCGAGGAAGCTCTCAAGATGACCATGGTCGTTGCCAAGCGCGTCAGCGATGAGATCATCGCAAACGCCAAGGTGAGGCCGAAGAAATAATCAGTGCAGCCCGTCGGGAAGCATTCTCGTTCATGACCGAGATACGCGACGATGCCGATAGCTCCATCACTGAGGGTAAGGCCATCATCAATGCGGCCCGTGACGAAGCATTGCGGGTCATTACCGAGGTCGAGGCCGAGACAGAGCGTCTCATCGCTGATCGCAACTCCAAGCTGCAGAAGCTCGCGCGAGGATTATGAGGACAGAGAGTTCGGTTCTCATCGACCGAATCAACACGCTCCGGTCGATTGCCACCGATATTGAAGCCCGCGCCCCTCGTACCAGCCAGTCACCGTCAGCACCAGCGCGCCACAAGCCGCACCAGCACCACAAGCCGCACCAGCACCACAGCCGCACCGCACCCAGCACTCCCCCTCCCACCACTTCGCAATACCAGCCCTCGCCTGCCGCTGAGGACAGAACCGCAGTCGCATCGCAACCCCAGAGCCAGACAATAGTGATGAAGACGGCTCGAATGGCAACCGCCGCCAGAATTCGCGAATCGTTCTCAGGACGTCGCTCGGCGAAACTCCCGCGAATCGGCGAAGAAGCCGGTCGTAACGCCCTCGCTGCAGCCACCGCGATGCGGGCTCATATGGTCCATGAGCCCGACGACTCCGAGGACAGCCCCGGAGACGACGATCTGGCGGTTCGGACAGCCTGAGGGAGTGTCGCCAGCGGCCCGCACGCGTCTGGCTACTCACACGCAACTCCCTTAGGCGAGGTGGGCGCCCGAAACGGGGCGCCCACGCTCATTTGCAGCCTGGTTGTGTGCTACCACCACCGGGCCTACGGCTTTGCCGTATCGGGCGAGCTCAGGCGAAGAAGGGATTCTCGCCGGCGGTGTGGTCGGTGACGTCGACTACTTCGACGATCTCCGGCACATGATGTTTGATCGAGGATTCGATTCCCTGCCTCAAGGTCATCGCAGCCAAACCGCACCCCTGACAGCCACCGCCGAGTTCGACGAGAGCCCGGTCACCGTCTACCTCCGAGAGAGTCACATACCCACCGTGGGAGGCGATCGAAGGGTTGATGTACATCTCGATGAGTTGTTGCACCCGTTCAGCCACGCTTCCGGAAAGCTCCACATCACCCTCGGTGATTGGGGGTGTCGCCGGGTTGGGGTTGCGCAGCACGAGGCCGGGTGCAGTCGGATCGCCACCCAGATCGAGGACCGCACCACGAAGATTGTCGATGCTGTCTCCGGCGATCACGACAGGAAGCTGCCCGTGATGCTCGACGTGGTCATCGGGTGTTACGTCTTCGGGACGGAGAAAGGCGGTCTCATAGATAAAGCCGTTCGCATTGGTACCTGCGATCCGCAGACCCAGATGCAGATCGGCAATTGTCTCCTGCTCACGAAGCGACATGATTTGCTCGAGCGCAGGTTCGGTTATCTCGACAACAGTTGAAGAATCCATAGACCAGTGATGTTACCGACCCGGCGACACCCAACCCGACGTTGCTCAGTCGGCGTACATTCCGTCGATCACATCGGCGAAATGCTCGCTGACCTTGTTGCGCTTCACTTTGAGCGTTGGTGTCAGCTCGCCGCCTTCGATGGAAAGCTGTCGCGGGAGTACCGCAAACTTCTTCAGCTGCTCCACCCGGGCAAACCCGGTGTTGAGTTGATCGATCGACCTTCTGGATCTCGTCCCGGATCTCCGGGCTGAGGTGGGCCGGTCCCGTCAGATTGCGTTCGAGCATGTACTTCTCGGCGCTTTCCTCATCGAGAGTCACCAGGACCGACAGGAACTTGCGGCGATCACCGATCACAACCGCCTCCGAGATAAGTTCATGGTCCTTGAGACCCGTCTCGAGCGGTTTCGGCGCTACGTTCTTGCCGCCGGCCGTGATGATGATGTCCTTCTTGCGCCCGGTAATCCACAAGAAGCCTTCCTCGTCGATCTCACCCAGGTCGCCTGAATGCAACCAGCCGTCGATCAACGTCTCTGCAGTCGCTTCGGGATCCTTGTAGTAGCCGGCGAAGACATTGCGGCCCTTGACCAGAATCTCACCATCGCCTGCGATACGCACCTCGGCGCCGGGGAAAGCACGACCGCCCGACCCGATCCGTATGGCGTCCGATTGGTTCATGGTCGACGGCCCGCAGTCCTCCGACTGCCCGTAGACCTCCTGGATACGCAAGTCGAGCGACATGAAGAATTTCAGCAGCTCGGGCGAGATCGGGGCAGCGGATGTAATCAGGATGATCGTCCTGGACAAGCCAAGCGCGTGCTTGACCTTCGAGAGGACGAGCTTGTCCGCGACCTTGTATTGCGCTGCGAGGACACCCGTCGGCTCCTTGCCATGGTTCCGCAAGTCGGTGACCTTCGTTGCGACCCCGCGAGCCCAGTCTGCGATCTTCGCCTTCACTCCTGTGGTCTTGGCGAGTTCGGCGAGCACTCCGGACTGGAACCTCTCCCAGACTCTCGGGACCGCAAAGAACACGGTCGGCTGGACTTCCTTGAGATTGTCGGCAAGCTTCTGAATCGACTCGGCGTAGTAGACCGCCCAACCCGACGCGGCGGGACCGTGGATGGAGAAGACCTGCTCGGCGATGTGCGAAAGCGGCAAATACGACACGCTGGTGTCGTTCTTGCCTATCCCGGTGGCATGGATCGCCTGACTCGCGGTCCACATGAGGTTGTCGTGGGTCAACATGACCGCTTTGGGCGGCCCGGTGGTGCCCGATGTGTAGATGAAGGTGGCGAGCTGATCCGGCTCTAGCGAAGCGAGACGGGCATCAAAACGCTCGGTCGGAACATCAGCGCCCTTCGCAATGAATTCCTCCCACGACATCACCATGGGGTCGTCGATCTCGGGGCCACCCCGCATGACAACTACATGACGGAGCGCAGGAAGGCTCTCGCGGATCTCCTGGATCTTGCTCCACTGCGATTCATCTTCAATGACGAGCAGCGGCGATTCGGAGTGCTCGAGGATGTATTGGCACTCCCGTGGCGAGTTCGTCGCATAGATACCGGCGGGAACGGCGCCGATGGCCATCGCGCCCACATCGGCGATAACCCACGAGGCCTGGTTGAACCCGAGGATGGTGATCACGGCACCTGGAGCCACATCGAGCGCGATCATCGCCTTGCCGGCGCTGATCACCTCATCGGCGTAGGTACGCCAGCTCGTCGGCTTCCACTGCCCGCCGACCTTCTCGTAGTAGGCCGGATCGTCGCTGTGGAAATCGCCGTTTCTCAGGACCTTGAACGGAACAGTCTCGACCGGCACTTGCTAGTCCCTTCCCTATACACCCGCAACAAGGCCACTGTAGTGGTCGGCGTCTCTCCCATGCCTCGACACGCCGACGATATCTGCCAACGCTCCGGCCTACGCGTCGACCTCGACTAGCTCATTTGTTCTCAGATCCAGCACACGTTCTACCGAGCTCCGGCTTTCGGCGATCCAACGAGCAAGTCCTTCGCCTTGCTTGCGGACGATCCACCAGGCGACATCGTGGGAGTCGGACATGCCGAAAGTCCTTCCACTGACGTCGAGCTGCCTCGATCGCATCGCGCTCATCGCTGAAACTGCCAATCAGGGTTTCAATAGGGCCCTGATACGCCATACCCGGCTCAAGAGCCGGTTCTCGATACTCCGTGGCGGTGTAGATGCCTTCCTGCATTTTCGCCTCGCTATCTAAAAAGCCACCTTTAGCTTACTGACTACACCAAGTAGGCGCCATGACCACTCAGCGTCCCACACAATCGTTGACCTGCGTGAATAGCCCATTACCGATTACATCGCTGGTGTAATAACGGTCGAAGCCGTCCGCAGCGTTCCCGAGCCCTGCTCCAAATTGGATCATCGGGCCGGCACATTGATACATGGATCCATTGCACCACCACCTGGCCCGCCTCGATTCCCGTGAGACATCGTCCCGGTCTGGGCCGACCTCGGGCTGCGCCGTGGCGTCAGTTCGGCGCTATGTTCGCGGGCCTGGTTCTTCGCTTCGTAACCCATCCCACCGAGGCAAACGCCACAACCGTGAGCAGCAGGAGCCCGGCGTGACCCAGCTGATTGTCTGCTTGGCGACAGATGCGCGACCGAGAAGGGAAGCAGCCGCTCCGCTGTCGTCGGGGAATCTCACCAGAGTGATCCACGCTGCTGTGTTCTCCAGATAGTCGAAAGCCCCGCCGACAAACGGCAATGCAACTGCGGCAACCCGCAGACTGCCGTTGCGAAAGCTGCGGCTCAATGCCACGGCGAGCGCACGCCATAAACAGTGCGTTGACGGCGGGATAGAACAAGTCCGCTT
>CAVSWM010000012.1:0-32333 GCA_963731695.1 uncultured bacterium | reverse complement strand
TAAGAACCCGAGGCCAGTGCGATTACGGTGTCGCCTGGCGTTGTATCACGCGGTGGCTCATTGTTGCTTGCGGTGATCACCTGGACCCGGCCGCTCGCCTTGACAACGAACAGGACGGTGAGGATGTCCGGTGATGTGACGTGTTCGTGAGCGATGTCCGGCTCGGTGCCAACCTTGATTCGCCGGACCTCGCCTCCGGCTTCCAGCAGGTCGTAGATCGACTGGTAGCTCCATTCGCCTCCAAACAGCTGACGGCCACCCAACTCGCTCGCGGGACTCGAATCGATTCCTGCCGCCGTGCTCCGTGGCGGAAGCTGATATGTCTCAGCCCCGCCAAAGGTCGTGGCGAATCGGGTAGTGGCGAGCGTGTTGACATCATCGTTCGGAGTCAGGGCCAGGAACCGCCCGATGCCGGCGAGATCCAGGTCGAGGTCGACATCACGGGCCAACACATTGCCGTAGTAGGCCCGTCGCCCCGCCATCCTCGCTTCGTAGTGGTCCTGGCGGTTTGTCGTAGCAAGGACGACGGCCACGCCGGAGTCGGCGAGCGCATCGGCAACTGCCCTCTCCACCCGGCCTGCGCCGAGGACCAGGAAACCCTCCTGGTGCTTCTCGGCCAGCCCGAGACGGCGAGCCAGCGGGCCCATGCCGACACCGTAGATGAGCACGGTGCCGACGATCACGGCAAAGACGAGCGGGATCAGTTCCTCAGCTCCTGCCATCCCCGCGTGTTCCAACTCGAGAGCAAAAACCGATGCAACCGATGCGGCGACTATCCCGCGGGGGGCAACGCTGGCGAGGAGGACTCTCTCACGCCAGCTGAACCGGGACCGCAGTCGTTGACGCCGCAACTGCAAGCGGGCGGGCAACCAGGACCAGCGCCAGGATGAGCGCAATCGCAGCCGGCAGATCGACACGAAGTTGCTCGGCGCTCAGCCGGGCGCTCAGCACGAGGAACAGCACGCCGATGAGCAGGACCCGGATGACTTCGGAGAAGTGGACTATCTGCTCGGTACGGAGATGCTTCTGGTTGGTGAGGATGAAGCCAAGCGTCGTGGTGGCGAGCAATCCGGCTTCGGGGGCGAGGGTATCGGCAACCATGAACGCCAGCAGGGCCAGGCTCAGCCCGAAGAGCGGAAGTAGATGCTCGGAGATGAGATGACGTTGCAGGGCGATGCCAGACCCATAGGCGATGACTGCGCCGACGAGCACACCTGCGACGGTGAACTGGACCATGTCGCCCAGAACTCCGCCGGGGGTCGCATTGCTGGCACCGCCGAGCAGTAACACCTCGAAAGTGATCACGGCGAGCAGCGCCCCGATCGGGTCGATGATGATGCTCTCCCATTTGAGGACTGACGCGATTGATCGTCGTGGCCGCACCGCGGCCAGCAGCGGACCGATGACCGTCGGTCCGGACACGACCAGGATCGAACCGATGAGAACAGCCATGCCCTGGCTGAGATCGGTGAACAACGCGGTTACGACGGCGCCGATCAGCCATGTGATGACCACCCCGACGGTGACCAGCAACCACAACACACGCTGCTTACCCTCCATTTCGCGGAGACGGAGGCTGAGACCGCCCTCGAACAGGATCAAGCCGACGGCGATGGAAACGATGGGAGAGAGCAGATCTCCGAGGACCTCATCGGGGTTGAGCCACCCGAAGACCGGCCCGATTAGGAAGCCGGCGATGAGCAGTGGGAGGATGATCGGGACACGAAGACGTTCACCGAGCCAGGTGACGGTGAAGGCGAGTACGACTATTCCAGAAAGTTGGACGATTGGGTCTTCGAGCATGCTTCCTCAGCGAGAGTTCGGCTGGATTGTAGGTGGCAGACCCGTGTCTACCGGGCGGTTCATCGATCGAACTCGGAGCGGAGCGACCTGGCCATCAACCGCTCGTAGACGGATGGAGCGAGCGCGTTCAAGTAGCGGGTTACCCTGCCAACGTTGCCGATGACGAGGTTCTGACGTCGTCGCTCCACCGCCCATACGATGCGTTCGGCGACGTCCGCGGGGCTGGCCATGTTGCCTACCCGGGATTGGGGGTGATCGGTGACCTCACCGTCGCCTCCGAGGGTGTGATGTCGCAGGTTGGTGTCGATAAACGAGGGAGCTGCGATGAGCACGTCGACACCGGATCCGGAGAGCTCGGTACGCAAGACTCCCGAAGAACCCGTGCAGCGCATGCTTTGACGCTGCATAGCCCGTCCTCCCCAGCAGGGGTGCGTAGCCGGCCGTCGAACTGATAACGACAATTGCCCCCCGTCGCTCGGTGATCGCCGGCAGCGTGATGTTGGTGCAGTTGACCGAGCCCCAGAAGTTGATGTCCATGATGCGATGGATCACCGCGAGATCCGTGTCGGCGAAAGCGCTGCGGTGGGAAAGGCCTGCGTTGTTGACGAGGATGTCGATGGGGCCCAATCGTTCGCTGGCCGTTGTGATTGCAGCAGCGCAGCTATCGAAGTCGGTCACGTCGCACTCAACGGCGGTCGCCACGCCCTGTTCGACACGGTCGGCGGCCAACACTGCCGCTTCGTAGTCGATGTCGAGCAAAGCGACGTCTGAGCCGGCAAACCCGAACTCCCGGCCCAGGGCGGCCCCGAGGCCGCCGCCGCCTCCGGTGATGACCACGTTCTTGCCTTCGAGCTTCCGCTTAGCCACGCCGTCCCTCCACAAAGACATCGAACGCCTCGCTGCTGGTCTTCTCCGGCACATAGCCAAAGCGTTCCTTCAGCCTGGTGTTGTCGAGTACCGGCCGGTAGCGCAGGAACTCGACCTGCTCCGGCCCGTACTGGGTCAGGCGAAGGCTGCGCAGCATCCGCAGCACACCACGAACCAGCGAAACAGGCAACACGACATAGCGTTTGCCCAGCCTTGCGGCGATCTCCTGCATAGTCATCACCCCGTCACCGCATACGTTGTAGATGCCGGTGGTGTTGGTCTCTATGCCCCGTCTGATGATGGCAACCACGTCACGATCCCAGATGAACACGAAGGGTGTGGACGAACCACGCAACCCCAGGATCAGTGGCCGATCGAACAGGTCGGTGATCTGATTGTGTGTTGTCTCGCCGACGATGGTGCCCGGTCGGAGGATGAGTTGGCCCAGTTCGGGGTGATCGCGACGCCACTGCGCCAGCATCTCTTCGACCTGGCGTTTGTGGTCCGAGTAGCTGAACTCGACATTGCCCCGCAGCGGATCGTCCTCGCTGAGTGGTGTCGGGTTGTCGGCGTGATAGCCGTATGCGGCCCCGCTGGAGCTGATGATGACCTTCTCGACTCCGGCGGCAAGTGAAGACTCGAGCACGTTGCGGGTGCCCCCAACGTCGATGGAGTGCTCCAGTTCCCGATCCGGGTTCTTCCCTGCGCTCACCACGGCGGCCAGGTGAACGACAGTGTCGACGCGGTACCTGGTGAGCACGTCGCCGAGATCTTCGGCCCGGATGTCGAAACCTGCGTACTCGACGCCGGGAAGTCGATGGTCCGGCACGCGCAGATCGGCGGCCACAATCGTGTCCAGCCCACCTGGATCAGCGGCGAGGGACGAGATCAGCAGACTTCCTAGATACCCGCCGGCGCCCGTCACCAGCACCGATCGGCTCATGTCGTAGCAACTTCGAGCGGACGCCGGGACCAGAGGCCGGCAACGATGAGACCGGCGATGATGTGCCATATGCCCCACCAGGCAGCGATGATCGCCATGCCGCCGAGCCCGTCGAAGAAGTTGAACACCAGGATCAGCGCGAGCGCCGAGTTCTGGAGGCCAACCTCGATGGTGACGGCACGCACGTCGCGGCGGTTCGAGGTGGGCGGCGCGGGCAGCCAGGTTGCCGATCCCGAACGCGACGGCGTTGTGCAGCAGCACAACAAACACGACGAGGCCGATGTAGTCGACGAAGTACTCCCAGTTGTTTGCAAGGGCGACGGCCACGAACGCCATGAACACGACGACCGAGAAGATCTTGAACGGCCCACGTACCTTCTCGGCAATGCCGGGGAACCGGCGGGCGATGAGCATGCCGGCGGCAAGGGGGACTCCCAGGATGACAAAGATCGTCAGGAACAGATCAAGCGGGCTGAGCGACACCGATCGCAGGATCGGCTCGGTATCGGAGTTCAACGAGCCCCAAATTGACAGGTTGAGCGGTGTCATCACCACAGCGAATGCGGTAGAGACCGCGGTCATCCCCACCGACAGCGGTGCGTTGCCGCCCGCCAGATAGGTCATCACGTTCGATAGATTCCCGCCAGGACAGGAAGCCACCAGGATCATGCCGAGCGCGATCGATGGCCGGATGTCGAGGACGAGCGTCAGTACAAATGTCAGTGCCGGCAGGAAGAGGAACTGTGCTATCAGGCCAATGGCCGGGGGCTTGGGCTTGCGCAGGAGACGACGAAAGTCCTCGACATCGAGGTCGAGCGCCATGCCCAGCATCATCAAACCGATGAGGATGTTGAGCGTGAGCAGGCTGCCCTCGTTGAAGTTGAGTTTGGCGGTGTCGATGTTTTGGAAGAGGATGATCATCCGCCCGGCTCCTGGTGCATCTTCTTGAAGTGGAGCAGGCCGGGCGCCCACATGTGTTTGGTCGGGTCGACGTCAACGTGGATCACCGAGCACTTGCCGCTGGCGAGGCTCCGTTCGATGGCGCCCCGTAGTTCATCGGGGCTGGAGACTCGTTCCCCGTGGGCGCCCATGGATCGGGCCAGGTTGTCATATCCGATCTCACCGAGGTCGGAGTTGACCGTGGACCCCGGTGGCAGTGATTTGCGGATCATCATTTTCACCGGTGCCTTGGCGATCGACTGGGTCATCTTGACCATGCCCCACTGCCGGTCGCTCACCACCAGGAAGACGACATGGTTGCCGTTGCGAACAGCGGTCTCGACCTCTTGAGGGTGCATGCCGAATGCACCATCGCCGATGATGCAGTAGACCTGTCTGCCGGGGAATGCCTCGGCGGCGCCCAGCGTCTGGCCGACTCCGGCTCCCAGCATCCCAAAGTGTGGTGTCGCCAGCATGGTGTTCGGCACCTTGATGGTGTGGAAGAAGTTCGCCCACACCGCCGTATTGCCACCGTCGGCGACAACGATGGCGTCATCGTCGAACATCTCCTGGCAAACCACAGGCACGTGGGCTGTGATCATCGGGACAGAGGTGTCTTCGAGCTTCTCTAGGTTCTTGGCGGCATCCTTCTTGCGGCTCTCGATGAGACGGGAGACGGTGCTGCGTCGGGAAGCCGGGGCACCGATGCCGGCGCTTTCGAGTTGTTTGGCGACCTGCTGGAGGAATACCCCGACATCACCGACGATCGCCAAATCGACCGGCTTGTTGCGCCCGATGCTTGTCTCGTCGATGTCCACCTGGATGACTCTCTGCTCCGCGGGGTCTCGCCAGTTGGGCTGTCTCCCCCACCAGTCGGTCTCGCCAAGACGGGAGCCGAGTACCAGGACGACGTCCGCGGCTTTCCGAACCTCGCTGGTCGGCTCGATGGCGGTGATCGGCCACACCAGCTCGGAGCTCTCGGTCATTGCCCCTCGTCCGGACCATGAGGTGGTGACCGGTGCGTGCAGTTTCTCGGCGACCTGTTGCAGGGCCTCGTGAGCCCTGGCGTGAATGACGCCGCCGCCGGCGTGGATGATCGGCAGCGTGGCTCCGGTCAACATGGTCACCGCTTGATCGACCATGGCAGGGTCGGGGGTGATCGGGCTGGTGCGGCGGGTGCGGCCGGGAGGCACCACGGCAGGCGCCCTGGTCTTGCCGTTGATGACGCTTTCGGGCACGTCGAGATGCACCACGCCTGGGCGGCCCCGGTAGCAAGCTCGGAGCGCTCCTCGCAGCAATTCGGGGAGGCGGTCGACGGATGGCACACTCTCGGACCATTTCGAGATCGGCCGGATCGTGGCCACCTGGTCGAAGTATTGGTAGGCGCCGCCCCGATCGGGATAGGTGATCCCGACCCGTCGGGAGCTGGTGATGACCAGCACGCGGTTGCCCTCGGCGTTCTCGACCGTGATTCCGGGGAGGGCGTTGGCAACGCCGGGGCCGTTGGAGGCGATGGCGACGCCGAGGCTGCCGGTCAGACGGGCGTAAGCACCCGCCATGTGGATTGCGGTGGTCTCGTGCCGGGGCGTGACCACCGGGATGTTGTGTGCCACCAGTGCGTTCAGCAATCCGAGATACGTCCCGTCCGGGATCCCGAATACCTTGCCGATTCCCTCCGCCGCCAGAACGTCGGCGATGACCTTGCCACCGTTGTCAGCCACAGTATCTCCTCCTCCGAGAAGGGACTGTACCGGTTCGGCGTTCCCCCTGTCGGCCGCCAACCCGTTCTTGCGTAGCTCCGTACGACATGTCGTACGGAGCTACGCTGGAATGCTGGGACCGCCCGTCAGTCCCTCGTTACCTCGAGATCCGCCATCTCCTCGAGTGCTTTGACCAGGGCGTGGTTACCTTCGCCACCGAGACCGCGGCGTTGCAGCGCCCGGTACATCTGGAAGACCAGGCTCGTCGCCGGTAGCGGAACCGCCAGCTCATCGGCCGACTCGAGGACGAGACGGAGATCCTTCTGCTGTAGGTCGATGGTGAACCCGGGCCGCCAGTCTCGGTCGACGATCTGCGGTCCCCGGTTCGTCAGCATCCACGACCCGGCGCCGCCGCCCTTGACCGCCTCGATGGTGGCATCGAGGTCGAGGCCTCCCGCCTTGGCGAGCAACAACGCCTCGGACATGGCGAGACCGTTGACGACCACGAGCACCTGATTGACCTGTTTGACCATCTGCCCGGCGCCGACCGGTCCCACATGGGTGATGCTCGTGCCGTACGCCTCGAGATACGGCTGCACCCGGGCGACATCGGTGGGATCGCCCCCGACCATGATGGCCAGGGTGCCTCGCTCGGCGCCCTCACTGCCGCCGCTGACCGGGGCATCCACCCACGAGGCTCCGACCGCGGCGATCGCCTCGGCGAGCTTGCGGGTTGCCGATGCACTGATCGTCGAGTGGTCGACCACCAGCTTGCCTTCGGTGAGCCCATTGATGAGACCCTCGTCTCCGAGTGTGACCGCCTCGACGTCGGGGGTATCCGAAACGCACATCATGATGATGTCGCATGCGGCAGCCAGGGCGGCCGGGGTGTCGGCGACTGATGCGCCCGCGGCCTCCAGCGACGCGGTCCGTTCTCTGGTCCGATTCCAAATGGTCAGGTCGTGACCGGCCTCGAGGAGGTTGGCGGCCATCCCACGACCCATGATGCCTATGCCTGCATAGCCGATCTTCATCTGTGTACCTCGTTTCGCTTGTCACCACCAAGCTAGTCGTCGCTGACCTGCGGGGACCTACGGCCCCTACCCGGCGCCGTCATCAAGCAATACGTTGATCGATAGTTGTCGAAATTCCGGGAGGTACGAATGGCAACGACGCTCAAAGAGGCGGCGGCTGAATTTCTGGCAAACAAGCGCATTGCGGTTGCCGGGGTCTCACGTGAGGCAGGCGGCGGGCACGGGGGCAATCCGGTGTATGTCCGGCTCCGGGAGCGAGGCTATGAGGTGTTCGCCGTCAACCCGAATGCCGGGGAGGTCGAGGGTGATGTGGCATATCCGAACCTCGGGGCGATCCCCGGTGGTGTCGAGGCTGTTGTCATCGCAACCCATCCCGATGCTGCAAGCGACGTCATGCAGGAGTGCATCTCGCTCGGGATCACGCAGGTGTGGATGCACCGTGGAATTGGTGCGGGCAGCGTCTCTCACGAAGCTGCGGAACTCGGCCGAGCCCGGGGCATCGCCGTGATCGAGGGTGGCTGTCCGTTGATGTTCGCCCCCACCGCCGACACCGGCCACAAGATGATGAAGGGTGTTTTGTCGCTTATCGGCAAGATGCCCAAGCAGGTCTGAAATAGCCGAGGGGCCGGTGAAATCACCGGCCCCTCACCAGCTACCTGGCCCGCACGCGGTGTCAGGTCTCACTAGGACACGGCCGGGCATCTCCTGGTTCCGTGGTTTCTCCCAAACGCCGGGCGGGTGGCGGTACATGACTTTGCCTGTTCAGGAGCATGGGCAAAAGGAATGGTGGCCCCGTCGGGGCCACCATTCAACGAGCAGGGTCTTCTCTCTTTTGTGCGTTACGAGCGATAAGCCTTGCGGCCGACTCCCTGGACCGGGATGCCCTGAGCCGCCAGCACTTCGTTCTGCAACGAGTACATCGCGGCTGCGGCCTGATCGATGTAGCGAGTGAACGCTATCGAGCCCTTCAGGATCGGTGCCAGGGCGTCTTTGTCCTGGACCCGAGCCAGCGGATACTCATGCTCGACAATCAATGGCGTGGTCGCCACATCGAAATCGAGTAGCTCGCGTGCTGCCAGCTGATGGTCCAGCCAGTCCACAGAGCGGTTCTGCAGGTAGGCGAGCGGATCGTGCTTGGCGGTTCCCGGAAGCTCGTGCTCGGCGATGGTCGTCTGGATCTTCCAGGCATTGACGTGATCCGCGGGATTGCTGGAGATCTCGCCATCAACCCAGTCACCACGCTGCACCGTCTGCCCACCGTACCCCCAAGCGGCGATACCCTTGGAGTCGATGACCTGTCCCTTGACATGCATGCCGCCGAGCAGGAACTCGTAGCCCTCGTCCTTCAGGTATTGGAACATCGACCGCGTGTCCTGACCCATGAGTATCGAGTGTGAGGGATCGTAGTGAATGCGGATGTTGTCACCGACACCATGCTTCTCTGCGATCTGGTGCAGAGCGATCCACATTCCCGGCGTGTAGCCAATGTTGTTGTGATAGTTGTCGCTCGGATTCCAACCGGGCATCGGGCATTGCTCGACGCGGTATTGGAGCCCGCGAGCCTTGGCTTCCTTGAGCAGGGGAACAAAACTCTCCTCGAACTCAATAAGGTTCTGATCCATCGACTTGCTCTGATCGCGGCCGACAAAACCGCACACCGCCGGCAGACCAAGGAGCACCGCCGCATCCATGGTCTTGACCATGAACTCGTGTTTCTTGGCCCGGATCGCCCGGTCCTCGTGAAGCATGTCGTCGAAGTAGGCAACGTCGGCGATAGCCACACCCGTCGCCTTTATCGCTTCTTCGACCCGCTTGGCCCGAGACTCGTTGAACGGTTCACGCAAGTCGAGGGTGTTGGCCACAGGATCAAGCATTGCTTCGGGTGGGACGTCGGCAACCGACGGGTGCAGGGCCGTCGACAGCTCGATGCAGTCTGCGCCTAGCTCGGCTGCGAACTGGAGCCATTCCTCGACAGCCAGATCTGGATCGGGGTCTCGCTTCTCCCGAGGGGTCAGCTCCTGAAGTGCCGCGGTTAGGACACCGACCGGCATAAAGGTTGGTTCGAAGGCAGCAATCTCCGCCATATGAGCTCCTTACTGTTGTGGTACCTGGACAGGCTTCTTCTCGCGGGCTGACTCGATCGCGGCCTGCAGCACCCGCTGGGTCTGCAGCGCGTCCCGGAAGTCGGGAAGTGGAACCAGAGGCTCGCCACCGTTGATGACGGTGACGATGTCGCGTGCCTCGTTGACAAAGCCATGTTCGTAACCGAGACCGTGGCTGTCGGGCCACCAGGCATCCGCGTATGGATGACCGTCGCCACCCCGGGTGACGTCGATAATGGTCCAGCCTTGCTCGCCACCGGGAACATCGGTCCGGTAGTAGCCGAGTTCGTTCATCCGTTCGAAGTCGAAGCGCAGCGCGCCACCTTCTCCGTGGATCTCGAATCGGTTGGCGTTGTGATACCCGGTGGCGAGGCGGGTTGCCTCAAAGCTGGCGATCCCGCCTCCACTGAGCCTCGACAGGAACAAGACTGCATCATCGACCGTGCTCTTGCCCATCTGTTGCGCGGTCGCAGCGCCGGCGCCTGCGATCTCGCCTCCGGCGCCACCGTCGATCAAGGCCCGTTCCTTGATGAAGGTTTCTTCGATGGCGCCCTCCACGGTGGTGATCTCCTCACCGGTGACAAATCGCACGGCATCGATGATGTGGGCATTGAGATCACCGTGAGCGCCCGATCCGGCGACCTCACTCTGGAACCTCCAGAGAAGCGGTGTATCCGGCCCGCCCCAGCTCTGTAGGTAGCTGGCACGGGCGTGGTAGATCCGTCCCAACGCTCCTGAGGCGACAATGCGATGAGCGAGAGCGATCGCGGGAACCCGTCGATAGTTGAACCACACGAATGTTCGCCCCGGGGCCTTGGCGGCTGCTGCCGCCATCGCTTCGGCTTCCTCCAGGGTGGCTGCCAGGGGCTTCTCGCAAGCCACGTGTTTGCCCGCTTCCAGGGCTGCGATCGCTGCTTCGGCGTGAGCGTCGTTCGGTGTTGCGATGTCGACGAGGTCGGTGTCTTCGGCGGATACTGCCGCTCGCCAGTCGGTGGTGTAGCTCTGCCAGCCCCACCGGTCGGCGAAGGCGGCGAGTTCTTGTGCGTTGCGTGCCACCACTGCGTGCATAGTCGGCTTTGGTGACACGTCGAAGAAACGGCTCACCTGGCCCCAGGCGTTCGAATGGGCCCTTCCCATGAACTTGGACCCGAGCAGAGTTACGTTCAAACGATCGGTCATGGTTGGCTGCGCTCCTTGTGTCGCTTGATTTCCTGCGGTCTTCTCCGAAAGTGTCGCACGACTCTCGTTGTGGCCCCGGACGGTCCGTGTACAGGGTATGTAGACGGCACGGCGAGTCTTCTCAGTGTTCTTTCTCGTACTCTTCGATCACATCGACGTTGTCCTTGGAATGTGATGACGGGTCGAACTTGTAGCCAAGCCATTCCTTGACGAGGCGCCTTGCCAGTTCCGGGCCGATCACCCGTTGCCCCATCGTCAGCACCTGGCAGTTGTTTGACATGACCGATCGCTCGACGCTGTAGGAGTCGTGTGCCACCGTTGCCCAGATCCCCTTGACCTTGTTGGCGCTGATCTGCATCCCGATGCCGGTTCCGCATATCAGTATCCCCCGGTCGGCTTCGCCCTCGACAATCTTGCTCGCTACGGCAAATGCAACATTGGGGTACCGGGTGGTCTTGGCAGTGTCGTCGTCGACGCCGACGTCGATGACTTTGGCGACCCGGTCGTCGACTTCGAGATCCTTGCGGATCATGTCCTTATAGCCCTGACCGGCAATGTCGCCGCCGATCGCTATACGCCAACGTTTGGTCATCCAGACCTCCTCCGTCGAATCATCGATTATGTAAATCTACCTGGCGGCGACGATGCGGGCGAGTCTGATATATCCCTCCACGTCCCACGCCGCCCGGCCCACAAAGAGACCGTCGATGTGGGGAGAGACCGCCAGCTCCGGGGCGTTCTCCAGGTTGACGCTGCCTCCGTAGAGGATGGGGACGAGTTCTCCCGCTGCACCGTATTCATCAACAATCGTCTGACGCAGAACCGCGTGCATCTCGTCGGCCTGTTCGGTTGTGGCCGGTGTGCTGCCTGCGCCGATGGCCCATACGGGCTCATAGGCAAGCATGGTTCTGGCGACCTCGTCATCCGAGAGCCCGGCCAGGGCGATCAGCGTTTGACGCACGACAAAGGGAACGTGAGATCCGGTTTCGCGCTCTTCTCCGGACTCTCCGACACAGATCAGTGGTGTCATCCCAAATCGCAGCGCGGCCGCCGCCTTCGCACGCACCGTCTGGTCGGTCTCTCCAAAGTAGCGGCGACGCTCGGCGTGGCCGATGGCCGTCATCGAGGCACCGATCTCGACAAGCATCGGCGCCGATACCTCGCCGGTGAACGCACCGAACTCCTCCCAATGCACGTTCTGGGACCCGACAGCGACGCCGGTGCCGTCGAGCACGCGGGCCACCGGGTCGATCAGCGGGAATGGCGGGAGAACGAACGGATTGACCTCGTTGACGAACCCTGGTGCCGCCGCCGCCAGGGTCTCGGCAAACTCAATCGCCCCGGACCTCGTCTTGTTCATTTTCCAGCTGGTACCGATCCAGGGTCTTGAACGAGGCGAGACACTCGGCATGCAAAAACTCCCTTGAACTGGTGCGATCAACGGCTCGTATCATAAGGGCCGCTACAAGCTCGAACCCTGACAAGGAGCGACCATGGCCCACGTTCACAACGAGCCGACCGACTTCTACAAGGAGATGCTCGACGGCTTCTTGCTTGCATACGCTCGCTACGTTGAGCGTGTTCCCGGAGCATCCGGGGTGATGCGGCGGGGCGGTCCAGTGCCCGGCAAGGTGAGTGTCATCATCGGTGGCGGGAGCGGCCATTACCCGGCGTTCTGCGGAACGGTTGGGCCCGGTCTTGCGGATGGTGCCGTGGTCGGAGACATCTTCACGTCACCATCCACCGAGCAGTGCTACCGCGTTGGAAAGGCGCTCGATGGTGGCGCAGGCGTGCTCTTCAGCTTTGGCAACTATGCCGGTGATGTCATGAACTTTGGCAGTGCGGAGCAGCGTCTCCGTGATGAGGGCATCGACTGCCGCACGGTCCTGGTCACCGACGATGTCGCATCTGCACAGCCGGAGGAACGTGAGAAGCGCCGTGGTGTTGCCGGTGACTTCCCTGTCTTCAAGGCTGCTTCGGCAGCGGCCGACCGTGGTGACTCCCTCGATGATGTCGAGCGGATCGCGATCAAGACCAACGACGCCACGTTTAGCTTTGGTGTCGCCTTTGCCGGTTGCACGTTCCCCGGTCAGGAGGAGCCGTTGTTCACAGTGGCCCCGGGGACGATGGAGCTCGGGCTCGGGATTCATGGTGAGCCCGGCGTACAGACGGTCGACGCGATGAGCGCCAGAGAGTTGGCGAAGACACTTGTGGACCCGGTCCTCGCCGAGCGACCCGAAGGGACCAGGCGGGCCGCTGTGATTCTCAACGGGCTCGGCGCGACGAAGTATGAGGAGATGTTCGTGCTGTGGTCGTCGATCGAGCCCATGCTCATCGATGCCGGTGTTGAGATCATCCTGCCGGAGATCGGCGAACTGGTAACGAGTCTGGATATGGCGGGTTGCTCGTTCACTATCACATGGCTCGACGACGAATTGGAGGAGCTGTGGCGGGCACCCGCCGATTCGCCTGCGTTCCGCCGCGACGCTGCGGGTGCAGTCGCGACGGCCGGTGACGGGGTGGCGGTTGCGGCGGTGGCTGCGACGACAGTCGACACCTCGGACGTTGCCGCCGATCCCCAAGCACGTGAAGCCGCGGATCTGGTGCGCAAGGTCCTGGAGACGATGAAGGCAACGGTTGAGGCATGTGCTGAAGAGTGGGGTCGCATCGATGCGGTGGCGGGCGACGGCGATCACGGCGTTGGCATGTTGCGCGGCATCCGTGGTGCTGCTGCGGCTGCTGCGGATCACCCCGGCGGTCCGCGTGCCGTTTTGCGCGACGCCGCATACGCGTTTGCCGACAAGGCAGGTGGTTCCAGCGGAGCGCTCTGGGGAGCGTTCCTTGGGGGAATCGCCGGGGAGCTTCCCGAGGACCGCAAGGCAACCGCGGGCGAACTGGCTGTGGCGATGAGCTCAGGGGCCGACGCACTCCAGCAGCTGGGCAAGTGTCAACTCGAAGACAAGACGATGTACGACGCCATCAAGCCTTTCGTTGATGACTTCGACGCGAGAGTTGCAGCCGGTGAGAGTGTCGGATCAGCGTGGTCGGCCGCCGCACAATTGGCGGTCGCCAAGGCCGAAGCCACCAAGGACCTGATGCCCAAGCTGGGCAGGGCCCGCCCGCTCGGTGAGAAGAGCCTGGGGACGCCGGATGCCGGTGCCACGTCGATGGCGGCGCTGCTGACGGCAGTGGGGCCGGAATTGGTGTGATCGTGTGATCGTGTGATCGCCTTCGGCGATCACGTTGGAGTTTGACTTTGTCAAACTCCTGCCTGGGTTGTCCGGTGCTCGTGTTGGGGTTTGGCTTTGTCAGACTTCTGCTGGGTTGTCCGGTGCTCGTGTTGGGGTTTGGCTTTGTCAGACTTCTGCTGGGTTGTCCGGTGCTCGTGTTGGGGTTTGGCTTTGTCAGACTTCTGCTGGGTTGTCCGGTGCTCGTGTTGGGGTTTGGCTTTGTCAAACTCCTGCTGGGTCCATCGGGAAGGGCGGGGCGCCTAGCTCACGTGAGATGTTGCGTGCGCTTTCCCGTAGGGCCAGGGTGGAGGTCTCGTCGATCGGCCACTCGCCGCTGGTGAACACCATTTCGATGGCTCCGATGGTTTCACCGGTGGGGCCGGCAATTGGTGCGCCTTGACCCGATTCGCCGAGCACAGCTTCATCGCGCTCGGATGAGATGCCTGTCCGCCGGACCGTATCGAGCTCGTCGCGAAAAGCGCCGTGGTCGACGATGGTCTCGCCGGTCATGTTGCTGAGCGTGTTACTGAGGACACGGTCGGCGTCGGCGGGGCGACTGGCCAGGATGGCCTTGCCGAGCGCCGCTGCATGGGCAGGGATGACGATGCCGACTTCTGGCATTTGCCTGGTCCCGTCCGGTCGCGGCTCGTGATGGATGATCACGACGTTATCACCCATCAGCACCCCGACCCGCACCGCATAGCCGGTCCGCCTGGCGAGCTCTTCGGCCCAGCGGATCGAGCGGGTGCGCAGCTCAAGTGTGTCCAAGTAGACATTGCCGAGCAATAGAACGGCTGGTCCCAGTTGGTAGCGGCCCGAGTCGGCTTCTTGCTCGACCATGCCGTGGGCTGCCAGTGTCTTGATGATCCCATGGGTCGTCGACGCGGGCAGCTCGAGACGGGCCGCGATCTCTTTCAGCGACAAACGGCGTGCGCTCTTGAGCACATCGAGGATGCGGATGGCTCTGTCTACGGATTGAATCACTGCCGACCCTCACAGGACGTAGCCTTGACCTGTCGTGTTCCGGTCAATAGTATCAGAATGGTATTCGATAATGTCGAATCGTGTGACGGAGGGCCCGCAATGAAGAAACTGATCAACGATCCCGATTCGGTGGTGAGCGACGCTCTGATCGGTATGGATGCGGCTCATTCTGGGCTGACCATCGATCACGACAAGCACATCATTTATCGGGCCGATGCCCCGGTCGCCAACAAGGTTGGTCTCATCTCGGGCGGTGGTTCCGGGCACGAGCCGATGCACGGCGGCCTGGTCGGCATGGGCATGCTCGACGCCGCCTGTGCCGGCGCTGTGTTCACTTCACCGACACCCGATCAGATGCTCGAAGCCACCAAGAAGGTCGACAGTGGCATGGGTGTCATCCACATCGTCAAGAACTACACCGGTGACGTGATGAACTTCGAGATGGCTGCCGAGATGGCGGCCGCCGAGACCGGGGTCGAGGTCAGATCAGTCGTTACCAACGACGACGTCGCCGTCGAGGACTCGCTCTACACGGCAGGACGCCGCGGTGTCGGAGTGACGGTCCTGCTGGAGAAGATTGTCGGCGCGGCCGCCGAGCAGGGCCGCAGCCTCGACGACCTGGTTGCCCTCGCCCGCAAGGTGAACAGCAACGGACGCTCCATGGGGATGGCGTTGACCTCTTGTGTCGTCCCCGCTGCGGGGACTCCCACCTTCGACCTTGGTGAAGACGAGATGGAGATCGGCATCGGCATCCACGGCGAGCCCGGCCGCTACCGGGAACCGCTCGGCACGGCGGCTGAGATTGCCGAGAGAATCGTCGAGCCGGTGGTGGAGGACTTCCCGCTCGGCAAAGGTGATCGGGTGCTGGCATTCGTCAACGGTATGGGCGGGACCCCACTCATCGAGCAGTATCTGATGTACGGAGAGGTAGCCAGGATCCTCGAGAGCCAGGGCATCGAGATAGCCCGCAATCTCGTCGGTCCGTACATCACGTCCCTCGAGATGGCAGGTTGTTCTGTGACGCTGTTGAAACTCGACGACGAGCTCACCGCGTTGTGGGATGCCCCCGTCAACACACCGGCTCTACGTTGGGGAGTCTGACGATGGGGAACGATGTAGTGACAGTGGCAGGTCTCGAGGCATGGTTCCGCGAGTTCGGCCGGATCGTCACAGAGAACAAGGACTACCTCACCCAGCTCGACTCGGCGATCGGTGACGCCGATCACGGGATCAATCTGAATCGTGGGATGAAGGCGGTTGTCGAAGCTCTTGATGCCGGTGAATTCGCCGGCGTGTCGGATCTGCTCAAGAAGGTCGGTATGACGCTTGTCACGACGGTGGGTGGAGCCAGCGGCGCCCTCTACGGAACGTATTTCCTTCGTTTCGGTATGGCGAGTGGGGACGTTACCGAGCTTTCTGCCACAGGGTTCGGCGAAGGTATGCGCGCCGGTTTGGTTGGTGTTGTTGACCGGGGCAAGCCGGAGCTCGGCGACAAGACGATGTTTGATGCTATGGCGCCCGCAACCGACGCATTCGACAACGCGCTGGCCGCTGGAAACGATCTGAAGACAGCGCTGCAAGAAGCGAGCGCGGCCGCGGAAGAGGGCCGCGATGCCACCGTCCCCCTGCTGGCGAAGAAGGGCAGAGCCAGCTATCTGGGAGAACGCAGCATCGGTCATCAGGATCCCGGAGCGACCTCCACCGCCATGCTCTTCTCCGCAGCCGCCGCGGCGTTGTCGTAGGCCGGGCATGCCCCCGGTGGTCGGCCTTGTAGTTGTCTCCCACAGCCGGGCACTTGCCGAGGCTGCGGTCGCATTCGCTATGGAGATGGCACACGGGCAGTCGCCCCGGGTGGTGGTTGCTGCAGGCCTCGACGACGGTGTGTTCGGGACAGATGCACTCGCCATCAAGGAGGCGATCGAAGCGGCAGACGATGGCGCTGGCGTGGTCATCCTCATGGATCTGGGCAGTGCGGTGTTAAGTAGCGAGCTCGCCCTCGAGCTGATCGATCCCGAGCTCCGCTCACGCGTCCATCTCACGTCGGCCCCTCTGGTCGAAGGTCTGGTGGCCGCTGTTGTGCAAGCCGCAGCAGGTGAATCACCCGAGGCGATCATCGGCGAGGCGGTTGCCGGGTTACACGCCAAGCAGGCCCATCTCGACACAGCCGTCGACCCATCGGTACCGGGTGTTGTTGATGTGACCGATGGGGAGCGGGCCACCTTTTCCATCACAAATCCTCATGGGCTGCATGCCCGGCCCGCAGCCAGGCTTGTTGCCGAGGTGAAGCGGTTCGATGCCGTAGTGACTGTCCGCAATCTGACCACCAACTCTGCGTTTGTGCCTGCGGCCAGCCTGAGCAGGGTTGCCGCATTGGGAGCCCTCCAGGGACACGAGCTGGAAGCCATGGCCAGCGGGCAGCAAGCCAGCCGGGCACTGGACGCGCTCGTCGCCCTCGCGGCCCGGAGCTTCGATGAGCAACCGGCCGCCGTCGTTGCTGTTTCTCCCGGCGAGCTCCACGGCGAAACGCCTCTGCCTGCTGCTCCCGGGATCGCGATCGGCGCCAAATGGACGATCGAAGGTGAGGTGGTCGTACCCGCCGATGATGGCGATAATGACCCGCATCTGGAATGGCAGAGTATGCAGCGCGCCATCGCCGCGACGATGCGGGATATCTCTGACACGGCCGATCGGATGCGACGAAGCGCCGGGGAGGACGATGCTGCCATCTTCGACGCTCATGCCATGCTGCTCGAAGACGACGAGATCCTGTCGGAGGTCGAAGAGTCCATCAACGGCGGTCACTCCGCAGCAACTGCCTGGGCGAGGGCCCTTGACGCCGTAGAGAATCATTGGTCGGAGGTTGACGACCCGTACCTAAACGCTCGCGCAGGCGATGTGCGGTCGGTACGCAACCAGGTGCTCCGTCGGCTCGTCGGCGTCAATGACAAGATCGTCTCGCGGCATGGGATTCTCGTCGTTGATGATCTCACGCCAAATGAAACTGCTCAGCTCGACACCTTGGTGGTGAGTGGGATCGTCACCGCAAGTGGATCACCCACTTCCCACACGGCCATTCTCGCCAGGGCGCTCGGTATCCCCGCTGTGGTGGGAGCCGGGCGTGGCGTGCTCGAGATCGCCGACGGGACCGAGATGATCATCGATGGTGGGCAGGGCACGGTGTTGATCAGCCCTCCGGCTGCGGTGGTCGCCGACTACAGGTCACGAGCGGACCAGGCGGCCGTCGCTGCAGCCGCCGCCCGCAGCCGGGCGCAGGGACCTGCGATGACGACCGATGGTGTCGTTGTCGAGGTTGCCGTCAACATGGGTGCGGCCAGCGGCATCCGGGCGGTGATCGAGGGCGGCGCCGATTCCGTCGGCCTCGTCCGTACCGAGTTTCTATTCCTCGACCGCACAGAACCGCCGTTCGGTCGATGAGCAGGAAGCCGAGTACCGGAGGATCGCGGACGGGATCGGGGAGCTACATCTCACGATCCGAACCCTCGACATCGGCGGGGACAAGCCTGTCGACTACATACGTCTTCCCAACGAGGCGAATCCGTTCTTGGGAACACGCGGGGATCCGGCTGAGTCTGACCGAGCCGGACCTATTCTTCGCGCAACTCACGGCGATTGCCCGTGTCGCTCGCGACCGAGCCCTGGCCGTGTTGTTCCCGATGGTGACCTCGGTTGCCGAGTTGGACCTGGCGCTTGCGATGTTGGACGAAGTCTGTCGCCACGAGGGTGTGCCGCGCGATCAGATCACCGTCGGCATGATGGTCGAAGTCCCTGCCGTAGCCGTCAACGCCGCGGCCTTCGCCCGGCGGGTCGATTTCCTGAGCATCGGCACCAACGATCTGACTGCAGTACGCACTTGCTGCCGAACGAGGGAACCAGGCCGTGGCTCACCTGTCGGATGCTCTCGACCCGGGAGTGCTGCGTCTGGTCAAGAGCGTGGTTGATGCTGCGGCGGCCGACGGCACAAAGGTGGCGGTGTGCGGCGAGGTGGCATCCGATCTCGCCGCCGTCCCGGTGCTGATTGGACTCGGCGTCGACGAGCTCAGCGTTACTCCCCATGCGGTGCCAGCGGTCAAGGACGAGGTGCGACGTTGGTCTACCAGCAGTGCGGCCGCGCTTGCGGCGGAGGTCATTGAACTCGACTCCGCGAAAGCGGTTCGTGCCGCGGTGGCGGCACGAACGGGTCAATAGGTTTTGGCCGGGCTCAGGAACGCTTCGGCGTTGTTGCCCGGAATGCCTCGAGGGAAGCACGGTCGACTATGCCGGCATCGGATCCAAGGCCGGTAGCCACCATCGATCCGCTGGCAACACCGATCTCCATCGCTTCGACGATGTCACGCCCTTCGACCATCCCTGCGATAAACCCGGCAGAGAAGGCATCGCCACATCCGGTGGTGTCGACGACATCGATGTCGTATGCGGGGACCCGAACCTCCTCGCCGCCCTCGGGGGTGTAGCTCGCACCCTCGCCGCCGAGAGTCACGACGGTGCCGCCCACTCCGGAGTCGTTGAGCCAGGCAAGAGCTTCTCCGAGATCGTGGCGACCCGAGACCATCCTGGCGTCATCGTCGTTGGGGAGGAACCAGTCGAGCAGTGGCAACACTGGTCCGAAGAGCTTGTCGAAATCGGCGTCCGGCATCCCGAGCATGTCGAGACTGGTTGTGGCCCCGGCTGCCTTGGCCCGGCGCAGCACCTCGGCGGTCGGCTCTCCGTCGAAGTTGTCGAGCAGACAGGTGCCGCCGATGTGGACCCAGTCTGCGGCCTCGATGAGATCCCAGTCGATCTGCTCGAGGGAAAGCGTTGTGTTGGCGCCTTTGACGTGGAGCGCTGGTCGCTGGCCGTTGGGGCGAATCGGGAGCATCGTCGCCGAAGTCGGCTTGGTCGGGTCGACCGTGAGCCCGCTGGTGTTGACGCCCTCGGTCCGCATCTTGAGCTCGAGCCAGCGTCCCAACTCGTCTTCGCCGATGACTCCCACGGTGGTCACGTTGAGCCCGAGGCGGGCCATATCGATCGCGGTGCCCGCCGCAGTTCCGGCGACCGTCATCCGAATCTCGTCTAGCAGAGCGATTCCCTGTCCATCGGGAATCCCCGAGACGGGCCGCCCGAGAATGTCAACGATGTGGATACCGACGGTCAAGACAAGGGGTTTCGTATCGGTCACGGTCAGGTCCTCTCATGCTGTCCAAGGCCCGTCATCGTATGCCGCTGCACATTCGTTCGACCCCGCACATCGGCTCACGGGCCACGCTGATGCGATGCTAGTTGTGCGTCCTTCTCGAAGCGACTCAGATTCGCGGGCGCTTCGCTGGAGACAAATCAACTGCCCGATCTGATCGCGCCCGCTATCTTGTTCGGTGGAGGAGTTGGACAGAGTGGCATTGCTCGATGGGAATCGATTATCGAGCGGTCATGGCAGGGAGGAGTCTTGGGAGGTGTTTGTCAATTGGCGAGCAGCAACCTGTCGGTTAATATGCACACCTGTCCATTGTTGCACATATGTGCAACAAGATGATGGCGCTTGGTCGGCGTCATCGACAGCACTTACGTCTAGCTAGCGGGAAGGAGCTAGGAGTAGCGGAGTGACACACGAGTAGGCAGATTGAGGCGAGAGGGCTGCGGTCAACTGGTTGGGCAGCGACAAGAGCTGCGATGCCGGGGGAGCGACCAAGCAGACCTCCCCAGATCCCTAGTCAACGATGGGAGTTCGACTGTGTCGGAAAAGACCTTAGGACAGCAAGTAGAAGAGAATCTGATGAAGGGACGCGGCATAAGCCGCCGTGGGCTCTTCAAGGGCGGTGCGGCACTCGGCCTGGCCGGCGTGCTCGCCGCATGTGGAGGAGATGACGAGGGCTCCAGCGAGACCACCCTCAACCCGGATGACGTCGCGGCGGATTCCCCGCTGCGCGGAACCGTTGGCGACGAGATGCAGGGCAAAGATATCGCAATGGGCCTGGCGGCCCTTTCGGGATGGCCTCCAAGCCAGATCCCGGTCGATCTCTACCCCGACTTCTCGGCATACACCAAGGAGAACTTCGGGTACACGACCTCAGTGACCAAGACAGAGGCTCCGTTTGCGGAGCTTTTCCAGAAGATCGCCCCGTCGCTAGCCGCCGGATCCCAGGAATACAACATCATGGTTTCCGACAGCCAGTGGCTCGGCGCCCTTGCGGAGCCAGGGTGGATCGTCCGTGCTGATGACATCATCGCCCTCAACCCGGAGCTCGACATTCCCGTCTATAGCTCACTGGTCAAGAGCACGTACCAGGTGTACCCGGACGGTTCCGGTCAGCGCTGGGGCTTCCCCCAGATGCCGGATACCCAGGGCTGCTTCATGCGTCTCGACTGGCTCGAGGATCCCGACGAGCAGGCCGCTTTCGAAGCCAAGTACGGCTACAAGCTGCCGACGACGTTCGAGGAGTTCGAGCCGCTGAAGATGACGGAGTACGAAGACATCTTCGAGTTCTTCACCCGGCCGGATGAGGGTATCTACGGGACGGCGATGCAGTACTCGAAGGAGTATGACTTCTTCTCCTGCGCCTATCACCCGTATGCATATGCGACTGGCGACATCTGGAACCCGGAGACCGGTGAGGTCGTCGGAGTTCTGAACACCGACGAGCATGCCGCGGCTCTTGAGTACTTCGTGAGCCTGCAGAAGTATCAGCCGCCGGGCGCCGAGGCCTTCGGCATCGGGTCGATGATCGACCTGTTCAATCAAGGACAGGTGTTCTCGGCACTGCAGTGGAACGCGGTTGGCCTGTTCATGCAGGGTGACGATAATGAGCTCGCAGGCAAGGTCCTGGTCGGACCACACCCGAAGTTCGATTTCGCCGACGGATCCGATCGACGTGATCGGCGCCATGGGTGGTCAGCCGTGGGTTATCAACTCGTACAACGACGACGATCACATGCGTTGTCGCCATCGACTTCCTGAAGTGGTGGTACACCGACGACACCCAGGCCAAGTTCATTGAGCAGGGTGGGCTGCCCTGGTCGAAGGCCGGTGTGGAAGCCCCGGGCTTTGAGGAGAGCTCGGCATATGCCCGCTCCTTCAAGTACATGCTTGGTGAAGGCAAGTCGCGCGACTTCTGGCATCTTCCGGAGTACGCCGAGCTGCTGGCAATCCAGCAAGAGGCCTACAACGGTTATGCCGCAGGGCAGTTCTCCGATCCGAAGCGAGTCCTCGACTACATCGCAGCGAGGCAACAGCAAGTGCTTGTTGACAACGATCGCTGTTCAGTCCCGGTCCCTGACGATCTCAAGGACATCACCCTGGCGTAGGTGTGTGAGGCGGGATCGGGCAGCCCTCGAGCCCGATCCCGCCCCAACCCCGCTTTCTCATGACAGATACACAGACCACAGTTGCTCCGGTCCATGCGCCGGGTGCCAAGGCAAAAACGCTCGGAGGTGGCCGGTCCAAGGCGATGGGGTGGGGGCTTCTCGCCCCCGTCCTGGCCTTCTTTTTCGGTTCTCAATGTCATCCCGACGTTCTGGTTGATTGGGCTTGGCTTTTACAAGTACTCACTCGGGCGGGGAACTCCCAAGTGGCTCGGCATCGACAACTTCACCGGCATCATCAGCAGCCCGGAGATGTGGGGCGCCTTCGGTCGCACCTTGCGCTTCATGCTCGTCGGTGTCGGCTTTGAGGTTGTTCTCGGGGTTGCTCTTGGCTTCCTGTTCTGGGGGAGCGTCAAGATGCCGGGACGACGTCTGGCACTGACACTGCTCTTCACCCCGATGGTGATGGCGCCTGTAGCTTCCGGTCTGTTCTGGAAGCTCATCTATGAGCCGACGTTCGGAGTCATCAACGCCATTCTCCAGGGCCTCGGCGGAAGCAAGATCGACTTCCTGACGAGTATCGATTGGGCGTTACCCGCAGTTCTGTTCGTCGACATCTGGATGTGGACGCCGTTCATGATCTTGATGACGCTTGCGGCTCTCGGGTCGGTGCCTGCCGCCGAGTTGGAGGCCGCCGAGGTCGATCGGCTCTCCTTCTGGAACCGGCTGCGCCACGTCATCCTGCCGCACGGCAAGTTCATCCTGATGCTGGGTGTGCTGCTGCGGACCATCGATGCGTTCAAGACCACCGACCTCATCTGGACGATGACCGGCGGTGGCCCCGGCAACAAGACCGAATTGGTAGGTGTTGCCCTCTACCGGCAGGCGTTCAACAGCCTGGACCTGGGTCGAGCCTCGGCGGTGTCGCTGATCTTGTTGATCATCGCTATCGCGTTCACCTCGATCTACCTGTACGTTCTCAATCTCAGCAAGAACCGGTGATCTGATGGCTGTAGCAACAACAACCAGAAATGGCAGGACCATCTGGTACTACATCACGCTGTGGGCTGTTGCCCTGCTCTTCTTTGCCCCGGTGTTGTGGATTCTCATGACGGGATTCAAGGAAACCGCAGACATCCTGGCAACCCCACCGAAGATCATCTTCAAGCCGAGCCTGGACAACATCCAGCGGGTTCTTGCCGAGTCGGAGACTATCCCGTATGCCATCAATAGCTTGTGGCTTGCGCTCGGATCGGTGATCGCAGCCGTTGTGGTCTCGTTCCCGGCTGCGTATGCGTTCTCCCGATGGAAGTTCCCTTTCACGGACTTCCTGATGTTCCTGCTCTTGTCCACCAGGATGATCCCTGCTGCCGCGGCCGTCATCCCGGTGTTCCAGATGTTCAACGCTTTTGGATTCCGAGGCAGAATCGGGATGTTCCTGCTCTATACGAGCTTCAGCATTCCGTTCTCGGTCTGGATCCTGAAGGGCTTCATCGACGGTGTCTCGGAACGATTCGACGAGACCGCCATTGTCAGCGGTGCGAGTCGAATGCACGTGATGATGAAGGTCGTCCTACCACAGGTGAAGCCGGGGCTCATCGCGGCCTTCATCTTCAATTTGATCTTTGCCTGGAACGAGTACATCTTCAATTTCGTCCTTGGCAACGCCGATACGCAGACGATTCCGTTTGCGTTGTCCGTCAACGTGCTGGCTGAAGGTGGCAACGTCGACTGGGGCTTTGTGGCCGCTATGTCGAGCATGTACGTCATCTTGCCGATGGTGATGATCTTCTTCTTCCAGAGGTATCTGCTGGTTGGCATGACATTCGGGACAGTGCGAGGTGATGTGTGATGGAAAGCAGGTTCACCAAACGAGTCCAGCTTTTCTGGATCTTCGCCCTCGGCGTCATGTTCGTTCTCATCGGGCAGGCTTTCGTGTTCACCCTCTATAAATGGGGTCTCATCGGGATGATCATCTTTGGTCTCACCCAGATCTCAGTCAGCAACGTGCCACCGGACGCTCCACCCAAGCGCTTCTGGCGATTCAACGCGGTGTTCGGTGCAGTCATCATTGTCATATTCGGTGTGTCCATTTGGCTGGCGCCGATCCTCACAGGGCTCGGGAGATAGCAATGGCAGTAGTCGAATTCTCTGGTCTTTCGAAGTCATATGGCAATGACGATGTCCTGGTGAGCCTCGACTGGACCGTCGAGGAGCAGGAGTTCGCGGTCTTGTTTGGCCAGGGCGCCAGCGGCAAGTCCGTTCTCTTGCGTACCCTGGTCGGTCTGGAGACGCCCGACGGCGGTTCAATCACCCTGCGTGGCATCGACGCCTCGACGCTGAAGCCGGGTGACCGCAAGATCGGATACGTGCCGCAGTCATTCGCCCTGTTTCCCGAAAAGACCGTCTTTGACAACATCGCATATCCGCTTCAGGTGCGTAAGGTCGATGCGTCGGTGCAGAAGGAGGCCGTCGAGCGGGTTGCGACACTGCTCGACATTGCCGAGTTGCTCGACCGCACACCGGATCAGCTATCTGGCGGCCAGAAGCAACGTGTTGCTATCGCTCGCGGTATGGCACTCGATACCGAGTTGTACGTGCTCGATGATCCCCTCGTCGGTTTGGACTTCAAGCTTCGAGAGAAGCTGATCGACGACCTGCGCAAGACCAGAGAGGCCCTCGGCGCCACATTCCTCTATGCCACCTCCGATGCGACCGAAGCGCTGGCGCTGGCGTCGAAGGTCGCGATACTCGCCGAAGGCAGAATCCAGGAGTACGGGCCACCACTTGACGTGTATTCGTCGCCGGGGTCGCTCGCCACCATGAGCGCTCTGTGTTTCCCGGCCACGAATGTGTTGCCCGCGTCCGTCGGCAGCGACGGCCTGGAGACGGTCTGGGGTTCTGTTGGTGTAGCGCTCGATCAACCGGTAGTAAGCGGCCAGGAGATTGTCGCCATGGTTCGCCCCGAGCACATCGATCTCTCAGTTCCGGAAGGGACGAGGCCGATCGGTGGTCAGGCGACGGTGATGTTGCGTGAGGATCTCGGTGCTGAAGAAATCGTGTATCTCAAGGCCGACGATGTCGATCTAACGGCGCTGGTCAGGGCCGACGCTGCGGACCTCCACGCACTCGAGCTCGGCAAGTCTGTGTCGTTCGGCATCGCTGCCGAATCTGTGTTGTTGTTCGCCGACGGCCACCGTGTTGGCCACGGACAAGGGTGATTCGCTGTGGCTGATATCCGACTCGAGAACCTGCGCAAGGAATTCGGCTCCGTTGTCGCCGTTCGCGATCTGAACCTCACCTTTCGCGAGGGCACGACCACGTGTCTGCTCGGACCTTCGGGATGTGGAAAAACAACGCTGATGCGAATCATCGCAGGTCTTGAAAGCCCGAGCTCTGGTCGTGTCTACTTTGGCGACGATGATGTGACAGATCTCAAGACACGCGACCGGAACATCGGCATGGTGTTCCAATACCCCGTCGTCTATCGAGGCATCACTGTTCGTCAGAATCTCGCATTACCGCTTCGGGCTGACGCGCTGTCAGATTCAGAGAAGAAGAAGCGCGTCGATGAGTTGCTCGAGATGATCGATCTCGGTCATGTGGCCGATACCAACGTCGACAAGCTCGATGGTGGAACCAGGCAGAAAGTGGCCGTTGCCAGAGCGGTAACCCGTCATGCACCGATAATCCTCTTTGATGAGCCGATAACAAATGTTGATCCCGATCTCAAACTGCAACTGAAGCGGACTCTGCGCTCGCTGTTCAGCCGGCTCAACCAGACGATCATCTATGTGACACACGATCAGACCGAGGCGATGACTCTTGCCGACGAAATCGCGCTCATGGAGGATGGCGCCATCCAGCAGATGGCTCCGCCACGCGATCTCTACAACAAATCCGAATCGGTGTTCGGCGGGTGGTTCCTCGGCAACCCCGGCATGAACTTCGTCCCGGTGACCGGCAATGAAGCCAACGCCTCGCTTATCGCAGGACGCCCCCTGGCCGCCGGGGTGGCCACCATCGGATTCCGTCCGGAGGACGTGTCGATCACGGCAGCACAGGAAGCGTCCGGCATGGAGGGTGTCGTTGAGCACATAGCAGTCGCCACGGGTGGGCAGAAGCTGGTGAATCTGCGTTCCGGCGGTTTGCGTCTCAAGGCGAAGCTGCCATGGGATATCGGCGGAAGCGTTCGCTCCGGCGACACTGTGAAGTGGTCCGTGTCTCCCGAGCGGATTCGGGAGTTCAATGCCGACGACGTCTCCGTAGCCGCAGCCTCGGACTCCGGCCTCTAGCGATGACGGGCGCTTCCCGATCCGCCGCGGAATTGGCGGAACGGGTGGTTCGCGTCGAAGTCGGTCATGTTGTCTCTTATGGCTCGATGGTGACTCGCGCCTACTTCAAGAACTGGTGCGCCGGGATTGTGGTCGAGGGGTCTGATCTGGCCCCGTGGCTGATCTCTTCGCCGTCAGTTCTCTTGCCCAATCTTGATGAGCTACGTCTGAGGGCGGAAGCGGAGAAGGGGATTCCGTTCGAACACGGCGAACCCCGCCTGATGAAGATCGGCCTGAAATGGGGAGACGAGTTTGGTACCGAGATCAAGGTCCCGTCGGTCGTGGCGGGACGGCTTGGTACCGCGGCCGTCTCTCTGACGGTTCCGAGCTCATTGCGGGACAAGATCGGCTCAGAAAGCGGCCCGTCATTCACCACGCTCACAGATGACCCGGTCCTCGAGCTCGGGGACACGATCGGCGTTGCGGTAGTAACCCCGGATGGCCCGGTGGTGCGCTGGGGCCGGGTTGCTTCGGACCCCGGATATGGCGGCCGCTCCGGCGGGTTTGCCCTTGGGGTGGGTCTGAACAGTGATGAAGCAGGGTCGCCGGTCTATCTGTTTGATGACGATGGCCCGCAGCTGTGCGGTTTGGCAGATCCGGTGGACTCGCTGACCGCCCGCTTGTTGCCCCTGAGCGCCCTCGCTGAGGCGATTGCGCCACCGCCGGCCGGTTAGCGGGCGTGGAGGTGCGCCGTGACGAGTGATGACCCGGCTTTGCAGTCGATGCCTACGATCGGCTTGACAACAGGGTCGGGCGTTGGGTTTCTATCGTGAGCATGAGTGTCCAGAACACAGAAGTCCGTCATGATCTTGTCCTGATCCGGCATGGCCAGACCGGGTGGAGCGAGCAACGCAAACACACGGGTCGCACCGACGTGCCACTCACGGATCTGGGTAGGCGACACGCCCGCTTGCTCGGCGAAATGTTGGCGGGGAGCGAGTTCACCGCGGTGTTTGCCAGCCCGCTGAGCCGGGCGTGGGAGACCATGGTGCTCGCCGGGTTTGAGGGCATACCGGACGATGATCTGCTCGAGTGGGATTACGGCAGTTATGAGGGGACGCGCACGGCCGATATTCGTCTCGAGGTTCCCGACTGGTCTGTATGGACACATCCGGTCACCGGCGGGGAATCATTGGCCCAGGTGGGTGAGCGGGTGGACCGGGTCATCAGCCGGGTACTCGGCGTGGATGGTCCCGTTGCGCTGTTTGCCCATGCACATGTGTTGCGGATACTCGCTGCACGGTGGATCGAGCTCCCTCCCGTCGCCGGACGTCTGCTGACCATCGACACGGCCACCGTTTCGATCCTTGGCTGGGAGCGTAGCAACGCGTCATCCGTGTCTGGAACAGGGCATGCGATATCGAACCCAAAGACTTGGTGCGCTAGATCCGTCTGGGATCCTGCGAACGGGGACCCATGCTGTCTGTGTCAGGTCGATGAGCCGACCAGCCGGACCACTCCGTATCCCGTCTCAACATCTCCCCGGCCTCGCAGCTGAGCAAGGGCCTCATTGACCGTCTGGCGGCTCACGCCGAGCAGGCCGGCGATGGCGGCCTGAGAGAGGTGCACATCCCCGCTCTTGTCGGCCTCCTCGTGGAGAAGATCGGTGACCTGCTCCAGCACAGAGCGTCGCATCAGCCCGAGCACGCGGCGTTGCGTCCGTTCCAGCTGGCCCAACCCGGCCACCAGCCACCGCAACGCGATAACCGGTCGCTGCAACAGCACCGGCATGAGACGGTCACGATCGAGTCGCAGCGCCGTCACCGGCTCAACCGCTCGCGCCGACTGGAGGTAAGGCTCACCGCGAAACATGGCGATGTCGCCGATGACAGATCCCGTCCCTGCCCTGGCAACAGCGAACGACTCGTCGCCGGTTTCGCGGCGCAACTCGACCGTGCCCTTTTGGATGACGAATGCAGCTTGTGCCGCGTCACCCTGGCGAAATAGGTGTGTTCCCGGATACTTCGTTACATAGGTGCCGGTGGATCCCACCGCGGCGAGATCCTCAGGGCTGAGAAGTAGGTAGTCGGTGCGGCCAAACGAGCGTGCCAGCCATGCGTAGTGCTGGATGTCCGTTGGGGTGGCTCCCACGTCTCCGGCCCGAAGGGTCATGGACCCTCTAGCGTCGGCATGGCCGCGGCGAACACCGCTTCTGCGAACCCGGCGAGGGTCGCTGCCGGGTCGACGGCTTGTTGGACGACGTCGTACGGCAGGTAGCCGCCGCTCCAGCCTTCGGTATGCCAGGAGGCGCCGTCGGGAAGAGCAGTATTCGTCAGATCCGGATCGAATGGCCACGGGTTGGAGTAGAAGTAGGGACGATCTCCACCCGGGTAGAACCCGAGATTCAGCTGCGCTGGTGCCTGTTCTCCGCCGCTGTCGACGGTCCTGGTACCGAACCACTCGAAGGAGAGATCGAAGCCGTGCGGCCACACCTGGACGGGGCTCACGCGGTCGCCGAGTGATACCTTGCGGCGTTGGAACTGACCGGCGACGGCGACGAAGGCGTCCAGGTAGGCACCGGCGGCGGCGGGCTCGTAGACCCGAATGTCGTCGTCGGCAAACCGCTCCCGGTCGTAGCGATCATCGAGACCGTGGCGGCCGGCGGCTTCGATGAGCATTTCACCAACCTCGGTACCCGTCGGCCGGGCCTCGAGATCGATACTGAGGTCTTCGCCGCTGCTTGCCCGGAGCACAATCTCATGCCGCTTCAAATCCATGGTGATCCCCAGGGATCCACCGTCGGGAAGAGGTACGGGGTCGGTGACGAGCCCCTCGGGCCGGACCTCGAGGCTGACATGCCACCACTTGGGGTGACGGATCCCGTGTGTCCGGGTGACGACGCCGAGTGTTCTTGCGTACGCATGCAGCGTCGCCCGGGTCAGCTCATACTCGGGGAGGAGGGGAGGAAGAATGATGTTCGCCATGTTCGGATCCTCAGAGTTGCGTACGTTCTGGGAACGTCTAGCTTCGCCCGGGAATTCCGCCTGTTGGGTATTGGATCCGCCGGGTTCGGTTGAAGCCGTCGAGCGAGGCGATGCTGTCCTCCAACGTCCTATCGTGGGCAGATGAGCGGTCTGGCGAGCACATTACGAATCCTCTTTGCCGTGTTGGCGGCGTTGCTACGTCGTTGCTGGCATCGCGTTTGGCACGGTGCCGCAGTCCCTGGTTGGGAATGGTCAGTCGAGCTGCGAGCAGTTGCGCTGCGAGCCTTTGTCGCGGCAGCGGCCGCGGAGCCGGATCCGAATGTCCGTAGCCGGCTCGAGAGCAGTGTCAATCCGCCCCTGCCCCGCCGCTTGCGGCGTGTGATGGAGGTCGAGTGCTCCCCCGTTGCCGGTTTGACAACCGAATGGCATCGACCTCGCTGTGGCAGCATCGGGTTACATCCGCAGTCAACGATTCTGTACTTCCACGGGGGCGCCTATGTGGCCGGAAGCGCTGCCACCCATCGGCGCTGGGTCGCCAACCTGACGTGGGGCACCGGGACCATCTCTGTGGTGCCGAATTACCGGCTGGCACCGGAGCACCGGTTCCCGGCGGCTCTCGACGACGCAGTCTCGGTCTATTCGGCTCTGCTGGCTTCCGGCGTCGAACCGGCGAAGCTCTTCGTGGCAGGCGATTCTGCGGGCGGCGGTCTGGCCGCAGCCTTGCTGCTGCGTCTGCGCGATGAAGGGGCCGTGCTTCCAGCCGGTGCGATCCTGTTCTCGCCGTACACCGACCTCGAGCATACGGGAGCCTCTTTGTGGGAAAACTCGGGAACCGACTACTTGCCGCTTGGGGAGGTTCGAGCCAACACCGAGTATCTGGGTGACCACGACCCCCGTGATCCCTACGCATCGCCGCTCCACGGTGACTTCACGGGGATTCCGCCGCTGCTGGTCTTCGTCGGCGGGCGAGAGATGATTCGCGATGACTCGACTCGGCTGGCCGCCGCGGCCGAGCGCGATGGCGTAACCGTCAATCTCGAGATTGCGCCGGACATGTATCACGTCTGGACCGCGCTACTCCCGAATCACGAAGAGACACTCCGCGCCATTGCCCGATCCGCCGAGTTCATCAGTGCGCTGGCGTCAGGAGCCGACGTCTCAAGAGACCTTGGCTAACGAGGGTACGAACAGCGAGGGATGGGGATGGCCGGACACAGTGTCCATCCCGCCGTCCGGCCCTTTGGAATGAGGCGATCGCCCCTCCCTTCAGCCGACATCTCAACCGACACTGGTGACACGACCCTTCGAAATCATGGAAAGGTGGTCAGGTGAGACTCGACCGCAAGACTGTCGCGCTCGTGGTAGCAACGGCGAGCGGGTTGCTCGTTGGTGTCATCGCAGCGATAGCCGATCAGTCGGCAATCGCCGACATCGCCTGGGCGCTCACCGGTCTGATCGCCGCCGTCCCCCTGGTGGTCGGGTTCGTCGACAGCATCCGGCACCGGGAGTGGGGTCTGGACATCATCGCTGTTCTTGCGGTTGCCGGCTCGATTGTGCTCGGTGAGTATCTAGCGGCAGCCATCATCGGGGTGATGCTCGCCACCGGCGATGCGCTTGATTCATATGCGGCGGCAAGGGCAAAGCACGAGCTCACTGCCCTATTACAACGAGCTCCACCGCGAGGCCCACATTGTTGTTGGTGAAGAGATATCCACCGTCGGCGTTGACGAGGTTCAGCAGGGAGACCACCTCATCGTGAAGGCTGGTGAGGTTGTTCCTGTCGACGGGCTGGTCACTGTTGGCAGCGCGGTCCTCGACGAGTCCTCGCTCACCGGCGAGGTGGCACCCGTGGTGCATCCCCCTGGTGACCACGTCGCCAGCGGAACCGTCAACGCCGGTGACAGTTTCCACGTCGTAGCGCTTCAGGGGGCGGCGGATTCCACCTATGCGGGCATTGTCAAACTGGTTGCGGAAGCCCAGTCCGCCAAGGCCCCGATCTCACGCCTGGCCGATCGGTATGCGTTCGGGTTCGTTCCGATCGCACTTGCGATCGCGGCAGTTGCCTGGGCGGTGTCGGGTGACCCGGTACGCGGGCTCTCGGTGCTGGTGGTCGCTACCCCCTGCCCCTTGCTGTTGGCGGTTCCCATCGCCATCGTCTCGGGCGTCTCCCGTGCCGCGAATCGTGGTGTGGTCATCAAGGGTGGGGGTGTGCTCGAGCGGCTGGCAGACGCGGAGATTCTCATTATCGACAAGACAGGGACCCTGACGGTTGGCGAGGCTTCGGTCGCCGCAGTCACCGCGTTCGGGCCGGATTTTGACGAGCGCAAGTTGCTCTGGCTGGGAGCATCGCTCGATCAGATGTCCAATCACATCCTCGCCACAGCGCTGGTCCAGGCGGCGCGCAGTAGGGATATCGAGCTCGATCTGCCGGGCGATGTCGAAGAAACCGCAGGCGGTGGGATCGTGGGCAATGTTGCGGGTCACGCTGTCGCCCTGGGTAGTGCATCGTTTGTTTCCGAGGGACGTCAGCTCCCGCGGGCAGCCGCGGAGTATCAGGCCCGGGCGGCGCGGTCACCGAGTATCGACATTTCGATTGCAGTCGATGGGGCAGTGGTCGGGGCATTCCGGCTGGTAGATGAGGTCAGGGCTGATACGCCGCGCACCATCCGGTTGCTCCGGCAGCGGGGGATTCGATCTGTGGTGATGGCGACCGGGGATCATCCGGTGGTGGCCGAATCGGTGGGTGCGGCGATCGGCGCCGACCGGGTGCTGGCACAGTGCACTCCCGTCGAGAAGCTAGAAGCGGTGCGCGCCGCGACCGCCGATGGGGTCACGATCATGGTCGGCGATGGGGTCAATGACGCTCCGGCACTGGCTGCAGCCGACGTCGGGGTGGCAATGGGGGCGCGTGGAGCGACGTCTTCGTCGGAAGCGGCCGATATCGTGTTGGTGGTTGATCGCCTCGACCGGCTAGCAGTGGCAATGCGCCTGGCCCAGCGAT
>CAVSWM010000011.1:0-84783 GCA_963731695.1 uncultured bacterium | reverse complement strand
GTTGGAGAGAGTCTTCATGGCCGGTACAACCGTGAGAGGTGCCACCCTCATGGCGAACTGTCGTATACCCGACATTCTTTGTCTGCGGTGTCGGGGATCAAACGGTCGGGGCCCTGGCGAGCCAGCGGGGAAGGTAGATGTCGGTCACCGATCCGTGCTCGTCTCCCAGCGACTCGGCCACCGAGGTGAGCGGGCACCTTGCCCATTGCCCAGGTACACGGCGCTCTCCAGGGCCACGACCGACGCAGCAACGGTGACCGCCGGTCCCTTCTTCCGCCTGACCCCCGTGTATAAGAAGTAGGGCACGGCGAACTCGATCGTGAACCAGATGGCAGTGTGGAATGCCTTGACCGCAGCAAGGGTGAACGGCGGTCGGTCGGGAGACGGTTGTCCCATGTCCGGAACGATAACGACAGATCTGCCGGGCGCGACATGGCGCGGCTTGTAGTGTGGCGCGGAGCGGGCGAGGGAGGACACTCAAAATGACGAGGGATGAGTTCTTGACTGTGCGCTGGAACAACAGGCTCTCATTGGGGCTGGGAATCCCGACCCTCATCTACGTAGCCGTCGCTTCTTCGACATCTGCCTGGTTGGGGATGGGTGGATTGATCGGGCTATTTGTGTTTGGTGCCTTCCTCTGACTCGTTGTGGAGTATCACACCGCCATGCGGTTCGTGTGGCTACGCCAGAACACAGCCGGCTACGTTCCGGTGAAGCAGAAGTTCACCCATCCGGCCTCCCTCGTCAGGTTCGTCTACAACGCTGCATTCTGGGTGTTTCTGCTTCCCTTCTTCACCGCGATCGACTACTCCACCGGCTTTGTCGCATTCACGGCAGTCATCTTCGTGAGGCTTGCATCGAACGCGTATACGAACAACGCCCTCGATCTCACCCCCGGCCAGTACGACGCCTATCCCTTCCGAATCCCGTAGGGGATCAGAACCGCAGCCGCTGTTCACATGGAGATGACCGATGTCCCCTGGTTGTGGCCTTCGCCTACGTAGGTGATCGCGTCGACGGCGCTCTCGAGCGGGAACACCTGATCAATGACCGGCGCGATCTTGCCTGTCTCGGCTAGTTCCTGCAGCGTGGCGAGATCATCCTCGTTCTCCATCGACAGGAAAGGGCGTCCCTGCTGTTTCGAGAATATGGAAGCAGCAGTGACTTTCAGCGGGTGCCCCAGGCCACCGAACCAGCCCGATGGGGCTGGTGCCCCATTGGCCAGTAGCAACCCTTCGGTAGTGAGCACGCCTCGCATGTCCTTCAACGAATGGGATCCAACATTGTCGAAGACGAGGTCGTACTCAGGTGCGCCCTTGGTGAAGTCTTGTTGCGTGTAGTCGATGACGTGGTCTGCGCCAATGGATCGAACCATGTCGAGATTTCGGGTGCTGCAGACGCCGGTGACCTCCGCCCCCATTGCCTTTGCGATCTGGACGGCGAAGGTGCCAACGCCGCCGGAAGCCCCCGTGACGAGAACATGCTGACCGTCCTGGAGCTTGCCATGGTCGCGGAGTGCTTGGAGTGCGGTGAACGCCGACACACCAACTGCCGAGGCTTGCTCGAATGTTAGGTTGGTCGGCTTCGAGGTCACATCCTTCGGTGTCGTGGCGACGTACTCGGCGAATGCACCCTTGCACGAGCCGAACACCTCATCCCCGACGGCCGGTTGCGTGACGTTGTTCCCTACAGCTTCCACGACCCCGGCCATGTTCTGCCCGATCACGCCGCTCTTGGCGATGAACCGCTTGAACACTGGACGCATGACCTTGGGGAGCCCCCGCACCCCGTAGACAGCGCCGATGTGGATCGACGCTGCCCGGACTCGCACTAATACTCCATCTTCGTCGATCTCAGGAGTAGCGACCTCGCCAACCCTCAGAACCTCGCCGGGGTCCCCGAAGCCCCTCTGGATAGTCCCCTTCATCATGCTCCCTCGCTTGTGTGAGTCTGTTGGCACTGTCCGCCAGCGGCTGTGCTGGTATGCGGCATCGCTTCCACGGCATTCTCACGCCTCAACTCATCAGGGCCGAGCCAGCGCCCCCGGGCACGATGTTGGTGAACACGCTCACCAGGAGGATGATCATGATTCCTGCGACGAACAACGCTGCGTGGACCGTAGCACGCGGATTTCCCGGCTGGCTTTGTCCGGTTCGGGAATCCCCTTTATCCCGTCTCTGCCTTGACACCTCCGGGGTGGTCTGCCAGAGTTCATTTCGGCCGTGGACGCAACATATCAGTGCGTGTGCGGCCGTTCGTTTGTGCGACCGGACACGGTCGAGAGAAAGAGCGCTAAATGCTGACCCATCAGCTACTCCCCACCAGCGCCGCGGGCAAGGTTCACCCCGCGGCATAGGACTGGATTGACGGATTGAGGAGGAGGAATCGCTCGATTGGCAAAGTCATCGAGACTTGCCGGGAAATCGAGCGATCCGACAATCTGCAACCGTCGATTCAGTCGTAGGAGCCGTCGGCTCCTTCCATAGGACCATCCGGTCCAGTTGAACCAGCGCCAGGCGATAGGCTCGCTAGAGCTTCGACGCCGTCTCTTGACACGCACGCCCGAGATCCAGTTGCCTGCTGAGATCTCACCACCGCAAAGGCATGAGAATGATTCCGGTCCGCTCTTACATAGCTCTGCTTTACGACTACCTCCGCCGTCAGAAGGCGCGGGTGGCGTGGCTCACCATCACGATGTTCGCCAGTATCGGCTTGATGCTGGTCGGGCCGCAGTTGGTGCGCACGTTCATCGACCGCGCCATCGGCGGCGAGGCTTCGAGCCGGCTGATTCCGATCGCCGTGTGGTTCATGGTCATCGCGGTATTCACCCAGGTATTCAGTGTGATATCCACCTATCTGGCGGAACAGGTCGGCTGGACGGCCACCAATGAGATGCGGGCCGATCTGGCTGCCCACGTGCTCAGCCTTGACATGGGCTTCCACAAGGAGCACACGGCAGGCGAGATGATCGAGCGTATCGACGGCGACGTCACCGCCCAGGCCGACTTCTTCTCGGCTTTCGCCATCAGGGTGCTCGGCAACTCGATCCTGATGGTCGGAGTGATGGTGATGCTGTGGCTGGAGAACGCCTGGGTCGGTCTTGGTATCACCGTGTTCTTCATTGTTTCTCTCGCCGTCATGATGCGCATCCAGGCGTGGGCCGTTCCACTGTGGAAGAAGGTCCGTGGGCGCTCTGCCGAGCTGATGGGTCTCATCGGAGAACAACTCGGCGGTACGGAAGACATCCGTGGCAACGGCGGTGTCGGTTACATGCTGCGCCGTTTCACCCGGATCCTGCGCGACTGGCTGCCGGATCAGATCATGGGGCGGATGGGCTTTGCCTCACTCTGGGGTACAAGCATCGCCAACTACCTGATCGGTACCGTCCTGGTGTTCTGGCTGGGATCTGTATTCTTCAACGACGGCACCCTGACACTCGGCTCGGTGTATCTGGTCTTTTCGTACACGGAGATGTCCCGGCGCCCGATGGAGCAGATCCGAGAACAGATGGAGCGGTTCCAGAAGGCGGCCGCCGGTATCTCCCGGGTGCAGGGCCTCTTCGACCGCAAGTCTGCGCTCGACACCAGCGGTGTCGACCCTGTCTCTGAAGGGGCACTCAGCGTTGTCCTCGACGACGTGGTCTTCGGGTACGACGACGAAGTGGTGCTCAACCACGTGTCACTCGACCTCGAAGCGGGGCATGTGCTCGGTGTGCTTGGCCGCTCCGGATCCGGGAAGACCACGATGGCGCGGTTGCTGACCAGGCTGTACGACCCACTCGAAGGTCAGGTTGTTCTCGGGGGTGTTGCCATCGACGGGGCTGAGATTCGCAGCTTGCGGCGGCATGTCGGAATGGTCACCCAGGACGTTCAGCTCTTCCGGGCCACCATTCGCGACAATCTGACGTTCTTCGACGAGACGATCCCGGACAGCAGCCTGTACGCCGTGCTCGAAGATCTTGGTCTCGATGAGTGGCTGGCGACGATGCCGGACGGGCTCGACACCAGGCTCGAGGCCGGCGGTGCCGGTCTTTCTGCCGGTCAGGCACAGTTGCTTGCGTTCACCAGGATCTTCTTGGAGGACCCCGGCCTGGTCATCCTCGATGAGGCGTCGTCCCGGCTCGACCCTGCGACTGAGAGGCTCATTGAGCGAGCCGTCGATCGGCTGCTTCAGGACCGGACTGGGATCATCATCGCCCACCGGCTGGCGACGGTGACCAGGGCGGACGACATCTTGATACTCGAGGACGGTGAGGTCGTCGAGTACGGCGAGCGCCGAACGCTCGCGGCCGACCCCGATTCTCGGTTGTCACATCTGTTGATTACCGGCATGGAGGAGGTGCTGGCATGACGACACGTAGATCATCATTGCCGGTTCTGAGCATGATGCGACAACTCATCAAGGCCGCCCCCGGCTGGTATGCAGCCAATGTCCTGCTGTGGACGTTGATCTGGATCCTGCCGGTTATCCCGGCGTTGATCACCCAGCGTTACTTTGACGATCTGGGCACGGTCGGCTTCAACCCTGCGACTCTGATCGCAATGTTGATGGGCTACGGCGCGGCACGGCTGGCGGTGATGTTCACCGCCATGTGGAACGACGTGAACTTCATGTTCCGGGTCAGCTCAACGCTGCGGCGCAACCTGTTGGAGCGTATTTTTGATCTGCCGGGTGCCCAGTCGGTGAGGGAAGCGTCTGGTGAGATCATCAGCCGGTTCCGCGAAGACGTCGAGCACGTCGAAGAAGCAACCAGCATGACCGTCGACCTGATCGGCACGATGCTGTTCGGGCTGATCGCCGCCACAGTCCTCACCGCGATCGACGCTCAGATGACGCTGCTCGTCTTCGCCCCGCTGCTGTTCATGGTGGTAGTTGCCGAGCGTGCAGGTACCAGGATCCGGCGCTATCGGAACGCGGCCCGACAAGCGACCGAGCAGATCACGGGAGCGCTCGGAGAGATGTTCGGAGCGGTGCAGACGATCAAGGTCGCCGGTGTCGAGAAGCCAATGATCGAGCACTTCAAGAGGCTCAATCACGAGCGGCGCAGGATGATGGTGCGCGACAAGTTGCTGACGGCCATTCTGGAGTCGGTCTTCTGGAACACTCTCAGCGTCGGCACCGGTCTCATCCTGATTCTGGCGGCCGGCAACCTCGGGAGAGCAGGTGGGCTCACCATTGGCGAGTTTGCGCTGTTCGTGTTCTTCCTCGACTACGTCACCGACGCGGGTTGGTTCATCGGTGCCTTCATCGCTCGCTTTAAGCAAGCCGGGGTTTCATTTGAACGGATGTTTGCCCTGATGCACAGTGACGACCCATCGCAGCTGGTACAGAGACGTGAACTACATCTCACCGGGGAAATGCCCGACTATGTGACGCCGGTGCATGACGTACGTCTGGAGCGCCTCGATGTGCGTGGGCTCAGTTTCCGCTATCCGGGCACGGAGAACGGGATAGAGGACATCGATCTGACTCTCGAGCGTGGCAGCTTCACGGTTGTGACGGGGAAGATCGGATCCGGCAAGACGACGCTGCTTCGCTCGATCCTCGGGCTTGTTCCCGCAGACGGTGGGTCCGTCCGCTGGAACGGTGAGGTGGTTGCAGACCCCGATGACTTCTTTGTGCCACCTAGGTCGGCCTACACGCCGCAGGTGCCAAAGCTGTTCTCGATGTCCCTGCGAGAGAACCTGCTGCTCGGCCGTGACGAGGGCGACGGAATGCTCGATGAGGCCATCCGATCGGCAGCGCTCGACAGCGATGTGGGCTCGATGCCATACGGTCTGGATACCCTGGTCGGTCCGCTGGGGATGCGACTATCGGGCGGCCAGGTGCAGCGCGCCGCGGCGGCCCGGATGTTTGTTCGTGACCCTGAGCTCCTGGTGTTCGACGATCTATCCAGCGCCCTGGATGTCGATACCGAAAAGACGTTGTGGGAGAGGCTATTTGCGGATCACGCCGAGTCGACGGCACTGGTCGTTTCCCATCGCAGGCCCGCCTTGCAGCGTGCCGACCAGATCATCGTGCTCGATGGGGGAAGAGTGGTAGCCAGTGGCAAGCTGGCCGACCTGCTCGAGACCAGTCCCGAGTTTCGCGATCTCTGGGCGACAGAGGCCGACGGCAACGGGGCGGCGGCCGATGTCAACGTGGAGCTGCCCGGCTAAGCGCTCTCCGCCGACGAGAGTACCGGCGGGCGTCTGTGCCGGGGTGAGAGCTCGTGTGTCTCGCGTCGGCGCCTCGGCAGGTGCCCGGTCGGGGCGATCCCTACCGGTTCAGGTTGGCGCGTCCGTGTCCCCTCCGATCCGAATATGAGTTGCCAGTCGTAGCTCATCAATGTATTGTGCACTTGTGTGCATTGCTGCACATTTGTGCAATGGCGGTGCGGGCTGGCTCGATCCACGAGCCGCTGGAGCGAGACGCCATAAGCGGAAGGAGCAAGATGAATACAAGAATGAGGACAGTCCCGCGCAAGGGGATATGGCTAGGGATGCTTCTCGTAGCCTTCGCCCTATTTGCCGCGGCCTGTTCCCAAGACACCGAGCCGACGACAACTACAACCACCGAGGCAGCCGCCGTCGAGACGACAGCAGCCGGAGTGGCGATGCCTGCACCGTTCGACGGTGAGGTGAACATTGCCGTTGTTCAGAACAGCGGTGCTGGCGACTATTTCCAGCAGTGGACCAATGGTGCCAAGCAGCAAGCTGACGCCATCGGTATCAAGTACACGTGGTACGACGCCCAGGCAGACAACGCCAAGCAGGCCACCGACATGGAGACCGCCATCGGCTCTGGTGTCGACGGCATCGTGGTCGACCACGGTCAAACCGACACCATGTGCCCTCTGATCAACGATGCTCTCAATGCGGGTATCCCGGTTGTGATTTATGACATCGCGATTGCAGAGTGCGCCCCGGATGCTGTTCAGACACAGCAGTCAGACGCCAGCCTCGCCGACCTGTCCCTCGGACAGATGCTCGCCGACATCGGTCCGGATCAGGACGTTGGCTATGTCAACGTGCTCGGTATCGCTCCGCTCGACCGCAGGCATGTGGTTTGGGAGCAGTACACGGCCGACAACAACTGGAACCAGGTCTTCTTCGTCGGTGAGTTCACTAATGCAGTCGCTACCGACAACGCCCAACTTGTTGACGCAGCTCTCAAAGCCAACCCCGACATTCGGGCGATCTTCGCTCCTTACGACGAGTTGACCAAGGGCACAGTGTCGGCAATCAACGACAACGGTCTCGCCGAGACCATCTGGGCATACGGTATCGACATCTCGAATGCCGACATCGAGGTCATGACCGCCGATGGCAGCCCGTGGAAGGCAACGGCTACGACCGATCCGAACGCGATCGGTGCCGCTGTCATGCGGACCATGGCTCTCGAGCTGGCAGGCCAGCAGGGCCCACGTTCTGTGGACTTCCCGGGCGTGCTGGTGACCCAGCAGTTCCTGCTCGACAACAACATCACCAACATGGTGGACCTGCGGGCAACCTTGCCTGCGCTGAACCTAGCCGAGGTCCAGTCCGCGGACTGGATTCCGTCGATCGAGTTCTAGGAGATTGGTTTGATGGCCGCCGGTGCAACCGGCGGCCATCGCCACTCCCTTGATCGCATCGATCGAGAGCCTGGGAAGGAGCGTTTGATGGATTCCGCAGTTGAGATGCGAGGTATCACGATGGCCTTCGGACCTAATGAGGTCCTGAAGGGGATAGACCTCGTAATCGAGCCGGGAAAGGTGACGGCAATGCTCGGCGCCAATGGTGCCGGCAAGTCAACACTCATCAAGGTCCTCTCGGGCGTGTACAACGGGTACGGCGGCACCGTGGTCATCGACGGTGATCCCGTATACATCGATCACCCCACGACGGCCCATGCCCATGGAATCGAGGCCGTTCACCAGAAGATCGCCGACGGGATCGTCCCCGGTCTCAGTGTTGCCGAGAACCTGCTTTTCGAGGGGATCGTCAACAATCAGGTTCGTCGTGCCGCTTCGCTGCGGTCCCTGATGCCGGAGGCGAGAGAGGTGGCGGCAGTCCTCGATCTCGGCTGGTCCGACGAGCTGCTCCGCAGCGACGTCTACGAGATGCCGATCGCCGATCAGCAGCTTCTCCTACTGGCTCGAGCATTGGTCCATGAGCCCAGACTGCTCATTCTCGACGAGCCAACGTCCGCCCTCTCCGAAACGGAGGCGGAACGCCTCTTCGGCGTCATCCGACAGCTCCGTGACGATGGGGTTGCCATCTTCTATGTTTCTCACCGGATTGCGGAGATCGACAAGATTGCCGATCGTTTGCTCGTTCTCCGTGATGGCGTCATTCGCAGCGATCACGGCCGGCCATTCGATTGGGAAACAGCCCTGCATGAGATGCTGGATGTCGATGATTCCGATCGGACCCTTCGCGCCATGGAGCTGCGGGGCGCAGAGGAAGTCCTTCAACTCAAGGCGGTGCAGCTCCTCCCCAAGTCAACACCATTCGACCTGGCGATCCGCTCCGGAGAAGTGACAGGTGTCTTCGGTCTTCTGGGTTCAGGCGGTAGCCAACTAGCTCACGGCATCTTTGGCGCCGATCCGTTTGAGTCCGGTGAGATGCTCCTCAAAGGCGAGCCATTCGCTCCCAAGGCACCCGCAGATGCCATTGCATCTTCGGTGTACATGGTGCCCGAGGATCGCGTCGGTGGCACGCTCATCAAGAGCTGGACCGTATCGATGATCTCTACTTTCCCATTCCTCTCGGACATTTCACGCTTCGGTGTCCTCAACCCCATGGCAGAAGCAAAGGTCGGGCGCACGGTCATCGAGGATTTCGGAGTTGTGGCTCAGTCTGAGGCAGATTCCGTCATGTCCCTTTCGGGTGGCAATCAGCAGAAGGTGGTAGTCGGTCGTTGGCTGCGCAAGCACCCAACAGTGATGGTGCTCAATGAGCCTTTCCAGGGTGTCGACGTCGGCGCTCGGCACGACCTAGCGGAGAAAGCTCGCGAGGTAGCCGCCACAGGGTCAGCCGTCATTGTCATGTCGACGGATCTAGAAGAAATCATGGAAGTTTCCGACCGGGTCATTGTGCTCGCGGACGGAAATCTCCGGCTCGATGCCTATCTGTCGGAGACCAGCAGGGACAAGATCCTGCAACGACTCTCGGAGGTTGAGTAAGTGGCCACAACAACCATGACGCCAAAAGACACGGGTAAGGGCTCTCCGCCCCCCAAACCGCGTGCCGATGCGCGCGAGCTTCTCGTCAAGTACGGGTTCATTGCGGTCACCGTCATCTTCCTTGCCTACTTCATGGCGACGATCCCGGCGTTCCGAACTTCCTCGACAATGTTCACCCTGCTGAAATTCACTTCGGTCGTCGCCATCGCAGGACTCGGTGTCACCGTCACGATGGTGGTCGGTGGTCTCGACCTATCGGTCGGTGCGACTGCAGGTATGTCGGTCACGGTCGCTGCGATGACGATGGTTATCTACGCACAGCAGGGCTCGGTGGCGGTCCTTGCCGTTATCGCCATGGGCGCCATCATCGGGGCGGTCAATGCCACGTTGATTGTGGTCCTCAAGATCCCGGATCTTCTCTCGACGCTGGCGACCATGTTCCTGGTTCAAGGCTTGAAACTCGTGCCGGTGGACGGCCAGTCGGTGTCGTCCGGTCTGATTCTGCGCGACGGCACCGTCGCTCCCGGCAAGTTCACAACCGGTTTTCTGTCGATCAACCGCGGGTCGCTCGGCCCGGTCCCGTATCCGGTGATCATCTTCGCCGTGCTTGCCGTCGCCACGTGGTTCCTGCTTTCCCGGACGAAGTGGGGACGGGTCATGTATGCAATCGGCACCAACCCGGAGGCGGCCCGTCTCGCCGGGGCCCGGGTCGGCCGTTACCAGGCCTTCGCCTACATGCTCTCGGGGGTCTACGCATCGATCGCCGGTCTCATCCTCGCCTCCCGTATTGGTCAGGGCGACATCTCGGCAGGCAACTCGCTTCTTCTTGATGCGGTCGCCGTCGCGTTGGTTGGTACCTCGGTGCTGGGAGCCGGGAGACCGAACGCGTTCGGTACTTCTCTTGGTGCGATCCTCATCGGGATTTTGCTCACCGGTACCACGATGATGAATTTCCAGTACTACTGGCAGGACGTCGTCAAAGGCTTCGTGTTGCTCGTGGCGTTGATCTTCTCCTTCACCCTCTCGAGGCGTAAGCAACGGTTCCAGGCAGCGGTGCCATTATGAGCAAGACGCCTGCGAGCAGGACCATCTGGATCGATCAAGACGACCCGACCTCCGTCGTCTGTATCGATCAGCGGTTGCTCCCTTTCGAGTATGAGGAAGTGGCGATCCGCACCTCGCGTGAGATGACGACCGTCATCGCCGACATGGTGGTGCGGGGCGCGGGCTGCATTGGTGTCTCCGCTGGGTACGGCATGTACCTCGCCGCGCTCGCCACCGACGGCATGGACGCCTCCGGGGCGGACGCCTCCCTGCGCGCCGCCGCCGTCGAGCTCGAGGCAAGCCGGCCGACAGCCGTCAACCTCAGCTGGGCAGTCCAGCGCCAGCTTGGTGAGATTCTCGGCATTGAGGACTCGGTCGAGCGGATCGCAAAGGCAAAGGCCCTCGCTGAAACGATTGCCGACGAAGACGTTGCCTACTGCGCCGCTATCGGTCAGCACGGGCTTTCGATCATCGAGGAGATATACGGGCGCACGGGTGAGACGGTCAACATCATGACGCACTGCAACGCGGGTTGGCTGGCTTTTGTCGAGCACGGCACCGCGACCGCCCCGATGTACGCAGCCCACCACAAGGGAATTCCGATTCACGTCTATGTGTCGGAGACACGGCCCCGAAACCAGGGCGCCAGGCTCACGGCATGGGAGCTGCAACAGGCGGGCATCCCCTTGACTGTCATCGCCGATAATGCGGCTGGTCACCTCCTCCAGCACGGGAAGGTCGATTTTGTCATCGTCGGCAGCGACCGCACCACTATCAGCGGTGACGTAGCCAACAAGATCGGCACGTACATGAAGGCCGTCGTCGCCAGAGAGAACGGCGTCCCGTTCTATGCGGCGCTCCCTTCGAGCACTCTCGATCCGAAGCTCCACGATGGCGTCGCCGAGATCCCCATTGAGGAACGGGGCGGGCACGAGGTCACCAGAGCAACTGGATGGCTCGACGGCAAGCACGTTGAGCCGCAGACGGCTGCTCCAGGCGTCAACGCCGCCAACTACGGCTTCGATGTCACCCCGCGCCGTTTTGTGACCGGGATCATTACCGAGCGCGGCATAAGCGAAGCAAACGAAGAGGCAATCCTGGCGATGTACCCCGAGTTCGCCGGTACGGACTGAAGACGGGGCTGAAGGAGAACGGGGCAGGTAATGCAGAACCGGTGGAACGAGGAGCAGGCAGCGACTTGCGATGGTCTTCTCGAAGAATGCGTGTATGCCTCGAGGCTTCTGGGTGCCGACACGGCGCTGGTGCTGCATGGGGGTGGGAACACCTCGGTGAAGCTCGAAGAACCGAACCTCTACGGCGAGCCGGTCAATGTCCTGTATGTGAAGGCGAGCGGATGGGATCTCGCTGACATCGAGGTCGGAGGGTTTGCCGCACTCGATCTGGACCGGGTCCATCGCCTCGTTGAGCTGGAGAATCTGTCGGACACAGCGATGCTCAACGAGTTGATGGGCGCCCGATTGGACGCGAGTGCGCCGGTTCCCTCGGTCGAGGCGATCCTGCACGCGGTTATTCCCGATCGCGCAGTTCAGCACGCCCATCCCAACGCATTGCTTGCCATCTCGAACACAGTCGATGGCGAGCGGCGGGTTCGTGAACTGTACGGGGAACGGGTTGTTGTTGTGCCCTATGCCATGTCGGGGTTCCGTGCCGCCAACGCCGCGGCCAGGGCATATCGTGAAAATGCGACAGAGGTTACCGAGGGCGTCGTGCTGATGAATCACGGCATCTTCACCTTTGGAGCCTCTCCACGCGAGGCCTATCTGCGGATGGTGGAGTTAGTGAGCCTCGCCGAGAGCTATTTGGACGCCGATACAGGGAATGGCAAGTCCCCCCAGCCTGCCCGTGGCCCTCAGCCCGTTAACCGGGTGCAGATCGCAACGCTGCGCAAAGAGATCTCCCATATCGGGGGCAAGCCGTTCATAGTCCATCGCCATCGCGACCACACGAGCTGGGCGTTTTCACAGCGTCCCGATGTAGCCGCGGTGAGCCAGCAAGGTGTTGCTACTCCTGACCATGTGATCTGGACCAAGCGTGTTCCGCTGCTCGGGCGTGACGTCACCACCTACGCCAAGGACTATGAGGCTTATTTCGACGAGCATGCGGTGGGTCGCGATCTGCGGATGCTCGACCCGGCGCCACGGGTCATCCTGGACCCCGAGTTGGGCATGGTCACCGCAGGCCCCGACGTCGATGCGGAGCAAGCCGCCGCCGATATCTATCTCCAGATCATCAAAGTCATCGAGCAAGCCGAAGGCCTCGGGGGATATTCGGCACTGCCCGCACGCGACATCTTCGATCTCGAGTACTGGGAGCTCGAGCAACTGAAGCTCGATCTGGTGCCGCACGAAGGTGAATTCACCGGCGAGGTCGCGGCCGTCACGGGAGCCAACTCCGGTATCGGTCGTGGCTGTGCGCTTGCCCTGCTCGCCAGAGGCGCCGCCGTCATCGGTCTCGATATCAACCCTGCGGTCGATCAGATGACCGATCACCCGGCATTCCTGGGTGTGAAATGTGATCTCTCCTCGATCGAAGAGACGTCTCAGGCTCTCGATCTCGGTGTCGAGCGTTTTGGTGGAGTCGACATGCTCGTCGCCGCCGCAGGGCTCTTCCCGGAATCCTCCCCAATCTCCGCACACGACCCCGCCGCCTGGCGCAAAGCGATGTCCGTCAACGTAGACGGGCTAATTCAGCTGCTATCGCTTATGCACCCTCTCCTCCTGCAGGCGCCAGGCGGCGGTCGTGTTGCGGTCATCGGATCCAAAAACGTGAGCGCTCCCGGACCAGGCGCAAGTGCCTATTCGGCTTCCAAGGCTGCCGCCAATCAGATAGCCAGGGTCGCCGCGCTCGAATGGGCGGCCGATGGCATCCGGGTCAACTCGGTTCATCCTGACGCGGTGTTCGACACTGCCCTGTGGACCCCTGAGCTGCTCGCCGAGCGGGCGGCACGCTACGGGATGACCATTGAAGAGTACAAACGCCGCAACCTGATGGGCGTGGAGATAACCAGCGCTGCCGTCGGTGAAGTAGTTGCCACGATGCTTGGAGACGTGTTTGCGCCGATCACCGGCGCACACATCCCGATCGATGGCGGCAACGAGCGAGTGATTTGAGATCTCGCACCAAAGACGGTGCGGACAAGAGTGACAGAAAGCTAGCCCCTCATCGAAGGGGACTGGAGGATGCAATATGGACTGGGGCATGGAACGTCGGTTGGCGCAGATCATCCGACCTGAGACGGGGCACGCGTTCTTCCTCGCCGTCGACCACGGCTACTTCTTGGGACCCACACGCAAACTCGAGCGACCCGGTGAGACGGTCAAAGATCTGACACCGATCGCTGATGCCCTCTTCGTCACGCGGGGTGTGCTCAGAAACGCCATTCCTGCGGCGACCAAGCCCAATGTGATCCTCCGAATCAGCGGTGGGGTCAGCATCGTCGGCCCCACGCTCGAGAATGAGCAGCTTGTCGTTGACCCGGAAGAAGCCATCAGGATGGGTGCGACGGCAGTTGGTGTATCGATCTTCGTGGGTTCAGAGTATGAGCGTGAGTCGCTCGGTAATCTGGCCCGTGCAGTGAACCAGTACGAGCGGTATGGCATCCCCGTGATGGCAGTGACCGCGGTTGGCAAAGAGCTCGAGAAGCGCGACGCCAGGTACCTCTCTTTGAGCTGCCGTATCGCAGCCGAGCTGGGTGCCCGAGTCGTCAAGACATACTGGTGTGAGGATTTTGAGAAGGTCACATCGACGTGCCCGGCCCCGGTCGTCATTGCAGGCGGCCCTAAGACCGACGATGCGCACGAGGTCTTCTCATTTGTTCGAGACGGCATCGATCGCGGCGCCATCGGTGTCAATCTTGGTCGCAATATCTGGCAGCACTACGACCCGGTCGGCGTTGCCAAGGGCCTGCGGGCCGTCATCCACGAGGGAGCGTCGGCCGACGAAGCCAATGCGATGGTCGCCCCACAACCTGTAGGAGGATGAGCGATGGAGTTCCTTGCCCGTATCGAGCAGAACATCTCCCCCGACATGGATCCGGAACGGCTTGCCGGAGTAAAGGCGGCCGAGAAGGCCCGTGGTCAGGAGCTGGTCGACGCAGGCAAGCTGCGCCGCATCTGGAGGATCCCCGGACGGAGGGCGGTCTACGCCCTCTACCGGGTGGACAGCACTGACGAGCTACACGACATCCTCAGTTCGCTGCCGCTCTTCCCCTGGATGGACATCGAAGTAACGCCATTGGGCGCTCATGCGCTCGATCCCGAATAGAAGCGGAGGAGATAAGGATGGCCCCCGAGTACGAGATCCTTACACCGGCAACGGTCCCGGCATACATCGACAGAACACCTGCATTGAACGGCATTGTTGACACGTCGACTCTCAACGTGTCAGAGGTCGGTGACGGCAACCTCAACCTCGTTTTTGTCTGTAAGGACGGGAACGGCGACGGGATCTGCCTGAAACAGTCGTTGCCATACGTGCGGCTCGTCGGTGAAAGCTGGCCGCTGACGCCGGAGCGAGTGATCGCTGAAGCGAGGGGGCTATCCGCCGCCGCCGAACATGTGCCGGACCTGGTCCCCGCCTACTACGGCGTCGACGAGGTCAACCATGTGTTGGCCATGGAGAACCTCATGGGTTGGGACATGTGGCGCATCCAGCTCAACGAAGGCAATGCCCACCCGGGTGTTGGCGAGCAACTCGGCCGATATGTGGCGGCTCTCGCTTTCTACACGTCGTTCTTCACTATCGACCAGGGTGAGATCAAGGAACGCCTCGCCGAGGCGATCAACCCTGAGCTGTGCAAGATCACCGAGGATCTGGTCTTCACCGAGCCGTACATTGACGTGCCAAACAACAGCTACGTCGACGAGCTCATCCCCGAGATCGAAGCGATGCGCGCCGATGCAACGCTGCGCGCCGAGGTCGGGATGCTCAAGTACAAGTTCATGACTGCCGGCCAGGCACTCGTACACGGCGACCTGCACACCGGATCGGTGATGGTTCGCCAGGGTGACAACGGCGCAGAGTGCCGCGTGATCGATCCGGAGTTCTGCTACTACGGTCCGATCGGCTTCGATCTTGGTGCGCTGTTTGGCAACTATCTAGCCGCCCGGGCACACGCTGCCGTCCTCGATCGTCCCGCCGTCTATCAGAACTGGCTTGCCGATCTGGGCCCCGAGACGTGGAACTCGTTCGCAACCGAAATGCGCAGGCTGTGGCCGGATCGGCTGGACAAGACATGGACCGATAGTTTCCTGGACGCCTGGCTCGCTCAGGTTGAGCAGGATACGATCGGTTTTGGTGGTTGTAAGGCCAACCGCCGGATCATCGGGTTGGCGAAAGTCACCGATATTCAGGAACTGCCACATGATGAGCACGTGAAGGCAGCGACGATGGTGTTGCGTACTGCGAGCACCTGGATCCGCGAGCGCGGCACACTCGCGACCGTCGCCGAGGCCAACAAGGTATTTGACAGGGTACGTGCGGGGGTCCTGGGCTGATGCGGGATCTGTCGCTTGCAGACGATTTTCTGGCGAGGCTGCAACCTTCGGTGGCCTGGGTTGATGACCACATCGAGATTATCGATCAGACGAAGTTGCCTGTGGAGCTCGATGTCCTCCAGCTGCGGTCGGTGGCCGAGGTTGTCGATGTGATTTTCAGGCTTGCTGTGCGTGGTGCTCCGGCGATTGGGTCATGTGGTGCGCTGGGCATGGTTGTCGGTCTCGATGAGCGCAAGCCGGGTACCGCCGCTGAGGCTGTGTCGGTGCTCAACGAACTGGTCGACACGATCGGGAATGCCCGGCCTACCGCGGTGAATCTCAGCTGGGCGGTCAAGCGTGTACGCGACGCTGCGGCTGTCGGCGGGGATGTCGCCGCGGTGCGGGAGCTTGCTCTTGCGGAGGCCGAGCGGATTATTGCTGAAGATCGCGACGCGTGTACCCGTATGGGTCTTGCCGGTCTTGAAGAGCTGGCCGGGATCACCAAGATCATGACTCATTGCAATACCGGTCGGCTGGCCACCGCAGGGTGGGGCACCGCCCTCGGCGTTATCTATGCCAAGGCGGCCGCCGGTGAGCCGGTCGAGGTGTACTCGTCGGAGACCGCGTCCACTGCTTCAGGGGGCACGTCTGACCACATGGGAACTCCACGATGCGGGTATCGATGTGACCCTGATGCCCGACGGTGCGAGCTCAACGGCAATGGCACAACACAAAGTTGAAGCCGTCATTGTGGGTGCTGACCGTATTGCAGCCAACGGCGACACGGCCAACAAGATCGGGACGTTTAGCCACGCCGTGAACGCCAAGTATGCGGGGATTCCTTTCTACGTTGCCGCACCCCTTTCCACGTTCGACATGTCAATAGCAAGCGGGGACGAGATCGAGATCGAGTTGAGGCCCGCGTCCGAGATGACCAGGTGGCGTTCGGAGCCGACGGCACCCGAGGACATCGCAGTGTGGAATCCGGCTTTCGATGTGACTCCCAGCGAGTTGATCACCGCCATCATCACCGAAGTCGGGGTTCTCAAGCCGCCGTTTGAGGAGTCGATCCGGGCCGCGTTCGAGGTAGGAGACGAATCATGAGCGATTGGAAGGAAAGCACCCAGGCGGTCGCCGACGGTATTCGCCGTCGTGTGCTCGAGCACGTGCTGAAGAACAACGGCGGCTATATGAGCCAGGCGTGCTCGTCGTCTGAGATGTTCGCCATGTTGTATTCCCATGTGATGAAGCTGGGACCGAGCCTGGCGCCGATGGAGCCGCGGGAGTTCATAGGCGTGCCAGGCCCGGGTGTCCCGTTCTTCACCGGTGGTGACTACAACGGCCCGAAAGGGCCTGAGTACGACCGCTTTATCTTCTCGCCTGCTCATTATGCGTTGGTTCTCTATGCCACGCTCATCGAGGTAGGCCGTCTCGCCGAGACGGGCCTCGATCACTTCAACGAGGATGGGAGCACCGTCGAGATGATTGGTGCCGAGCATTCCCCTGGTGTCGAGACGACCACGGGGTCGCTGGCACAGGCTCTCAGCCAGGCTGGTGGCGTCGCCCTGGCCAGGAAGTTGCGCGGTGACACCGGGAATGTGTGGGTGATGATGTCCGACGGAGAATTCCAGGAGGGACAAACCTGGGAAGCGATCGAGCAGGTCTCCCGGTTCGGGCTCGACAACCTCCGTGTGATTGTCGATGCCAACGGCCAGCAGTGCGACGGCTGTCTCGACGAGGTTGTGGTCGCCGACCCCCTGACCAATCGGATCAGGGCGTTTGGTGCGAGTGCTGTGGAGACCAATGGCCACGATCTGGATGCTTTGAACGAGGCCATGACGATGCCAACCGGGAAGCCTCACTTTGTTATCGCTCGTACCGATCCGGTGCGGGGTTTGCCCCTGTTCGGGGAGCGGGCGCCTCTGTTGCACTACCTGCGTTTCACATCCGCCGACGAACGGGCGCAATACGAGTCGGCATACGAAGAGATGGTGAGTTGACATGGAAATCGTAAAGCGCCCCCACGTTCAGAACTTCATCGACTGGAGTGCCGATAAGCCCGAGGTCGTTGTCCTCACCGCCGATCTCACCAACTCGAGCGAAGTCGGCAACTGGCGTGATACCTATCCCGACAGGTTCTTCCCGATGAAGATGGCCGAGCAGAACATGATGGGTTTTGCCGCCGGGTTGGCTCGCGAAGGCTATGAGCCGTGGATTCACACCTTTGCGGTGTTTATCTACCGACGTCCGCTCGATCAGCTTGCGATGTCGATCGCCTATCCCAATCTCCGGGTGCGGTTCGTTGGTTTCTTGCCGGGGATCACAACCCCGGGTGGTGTGACGCATCAGGCCATCGAGGACCTTTCTGTTATGCGGGCGACTCCGAACATGACCATCCTGGAAACCGGTGACGCCACCGAGGTTGAGAGTGTGCTCGACGTCGCCCACGCGGTCGACGGTCCCGTGTACATCCGTATGCTGCGCGGTGAGGTACCGCGTCTATTCCCCAAGGATGAGCCGATGCGGCTCGATCGGGTCAGGGTGCTGAGCGAGGGTGATGATGTAACCGTGTTCACGGCGGGAATCACCACCGAGGAAGCGATTCGGGCGGCTGCTCCGCTTGCCGCTGCCGGGATTGGCATGACCCACATCCATGTCTCCACGCACAAACCGTTCCGTGATCCGCTGATCCTCGAGTCGATCAAACGAGCGAAGCATGGTGTGGTGACTCTGGAGAATCACACCATTGTCGGCGGTCTCGGTTCGGCCGTCGCTGAGGTGATGGCCGAGAACGCCGTCGGGAAACCGCTGGTGCGTCTCGGTCTCCAGGACACCTATGCGCACGGAGCCAGCAGACAGTATCTGATGAAGGAATACGGATTGGACGCACCGGCGTTGGTCGCCGGCATCGAGAAGCTGGTCGGGCGTCCTACGGGTGTCACCGAGGCTGATCTCGAAGTAGTCCGTATCGAAGAGGTCCACAGCATGGCCAAGGCGGAGGCGCTCTGATGATCGAACCGACGAGCCTTACCGTCAGCGGCGAGCGCATCCGCGCAACATACGAGTTCCACGGGGACGTGACCGAGGCCGAGGCCCGAATCAACGCCCTGAGGGTGGAACAGACGATCGAATTCCCGGCAGACCTGGTCCCCGACGATGACATCCAGCGGGAGATCATTGGCCGTGTCGAGGCGATCGATGTCGTCGACAGCGGGCTGGTCAGAGCAGTGGTGAGTTATGCGGTTGAGACGACCGGATTCGAACTGCCGCAACTGATGAACGTCCTCTGGGGCAACAGCGCTCTGCTTCCGGGGATCCGGTTGGTCGACTTCACGCTTCCCGGGTCATTGCTGGAGCGGTTCCCGGGGCCCTCCTTCGGCATTCCCGGGCTGCGCAAGTTGTTTGATGCGCCGACCAGGCCACTGCTAGCGACCGCACTCAAGCCTATGGGTCTCTCCTCGGAGCGTCTCGCCGCCTCCGCATACGACCTCGCCATCGGCGGGATGGACATGATCAAAGACGATCACAGCCTGGCCAACCAGCCGTTCGCCCCCTATGTCGAACGGGTACAGAGATGCGCCGAGGCAGTTGCCCGGGCAAACGACAAGTCAGGCCTCAACGCCGTCTACATGCCGAGCATCAACGCCCCGTACGACCTGCTCGACGAACGCGTCGAGGCAGCCATCGACGCCGGAGCAGGCTCACTGCTGGTGTTGCCCGGTATCACCAGCTTCGATCAGATGCGCTATCTGGCGACGAAGGTCGATGTGCCGATCATGGGCCACCCTGCCTTCCTAGGGTCGTACTCGGCATCGCCAACCAACGGCATCGCTCACGGCAAGCTCTACGGCACCATGATGCGTCTTGCCGGCGCCGACCTGTCGGTCTACCCGAACTACGGAGGCCGGTTCAGCTTCAGCCGCGATGAATGTCGGGATGTCGTTCACAGCCTGACCGAACCGCTCGGTGAGCTGGAAGCAGCGTTCCCGTCGCCCGGCGGCGGTATGACCCTCGACCGTGTTGGCGAGATCATCGACTTCTACGGAAACGACGTAGCCCTGCTAATCGGCGGCGACCTCCACCGCGGCGACAACCTGGCCGAAACTGCGGCACGGTTCCGAGCAGCTGTGACAACCTGATCGTTAGCCCCCGATGTGACGGCCGCATGGGACTCAGGCGAGCAGATCCCTGGCAAGGCTGTCGTCAATGGCCAGTTCGTTGATGATGCCCGCTGCGATCGCACCCTTGACGGCGGCCGTCTTGTCGATACCTCCGGCCGCGGCGATAACCCGCCTTGACTTCCGAAGATCCCCGAGCGTGAGCGAAATGGGATGCAGGACATCGGGTTTCACGGCATTGCCTGCGGCGTCGTAGTAGAGGCCAAACACCTCGCCGACGGCTCCGGCTGCTGTGATCTCCGCCATGTCGGTCTCGTCTAGATAGCCGGCTTTGAGCAGCAGAGACTCGGGTCCGATGACGCCGACGGCGACCATGACCATGTCGGCCGCTTTGGCGTGCTCCAATGCGGTGGCTACCGGCTCGGAATCGTAGAAGTTGGAGGCGATCTCTGCCGATGGCGCAAATCCGGGCGACGGTATGTGCATCACCCTGGCGCCGAACTTCATGCCGAGCGTATTAGTCACCTCAACAGCGGGGGCAATGTCTGAGGTAGTCGTGTGCCCGAAAGCATCGACGAGGGTCACCCCCGAGGTATGCATGCTGCGGGCTTGCTGGGCCGAGGCGCCGAGGGTGCGTCCCCAACCAGCGGCAATCGTTGTGGAGCCGGTGGCAACCATGTGCTCAACCCTGCGGGCCATCGCGTTGGCGGCTGCGTCGCGCGGTGCTTCACCATCGATTGCGAGCTCGACAGTTGCACCTGCGAGTTGGTACTTCTCGATGAGGGCTTCGGCGAGGCGGGCGCTCTCGGGGAGCGGCTCAGTCACGGTGACTCTGACGATTCCCTCACGCTCTGCGTCGGCAAGCAGACGACTCACGGTGGAGCGGGATATCCCGAGACGATCGGCAACAGCCTGCTGGTTGAATCCGCGTTCGTGATATAGCCAGGCAGCCCGGATTGTCAGTTCCCTGCGAGGATTATTCTCTGCCACTACCAGGGAGTATCATCCTCCGGCGAGCATTTGTCCAACCCGGTCACATTTGTGCAAAACTGACTCCGGAGGCGAAAATGAAAAGGTCGGGCGTCCTTCAACCAGAGCTTCTCGAGCTCATCGCGGCTGCCGGTCACGGGGACTTCATCGTCCTTGCCGACGCCGGGCTTCGTATCCCCGCCGACAAGATCCGTCTCGACCTCGGTGTCACATGTGGAGTGCCGACAATGGCGCAGGTCCTGGCTGCGGTCAAGCAGGAACTGGTTATAGAGGCCGCGATGGTTGCCACCGAGTTCTCAGACTGGAATCCCGACGTCTACAAGGATGTAGTGGCATTGCTCGATGTGGAGCCGGAGGCAAAGCCACACGCGGACCTCATGGCCGAGATGGCCGAATCGGCGTTTGCTTACGTCAAGACCGGCGATTGTTCCGCATACAGCAGCGTGGTACTCGTCTGTGGGGTCAGCTATCTCGATGATGCCGTCGATTTGTACAGGAAGCTGCATCCGGGCGCACCCGATCCGTTCTGACCGCTGTCGTCCAGGGATCGAGCGACGGCGTTAGTCTCGACGGCCAATGACGTTCGCCCTGGCACTTGGCGGTGCCCTCAGCTATGGCCTTGCCGACTTCTCCGGTGGCTACGCGTCGCGCCGGTTGCCCCCGTGGGGGGTCACTGCGTGGTCACAGACGATCGGGCTCGTGCCGCTCGCCATCGGTATCGGTCTCTTCCCGGCAACCAGGGTGACTGCCGCTGACCTGCTCTGGGGAGCGGCCGCCGGTGTCGGCGGCGTGATCGGGGTAGGCCTCCTGTACCGTTCGCTTGCTGAAGGGACAATGGCCGTTGTCTCGCCGCTCACCGCAGCAACGACCGCCGCGATCCCCGTTGTAGTGGATCTGGCGGTTGGCGGGACGCTTGCCGTTGTATCTGCACTCGGAGTCGTGCTGGCCCTGGCCGCCATCGCAACGATTGCGGGTGAACGGTCCGAGCAACGGCTCAGCCCGGGGCTGGTGCTGATGGCCCTGGCCGCGGGGACCGGTTTTGCTGTTTTCTTCATCGCGATTTCACAGACCGCAGAGGCCTCCGGGTTCTGGCCTCTCGTTGGTGCACGGGCGGTGACGCTGCCGATCGGCGTGCTGATTCACCGCTCATTGGAGCCACCCGTCAGGCCGACGCTCGCCGGCTTCCGGTGGGTCGCCGTGGCGGGATTGCTTGACATGGGTGCGAACCTCCTGGTGGCCGTTGCGCTGCAGCGGGGACCGTTGGGGGTAGTCTCGGTGCTCTCCTCGATGTATCCCGTGGTAACCGCACTCGTCGCCGTCGCGGTCGTAGGTGAGCGACTCACCAGGGTGCAAATAGCCGGTGTGGTGATGGCCATGGTGGCGGTCGCGCTTCTTGTCTCCTGAGCTCAGATCGGCAGGTGGATCACGAAGACGGTTCCAGGGTCGGCGTCTTCGACGGTGATCGTTCCCTGATGCTTGTCGACGACCACGGAGTGGGCAATCGAAAGCCCCTGACCTGATCCCTGCCCGACCTCCTTGGTGGTGAAAAATGGCTCGAAGATTCGACCCTTGATGTCATCAGGGATGCCGGGGCCGTTGTCGGCGACACGTATCTCGACATATTCGGCGGTATGCGAAGTTGTGATTCTGATTGTGCCCTTACCCAACGTGTTGGTGTCGCGGTGCCCGGCCATCGCCTGAGCAGCATTGACGAGCATGATGAGCAGGCTCTGTCCGAGTGGTCCGGCGAAGCCTTCGATACGGGGTAGATCCTCCTCGAGATCTAGTTCTACGTCGGCGACGTACTTCCACTCGTTCTTCGACACGGCGGTGGTTGTCTTCACGACGCGGTTCACGTCGACGGTCTCCTTCTCGGCCGATCCCGGGTGGGCGAACTCCTTCATCGCCATGACTATCTCCGCCACGCGATTGGCGCCCTCCAGCGTCTCCTCGAGGGCTTGAGGGATCTCTTCCAGCAGAAAGTCGCAGTCGTTCTGCTTCCAGTCGGCTCGTAGTGCCTCGACTGCTTCACCCAGGACTGGGTCACTCTCGAGCTTTGCGATGAACTCAGCTTGAGCGCTTGTAATCCGGGCAAGTGTGACGATGCCATCGCGAACGAACGCCGTGTTGTCGGAGACGAATTGGATGGGTGTGTTCACCTCGTGCGCAATTCCGGCTGCCAATGCGCCGATGGCTTCCATCTTCTGCGCTGCCACCAGCTGAGTCTGCGTTGCTTTGAGTTCCTCGTGAGCCTCGTGCAGGGAGTCGCGGCTTTCCCGGAGCTCTTCGAAAAACGCAGCGGTCCCCATGGCTACTGCAGCTTGTGCGGCCAATGCGTCGAGTATGGAGAGATCGAACTCGGTGAACCTTGGCTTATCGGGACCGTTGACGGCCGTGAGGGTTCCCAGGATGACCTCGTCGCTGATGATCGGGGCTACCGCTACTGCCGTTCCCGGCGCTCGGACGGCATGGTCCCGGGCGCTTCCGGTGTTCCGTGGGTCGGTCGCGACGTCATCACAGAGTACCCCACGGCGTGTTCTGATCACTTCTCCGCTGAGGCCCTCCATGACCATTTCGTACGTGAAATCGGGCTCGTCGTCGATGATGCCCTCCCTGATCACGTTTGTCAGAGTCTCGTCTTCCACCAGGAGGAGCAAGCTCTTGTCGGCGCCGATTAGATCGAGTGCGGTGATAACCAGCAACTGCATGATCAGGTTGCTGTCAAAGGTGGTCGACATGCCCCGGCCCAGGTCAAGCAGCTGTAACAGCTGTTTGATGTGCCCGGTCATCCGTCGTTCGCTGGCGACCTGTCTCGAGATGTTGTGGAGCAGGACGACTACCTGGGAATAGTCGACCACACCGGCCTCGCTTCTTGCGGTCCACTCGATCTCATAGTCGATGTCTTCCCCGCCGAAACTGACACCGCTTGATACCAACGACGTCCGGTCGAGACCCTTCCAGACGGCATCTATCTGTTCCAGGAACGACTGAAGAGTGACGTCGGTTGTGGTCTCCGCTGGAATTTCCCCGAGCAGCGAATCCTGATCAGGTGCGCCGACGAACCTGACGGTGGCATCGTTGACCCCGATCACCACGATGGAGGCGATCACACGTTGCAAACTCTCCGAATCATCCTTCAGTAGTGCAATTATGTCGGTGACGCCGGCGGCTCGCTGCTCATCGCAGAATTGCGCGACCGCGGTCCAATCTTCGATCCAGATTGGAGTGCGGATGATCTGGATCAAAGCGTGACAGTTGTCCAACTGTCCCGTCTCCGCTGCCGATTTGTCAGTCATACGTCCCCTGTTCGACGTCTGACCAGTCGGCAGTACTCGGCAGGCTATTAGATATCGGGCCGGGAATGAAGACCTCATCCGGCGGGTTATGTTGCCATCGACGCCTGCCCCGGCGTTTGCCTACCCTGGACTGATATGGAACTCGATCGAATCCTGATCAAAGACCTGAGCGTCTCTGGAATCCTGGGGATCAAACCCGATGAGCGGGTCAATGAGCAGGAAATCCTCGTCAACGCCGTGCTGTGGGCGGATACTCGGCCCGCCGCCGCAAGCGACGACATAGCCGACGCCGTCAACTACCGCACGGTGGCCAAGGCTCTCATCGCTCACATCGAGCAGGGCAAGCCGATGCTCGTGGAACGCCTGGTCCAGGAGCTCGTGGACATCTGTTTCGATCTCGAGCCTCGAATATCTCGGGTAGAGATGAGAGTCGAGAAACCGGGTGCGTTGCGTCATGCCCGGTCGGTGGGCATCTCGATCACCAGGCAGCGCACTGCAGAATTGGAGAATTAGATGATCAGGGAGAGATTCGTCGAGACGATCATTTCGCTTGGCTCGAGCATCGAGAAGGAGCGCAATGTGCCGGAGGCAATCCGACTCCTGCGCCGCCATCGTCGAATTGAGGTGACCAATGTCAGCCGGTTCTTCGAGAGCGCCCCGGTCGGTGGTCCCCCCGGGGCTCCGGATTTCTTCAATGCTGCCGTAATTGCTCGCACCGACCTGTCTCCGTCCGAGCTTCGTGACGAATTGCGGCACATCGAGGGTGTGCTCGGCCGCAAGCGAACCGATGACAAGAGTGCCCCGCGCACCATCGATCTCGATATTGCCTACTACGGGGATCTGGTCGCCGAATTCGAGGATTGGAAAATCCCCGACCCCGACGCGGCGACCGTGGCGTACGTGGCGGTGCCTATTGCCGACGTGGCTCCCGACTGGGTCGATCCACGGACCAAGAAGACGGCATACGACCTCATGCGGCTGGCTGATAATGGCGGAGAGCCCGTCCGCCCTGTGTCGGCGATTCGTCTCGCGAGCCCATACCAATCGCGTGGACCCGAAGACTTTGACCCTGCCGGTGACGTCTATGCGCCACAACTCGAAGCATTGGTACGTGCCCAACTGCTCGAGCTAGGCGAGAACCCGGACCGCGAGGGCCTGGCGCGGACACCTCTGCGGGTTGCCAAGGCCCTCGATTTCCTGACCAACGGGTACGCGACTTCGCTCGATGATGTGGTCAACGATGCGGTCTTCGATGCGGAGGGAGCCGACGAGTTGGTGCTGGTCAAGGACATCGAGTACTACTCGATGTGTGAGCACCACATGCTCCCGTTTTTCGGCAGGGCCGCCGTGGCCTATATCCCGCGAGGCAAGATCATTGGAATCTCCAAGGTCGCCAGGATCGTGGACCTGTATGCACGGCGTCTTCAGGTCCAGGAACGGCTCACCAACCAGATTGCCGACGCTTTGATGGAGGTGCTTGAACCGCTCGGGGTGGGAGTGGTAATCGAAGGCCAGCATCTGTGCATGATGATGCGTGGTGTACAGAAACAAGACAGCGCGACTGTCACCAGCGCGATGCGGGGGACCTTTAAGAAGGATGCGCGTACCAGGGCCGAGTTCCTCGATCTCGCAGGCATCGGCAGGGCGCGCCGCTAGCCGCCGGCTGTCACACGGTCTCCGAGCGGAGCATGTCGGCGGCAAACCGAAGCTTCACCTGCTCGTGATGTGCGCCGCCTCCTTCGTGCCCGTTGTACGGGTACACCTCGATGGACCGCGGTCCCCCGTACCAGTTGTAGGCCGTAAAGACCGTCGATGGTGGTGCGATCAGGTCGGCGAGTCCGACAGAGAACAGCGCGGGGACCGTGGCCCGCTTTGCGTGATTGACCACATCGACATATGACAATGTGCGAAACACGTCGTCGATGTGATCGCGATGGACCCGGCAGTATTCCGACAGCTCCGCATACGGGTGCTCGTCGGTCACTGCTAATGCTCGCTCGAAATGAGCGAGGAACGGGTAGTCGACCATCGCTGCGGTCACTCCGGCTGCGAGGTTGGCTGCTGCGAGGGTGAGCCCACCACCCTGGCTGCCCCCGGTGACGAGGATTCGGTCGCTGTCTACTGCTTCGTGGAGACGCACGGCGTCGACTGCCCGGGCGGCGTCGATAAACAACCGAACGAAGTAGTAGCTCTCCGGATCTTTGATTCCCCTGGTCATGAAGCCGGGGACGCTCGGATCTCCGGTGTCGCCCGGGTCGGCGCTCTCTCCGATCCTGTGGCCCGATCCCTGGCCGCGGCTGTCCATGAGAAAATGGGCGTACCCGGCTGCACTCCACAGGAGTGACTCGTGGGCAAGCCCCCTGCCGCCGCCGTAGCCGATGTACTCGACGACGGCCGGCAGGGGCTCGGAACGATGCCGGGGTAACAGCAGCCAGCCGCGTATTGCTGCGCCGCCGTGCCCTGAGAATGTCACGTCGAAGACATCGACGGTCTTCAATCGACTGTCGAACGGCTCGAAGGATGCGGTGACCGGTTGTCTGCCCGAGGCGGCGAGTTGCGCAGGCCAGAACTCATCGAAGTCTGAGGGCTCGGCAACATCCGGCCGGTAGGTCTGTAGCTCGGCAAGCGGCAGGTCGTAGTGCATGAGGCTCCTTTGCGGCTGAAGCTAGCGCGGTGAGAGGAATCTCAACCATCCGGGAGCCTTTATGCCTATCTGGGCGGGCGCTGGGTGGTGAGGATCTCCGCGATCACGTCGTGGCTCTTGTCGAGAGCTCTTTCCAGCGCAACCGGGTCGTCGACCAGCGGATGCACGTTGACATGCGCGGCGGCCAAAACGAGGGCGGTGCCAACAGCGTTGGTCTCGGTCATCCCGGTTGAACAAAGCAGGGTCAGAGCCTCATCGGCATCGTCATCGAGCCACACCTGCAAAGTCTTGCTCATACTCAAACGGTATCAACCTCCCGGGGCTATTCAAGCTATTTGTCCACAGCTATGTTGGATATGAGGCACTGAATGGAGCTATGTGGAAGCCCTGGCCTGGATATTCGGATCGGCGTCTGTGGTCTTGCTGCTCACATGGTGGGCAGAACGACGATGGCAAAGCGTCAATAGCTACTACGAGCATGAGCAGCGGGCCCCGCTGATTTCCGACGTCAGGTCCTGGGGCAGTGGCGATCGCGGGATGTGACCGTTATTTGAGGTCCGCTTCCCTGGGTAACCTGCTGTCATCATGAGCCTTGTCGACACCCGTGGCCGCAACCTCCACGATCTACGTATCTCGATCACCGATCGGTGCAATTTCCGCTGCCGCTATTGCATGCCAAAAGAGATCTTCAGCCGTGAGTATGAGTTCTTGCAGCGCGAGCTTCTGCTGTCATTCGAAGAAATCACGCGGCTGACGAAAGTGTTCCACTCACTTGGTGTCGCCAAGGTGCGGATTACCGGCGGAGAGCCCCTGGTGCGAAAGGGCGTCGAGGGCCTGATCGCCGAGCTGGCAGAGGTGGGTCTCGACGATCTCACGCTCACCACAAACGGGTCGCTGTTGGCACGCAAGGCGGAGGCCTTGGCCGCGGCGGGGCTGAACCGGATCACAGTAAGCCTCGATTCGATGGACCCCGAGGTGTTCGCCGCAATGAACGACGTCGACTTCCCGGTTTCCACAGTGCTGGAAGGTGTCGACGCTGCCGCTGCTGCCGGGCTCAGCCCGGTGAAGATCAACATGGTTGTCAAGCGTGGCGTCAATTCAGACGGCGTGGTGGACATGGCAGAGTATTTCCGAGGGACCGGCCATATCGTGCGCTTCATCGAGTTCATGGATGTGGGCATGTCCAACGGATGGCGGCTCAAGGACGTCGTCCCGGCTCAGGAGATCCTCGAAAGTATCGCCGCGAAGTATCCGATCGAGCCGATCAACCCCAATTACAAAGGGGAAGTCGCGACTCGTTGGCGGTATAAGGACGGTGCCGGCGAGATCGGGGTGATCACCTCCATCTCCAAGCCGTTCTGTGGTGACTGCTCCCGGGCTCGTCTGTCGGCGGAGGGTGTCCTGTACACCTGTCTCTTCGCGTCAGGCGGTATCGATTTCCGGGCGCCGTTGCGAGCGGGTGCTACAGATCGAGAACTGGCGAAAATGGTCACCGACATCTGGGAGCAAAGGACCGACCGGTACAGCGAGACGCGATCCGAGGCGACGCTCGATCTGCCCAAGGTCGAAATGAGCTACATCGGGGGGTAGAGGCCCTTGTAGTCCTCTGACCAGGCAGTTTGCGTTCCGCTCCGCTCTGCGTTCCGACGGAGAGCCTTGGCACCCGGGAACTCGAAGTCGAGGACGCGGTCGAGGATCAACCGTTCATTCCTTGTGACGGGGCGCTCCAGAGGCATGTAGGACCAGTTTTCGCATCGGTAGCAGTCCGACCGCACCCCGATCCTCGACGTGCCGGTATCGGACACCGCGTGAAGTGTACGCTATCGACCGAGAACTGTTGATCGGCGTGACCTTTGGCTCGCACCTTCCCGGGCGAGCGGCGACGATTAGGCCCCTCGCTACTAGATCGATCTGAGCGCTGCAAAACGGCGCTACTCACGGGAGCGTGTCGTCGTCGAGATCGAGTGGATCGCCGACCGTCGGTTGGGAGATGCGATCGCTCGGATCAACTGGCGTGAATTCCATGTGCACCTTCGACGGCAGCCCTTTGGGTCCGTCTAGCGCCGTGGCGTGGCCCTCGAAAGCAACCGTGTAGGTCTCGAGAATTCCATCTGTACCGATCAGCCATCGCTGCGTGCTCGTACCCTCGCCGAAAGGGGAAACGAGGATCCACTGCGCTGCCCCAGATGTGAGGTCGCGGCGATACGCATCGCTCACCGACAGGTCGCTGTTGTACTCGCCTTCTGCCATGTCCCTTACGTCGACAAAGATCGGCAACGGAGCGGAATCTGCCTCTGGAAGATCTTCATACACCCTGCCACGGAATCGAAGCCGATCGCGACATGTCCGGCGATGCCGCTACGGCTTGAAAAAGCGAGCCGTCAACGACGACCGTCGCCGTTGTCAGAACGCCACCCTCACTATGAAGTACCCGACTCCGGACCAGCGTGTCCACCGACTCCACGCTTACGTAGTCAGCGGATCCGGGTCGAAACTCCATCCATAGTCGAGAGGCAACAACACCATCGATCTCCTCGGTCTGATCGATAACAATGCCGGGCGAATCAAGCAACATGCGCACCGCAGCGCGAACGGACGTATCCAGATCCGATGCCTCGACACTCGTTGCCGGTTCGAGGACAACCGAAGATTGCTCGGAAACAGCGCCGGAACATGCACCGCCAGCCAACACCAATACCCCAACCACGGCCCACAGCCGCCACACGCCACGGAATCGTGATGTGTGGCGGCTCGTCGGACTTGACACTGGTGCGCTGCCATCGCAGAACCCGGATGGAGCCTTAATGATCGTTGGCCGCTCTTCTGATGACGTAGGCCAGGCGCTCCCAAACCGGTTGGTCTGGGAGACCATCCGACAGGCCCAGGGGTTCGGACGTCCATCCATGCTCGATCGGACGCATTTCCATTTCTGGCTGGGTCACAGCAAACCATTCCACCCAGTCCAAGGCTGCACCACCCTCAGCAATGATGTAGTCCGAATACACGCTGTCGCCGTCGCGCCACGGTGCACAACGATGGCCTCGAGTCCCGTGTCGGAACCGGCCATACAGCCCATTGCTTCTATCTCCCCCAAGCCCGAAACGGTCAGGTCAGCGGGCAGTCGGCATCGAGCAGAGAGACCCTCTGCGCTGATTTCGTTCTCGACGTCCTTGTAGAAATGACCACATGGATTGTCCCATTCCACCTTCTCGACGGATAAGGGGTCCTCCACGAGGGGCGGACCGGACTCCAGCCCGACCTCTTCAGGATGAGTGTGACCCATATCCGCTACGGCCTGGCCGGCGACAATCAACACGAAGCCAGCCAAACAACCCAAAGTAACGTACAACAACCATCTATTTGACACAGCGGAAACCCCCCTCATGAGCTGGACTCGTGGATGTGGTAGCCCTCCACAACGCCATAGAGTACACAAGGGCTATTTCCACTCCATGGATGGTCACCGAAAGTGTGAAGCCCGGTCGTACCGTACCAGTCCTTTCCACAGTGTTCGGAATACATGTCCTCTTCGTTGCCCAAGTACATATACGACGTATAGACACTACGACAGGATTCGTCTCCGGTGCACGATGCCGTCTTGGTCGTTTCCCAGTCTGTGATCTCGGCACCGAGCTTGTCGGTCCAGTCGGACGATGACGTGTAGCCCATCGCCCGATCTTCGCCCGGCGAATAGAATGATCGGGTGTGATTGTGCCCTGTCCACACGGAATGATCGGCACGGGCCGGCACCGCGTCAAGTACAACCACAGCAAGCCCGACTATCAACAATGCCAATAGACCAAAGAGCACAGTTGACGAGCCTCGGGATCGGTGTCCCATCAGATCTCCCTCTCGAGTAGACTCCACGACGGTACCGGACATGCTCCCAACCAGGATAGGGCCTTTCGCCCATATCTGCGTTCGGAGCATCGGGCGACACACCACGGGTCATCGTGGTGACTCAAGCTGGAGATGCATTGGTAGTACTTAACGCCAACCTGGCGATGGCGGTCATCAATTTCCAGCGGAGTACTGAGATATGAAGAGAAGCGCCTCCACGATTATCTCACGCTGCGGCCAGCCGTAGCAGCTAGACAAATCCGATAGGTCGGCGGAGACCACAGTCGCCGACCCAACTCCTTTAGCGCACCATTTCGTCCAGTTGCTCCGCCTACCCGATGTTGGGGCCTGACGAGGAACCATGCGGGATCCCGAGCGGAGACGATGATAGGGCCGCCGACACCACGACGTAGCCTGCCTCGGAAGCCAGCAAACTGCTCGTCAAAGTGACAACGGAGGTGTCAAAAAGGGTGGTTGTGAAACTGTGACCGTTTTGGACTCGTTTTGCCTCGGCGAACACCCTGATGTGTCAAAACTCCGAGGGACCCCGTTTATGGGACGATCTCACTCCCGAACCGTTGATTTCGCCGCGCATATTCGCACCCAAGGCTCCCGCAACGACGAGCTATTGGTCCGATCCCATTCAGGATCCTGCGCAGACCCTCCTCAGACCCCGATAGCGCTCTTGCAGGGGACGGCGATCATCACCGTTCGATCCCCCGCCAACGAGGGTGCCTTTCGGTCCGGCGCTTCGATGCGAGCGATCTCGCTCATCTCTATGTTCTGGGACAGGAAGGTTCTTGGAACGTCAGGGCGCCTGGGACTATCTCAACGCCATGGACTGTCTCATGGTTTGTGTAAATGCTGTGGTCTAGATTGCGCAGCGCCGGTGGTCCACACCCATACTGTCGCAGCTCGCAGCCAAAACGGTTCACGCCCCGCGATCGACGACCAGGGAGGACCCCACACAGACCGGCTACAGGTAGCGCATAACACCAACCCCGGCGAACGTTATCGAGCGCCCTCCCGCGCCCTCGAACCGGCACTATCGATCTGATTCTAAATATTGGAAAATCACGGTCCGTGACGCAGACCGCAGTCCAACACCATGGACCGATGTTCGGCGAGCGGCTCGGGCGTAGTTGTAACTTGGCTGGGTTCCCTACGTCATCGGACGTGGGCGTGGTCACGCCCTGGTCACAAACGCCGCGCAACAGCCAGGTACAGCGCATCACTGTCGGACCGAGAGGATTCGCGTTTGCGCTGGAGTTCAGATCCCACGGCTTCCCTCCCATCCGCGTCCGCCGAGTCGCGCTGACCTATGAGGTGCCGTCTCGGCTCGTTCCTCGCGTTCCGCGGATATTCCCCGAGAGGACGGAATACGGCGCGAAATGACGCGTAGTAGTGACAACCGTGAGATTCCCAACTCCCCGGATCACAGCACACTTTGAGTGACAACGATGAACGACCAGCACCTCGGCCTCAATTGAGCTATTTCGGCGGTTGAACCTATTGAATTGGTGTCGCCCGTTCCGTACGTTCGGGCCATGACCGATCACACTGATTTCGAAGAACTCGAGCAAATACCCTGGGCAGCTCTCTCTGCCAGATCAGCCGATCCCCGCTACCGATATATCGCTTTGGGGATGATCGGCCTCGTCGTGGTTGCGGTCGCGGTGTGGGTCTCCATCCGCCCCGGGGATGGCTCGGTGTCGACAGCCGTGCCGGTGGCGACGACGAATGCTCCGGTGGCAGCACCGACGATTCCAGCGCCGGCAACTTCTGCCGCTCCGGCCGTCTACTCGGAGGCCGACCTAATGGCCATCGACGTGGGGGCCGAGGAACGGCTTGCCGTTATGCACGCCGATTGGCTGGTCCACGATTACCTCACTGTCGATGACGATCCGGTCGTTACCGAGCGAATCGATGCGCTCCTTGCTGGAGTGGAAAGAGACGGCGCGGGTACCTATGTGGAATGGGTCGAGCCGTTTGCCGTTTCTTCTGCTGAGCCCGGGCGGTACCGGGTCGAGGTGGTCTATCGGCTTCTCACCGAGACCGAGGGAGGCTTCGTCCGGGTACCTGCCGCCGCGGTGGCGGTCGAATTGAGCATCGACCCCGACGGCACCACTCACATAGAGGCTCTTCCCGAGCCCGTGCCGGTCCCGGCGATAGTGCCTTTGGGAAACCCACCCGGCGGCTGAGTTCGGCGTAGCCGAGTTCAAGCCTCGCCGAAGGCGAGGCCTCGCCAAAGTCAAGGCGTGCCACATTGCCTATCGAGACTGTTTGAATGCCGGGATGAATCGCGGTATTGGTCTCGGGGTCAGCGCCTACCTGGTGTGGGGCCTGTTGCCTTTGTTCTGGAAGCAGCTCGACCAGGTCAATTCACTCGAGATACTGGCACACCGGTTTGTCTGGTCGACTCTGTTCCTGGCGGGGATCATCGTGAGCAGGCACCGGTGGAATCTGGTTACGAGCCTGACGAGGCCGGTGGTCCTGAGGTTGTGGTTCGCCGGGCTGTTGCTGACGATCAACTGGGGAACGTATATCTGGGCGGTCAACAGCGGTCACATCGTTGAGACCAGCCTTGGCTACTTCATCAACCCGCTGCTCAGTGTGCTGCTCGGCGTTGTGATTCTGCGGGAACGTCTCGAACCGGGTCAATGGGTAGCCGTCGGAATCGCCGCCATTGGCGTCGGCTATATGACCGTGCGTGTCGGCTCATTGCCCTGGATTGCATTGGTTCTCGCCGGCTCGTTTGCGCTTTATGCGCTGCTCAAGAAAACGTCGTTCGCGGTTGGTCCCATTGAGAGCCTGACAGTCGAGGTCTCGGTCGTCGCAATTCCGGCGCTGGGGTTTCTCATCGCTCGGGGCCTGGCGGGGGCTGGTGCGTTTGTGGCCGGGGGGCCCGGGACGACAGCGCTGCTTGTCCTCACCGGTGTCGCCACCGCCGTGCCGCTCATGCTGTTTGGCGCCGCTGCCCATCGCATCAAGCTGTCAACGATTGGGATCCTCCAATACATCGCCCCTTCGATGCAGTTCCTGATCGGGGTGTTCGTCTACAACGAGAAGGTCACCGCTGACGAATTGATCGGGTTCATCATGGTGTGGATCGCACTTGTTGTGTTCACGGTCAACACCATGCACCGCTCACGGCAGGTGAGGATTGCTGCGGCCGCCGTCGGGGATCTGTAAACTCCCAGGCATCTAGCCAAAGGGACCAATGCGCAAGTAACTCCATGAATGCATCGTTCGACGCAACAGTGCGTCCGATTTCTGGAGTTTCCATGCCGGCTGTTCACTTTCACGATCTCTCCTTTTATTACTCATCCGCAATCCCGGTGATTGTCGACGCGTCCGTTTCCATCGGTGATGGATGGACCGGTGTGGTCGGCCCAAACGGCGCCGGGAAGACGACGATGCTGCGGCTTATCGACGGCACCCTCAACTCCGGTATCGGGTACGGTCGCCATCGATCCGGCAGGCGGCATCGTCGTGCACTGTCCCCAGACCGCCGACACGATCGACCACAACATTGCTGTGCTTGCCGATGCTTGGGACGGCGAAGCACACGCAATCCTCGGTCGTCTCAGGCTCGAGCGCCTTCAGCTCGAGCGCTGGCCGACACTCTCGCCGGGGGAACGAAAGCGTTGGCAGATCGGTGGTGCGCTCTATCGCAACCCCGACGTGCTCTTGCTCGACGAGCCGACGAACCATCTTGACGCTGAGGCCAGGGATCTGCTCATCGGAGCGCTCGAGCGCTACCACGGAGTCGGGATGGTCGTTTCTCACGATCGTATGGTGCTGAACAGCCTGTGTACCCGGATCGTGAGGGTGACCGGTGGCGCCGTGGAGATATGGAACGGAGGCTACGAGGTGGCTCGCGCCGGATGGGTCGCCAGAGAGGCCGAACTGCTCGACAGCTACGAGAATGTTGTCGCCGAGCGTAAGAAGGTGACGAGGCGCCTAGCCGACAAGCGACGTTCCGGCGGTACCCGTGAGGCACAACACAGCGCCGGCTACGCACCGCAGGCGTGAAAGACAAGGACGCACGCTCCATGGAGAAGAAGGGTCGATTCGAGGGAGGCCAGCGCAAGGGCTCCCACGACATCGCTCTGCTTCGCGAAGAGGCAGACAGGCTCGATGCGGCAGCCGCGGCTTTGATTTGCACCGCAGCCTCGGTGGGGATCTCTACTTCGACCATGAAACGCCGCGGCGCAGCCGGTTGTTGGCATTCGCCGGTGCCCTCGAGGCCGGCGATGAGGTGCTGGTCGATGGCGTCGACGTCGTGGTTGAGCGAGGGGCAAGAATTCAGCTCTCGGGCCCGAATGGGGCCGGCAAGTCGACACTGCTGCGGGCACTGCTTGACAGCTCCACATTGCCGACCAACCGTGTGCTGTATGTTCCACAGGAGCTGACCGAGCAAGAGACCCTGCGCTTGCTGGATGACGTCACGGCGCTCGATCCGGACTCGCGTGGCCGGGTCCTCGGCATCGTCGGAGTGCTCGGCTCAGACCCCAAGCGGGTGCTTGCCACCGACCTGCCGTCACCCGGCGAGGCTCGCAAGCTGCTGATCGCAACCGGCCTGGGTACGAGTGCATGGGTTTTGTTGCTCGATGAGCCAACCAACCATCTAGATCTGCCGTCGATTGAACGACTGGAGCGAGCTCTCAATGCCTATCCAGGTGCCATGGTCGTGGTGACCCATGACGAGGAGTTTGCTACAGGGCTCACCGATGTGGTGTGGGACATTGCAGATGGCGAACTCAGGATCTCCTAGAGCTCGAAATACGCTTCGATTGCTTGTTGGGCGACTTCGATGATGTCATCCCATGTGGCGTCGGGTAGTTTGTTGACCGTGACGAAGTCGGCGGTCAGGAACACGCTTGCCACCCCGGGTAGTCCCAGCAGGGCCGATCCGAGCGGGTCCTCGGTGGGTTGGCCGGGCACATATGTAGTCGGCCCTCCAACCGGGACACCAACGGTGAACTTAACTGCGTTCGGGTTGGGTGTTGAATTGATTGTGACCGGCATCATGTCCTTGCTCACGACTGGGGCTGATGGTACATGACCGATCCCCGCACCTCCGCCGCGCTCGCCGCCGACGTCGGGGGCACATTTACTGATGTCGTCGGTTGGGACGGTGCCCGTATCGTCACCGGCAAAGTACCGTCGACTACCGGTGACCAGAGTGTCGGCGTTGTCGAGGGATCTGCTGCGCTTGGGGTTGAGGCCGGTAGGTTCCTACACGGGACCACCGTTGCTACCAACGCCCTGTTGGAGCACCGAGGTGCCGAGACGGCGCTGCTCACAAGCCCCGGGTTCGCCGACGTGATCGAGATCGGCCGTCAGGATCGGCCTTCGCTGTACGACAGTTTCCACGACCGTCCCGAACCGCTGGTACCCAGGAACCGCCGGTACGAGTCGAGCGGTCCGCACGATATCGATGAGGGAATCCGCGCTGCCGGTTCGGTCGCGGTGTCATTGCTGTACGGATACGAGAACGCTGCTGCCGAGCAGGAACTGGCGGACGAGCTCAGGGAGCGGTGGCCGCACCTGGCCGTCTCGCTGTCGAGTGAGGTCGCCCCCGAGTTCCGGGAGTTTGAACGTACCTCCACCACGCTGATCAACGCGTTCCTCGCACCAGAGACAGGCCGGTATCTGAAACGTCTCGTCTCGAGGGCTGCAGAAGGCGGATTGCCGGATGCCATCGAAGTGATGCGCTCTTCCGGTGGCCTTATGCCGATCAGCCAGGCCGCAATGCTGCCGGCGGCGATCTTGTTGTCGGGGCCGGCCGCCGGTGTGGTCGCCGCAGCGGCTATTGGTGGCGTGCTCGGGCGCGACAGGCTGGTGTCCTTTGACATGGGCGGAACCTCGACCGACGTCTGTCGTATCGAAGGGGGACGCCCCGAAGTGCTCTACGAGCGTCCGGTTGCCGGCTATCCCTGCCGGATGCCTTCGGTAGCAATCCACACCGTCGGTGCCGGTGGTGGCTCGGTCGCCTGGGTTGACGGGGGAGGCTCGCTGCGGGTGGGCCCTCGCTCTTCCGGGGCGATGCCGGGACCTGCGTGTTACGGACATGGTGGAGCGGAGCCTGCCGTGACGGACGCCAACGTCGCGTTGGGTCGGATCAATCCGGCCGGGGCTCTTGCGGGCTCGCTACGGGTGCGGGCCGACCTGGCGGCGGCCGCGCTGGCAAGGGTCGGCGATGAAATGGGATTCTCCGTCACCGACACGGCACTCGGCATAGTCACCGTCGTCGAGGAGATCATGGCCGGCGCAATCCGAACCGTCTCGATCGAGCAGGGAGCGGACCCGCGCCAGGGGCTACCTGGTGGCGTTTGGTGGCGCCGGGGGTTTGCATGCCACCGCGCTGGCGCGACGCCTCGATATGGCGGGGGTCATTGTGCCGCCGCATTCGGGGATCTTCTCGGCGCTCGGCCTGCTGCTCAGCCCACCGCGGGCGGACGCGGCCGTCTCGGTCCGTATCGAAGACGGTGCGATGCTCGACTCGGAGGTCGCCGGGATCATCGAGATTGCGCGTGACCGTTTGCGGCAAGGGGGATCGGAGCCGGTATCGATATCGGCCTATGCGGATGTCCGGTACCTTGGTCAGTCTCACGAAACGACAGTTTCCTATGAGCCGGGTGACGGATGGGAGATGCTGCTGTCCCGGTTCCACGAGTTGCACAGGGTGCACAACGGTTTCGCCCGTCCCGAGGACCCGGTCGAGGTGGTGACGGTGCGGGCCGAGAGTGTGGGGAAGCCGATCCTCACCTGGGCCGATCTACCCGAGGTCGAGCCATCGGGTGTCGTCGATCTGGCGTCCCGTGCCGTGGTCACCGGAGAGGGTGAGGTAACCGCTCGGGTGATCAATCGCTACGGGCTGGCAGCCGGTGATGAGGTGATCGGCCCTGCGGTGATTGAGGAACGAGAGGCCACAACGTATCTGGGACCGGGGGAGCGTGCCGTGGTCGACGCCAGTGGTGCCCTGGAGGTGGAGTGGTGATTGACCCGATCACGCTCGAGGTCGCCAGAAATCGGCTCGCGGCCATTGCCGACGAGATGGGAGTCGTCCTCCGCCGCACGGCGTACTCGCCGAACATCAAAGAGCGAGCCGACTGCTCGGCTGCGGTATTCGTCCCTTCGGGAGAGATGCTGGCGCAAGCAGAGCACATCCCCGTGCATCTCGGGTCGATGCCGGCATCGGTGGCGGCGGTGCTGGAGCGGTTTGGCTCCGACATGGAGCCGAACATCCAATATGCGGTCAACGATCCGTACCACGGCGGGACACATCTCAATGATCTGACGCTCGTGCGCCCGGTGCACCTCGAAGGCTCGCTGATAGGTTGGGTCGCCAACCGCGCTCACCATGCCGACGTCGGCGGGGAGGCCCCGGGTTCGATGCCTGCCCACGCTGTTGAGGTCGATCAGGAGGGGTATCGGGTGTCTCCAATGCCGGCGGTTGCCGGTGGCGAATGGCTCGATGGCTTTCTCGTCCCGTTCCTCGAGGCAACGAGAACACCCGCGGAACGGCTCGGTGACCTATCTGCCCAGCTAGGAGCAAACGAGGCCGGTGCCCGGCGTGTCACCGAACTGGCCGCGGCGGAGGGAAGGGCACGCTATCTGAGCGTCGCTACCGCGCTGCTCGATTACGGCGAACGACGTATGCGCCACGCCATCGGAAATCTGCCTGATGGCCGTTTCGAGTTCGTGGACGTCATGGAGTGGCACGACGACGATCTACCGATCAGGGTGGCTGTGACCATCGACGGGTCGGATCTGTCTGCCGACTTCACCGGCAGCCATAGCCAGATTCGCGGCAACATCAACGCCGTCGAGGCGGTCACCAGATCCTGTCTCTACTACGCGGTGCGTGTGGCCACCGACCCCACCATCCCGGCGAACGGTGGCTGCTACCGGCCGATGTCGCTCCATGCTCCCGCCGGGTCGCTTGTGAACGCCAACCCTCCTGCTGCGGTGGCCGCGGGGAACGTGGAGACGAGCCAGCGGATCGCCGATGTGCTGCTTGGTGCGCTGGCTCAAGCAGCTCCAGACCGGGTGCCGGCGGCGAGTCAGGGGACGATGAACAACGTGCTCATCGGCAATGACGACTTCGCCTACTACGAGACAGTCGGCGGGGGTCAGGGTGGCCGGCCCGGGCGTGACGGAATGTCGGGTGTGCACACCGGGATGACCAACACCAAGAACACACCGATCGAGTCGCTCGAAGCCCACTACCCCTTCCGGGTGGTCCGGTACGGGCTGCGGACGGGAAGTGGCGGGTCGGGTCGATTCAGCGGTGGCGAGGGCATTGTCCGTGAGATCGAGTTTCAGGCTGCTGCTGCCGTGTCGCTCGTCGGGGAGCGGCGACGCAATCAGCCGTGGGGCCTCAACGGAGGAGGGCCCGGCGCCTGCGGTGAGGACTGGCTGATCAAGCGCAACGGCCAGCGGGAGCGACTGCCCGGGAAGACGACGTTCTCTGTGAGCCCCGGTGACCGGCTGTTGGTCCTGACACCGGGCGGGGGCGGGTGGTCGCCTCAGTGAAGCAGAGCTTCACTGAGGTTTGAGTTCTGCAGGGCAGAACTCATGCCAGCGGCCAGGCGGAGCTTCATTCAGGTTTGAGTTTGCTTTGCAAACTCATGCCAGCGGCCAAGCAGAGCTCACGAGGTATCGAGAAGTTCTCAAGGCGGTGTCTGGATTACCGAACTAGTTAGGGCACGCTGCGCACGTGCGGTTGGTACCGTCCGGTACCAGAGAAGGAGAGGTCATGCAGGAATACCCGGCACTTCACGAGGGCCCGCCCGAGGTCGACATAACGGTCGTGCTGCCCGTGTTCAACGAGGCCGGCCATCTCGAGGAGGAGATTGCCAGGACTACTGCCGCCCTTGACGCCTCCGACTACACCTACGAGATCATCTGTATTGATGATGGTTCCAGCGACGGATCAACCGAGTTGCTCCACGGAATCGAGGGCATACGGGTGTTCTCGTTCACCCAGAACCGTGGCACCGGGTCGTCACGCAAGTACGGAACATTGGCTGCCAGGGGCCGGTACGTGGTGTGGTCCGACGCCGACATGAGTTATCCCAATGATCAGATCCCCGAGTTGGTCGACCAGATCGACGGCTACGACCAGGTTGTCGGGGCGCGTCGCACCGAGGAAGGAACAGTGAAGCTCCTTCGAAAGCCGGCAAAGTGGCTCATCCGGAAGCTCGCCAGCTATCTCACAGGGGTGAAGATCCCCGACCTCAACTCGGGCTTGCGGGCGATGCGAGTGGACGTGGCCCGGCAGTTCGTACACCTGCTGCCACGAGGGTTCTCGTGTGTCACCACGATCACTATGGCTTTCCTGTCGAACGGTTACTCGGTGAAGTACGTGCCGATCGACTACGCCAAGAGGGCTGGGAAGTCCAAGTTCCACTGGTGGGCAGACACGAGGCGCTACCTGATGCAGGTGATTCGAATGGTGCTGTCGTGGAACCCGCTCAAGGTGCTGATGCCCCCTGCTGGAATCCTGTTCCTGATTGGCGCAGCGAAGGTGGTTTACGACATCTTCGACAAGGACTGGCGGATGGGCACAAACACGATCGTGATTCTCGGTGCTGCGTTTGCATTTGCCACAGTCGGGATGGTTGCCGATTTGATGGTGCAGCTCAACAAGCAGCGCTACAACATCATCCCGGCGACTCGTCACGTCCGGTGAGTCCGGTTCCGGCCCGTCGCGCAAGGATGTGCTAGTTGAAACGACTCCTGATTCCTGCGACGACTATCCCCGTCAATCCAGGTGATGGGACTCCTTCCTTCGTACTGGATCTCGCGGAACGCCTCGCCGCTCACTTTGATGTAACCGTTCTGGCGCCGCGAGTGCCAGGGGCTAAGAACGTCGACGAGATTGGTTGGCGTGGCGGTGCGCAGATTGGCCTACTTTCCCGCGTTAGTTGGGAGAAGTTGGCGGCAGACGCAATCATGCCTCGACTTCGCTCCGCGCCCTGGAGGATTGTTGAGGCCGCCACGATGGTCTGCATCATGATGTGGCACACCGTCCGGTATAGCCGCCGCTCACGGTGTGACGTTATCAATGCTCACTGGATCATTCCCGGGGGAATTGCAGCCTGGCTGGCGAACAAGGTCAACAGCGTGCCGTTCGTTCTGACGGCCCATGGTGCCGATGTCTACACCCTCAACGGGCGTGTCATGAGATTTGTCAAAGCAGCCGTGCTACGCAACGCCGACGCCGTACTCCCGGTCAGCTCTGACATAGCCGAGCGCTTGATGGCGATCACCCGTGGCGAAGTCAGGATCCACCCACCGGTGCCGATGGGAGTTGCGAGCCAACATGACTTCGAGATTCCTCGATCAGATGTAATGCTCATCGTCGGCCGGCTCGCGGACAAGAAGGGCGTCGATATTGCGATTCGTTCGGTCGCCGCAGGCAATGTCTCGGCTCGCGTTATCGGAGAAGGTCCCGAGCGCACGCGTCTTGAGGCTCTCGTCGATTCCCTCGGTGTTGCCGATCGAGTTGTTCTGTTGGGCAGTATGCCGAGAGACGCGTGCTAGACGAAATGCGAACCTGTTGGTGCCTCCTCATTCCTTCGCGGGTCGGAATCGGTGGTGATCAGGAGGGCACCCCGGTAGTGCTGGCTGAGGCAATGTCCCTTGGCACCCCGGTGATTGCTCCGCGAATCGCCGGTCTCGGGGAGTATGTCGAGGATGGCGTGACCGGGTGGCTGGTACCACCGGATGACGTTGGTGCTCTCACGAGTGCGATAAGGCGCATCGTTGAGAATCCAGGGGACGCCGCACAGGTTGGTGCTCGGGCACTCAGGCGGTTCTCTGGAAGTGCGCTGGACATTGAATCTACTGTGGCAGCGTATGCCGCTGTCATTTCGGAGGTGGCGTGATGAGTGTCAGGCTTGGACCGATATCTCTTGTCTTCGAGGGTTCGCATTCCGTACGTGAGCTGGTCGAGGCCGAGCTAGGTCGCCCCGATCCTCAGGCTGGGCAGAGCCTGACTATCTCGGTGGAGACGGATCCGCCTGTGACAACCGGCGCTCGAATCGATGGGTCGCGCTTGATGCTGAGGCACTCTGTTGCTGAGCGGGACGGTGGCCTCAGATTCACAATGGGCCTGAAGCACGCGTCCACTCTCTACACCGTGGATGTAGGTGTCGATCTCCAGCATGAGGATTCGGCTCCGCACCGACTGTCTACCTCCCCGCGTCACCTTGACGGGTGGTCACACCTGTCGTCGCCCTTCGCAAGGATGCTAAGTCGTGACACTTCGTCGCTGCTGGAGATTGCTGCCAAAACGGGATCTTATGAGATCATTGACGGAATCGCAGAGTATCGATTGCTCCGGCGCGGATGAGTCCTTCCTCCACTCAAGGCGCCGTCACCGGTTCAAACGGGACCGTTGTCCATCGCGGGTATGGGAGGGGTCGGCAAGAGTACTTCCTTGTTGGCCGCGATGGCTCGGTACCCTGAGCTGTCATACATGGGAGATGATCTTGTACGGTGTGTGCCAGTGGAATGGCACCGTCTCTCGCCATCCGAAACGAATACAGATCTACCGATACAACCTCGAATCTGATCCAGAACTGCAGAGAAGACTGCTAGCACGTCTGTCGCCGTGGCGTCGCATGGTTTGGAAGACTAGAGTAGCGTTTCTTGGTCCGAAGCAAGCTCGGATCCGAATTCCCGCTGAGGATATGTTCGGGCGGAGCCGCGTTGTAGACGAAGCGAGATTGCGAGCCGTGATATGGGCAAACCCTTCGAGTGGGGATGCTGTGACTGTCAGATCGATCCAGCCAGCCGAGGCAGCACGTCGTTGTGGCGTCGCTCTCATGGATGAGCTGTGGGATATCTGTCGATTCATGAGTCTCGGCAGTGTTCTGAGTCCAGCAGGGATGGCCATTGGCGAATTCTTCGATAGGGTCGTCGATGTGTACGAGTCAGCTTTTACGACTGTACCCGTCGTAGAGATGCTGGTTCCGGAGCGGAGCAATCCGGAGGTGCTGGCACGAGAAATCGCGAGGATCGCGTCGACTAACCCTTCGGCCGTTTCGACCTGATGGTCAGGGCGATGCCCACAATCACGTGGAAAACGAGTCCGATGACCCGATCGACAGCAGATAGCACGAAGCCTACCGACCGCGGAGCACCGGCGAGGGTGCCCAACCCGGAAGTCAAGGCTTCTCGCAGACCCAAGCCTCCCGGGAAGAAGCCGACCGCAGATGACACCGCGTAGGAAACGGCCATGATGGTTGCGGCACGCAACTGAAGTTCGATACCTAGAGCCGCGGCAACGGCCCATAGCCTCAAAGCGGTGATCGCAAGGGCGCCCTCGATGGCGACAACTCGCAGAGTCCACCTGGCACTGGTCCCGCGTCGCATGAGAATCCCGGCAGTAACTCCAGCTGCCACACCGACGCTCAGAGCGATAGCTCCAGCAACAACGTTCACGCCCAGAAGAAGGATGCCGGCAAGGATCGACGACACGGTGATCCAGATGGTGCCAATGGCGATCGTCGCTCTGGTCGCTGATCTGCCCGTGGCTCCCGAGGCTGTGAGCGCCTCAATGCGAACTAGTGCCGCCCCTGGGATTGGCAGAAGATTCGCCGCGGTCCCGGCAACTGCGACGCCTATGGCCCGGTGCCAAGAGATGGCTTCCGGCGTCACCCTGGTCACCGGCGGCTCGGACCTCCGCTCCGTTTAGCAGGATCATCGGGGGACACCAAGGGATGCGACAAGGGCGAGCAGCGCCCAGTTGACGTCGGCCAAGTCAATATCGATTGACGTGACTGCGAGTGCTGCACCTACAGCGAAGAGACCAATCGCGATCGCTAGCCCTGTCCGCTGGTATCCGGTCCGGAGCCGGTTCACGGAGTCAAGGACGCGAGAAGTCGCACCTTCCTGGCCTGGGTCATTGCCATTAGTGGTCAGTTCGTCCACTGCGAGTGATCGTCCTTGTGCAGATACGGATGAGACTACTGCCCGTTGGAAACGCAGCTCTGGATAGCCCCATGTCGCATGTGAACATGCTGTTGGGTTAGCTCAGCCCGGCATGACGTTACTGTTACGCACCGCCGTCGGCCCAACTGTCGGCCACTCGCTCGTACCTTAATGCGGGAGCCGGTGCTTCCGATGAGAGCAAGACAGATGCCTGCTACGAAGGAGAGCCGTTGACGTCACGGGACGGAGACTTGACGCGATCGATTGCCGAGGCTGCATCCGCGGCCAAACAGCTGTGGCTTGCACGGGCGTCGGCAACACGACGGCGATTGTTGGGGCCTTTCGATCAGCATGACTCTCCATCGTCCGCGAGCGTCTTTCTTCGTGTTGCTTTGCCACTTCTCGTTCTCTACCTGCTCACCGCCAGTTGGACGCTGCCCTATCACATAGACACGATCACCAACGTGTTCACTGCATGGGAGCTGGGTACCGATGGAGATGTGTTCCTCGAGGACCATGAAGTGCTTGCCGTCTCCCGAGTACCTTCAGACGTACGCCTGGGTTGTCCCTGCAGGTGATTCGGCTGCATCCCAGTATCCGCCCGGGAGCAGCAGCCCTTGCAGCCCCGCTCTATGCGATATGGCCGGACGATGCCGCACAAGCTCGTCGATCTACAACGACGCGCCGATCTCGACCCCGTCGAGATCCTCGTGCCGCCTCTAGGGCCCGGCCGCGATTACAGCCGCAGCCGTCCTCGGCTATCGCCGTTGGGCTGCTTGCGCTGGTGTTCCGCGGCTCACCGATACGAGGACGGCTCTGTTTGGTGCATACCTTGCCGGTCTGGGCACCGGGGTCTGGTCGGTTGCCGCGGACTCCTTGTGGCAACACGGCCCGGCGATGCTCTGGATTGTTGCCGGTGTGCTCTTGTCGATCGAGTCATCGGATCTGGTCTGGGCTTGCGTTTGGAGCGGCGTGTCCTGACGCGGCCGCATACCGCCGTGGTTGCAGCCGGGACTGGGTTGATCAGCTCATGGCAGAACAGATCGCTTTGCGCCCGGCGCTCAGATCGGGATTGGTGCGACTGCTGGATTGGTCGCGCTGGTCGGCGTTCAATGCCGTCGTGTTTGGAGCCCCTCGATCTCAGGTGGGTACACGAGTACGTTCGCAGAGCGGGCGATCAGCCTCGACCTGTTGAACTGGGGAAGAACATCATGCTCGCCCTTGTCGACCCGGCCCGGGGGCTCCTCGTCTACTCACCATTCCTGATCCTTGCCGCGGGGCATCCCTGCGGCGTGGCGCAAGGCTCCCGGCTGGATGCAGGGATCGGCGCATTGGCGGGCTTGCATACATGCTCCTCCAGCTCAAGGCTAACCGTTACTCAGGTGGCGATACTTTCTGGGGATATCGGTATCCGCTGGAGATGCTGGCGGCAACGGCCCCGTTGCTGATGCTCAGCTACACCGAGTGGCTGCGGCATCAATCGCGATTGTTGAAGCGGCTGTTTCTCGTACTCAGTAGTCCATCAATTGTCATCACCGCTGTGGGCTCGATCTACTACTAGGTGTCGCGTCCGGTAGCCTGGGGCCATGAGTCTTGTCGATGACTTGCGGGCGATCCTGGGACCCGACCGGGTTCGCTCCCACCCCCTCGAAATGCGTGTCTTTGACAAGGACGCAGGTGTTTCCCGCGGTGAGGTGCTCGCCGCGGTGCTCCCGGAGACGACAAGCGAGGTTGCTGCCTGTGTGCGGGCGGCACGGGCACACGGAGTACCGGTTGTTGCTCGCGGGGCAGGTACCGGGCTGGCCGGAGGCGCGGTGCCCGTCGAGCCGGCTCTGCTGGTTGTCCTGACCCGCATCAACCAGGTGTTCGATGTCGATGCCGGGGGCCGCACCGCCTGGGTTGGCGCCGGGGTTCTGAATCTGGATCTGTCCCGACAGGTTGCGCACCTCGGTATGCACTATGCACCCGATCCTTCCTCACAAGCGGCTTGCACGATCGGTGGCAACGTAGGCACCAACGCAGGAGGGCCACATTGTCTTGCCGAGGGCACCACCGTCACCCACATCCTCGGGCTAGAGATGGTGACCGCCGACGGGGACGTGATCACCCTCGGCGGGGCTGCGCCCGACACGCCCGGTCTCGACCTGCTGTCGGTTGTCGTCGGATCGGAGGGAACCCTCGGTGTAGTCACCCGGGTCCTCGTCAAGCTCACCGAGAACCCACCGTCGGTGCGCACCATCCTCATCACGTTCGACAGTATCCAGGCGGCAGCGGCCACGGTCTCAAATACGATCGCAGCGGGCATCGTCCCCGCAGCCCTCGAGATGATGGATCAACCCATGATCATTGCCGTTGAGAACTTCGTCCATGGCAATCTTCCGGTCGATGCGGCGGTGATCCTGCTCGCCGAGGTCGTCGGATTGGAAGCGGGGGTTGTTGCAGAGACCGCCACGATCGAACAGATTGCTACCGCGGCAGGGGCGACTTCGGTCCGGGTCGCCGCTGATGAGGAGGAACGGGCGCTGTTGTGGAAGGCCCGCAAGAACGCCTTCGGCGCGGTTGCCCAGGCTGCGCCCGACTACTACCTACATGACACAGTTGTCCCTCGCACTCGCCTCGTGGAGGTGATGACGAGGATCTACGAGATCGGCGAACGGTTCGGCCTCGAGATGCTCAATGTCTTCCACGCCGGCGACGGCAATCTGCACCCTCTGGTCGCATACGACGCTCGCGAGCCGGGGATGTTCGCCAAGGTGCGGCAGGCGGCCGAGGAGATGGTCAAGGTGTCGGTTGAGGTGGGTGGGTCGCTGACCGGTGAGCACGGTGTCGGACTCGAGAAGCGCGACTTGATGGGGCTGGTATTCGACCCGATCGATCTCGACGCCCAGGCACGGCTGCGTGACGCATTCGACCCGGACGGTGCCCTCAACCCGGGGAAGGTGCTCCCATTGGGATCCCGCTGCTACGACTACGGGATGACAACGCTGCCGGAAGCGGGGCAAGCATGACGATCGGTCAGCTGGTTACCCGTGTAGCCCGGGATGCACTTTCCGACCCCATCGCGGGAGCGCCGCCTGCCGAGTTCACCGTGGCGCCGACGACCGGCCAAGATGCCGCTGCCTTGCTGGCGCTTGCCGCCGAGCACGGGATGAGTGTCCTGTTCTGGGGAGGCGGCACCCATCAGGGAATGGGACACCCCGTTGATCCAGACATCATCATCAGCACCGCGGGCCTCAATGAAATAGTGGACTGGCAACCCGAGGACCTGACCGTCGTGGTTCAGCCCGGAGTGCTGGTCTCCGAACTGGCGGCCCGGCTCGAGCAGCACCGGCAGACGGCGGTGCTGCCGGAGTTTCCGGGAGCGGCAACCATCGGTGGCGTCATCGCCGCAGGTGTCTCCGGGTGGCGTCGCCTGCGCTACGGACCTACGAAGGATCGGGTGCTCGAAACGCGGCTGGCCACCGGCGACGGGCGTCTTATTCGTGGCGGCGGAAGGCTGGTCAAGAATGTGACCGGATACGACATTCCCCGTTTGGTCACCGGGTCCTTCGGCTCTCTCGGCATGATCACTGAGGTCTGTCTCAAGCTGTGGCCGGCCCCCGCGGAGAACGCAATGGTGGTGGTAGGCGACCCGGTGACAGCATTGCGTGCCGCCTATCGACCGCTAGCCGTTGTCGAAACGAGCGCCGGGACCACCGTTTACCTGGCGGGGACGAGCCAGGAGCTAGAAGAACAAGCACAGCGCATCGGCGGGGATCTTCTGCCGGGCCACCGGTGGCCCGAACCGCTCGACGGCGCGGTTCGTCTCGTGCTGCGCATGCCCCGGGGGGAGACGGCCCGGGGCGTGGGCATGGTCACCGAACACGGTGCCCCGTATCAGGCGGCCCACGGTGTCGGTGAAGTCCACTTCGTTGCCGACGATATCGACCTGGCCGATCTGGAGAAACTACGCGAGGTAGCGGAGGCCGCAGGGGGGTCAATGGCGGTTGTCGACGTCCCGCCTACGTTGGGCCTCGACCCCTGGGGTACCCCGCCGGGGTCGGTTCCTTTGCAACGCCGGGTCAAGGCTGCGTTCGATCCCCGTGGCATCGCCAATCCGGGCATCCTACCGGGAGGCATCTAATGACAATCCCCACCCAGGTGCAACTCGACGCGTGTGTCACATGCGGATTGTGCCTGCCCCACTGCCCCACCTTCAGGCTGACGGGTGACGAGACGGCTTCGCCTCGCGGCCGTCTGGCCGCAATGGGTGCCATCAGCAGCGGCGAGATGGCAAGTGATGAGACATATGCAGACATGATGTCGTTCTGTCTCCAATGCCGCGCCTGCGAAGCTGCCTGCCCATCGCTCGTCCCATTCGGCAGGATGATGGAGGGAGCCAGGGAGCAACTTGCTAAGGACCAGCCGGACACCGTCGGGCGAATCCGGCGGTTCATCGTTGGCCGGGTTCTCAACATGAAGTGGCTGCTGGCTCTCAGTACCTCGACTATCGGGATTGCGCAGAGGCTCGGATTGCTTCGCTTCCTCCCCAAGCGCCTGGCAGTCGCCAGGGGGCTCCGCAGACAGCATGTCTTCCCCCACTCCGTTGTCGGCGTTCACGGAGATACGCCGGCAGAACCAATGGGCAGAGTTGCGCTGCTCGCCGGGTGCATCATGGACGAGTGGTTCCCCGAGGTACACGACGCCACCAGATGCGTCCTCCAACTAGCTGGCTTCGAGGTGCACAGCCCGGATCGGCAGCAATGCTGTGGCGCCCTCGCCGCTCATGAAGGTGCGGCCAATGATGCCCGTCGCATGGCTGCGCGCAACACGGCCGCGTTCGCAGGCTTCGATCTCGTCGTTTCCGATGCCGCCGGTTGCTCGGCTCATCTCAAGGAGTACGGCGAATGGGCCCTCGACGGTGGCTCAGTTGCGGAGCGCACTCGCGACATAACTGAACTGGTGGCGGAGCTCATCGCCGACGGGCGGCTCCCTCGTCTGTCGGGCAGTCGTGGCCGGGTGGCCATCCAGGATCCGTGCCATCTTCGCCATGCACAGCGGATCACGGCCGCTCCTCGCGAAATCGTGCGTGCCGCCGGATACGAACCGGTCGAGATAGACCCAGACGGGTTGTGTTGTGGCGCCGCCGGCCTCTACATGGTCTATGAGCCCGAGACCGCCGACGAGCTCGGGGAGCGCAAAGCCAGACAGATCGAGGCGACCGGGCTGGAGATAGTGGTGTCGGCCAATCCCGGGTGCGAGATCCAATTGCGCTCCCATCTTGGCAGCGGCTACCGCATCGTCCATCCGGTCGAGCTGTACTGGGAAGCGCTCAACCGGTAGAGCTACAGGGGACGTTCGTAGAGATAGAGCAGCTCGTTTTCGAACCCTGCTTTGGACAGGGCTTCGGCTAGCCAATCGACGCTGGGGACTGTTATCCGAAGCTCTTTGGCAGGCGAGTCGGTTGCCAGATCAACGATCGCCCGCAGCATGTCGTCGATGTCCTCAGGGCCACATTCCAGCCACTCGATGTACAGGCTCTCTTCATCAGCTCGAGTAACCAGCCATCCCGCCTGCGAACTCCACAGGCGACCGCGCTTTCCGGCACGTTCGAGGTGTTCGGCAGTTAGCCGGGACCAGCGCCATCCGTCAACATGCAGCCCGCGTGCCGGTTGCAGCAGCGGTCCGGAACGCCATGACACCCAGGCCGGGATAGCCTCCGATGAATGAGCAATCTCGAGTTTGCGTCTTGCCTTGGCTCGTTGCCCACCGTTACCCGAGATCACCGGCCCCCGGTCGAGGACCGCACGGCTGGCCATCATCCATATACCCGTCCGATGAAAGCCGCCGTGCTCGACCTGGCGTTGTGCGGGCTCGTTCCACCCTTCGGTGAGCAGTCTTGCGACCCGGGCCCCCTGACGGGCTCCCCACTCAACGAGTGCCTCACCGAGGTCCGAGGCGATGCCTTTTCTACGCCACTGCTCGCTGACCCTGGCGCCTTGTAACCACAATTCCGTGTCGCTGAGCATCACTCCGCGGCTAATGGCAATTGCGATGTCGCCCTCGTCCACCGCCACTACGACGCGGCCACGCTCGTCGGCGATCCAGTCAGGGAACACCCGGGGGATGTAGTCGCCCCAATCAAAGGTGTCCTGTGTGAAGCCAGCGATGGCGTCGGCATCGTCGGGGCGGGCGGCTCGAACGGAATAGCTCATAGGGGACGGAGAATAGGCTACGCATCAACAGGTGCGACCTCTCGATACCGGCGGGCGCTCTCGATGCGCTGCATCGCACCAGAGGCCGTATGGCCAGTCGAGACCGTGCGCCAGATTCCCGACGCTAGTAAGCCGCCAGTGACCTTGCCTGTTCGATGATCCCTTGTACCGACGGGAAGCATTGCTCCTCGAGGGTTGATGAGTATGGGAAAGACGGGACTTCCGGGGCGCAATAGCGGCGGATGGGCGCATCCAGCCAGTCGAGTGATTTCTCGGCTATCTGCGCCGCGATCTCGGCGCCGAAGCCGCCGAACTTGTTGTCCTCGTGGACGATGAGGACCTTGCCGTTGCCTTGTACAGCCCGTTCGATCGATGGCCAGTCGAGCGGCCGCAGCGAGCGTAGATCCAGCACCGAAGCCTCCACGTCCTCCTCACGCAGCTTGTCGGAGGCCTCCACCGCGAAATGCGCCATCGTGCCGTACGCAATGATCGTTAGATCGTCGCCCATCCGTCGCAGCGCGGCTTTGCCGATGGGCACTCGATGCGGGCCATCGGGCACAGGGCCGGTGGCGAGTCTGTACAGCTTCTTGGGCTCGAGGATCATCACCGGGTCTGGATCCTCGACGGCCGACCACAACAGCCCGCGGGCATCAGCCGGCGTCGAGGGGACGAGGACCTTCAAACCGGGGATGTGGCTGTAGAAGGCCTCGATCGACTGGGAGTGATAGAGGGCTCCGTGGATGCCGCCTCCGTAGGGAACACGGATCACCAGTGGTGATGACCACCGACCATTGGTGCGGTAGTGCAGCCGGGCGACCTCGGACACGATCTGGTCAAACGCCGGATGGATGAAATCGGCAAACTGGATCTCCGCGATGGGGCGTGCGCCTGCCGCGCCAATCCCGACGCCCACCCCGACGATCAATGACTCGGCGAGAGGTGCGTTGAAGCAACGATTAGCGCCGTATTTCTCGGTGAGGCCGAGCGTGGCTTTGAACACCCCGCCCTTGGGGTCGCCAACATCCTCACCGAAGACGACCGCGTCGTCGTATTCCGCGAGGATGTCGTGCAGTGTTTCGTTGATGGTCGTGATCATGTTCATTTCGGAACCCACCGGTTCCGCTTCGATCTCGGTAACGGCGTGCTCCGGCACGATGGGGAGGGCATAGACGTTCGACTCCCAATCGAGCGCCTCCGGTGCCGCGTCGGCTGCCTTGACCGCCGCGGCGACCTCGTTGGTCACTTCCGCCTCGATGCTCGCTTCGAGGTCCTCGCCCAGTAGACGGGACTCCACGAGGTACTGCTTGAGAACGAGAATCGGGTCCTTGCGACGCCACAGTTCTACCTCCTCTGCGGTGCGGTAGACCTTGTCATCGTCATCGGATGTGTGGGCGTAGTACCGGTAGGTCTTGGCCTCGATCAATGATGGTCCCTCACCCGATCGCGCTCGCTCGACCGCTGCCGTCATCACGCCATAGACAGCGAGCACGTCGTTGCCATCGACGGCAACACCCGGCATCCCGTATCCACCTGCTCGGGCCGCGATGGTGCCCGCAACTTCCTCTCTGGTTGGTGTCGAGATGGCGTACAGATTGTTCTCGATCAAGAACACAACCGGAAGCTTGTGGAGCCCTGCGAAGTTCATTGCCTCGTGAAAATCACCTTCGGACGTAGCACCTTCACCGGAGGAGACCATCACGACGCCGTCGCTTCCCGTCGTCTTGAGATGCTGGGCGATGCCGCAGGCGTGTGGAAACTGAGTGGCGATGACCGAGGAATGCGAGAAGATGTGAAGATCAGGCTCGCTCCAGTGATTCGGCATCTGCCGCCCCGCGTTCGCAGGGTCGGTGCCCTTGGCGAACACAGCCAGGAACATGTCCTTTGGCGTTAGCCCCATTGCGAGATTGAAAGCAACGTCGCGGTAGTAGGGAAGAGACCAATCCCTCTTGGGATCGAGAGCGAACGCAGCTCCGACCTGAGTGCCCCTCGTGGCCGGCTACGGACACGACGAACGGGACCCGGCCCTGTCGATTGAGTGCCCATACCCGCTCGTCGAGTTTTCGAGCGAGCAGCATCTTGCGGTACATGTCGATCAGTTGATCGTCGGATAAGCCCAGGGCGCTGTGGTCCCTCACATTGTCCAACTCCAGCATGCTGTCTCCTCCTGGCGGCCTAGTTCGGCACGTGTGCCCGCGTCGCTTTCGATTGATGCTGCCGATGCTCTCGATTCTCTCTTTGGCCACCTCGAGAGCAGCGACGTTCGGGTTGATCTCTCGCCGTGCGGCAGTCTGCAGCACGCGCGCCGTGTTGTCGTGGATCCGATCGATGGCGACGGCAGCTCTGGTCCAGTCGTAGCCGTTGACCTCGTGCGGCGATGTTGATGATGCCACCGGCGTTCGCCACGAAGTCTGGCACATAGAGGATGCCGCGGTCGGCTAGTTGTTGCGCCTGGGCATCGGTAGCCAGCTGGTTGTTCGCCGAGCCAACCACAGCCGCGCATCTGAGCCGAGTCACCGTGTCGGCGTTGATGACTCCGCCCATGGCACAAGGGGCGAAGATGTCACACTCGACGTCGAGGATGTCGTCGATGTCCACCACTTCGGCGCCGTGGGCACGGGCCATAGCAAGCGTCGATTCAGGGCGAACGTCGGCGACAACGGTTCTTGCCCCGGATTTGACGAGTCTTTCGACGAGGCTTGATCCCGACCTTGCCAACACCCTGGACGGCCACGGTGCGGTTGGAGAGGTCGTCGGTCTCCCACAGGTGCTCCGACATGGCCCGCATCGCGGCCAGAACACCACGGGCCGTTGCCGGCGACGGATCACCGGAGCCACCGTAGGATTCGGGAAGCCCGGTGACCCAAGTGGTCTCAGTGGCGATCATGATCATGTCGGCGGTGGTGGTACCCACGTCCTCGGCGGTAATGTATCGGCCGCCGAGGGAGTCGATGAGGCGACCAAACGAGCGGAGCAGGCGCTCTGAGCGAATCTGCTCGGGATCGCCGACGATGACTGCCTTTCCGCCTCCGAGGTCGAGACCGGCAGCCGCCGACTTGTAGGTCATCCCCTTTGAGAGTCGCAGCACATCGCGAAGAGCATCATCCTCGCTCTGGTACGGGAAAAAGCGAGTCCCGCCGAGAGCGGGACCAAGTGCAGTGGAATGAATTGCGATAATCGCCTTCAACCCGGAAATCGGGTCATGGCCGTAGAGGATTTCTTCGTGAGTGTCGGAGGCTATTGCCTCGAATACTCCCAACAGAATGCTCCTTTCCAGCAGCGCACAACCGTCGCGCTTGCCTCCAAGCTGATTCAATTCTAATGCAAGAATGCATAATTACCCAGGAGAACATTTCCATAGGGTCTGTGAATCGTTGTGTCTCGGTTGGGTAGGATCGATACATGATCCTCGCTACCCATCTGCGCACATACCTCCGGGAGGAGAGCCTGCCGCCTTACGAGCGCCGGGTCGGATCCTATGGTCCGCTTCGTGTCGACGATCATTTCCTTTGGCATGAGCCGGACACCGATGATGCCTTTGTCGTCGACTGGGGGAGTGGGCGCTACGTGTGTCCGCGCAATTTCCCTCTGCGGAAGCTGGAGGGGATGCTTGCGTTCAACAATGCGTTCCCGGATGCCGGCTTGATTCCACACGATGCCATAGTCGAGGCGAGTTCACAGTTGGAGCTGTTGCGTGTCGGTCTGCCAATGATGCGGTCCTACATCCTCACCTCGCCATGGCACGTGCCGATTCGTTGGTTCTCGGCGTTCCTCCATGAGGAGCGTGAGATATACGAGCGTCCAGAGGGGAAGTCCATTCGGTACAGGGCGCTGATGTCGGACGCAAAACACCGTGTGGATCGGGCTGCAGAGGTGGTTGCGGCCGCTGGCTTTGATCTGTCGGTGGTGGGTGAGGTGCGTTCGCTCGGGTCCTGGCTCGATGCCTTTCCCGATGACGCGCTTGCCGAGCTCGACTACGGCGCAGTCGCGACCCTCTTCTCAGACGGCGATCTGGTGCTCGACGACTCCGCTGCCGACATTGCAGGCAGTCTTCTTGCCCTGGAGCACGGCGACCTCGAACGTGCGGCCACCTACTACACAACGTTGACAAGGCGTTGGGGCCATGTGCAAGCCCTCGCCTTCAGCAACTGAACAAACCGATAGGCACTAGCGGGAATCCTCCCTGGCCATCTCCGCGTGCGGCTACGCTCGCCGGTGATGACACTGCCATCTGAGTCAACTGCTGCGCTCCGGTCCGAGATCCGCTTGTTGGGCAATCTGCTCGGCCAGACTCTCGTGCGTCAGGAGGGTCAGGACCTGCTCAACCTCGTCGAGCAGGTGCGCGCCCTGGTCAAAGAGGTACGTGATGCAGAGGGGACACCCGATTCGGCGGCCTCCCGGCAGGACCTGCTGAGCCTGCTGGAGGGCCTCGATCTGCCCACGATCATTTCGCTGGTCCGTGCGTTCACAACGTATTTCTATCTGGCAAACGTCGCCGAGCAGACCTACAGGCTCGACGACCAGGCGATGCGACGCAACCAGCATCACGGCATTCTCTCTGCCACCATTGACAGGGTGCTTGCTGAGCCGGTGCCGACCGACCTCATTCAGGAGGTCGTTGACCGTCTCGACGTCCGCCCCGTCTTCACTGCACATCCCACCGAGGCTGCTCGCCGGTCGATACGGACCAAGATCGTCAGCCTTGCCGGGATACTCGAGCTGCGAGCCGATCCCAGGCTTAGCGTCTCGGCAACCGCTAGGACCGAACGTCAGCTTGCCGAGTTGATTGATCTGATCTGGCAAACGGACGAGCTACGGTTCGAGCGTCCCTCTCCCGTTGATGAAGCGAGAACCGTGCTCGACTACTTCGACCAGATATTCAGCGAAGTGGCACCCGATCTGTTCGATGAGTTGGAGTTTCAGCTGGGAAGGGCCGGGGCGCAGATGACGCTCGACGCACATCCCCTTCACTTCGGAACCTGGGTTGGTGGCGACCGCGACGGCAACCCGAATGTGACTGCCGAGACGACGCTGACCGTGCTCGAAGCCCAGCATCAGCACGGGTTGCGTGGTCTCATCATCGCGGTCGAGCAACTGTCGACCGATCTGAGCGCCTCCGAGCGGATCGTCGAGATCAGCGAAGAGTTGCGGGAGTCTCTCGAAGCCGATGCTGCTCTCATGCCCTCACTGCATCAGCGATTCAGCCGCCTGTCCGCAGGAGAGGCATACCGGCAGAAGGCGGCATACATCCATCAGCGTCTCGTCAACACTAGAAACCGGATCGCAGATGACGCCGCCCACCAACCGGGGCTCGACTACGCCACCGCCGATGATCTACTGGCGGAACTGGCGGTGATGTACCGCTCGCTGCAAGCCGCCCACGGGGAGCTCATTGCCGATGGAATGCTGAAGCGTCTGATTCGGCGTGTTGCCGCGTTCGGGTTTTGCCTCGCCACCATGGACGTGCGTGAGCATGCCACCAAGCACCACGCCGCGCTCAACGACCTATATGCGCGGCTCGGGGAGACCGGTTACGGCCAGCTCGACCGGCCCGGGCGTACCGAAAGGCTCAATCGGGAGCTCGAAGGACGTCGCCCGCTGGCTCCCCTGGTGACGGTGCTGGAGGGCGAAGCGAAACGGACCCTCGACACCTTCCACGGTGTCAGGCAAGCTCTCGACCGGTTCGGAGAAGACACCATCGAGAGCTACATAATCTCGGAGACCCGGGGAGCCGACGATGTTCTCGCGGCTGTAGTGCTTGCCCGCGAAGCCGGACTCGTCGATCTCCACTCGGATATCGCCCGAATCGGGTTCGTCCCGCTGTTTGAGACCATTGACGAGGTTCGTAGCGCGGGGTCGATCCTCGACGAAATGCTCTCGAGCCCTGCATATCGTTCGATCGTCGCACTGCGCGGCGACATCCAGGAATGCATGCTCGGTTACTCCGATTCGAGCAAGCACGGTGGTCTGGCAACGTCACAGTGGGAGCTATATCGCGCTTCGAGGGCGTTGCGGGACGCTGCCATGAGCCACGGCATCGAGCTGCGTATCTTCCACGGCCGGGGCGGCACCGTCGGTCGCGGGGGAGGACCGACCGGTGAGGCGATCATGGCGCAGCCGTGGGGCACGATCGACGGACGGATCAAGATCACCGAGCAGGGCGAAGTCATCGCCGACAAATACGGGCTGCCCGACATGGCTGCGATCAACCTCGAAGTACAGGTAGCTGCCACTCTCGAAGCGTCGCTGCTACATCGCAGCTCTCGCCAACCGGATTCCGTGTTGGCCGATTGGGACCGCGCCATGAACACCGTCAGCGACGCCGCGTTCCACAAATACCGTGCGTTTATCGAATCTCCCGGTCTCGTCGAGTACTTCCTCACCTCGACACCGGTCGAGGAACTGGGTGCGATGAACATCGGCTCGCGTCCGGCGAGGCGGCCGGGAGGTGGCGACGACAACGTTGGTCTGGATGGGATGCGGGCGATCCCCTGGGTGTTCGGCTGGACCCAGTCACGCCAGGTAGTGCCGGGATGGTTCGGTGTCGGCAGCGGCCTCGCCGCGGCGAGGAGCGAGGGCTTCGGTGACCTCATCGACTTCATGTACCGGGACTGGACGTTCTTCCGGGCCTTCATCTCGAATGTCGAGATGACGCTGTCAAAGACCGATTTGACCGTTGCTGCACAGTACGTCGGCTCGCTGGTTGCTCCCGAGCGCCGGCATTTCTTTGATGAAATTCGTGACGAATTCTCACTGACTGTGAAACAGGTTCTCGGGATAACAGGCGATGACGAGCTACTGGATCGATATCCGGTTCTCAAACGAACCCTGGCAATCCGGGATCGTTATCTCGACCCAATCAGCTATCTCCAGGTCGCTCTGCTCGAACGGTCACGATCGGGGTTGGAGCAGAACCAGGATCTCCGTCGGGCCCTCTTGCTGACCGTCAACGGTCTTGCTGCAGGGCTGCGCAACACCGGGTGAGTGTCTTCGAGCGGGTGACCTACGGTTTGGTGGCACCGTACCCCAGGGTGGGTGAGCCCTGGTTCAGCCATTGCCAGCTCGCCCCATCCTGAAGCGGCATCTCTTAGTGTTTGCAGGCCAGAAGATGCGGGAGTTGTGATGTTGTTAGACCTCGGTGCGGAACTTGGGGCCGCCCAGGATGTGCCACCGGAGTGGCAGCCGTTTGTCACCAGCGACGGCTCGCGTCTCGTTGTGCGCGGGGACAAGACGGCGGGCGTTGACATCTTCCTCACCATCGCGGGCGGGCTCATTGTGTCCGACCGGATCGAGGACGTCATCGATCGAATGCGTGCTCGCGGGATCGAACCGCGGCCGAGCCGATTTGCGGTGGTGCCCTGCTTCAGTCCGGGCTTGTCCCCCGTCCATACAGCGAGTTCGACGGCGTCTACACGCTGACGATGGGTGATGTCGCCCGTGTCTCGTCGATCGAGAACGGCCCGACCCTCCAGTTTGACGTCGACTATCCGTGGTTCGCATCGAGGTCACGCAACGACAACATACCGAGCGAGCGGAAGCTTCTAGACCTGCTGGCCGCCGCCGTTGTCCGCGACGTTGATGCTGCCGCCGGCCGCGGATTCCGCAATGGCGAGCGAACCAAGCAGTGCCATCGGTAGTCCCATTCGGAGGGTGTCCCGCGCACGGCGCATCCGGTCGGCTACGGGGAAAGAGACCGCGTTGACCTCTGCCGGAATCAGGATGAGCTCCCAGGGCAAGACGACGCCCAGCCCGAATGCAGTGAAGAAGAGCGCATAAACGCCGCGGTCGACGTCGTTGAAGAGATTCACCGCACTCAATCCGGCGGCAAACGTGGCGAGCGACGCAAACGCGGCGTCGGCGACACCTGCAGGAAGGCGGCGGCTAGCTCCGGGCTTCGGCTGTTCAGTTGAGACCACCACACACATCCCGGACTGGCTACGGACCCGCATGGTATCGGCGGCATCGGATCCGGGTCACGGTCCTGCTCTACCTTCGGCTAGCGAAAGATGGCGGAACCACGGGTCCCGGATCACCCTCGAGCTGATTTCCAGGCGGTGCGCAGCTTGGTCTTCTTGCCTGATTGCAGGATGGCGCCGCGATAGATGCGGCCGCCGAGGATCACCAGGAGAATCGTGGTGATCAAGACCAATCCGATCGCCAGTAACACCTCCCACATTGGGACGTCGCCGGCGGTTGAGCGCACCGCCATCACCATGGGCGCCCAAACCGGGATCAGTGACGTGATGCGGGTGAGCAGCGCGTCGGGCTCGAGGAGGGCCATCTGTCCGAAGAAGAATCCGGGCAGGATCAGCAGCACCGGCAACATGGCGACTCCTTGCACGTCCTCCTGGCGGGAGATGGTGGCGCCGAGAGATCCGTACATGAAGCTATAGAAGGTATAGCCGAGCAGGTACCACATGATCAGCAGTCCAAAGACCTTGATGCCGAGCCCGCTGAAGTCGAAGTTGGCCAGGTCGGCAGTGGAGATGGTGAACAACAGCGCGGCCCCCAGGGCCACGATCTGAATCAGCCCGAGCAATCCGATGCCGAGTACTTTGCCGATCAGCACATCGGTGGGTTTGACCCGGGAGAGGACGACCTCGACAACTCTTGTCTGTTTCTCTTCCATTACCCCCATCATCACGAACTGGCCGAACATCAGGATCGAGATGTACAACAGCATGAGGGCGACGAATGCGGCAGCCTGCCTTGCGTTGTCCTGGCTCAGGTTCGTTGTCTCCAGGGTCCGCTCGGTCAGATTCACTGGAGTCAGCAGCGAATTGAGCTGTGCATCGGACAGGCCGAGATCGGCTGCGTTGATGACCCGCTGGGCCGTTGCGATGCCGTTGGTGACGATCGCAGACAACTGGAGCGACGACTCCTTGTTATAGACGAGCTCGGAGGTTCCGTTGACAACGACCGAAACATCACCGTTGACGAGGGCGGTCTCGGCCGCCGCTAGGTCGTTGAACCTCTTCAACGCAACATTGACGTTGAGGATGTTGGCCTGTTGCTCGATGGCCTGGTCCGAGCCTGCCGGCTGCTGTCCGACGAGAGCGATGACGCTTGGCGTCTCGTCGCCTTGGGTCAGCCCGATGATCGGCCCGATGGCAACGGCGAGACCGATGACGAGCAGCGTCGAGAAGATGAACGCACGGCTCTTGAGACGCTGGGTGAAATCGCGTTTGGCGAGAAGGAATATCCTCTGTGCAGTGGTCATCGCCGCACCGCTTCGCGGAAGAGGTCGGTCAAGTGAGGTGGCTCGAATGAGAACCTGGTGACCTCGCCATCCTGCGCGGCGAGATCGAGGATGGGTCCGAGGTCCGTATTGCGGTCCAGAACGTATCGATGACGCCCATTGGATTGAACCGCATCGATGCCTCGCAGCTCTTTCACCCAGGGCTGGCCGGTCACCTCCACCTGGAGGTAGCGGGTTGGGGAGGAGCGTTGCAGCTTGCTCACCTCGCCGTGAAGCACCGCCCGGCCGCGATCGATGATCACCACGTCCTGACACACATCGGCAACGAGGTCGAGTTGGTGGCTGGAGAAGACGATTGAGGTGCCGCCCGCCGCCAGCCTGCGCAGCACGTCGGCCATCGTGTCCACACCGATGGGGTCCAGCCCGGCGAATGGCTCATCGAGAAGGGCAACCACGGGATCGTGCACCAATGCCGCAGCCAGTTGGACTCGCTGCTGGTTGCCATGGGAGAGCTCCTCGAGCTTTGAGTCGAGGCGGTCGCCAAGATCGAGATTGCGCAGCCAGCGTTCGGCAGATTCCTTTGCCCTGGCACCGTCCAGACCAGACAGTCGTGCGAAGTGCGTCACCTGCTCGCCGATCTTCATTTTCGAATAGAGCCCGCGCTCCTCGGGCATATACCCAAAGCTGAGCTTGGTCGGCTCGTCGATCGGGGCGTCGTTCCACGTGACCTCGCCTGCGTCGGGTGCGACCAGCCCGAAGACACAACGCATGGCGGTTGTCTTGCCTGCGCCGTTGGGGCCGAGGAACCCGAGGATTCGGCCGTTATCAGCGTCGAAGCTGAGCCCATCGAGCGCGGTCACGTCGCCAAAACGCTTGTGGAGTGAGTCAAATCTGAGCAATGCGTGCCTCCGGCTTCGCCGAGTAGTCCAGCGGTCTCGCCGGGATACCGCAAGTGCGCTACCGGCTATATCTGGTCGCTGTTGTGGGAAAGTCAGCCTCCAGCCAGGCGAACCCACGATAGGGGATGGCACACATGACGGGGTCGAAGCTGAAATCGTCCGGCATCGAGTACTTCTCTCGATATGTGTGGATCACCCGTTCTTTGACAGCCGGGTCGTCTTCGACTGCGACGTCACAGTGGAGCAGTACGACGTCATCCCCGCTTTCGAGATGGACCACGGCTCGAGGGTTGGCGGCGATGTTCTTCCCTTTCCTGGAGGCCGTGTCCGTGCCGAAGTACAACCGGTCGTCTATCCACACGCCCCAGACCGGAGAGCTGTGCGGATTGCCGTTTGGATCGGCTGTGGCGACCCAATAGTTGCGAGCAACCGCCATCTTGCCGGAAGACGCCTCCCATCCGATCGTGCCGGTGGTGTCTCTAGGAATCCCGTAGCCCGGAGCGAATTGTGGCCTTTCGTCCTTCATCAAGAAATCCTCCAGAAATCACTTGACCCTGACGTAACGTGAGGGTTTAGGGTTTGGCTAATGAGTGAACTGACAGTTGGATCCATGGCTCGTCTCGCCGGTGTGACGGTGCGAACGCTGCATCACTATGACGATATCGGTCTGGTGGTGCCTGCGGGGCGTACCGATTCCGGTTACCGGACATACAGTTCGGGCGAGGTAGAGCGTCTCCAGGAGGTGTTGTTCTTCCGCGAGCTCGGATTCTCACTCGAGAAGATAGGAGAGATAGTGGGTCGACCCGGTTACACACGGGCGGCCGCACTGAAGCAGCAACGGGAGATGCTCGAAGCTCGAGCCGAGCATCTGTTGAGGATGATCGACGCTGTCGATCACGCAATCGCTGCAGATCAGACAGGAGAGACAATGAGTAACGAAGACATGCTCGAGGTCTTTGGTGACTTCGATCCAGCCGAATACGAAGAGGAGGCGAAGGAACGTTGGGGAGACACCGATGCGTACAAGCAATCGGCCCAACGGACCGCCCGGTACACCAAGGACGACTGGAAGGCTGTGCAGGCCGAGGTAGATGGGATCTATCAGGGCCTCGTCAAGCTGATGGCCGCCGGCACGCCTGCCGACGATCCGGAGACCATGGACCTCGCCGAGCAGCACCGGCTCCACATCAGCAAGCGGTTCTACGACTGCTCGAAGGAGATGCACGCCGGTCTCGGCCAGATGTACGTGGCAGACGTCAGGTTCAAGGAGAACATCGACAAGGCGGGCGAAGGTCTCGCCGAGTACCTATCGGCAGCCATCGCGGCGAACGCGGCGAGGTAGCGATCCGTCGGTCCCCCAGCAATGCTTGGGGGACCGCATGGTTGGCTCTTCGCCGTGGGGCTGCCCGGCGAGGCGGGCGCCGGTTAGGCTGCCCGCATGCCGGTTCAGCTGTTCGTAACTTGCCTCGTAAACAGTCTCTATCCGGGCGTCGGCAAGGCGACCGTGAAGTTGCTGGAGCAGGCAGGCTTCGAAGTGGAGTTCCCGTGCGACCAGACCTGCTGTGGCCAACCCGCCTACAACGGCGGGTTCCAGTCCGAGGCCCGGGCGCAGACCAAGCAGACGCTCGACGTGCTCGACGCCACCGACGGTCCGATCATCGTCCCTTCCGGATCGTGTGCCGCGATGCTGATCCACCACAGCAAGGAGCTGGTGGCCGGAGACGCCGGGTACCGGGAGAAAGCCGAAAGGGTCGCAGACCGAACCCGGGAGCTGACGCAGTTTCTTGTCGAAGACGCTGGCTTTGAACCGGCGACAGTTGATTGTGACGGGTGCACCACCACCTATCACGCCTCGTGTCACGCATTGCGCTGGCTGGGGGTGCGGGAGCAGCCGAAGCAGCTGCTCGACGGAGCCGGCATTGAGCGTGTCGATCTAACCGGCGAGGACGAGTGTTGCGGCTTCGGCGGTCTCTTTTCGATCAAGGCGCCAGAGGTCTCCACAGCGATGATGGATACGAAGATCGAGCGTATCGAGGCAAGTGGTGCCGATGTTGTCGTGGGCGTCGATGTGAGTTGTCTGATGCACATTGGAGGCGGCCTGCAACGTCGCGGTAGCACGGTCGAGACGAAGCACATTGCCGAGATTCTGGCCGGGGAGCTCGAGTGACGAGCTTCCGCGAGCGGATCCAGGATGCCTTCGCCGAGGGGGTTCCCATCGCCATCGATCGTGGGGCGCGGGGCCACTTCGAGCATCGGCAAGAGGCGGCGGCCGCGTTTCCCCAGATGGAAGAGATGCGCGATCGGGCCCGACAGATTCGTGCCGAAGTGATTGCGGACCTGGACGTTCATCTACGGCAGTTCGCAGACTCCGTAGCGCGCAACGGCGGCAACGTCTTCTTTGCCGCCGATGCCGACGAGGCCAATGAGTACATCGTCAACCTGGCAAAGTCCGAGGGTGTTTCCCGGGCGGTCAAGGTCAAGTCGATGGTCACCGAGGAGATCCACCTCAACTCCGCTTTGGAGGCCGCCGGAGTCGAAGCCGTCGAAACCGATCTTGGCGAGTTCATCGTCCAGCTCGCAGGCGAGACCCCTTCTCACATCATCGCTCCCGTGCTGCACAAGGACCGCTACGAGATAGGGAAATTATTCGCCGAAAAGCTTGGTGTCGCATACACCGACGATCCGGGCGAGCTGAACGATATTGCGCGTGGCTTTCTCCGGGAGCGGTTTCTCACAGCCGGGATGGGGATCAGCGGAGCCAACTTTGGCGTCGCTGATGACGGGTCGATCGCTCTGGTCACCAATGAAGGCAACGGCCGTCTTTGTACGACCACGCCGCGGATCCACGTCGTAGTCATGGGAATGGAACGGCTGGTCCGCACCCGGGTCGATCTCGCCGTGATGCTCGAAGTGCTCGCAAGATCGGCAACCGGCCAGGGACTCTCGTCGTACACGAACATCGTCGCAGGGCCCCGCAGACCAGGAGAGCCCGACGGGCCCGATCAATTCCACGTCGTCATCGTCGACAACGGCCGCAGTGCCACGCTCGGGTCCAAGATTGCCGAGATCCTCTTCTGCATCCGTTGCGGCGCCTGTCTCAACGCATGTCCGGTCTACCGGCACGTCGGTGGCCACGCATACGGCTCGGTGTACTCGGGCCCGATCGGGAAGGTGCTGACACCGTCGCTCTTCGGGCTCGAACAGTGGCATGACCTGCCCGCAACATCTTCGCTGTGCGGTGCTTGCCAGGAAGTGTGCCCGGTTCGCATCGACATCCCCAAGCTGCTGGTAGAGCTGAGGAACCAGAGCACGCAGACCATATCTCCGGGGATACGGCGCGGTCTCGCTGCATATGCCTGGGCTTCGACGCACCCGAGGGCGTTCCGGGTGCTGACGCGTCTTGGAGCGATCGTCGGGAAACTGTGGAGCCGGGATGGTTGGATGCGCCGTGTCCCGGTATTGCGGGGCTGGACGAAGGAGCGGGAGCTGCCTGCCCCGGCATCCGAGACGTTCTATGACTGGTGGAGGAAACGTGGAGCGTGAGGCCTTCCTCGGCAGAGTGCGTGCCTCGTTGCGCGGTGCCGTTCTTCCGGACCCCGATGGCCCGGGACAGATGCCGCTGATTCACTTCGACGATCCGGTCACGAGATTCGTCGATCAGGCCCGGGCGGTGTCGGCGGAGCTAACCCGTGTCGACAACCCGGCCGAGGCTCTGGAGGCTGTTGCCGGGATCATGGCGGAGAGGAAGTCGTTTGTCGCCTGGGATGATCTTGATTCGATCGTGCCGGCCTGGGAAGAGCACGTCGCGGTCAACGGGCTGCGTCGGGTCGACGCCACTGTCGGCGATGTCTCTCGTACCGCTGACCATGATCGGGTTGGCGCCGTGACGATTGGTATCACCGGCGCCGACGCAGCCATCGCAACCACCGGGACGGTGATGCTGGCGCACAGGCCCGGCCGACCTCGCTCTGCCTCTTTACTCGTCGAGCATCACATCGTCTTGCTGCCCGTTGATCGCGTCGTCCCGTCGCTGGCCGATGCGTTCGAGCGGGTGGATTGGGGTACGTCGAATGTGGTCGCGATAACGGGGCCCAGCCGCACCGGCGATATCGAATCGATATTGACGCTCGGTGTGCACGGGCCCCGCCATCTGCACATTGTGTTGATTGGTTGAGCCCTACTGGCTCAGCGAGGCTGTGGTGAGAACCCCATCGCTCAGCTCGCCGTAGACGGTCTGCTGGGCATCGGTCCAGGTGACATCACCCTCAGAGCTCAACCCATCGGGATCAATCGAGTCGAGACTGTCGAGGATCACCGAGTCTCCGCCACACTGTGGGGGGAACGACTCGGCGAGCGCATCGCAGAGGCGGATCTCGCCACCTGATGCGACCACAAACCCCTTGACGGCGATGATGCCGTCCGCCCCGCCGCCGAGGGCGTCAGCGACGGTGAGGCCGCCATCGACGGCCATGCCACCGTCGACGGTCACGTCGTCGCCGTCGGGCAGGTCCTGCGGCTCAGCGTTGTCACCGGGGATGTCCTGGCAGTTCGGTTCGCCGGCGAGACAGGTTGCATCCATGGCAGCGGGTTCGTCACCCGTGTTGACCGGGAGGTTTGCGGACGAGGCGTCGTCCCCGCCTCCGCAGGCAGCAACGACCAGGGCGAGTGTGGCTATCAACAGAAGTATCTTCTTCATCTTGTTTCTCCTTCACAGTCTCTGTTATGGATCTCAGACGGTCGACATACTGCGCGAGGTTCCCGGCCTTTCCGGAGATCGATGGATTTCGGTTCTCAGCCTGGGTAGCTATTCTCGGTGTAAGACAGCGGATGCTTCCGCTGCGCACGGGACTGTTCCGGCAGCGTCGTTGAACTCGAGTTCGTTTGCTCCGAGTCGGCGGCCGTAGAGCGGTTCTGGGTGCATGTGGCGTGGTCGATCGTTCCACCCTCCAGGGTGTGTTCAGGTCGATCGCCGTTCGCTTATCCGGGTGCCGCGACACCAATTGTCAGCGCCGGAGACAAGCGAAAACAACTGACAACAAGTGAAAGGACTTTATGTCAACGCGGAAAGAATGCGCGTTCACTGGCGCTCGTCCTAATTGCCCTGGCAATGATCGCAGCGTCATGTGGCGGTGGAGATGAAAGCGCCTCGGGTGGTGCGCTCTCGGAGTATGACCTCAGCGGAATCAACATCGCGGTTGGTTCCAAGGACTTCGACGAGCAGTTGTTACTGGGCGAGATGATGGTGGCGGCCTTTGAGGCTGCAGGCGCCGATGTGGACAACAAAGTCGATCTCGGCGGAACCAATGTGGCGAGGGCCGCACTCGAGTCCGGTGATATCGATGTGTATATGGAGTACAACGGGACCGGCTGGACCCAGCACCTCGGTCTCGAGGACCCGAGCTTCGACCCCGTGGAGCTCACCCAGGGTGTTCGTGAGAGAGATCTAGCTGAAAACGACATTGTCTGGATCAACCGCTCGCCGTTCAACAACACTTACGGATTCGCTTCGAGCCCGGGTGTTACCGAAGAGAACGGTGGCGCCTTCGACATTCAGAGCATGGTGGACTATTTGGAGGCTAACCCGGATGCTTCGCTGTGTCTCGAGTCTGAGTTTCCGAGCCGGTCTGATGGGCTGATCCTCACCGAGGAATACGCCGGGTACGACATCCCGGACAGCCAGATCACCATTCTCGACACCGGTGTTATCTACACCGAGACGGCAGCCAACAACTGCGACTTTGGTGAGGTGTTCACCACCGATGGCAGGATCCCGGCCTTGAACCTGACTCTGGTCGAGGATCCGGGTGTCAACATCGTCTACAACGTCTCGATGACGATGCGAAACGAGAAGTACAAGGAGGCACCCGAGGCTTTCGATGGGATTGCCGAGCTGCTGCTTTCCCCGCTCACCAACGAACGGATGGCTGCGCTCAACGCCAGGGTTTCCGCCGAGGGTGAAGACCCGGCCGACGTTGCCCATGACTACCTGGTCGAAGAGGGCCTGATCGAGGGTTGATCGGATGTGGTGTGGGCACCTGATCGGGTGCCCACACCCGACTCCGTTAGCGAGGAGACTGAGATTTGGACGGGATAGCCAGCTGGATCGAATACATGGGCAGCCGTACCGACGACATCGCGGTTGGGTTATACGAGCACGCCATCTACGTAGTCGCTGTTGTCATAACTGCAACGATCACCGCGGTAGGAGTGGGGATCCTTGTTCGCCACCGACCTGTAGCCCGTGAGATATCGCTGGGTATTGCCAGCGTGTTTCTGACGCTGCCTTCGTTGGCGTTGTTCACGATCTTCATACCGATAACCGGTCTCGGCTTCAAGCCGTCTTTCATAGCGCTCTACTTGTATGCGCTACTGCCGATTCTCCGCAACACCGTCACTGGTCTTGCCGGCGTCAGTCCCGCGGTGCTCGAGTCGGCCAGGGGCATGGGCCTCAGCTCACGACAGCGTCTATGGAAGGTTGAGCTGCCACTTGCCTGGCCGGTGATTGTCACCGGGATCCGAGTGTCGGCGCTACTCACTGCCGGGATCGCCGCTATCGCGACGCTCGTTGCCGGTGGAGGATTGGGTGACTTCATCAAGAGTGGATACGCCCGTATCGGGCTTCCCAACTCTATGGAGGCGATCTGGACGGGAACTGTGTTCACTGTTGCCCTCGCCCTCACCTTCGACGCGGTGTTCACGGTCCTGCGCCGACTCACGACTTCTCCCGGCTTGCGATGACGAAAGCGACCCCAAATGACTGATGCCCTGATACATCTCGAAAAGGTAACCAAGATCTATCCCGGGACGACAGTTCCCGCCGTGGCCGACCTCGATCTCGACATAGTGACAGGGGAGATCCTGGTCCTGGTCGGGCCGTCGGGTTGTGGCAAGAGCACGACGCTGCGCCTGATCAACAGGATGATCGAGCCAACCTCGGGCCGGATCATCTTCGAAGGGGAGGATGTCACCAATGTCGACCCCGATCGGCTGCGGCGGCGTATTGGCTACGTGATCCAGCAGATCGGGCTGTTCCCCCACCGAACCATAAAGGCAAATATCTCCACCGTGCCTGAATTGCTCGGCTGGGACAGGCAGCGGATCGATGCCCGGGTCGATGAGCTCCTCGACATGGTGGGAATGGATCCGTCGCTGTATCGCGACCGCTATCCAAAGGAGTTGTCTGGAGGGCAGGCCCAGCGTGTCGGTGTCGCCCGAGCGCTTGGTGCTGATCCCGATGTGTTGCTGATGGATGAGCCGTTCGGAGCCATCGACCCTATCACCCGGGACAGGCTGCAGAACGAGTTCCTCCGTCTCCAGGGTGAGCTGAAGAAGACGATCGCCTTTGTGACCCATGACATCGATGAAGCGATCAAGATGGGCGATCGAATTGCCATTCTGAGAGAGCAATCGGTCATTGCCCAACACGATTCTCCGGAAGCAATCTTGGCCAATCCTGCGAATGAGTTTGTTGAGGACTTCCTGGGATCCGGGGCGACGCTCAAAGGGCTCAGCCTCATGCGAGTTCGCGATATCGAAGTGGATGATGCGATTACCGTCCGTGATCAAGGTTCCCGGGAAGCGATGAAGGCAGAACTCACCCGCAGCCAACGAAACTGGGTGCTTCTGCTGGACGGCAACGACGTCCCGATTCGTTGGCTGAATCTGAGGTCCTTGGATTCCACCGATCGGAAACTCGCCGAGTCCGGGCTCCCGGTGCGAGCGACAGTGGAGCCAGAAGACACGCTGCACGATGCGCTCGAGTCGATGCTGCACTCGTCCGTAGGAACGGCATGTGTCGTTGATCCGCGGGGTAGATACCTCGGGGTGGTGCGTCTCGAAAACCTGATCGATACGGTGCGGTCAACGCAACAGACGGAGCAGGCCCGGCAGGGCTCCCGCTGATGGCTATCGATCTTGCTCCAGCGGCAGCGAAGACGGTGGAGTCCGGCGAGACGGTCGGGAAGCGTCAGTATGACCTGTTGATCACACCGACAGTCCTCGTGCTGTTGGTGATCATGGTGGTTGTGGTTTGGGCGTACTCGGACTTCGACGATACGACCGCACGGATCCTGGACCATCAGTCGCTGTTGCGACAGGCACGCCAGCATATCGGTATCACCCTGTGGTCGACGGTGGTGGTCGTTGGGATTGCCGTTCCTGCTGGGATCCTGATCACACGTCCCCGCTTCAAACGGCTGTCGACACCAATCCTCACCTTTGCCAACTCCGGCCAAGCCATTCCAGCGTACGGCCTGATCGTGATTTTCTTTGCCTGGCTGGGTCAGGGAACCGGGTTGCTCATCGGAGGGACGACCACGGCGATTGCGGCGCTATCGGTCTTCGGGCTGCTCCCTGTGCTACGCAATACGGTCGTCGGTATCGAGCAGGTCGACAGATCCGTAATCGAGGCTGGCCGTGGCATGGGTATGTCGCGACTGCAGGCATTGCGCAAGATCGAGCTGCCGCTGGCGGTCTCGGTGATTCTGGCCGGGGTTCGCACTGCTCTGGTGATCAACGTGGGGATGGGGGCCCTAGTGTTCCTCATCGGAGCCGGTGGACTGGGAGAGACGATCAACTCCGGTCTAAAGCTGCAGCGCAACACGGCGATCTTCGTTGGCGCGGCACTGGTGGCCATCCTGGCCCTGCTGATCGATTGGATTGCAGCTCTGGCCGAGCGGTACCTAAGGCCGAAGGGTCTCTAGATTTGGAGCAAGCCCCGAGAGGAGACGAGTTCGTGAAGATCTGTGCGTTTGAACCCTGCACCTGCCCGGTGGACGAAACCATCGACCATTGCGGTCCGACCTGTCGGCTTGGGATCGGTGAGCGGTCGGAGCCTTGCAAGTGCGGTCATGCCGACTGCAAAGTGTCGATAGGCGACAGCTGATCCTTCATCCCAGTTCTTAGAAGCGGGACGAATCAGTTGAGCAGGCCCAGGGAGACCAGGGCGCGCTCTAGCTGTTGTGGATCGATAAACAGGATCGTCTCGAAGCCGAGCTCGGCTGCCGCGGCAATGTTGTTCGGGTTGTCGTCGATGAACAGACACTCCGGTGCGGTGCGGCCTATGCGGTCGAGCAGTATCCGGTAGAGCCGGTGGTCCGGCTTCATCACCTTCTCCTCTCCGGAGACGACGATGCTCTCGAATAGGTTGAGGAAGTCGTAGCGAGCCCGTGCGACCGGGAATGTCTCGTCCGACCAGTTGGTGAGGGCGTGCACCTCATACCCCGTCGACTTGAGCCTGCGCAGGATCTCCAGAGTCCCCTGGATCGGCCCGTTCAGCATCTCATCCCAGCGATGCCAGTAGGCCGTGATCAAGTCGGCATGCTCCGGGTATTCGGCGGCAAGTTCGGCCACCCCGTCTGCCCAACGTACTCCTGCGTCATGTTGGGCGTTCCATTCCGGGGTGGTTACCTCGGCGAGGAATCGTTCCATTTCTTCTTCGTCGGTGAAGATCTTTCGAAACATGTGGCGCGGATCCCAGTCGATCAGCACGGCACCGAGATCGAAGATGATGACGGGGTCGCCAATAGAGGTCTGTGTCATGGCCCGCACTCTATGCAGGGCTGCTCGATATGTGGGAAACTGGGTATTGACAGATCGAACTTGAGTGTTGTATATATAGATTATCTGATACGCAAGGAAAGGAGTGATGATGCTGCGTATGGATCCTTTTGAAGAGATGGATCGGGTGTTCAATACTTTCGGCGGGCGCTGGCGCGGAGGAATGATGCCGCTCGACGCTTTCGAGAAGGATGGCGTCTACACCCTTCGCTTCGATATCCCCGGTGTTGACCCGGACGATGTCGACCTCACCGTTGAAGGCAACATGCTGACGGTCACCGCGGACCGCCCGGTCGAAGAAACCGAGGGTGCCACCTGGCTGCTTCGGGAGCGTCCCTCTGGCACACACCGCCGCGAGGTCAAGCTCGGTGACCGGCTCGACACAAGCCAGGTGAAGGCAAGCTACAACAACGGCGTGCTCACCGTCGAACTCCCGATGCGTGCCGAGGCCAGACCGCACAAGGTTGCAATCAAGGGCGGGGACAACGAAAAGCTCACCGCCGGGGTCTGAACATCGAGAGGCAGTAGTGGGCCCCGCCGACATTGTGACCGGCGGGGCCTTTGTCTGAGGGCGCTCTCAGCCGCCTCTCAGGAAGTTCCCAGCTTGCAGCGGCACAGTTGCTGGATGAGCACTCCAGACAAGAACAAGGATGCGATCTCGAGACGCCTCTTCATCAAAGGGGGTCTCGTCGCCGTTGTAGTTACCGCGTGCGGTGGTGGTACCAGGCTTGTCGGCACTACTACCGGGCCGTCGCCGGATCCGACCGCTGCTGATGACACAACGACCATCCCATCGACTCCGGCGCCCGGTGGTATCGACGTGATGGGGGAATACAGCATCCTCGATGCCACCTACGGTGCCTCGGTCTCGGTCACGTTGGATGGCACCTACCGGTACATCACCGCAAACGGCCTCCCCGACCATGCCACCGGCGAGTTTCCCAACGCCGACAACCCGAACAGCATCTCAGCCCAGTCCTACAGCTACCGGCTGCCACTGACGCCAACGGCAGGGGAGGCCATGGGGTATAACGTGCCGCAGAGCTTTGGTATCGCCGTCAATGGTGTGCCATTCGACCCATTTGCCGCCGAGTGGTATCGGAACGATCGAACGTCGGGCTGGCAGGTCGAGGCCGGCTCCGGGTTCGTCGACCTGGGCCTCGACGACAACAACGCACATGTCCAGCCGAACGGTGCATACCACTATCACGCCATCCCGAGCGGGCTGGTTCCCGATCTCAGCGCCGGCACGCACTCGCCTTTGGTCGGTTGGGCGGGCGACGGATTCCCGATCTATGTTCGGTACGGCTACCGGGAAGCAATGGACCCAGCTTCCGGGATCATCGACATGCAATCGTCCTACCGACTCCGTACCGGGACGAGGCAATCGGGTCCAGGCGGGGACTACGACGGCACCTACGTCGAGGACTACGAGTACACCGCCGGTGCCGGTGACCTGGATGAGAGCAACGGTCGCTTCGGGGTCACGCCCGAGTACCCGGATGGGACCTACTACTACGTGCTCACCGAAGCCTTCCCGGCGATTCCCCGCTACTTCAAGGCACCGATTGACCCCACTTTCGAGAAAGTGGGCCGATGATCGCGAGCGACCGAACCCGAGTGGGCAGCTGCGTTCAGCCGGAGTAGAGGTCGCCTGCGAGGTACTTCAGCCCGGTGTCGACCGCGACAGTGACAACTGTGCGGCCCGGGCCGAGTTCTTTGGCGAGTTCGATCGCGCCGGTCACGTTGAGGCCGGTTGAAGTCCCGGCGAGCAGGCCCTCTTCTGCCGCCAGCCGGCGCGCCGTTGCTCGAGCTTCAGCCTCATCGACGGCCCGGGCCTCGTCATATCGCTCGCGGTCGAGGAGCGGTGGCATGAACCCGATGCCGATGCCCTCAACGTGATGAACCCCGGATTTGCCTGCGGTGATGAAGGGGGTCGATGCCGGTTCGAAGATCACGACTCTGGCGTCCGAGCCCCCGTCGGCAAGTGCAGACGAGACACCCATGGCCAGTCCCGCAGTACCGACAGCCGCACAGAACACATCAATCGGTCGGTCCATCTGTTCGAGTAGCTCTTCTCCGATACCCCGGTACCCGACGAGCGAGTCTGCGTTGTTCATCTGGTCGGTCCAGTAGGTTCCGGGCTCCTGGGCGTACTCCTCAGCCTTTGCCATGATCCGGGGTATCAGGTCCGGAGTGATCTGCCCATTCTCACTTGGCACGACTGTCAGATCGGCGCCAAACGCTCGCATCGTCTTGAGCTTCTCCTCGGCGAACGCGTCGGACGACACGACCTTGAACTTGTATCCCTTCACCGCACAGACATAGGCAAGTGAAGACCCGGTGCTACCACCCGTGTACTCGACAACGGTCATCCCCGGATGCAGATCGCCACGCTTCTCTGCCTCTTCGATCATTGCGAGAGCCATGCGGTCCTTGTAGGACCCGGTGGGGTTGAACCACTCGAGCTTGACGAACACGGACGCGGCACCGGGAGGCACGATCTTGTGCAATTGCACGACCGGGGTTCTACCGACGACGTCGATCATCGAATCTCCAGCGCGCATGACTCTCCCTCGCTTCGCTGAGTTTCAGAGCATAGAGCTAGGTGTCTTGATCGAGCGGCGAGATGAGCGCAAGATTCGAGTGCTCGAAAAGAGATCGGTCAAGGCTGACGTCCTGCAGCGAGGTGCAATACTCCTCGGGTGTTAGGTCCAACTCGCTCTCTGTACGCTCTCCGGCCGGGTGCTCCGGTGCCGTTGCTGCTGGCTGCGGTTTCGGTCACAGCGATGTTTGGCGCGACCCCGTTTCTGATACCGGTCATTGCCGAGCGCTATGGCGTCACGGACGGCTTTGCGGCTGCGATCTCTGTCGTCCAGGTAGGCGTATTTGCCGTGGTCATTTTGACGTTTCCGCGCTGGCTGGCACCTTCGGGCGTGCTTCTCCGACTGGCGGGTGTTGTATTTCTCGTAGCCAACGTCGTCAGCGCTGGCCTATCGGACTTTCCGATCCTTCTCGTCACGAGAGGGGTAGCGGGCGCTGCAGCCGGGGTGCTGACCTGGATCACGTGGGCGGACGCGATGCGAACGCCACGCTCGTTGGCGGCGATCTCATCAGTAGGGCCGCTGACGGCGCTTATTGCTGCACCGGTTCTTGCCGGGCTGGCACAACTCGGCGATCGGGCCGTATACCTCGTACTGGCGTTGGTGTCGGTTCCCGTGGTGCTTCTCACCTTGCACGACGCGGCGATCAAGCCCGGGAAGAGACAGGTCAGTGGATCGCGGTCGAATCGAGTTCTGCTGTTCGCGTTGTTCCTACTCACGCTCTTCGGGACGAGCATGTTCGTGTTCGAAGCTGTTGCCGCACGTGATCTTCTCGGCCTGAGCCCCGTGGCGGCGTCGCTGGGTTTCAGTCTGAACGCCGCCGGCGGTTTGCTTGGTGCCCGTCTGGCATCACGACATCGCCGACCGGGATGGTGGGTAGCCAGCATCGGTCCTGCGGTATTTCTTTCCGTTGCTGGCGGACATCCGGCCTTCTTCTTCATCGGCATGGCGTGGTGGGGTTTTTCGTTCTGGATGGGGGTACCGGGTGTCCTGCAGATGCTGGCGGATCGCTCAAACGAGCCCGGCGAACGGGCAGGGGACTCACAGGGGTATATGGCGATCGGTCGGACGATCGGGCCGGCAATGGGCGGTGCCTTTGTCGATGCGTCGGCATTTGTGTCACTTGCCGCGGTCGCGGCTATCGGCATCACCGTCTCCGGAGGGATCGTCATGGCGGTACAGGAGGGCAGGGAGAGCCTGCCGCCAACGGCGCCTCCCAGGTCGCGCCTAGCCCGGATCGGATCGAACCCCGGGTCGACCGAGCGGTAGTGCGCGACGTTAGAAGGGGACGGGCTGGTGGTGAGGTAGACGGCGCCGCGGTGACAGAGAATTCTCCCGGCACCTCCAATGTCGTTAGTGCTCCTCGGCGGGCTGAGGTTGATTGAGGGCGGATTGGCCCCCTGCGAGCAGGCGGGTGAGCTCCTCGGTACGTTGGGTCATCCCGAGGTTCTTCGTGGTCGGCCACTGATCAATCTCGGCTCGGGCAAAGGAGATCCAACGTTCGATGCTCTGGAACATCTCGATCTGGAATGTTGCGAAGAGCACTGAGAGGTGAGTGCGCTCCGGAAAGGGGTGGGTTCCGTCGACGTAGGAGGCCATGAGCTCTGCGACCGAGTCGTGCCGATCTGCGATATCGGCACCAAGTTCGTCGAGGGCTCGATGCAGATCGTCGATCGATCCGTGGTCGGCAAACAGGAGCCGGAGGAGGGCTTCAACCTCGATGTGTGGCGGTTGGGTTCGGGTTGTTGTCCACTCTTCGAGTGCACGCCGGCCTTGGCTGGTGATCTCGTAGACGTTGCGGGTTCGATTGCCGACTCTTTCCTTGTGGGTGGTGGCATGGCCGAGTTCAACGAGCTTCTTCGGCTCCGAATAGAGGAGGCGCTCCGATTTGGGCCAGGCGTATCGGAGGCTGCGTTGTGCCTGGTGAGTGAGTTCGTAGGCGGTCCATGGCTTCAGGTCGAGCAGGGCGAGAACCGCTGTACGACGAGGTTGTCATCTTGGGTGGCATACCCTTGACAATACTGCATTCTTCAGTATCGTGATACTGCAAGTTGCAGTAGAGACAGGCCGGGGCGGCTTAGAGTCGTTTGGATCGGGAGAAGACCATGCAAATCATTGAGCACATCGCAGCGGTAGCACACGAGGGCAAGATCCTGGCTGCGGCGGCGGAGCAGGGCGGATTCGATATCCCGATACCGACCTGTCCCGGGTGGGAGATGCGTGGCCTGGTCAGGCATCTGAGCGAGATTCATATGTGGGCGGCGGCTCACGTCGCTCAACCCCACTTCAAGCCCTGGATCGACGATCTCACCGAGCTCACCGCGTTCTGGCCGGATCTGGCGGTCTTCTGGCCCGACGACGACGCCCTGATCGAGCAATACCTGGCTACCAACGTAAATCTGGTGAATGCGCTCGCATCGGCACCTCTCGATCTCGAGACCTTCACGTTTCTACCCGCACCTTCGCCGCTGGCGATGTGGGCGCGGCGCCAGGCCCACGAGACGGCCATCCACCGGTTTGATACCGAGAACGCCGTCGGTGTCGCGTCCGAATTCGATCCGGCGTTCGCTGCCGACGGGATTGACGAGCTGCTGGCTGCGTTTGCGCCACGTAAACAGAGGTTCCCGATTGCAGGCAAGAAGGCCATGCACGTCCACGCTGTCGACACCGGCGACCACTGGCTCATGACGATGGCGCCCGACGGCATCGAGACCTCCCACGACGACGGACCTGCCGACGTCATAGTCAGCGGAACCGCCGCCGCTCTCTACCTGGTGCTGTGGAACCGGGCGGAGGACGCAACGGTCGTCGTCACCGGCGACCGCGCTGTTCTCGAGAAGTGGCATAGCAACCACCGGGTCCGCTGGTCGTAGGACCAGCCTCGACGCTGTCTTGAAACGGTTCGATTCCTCGAGAAGAAACTTCGACATCCTTCTCCGAATTCTCCAGACGGCATTCGGCTGTGAGGTCACATCCACGTCTGCTTGTCAAACCGACCGCCCGGCAACAGTCGGCGTAGCAAAATGCGACGAACCCCGCCGATGGCGGGGTTCGGCGTGGTCAGGGACGGCGTCGATCCGTCGACCTCTGGTTTTTCAGTTCGCTGCGGGGCATTTCGGGGGACTCCCGGCATTGCTTCGGATACCGCCGAATCAGCCCGAATTCATTGAGGATTCACACCCTTCAACGGCTTGCATCATCTTGCGTCAAATCGCATTGTTTCTCGACTTATCGCGCCCTCAGCGCGCCCTCGGCGTGTCTTGAGTGGGTCCAGGTTGCGATTCGGCGGTTGTTCGATAGAGGCGGGCTCTTGTCGGAGCCGTGGTTGCCTTCAGTGGTTGAGCCGGGTTGGTCAGGTGGTACTGGCTGGAGTCCCGATATTGGCCAATACGGGCTTGCTCTGGCGGTAGGCACAATCCTGTTGGACTAGGTGGCTACCGGGTTAGGGGTGTCCGTAGCGTTCTCGGAGAATCGTCTCGGTCCCGAAGCCGTTGTTACGAAACCTATCGATCAGGGCAAGGTAGGCGTCGCTTGGTGTCTCAGGCAGGTAGATCAGGAGGACCTCCTCAACAAGGTAGGTGCCGTCAGCGAGGGGGGTAGGGTCGATCTCCATTGATTCCGCGGCGCTGGTCATCTGCTCTTTCCATTTGTCGAGCTGTTCCCAGGGCTGTTCGGGGCCATAGGTTTCGATCGGGTTTACCGTCAACCCGGCGCTACCTGGCAGGATCGGCGTGAACGAGTATCCGATCGGTACATCGCCAACCAGGTCAACCAGCGCCGCTAGGCCAGCCTCTGATGGATCTGGTAGCCACACAGCCACATCGCATTTCCACCAAACATCTGGCAGTTGTTCAACCGGGGTGAACCCGCATTCCACTCCGCGTGCTGTGGTGTCGAAGGCCGGAATCGATCCAATTACGGAGGTCAGATCTAGGTGGTCAACTCCTGAGGCCGTGACAGTGACGAACGTGTTGGGGCCGACATAGATCGCGTAGAGGGGCGGACCCTCGTTCATCTGAATGACCCCAGGCAACCTGTCTGCGGGACTCCACTTCCACTCGGGCTCAGGTGCCCCTTGTTGGGTCGCTATCTGAATCCATCGCTGTGCCCGCTCTGGATCACAGAACCGCAGGGTGTCATCGTCGGTGCCACAATCAACGAACCCTGTTGGCACCACGGTCGGATGAGTTTCGCGATCACCAGCCGGCTCGATACTGACAAGTGACTCGCCCACCGGGGGCAAGTCCCGGGTCGCTACGAGCACGCCGTAGCTGGCCTCACCTTCGAACCATTCGAGCCGCACACTCAGGTGGTAGAGCTCAGCGTCGCTAGGGGCGTCGACTGTCCATGTTGCCTCGCCGGATGGTGTTGGCGTCGCCACGAAAGTGGAGTCGGGGACGTTGTCTATCGACCAGTGCAGCTCCACGGTGGCTCCGGGATAGGCCGGTGCAGTAAGGGTCAACTCGGCGCCGGGCTCAACCTGGATCAGCGTTTCCGCGAGGTTGGCGAAGAAACCATCACCGGTCACCGTTCGATTGCCGTGCTGAGGGTGGCCAGGACAGTACCCAACCAAGTCGTAACCGAAACTCCCGTTGACGACCTGGTCGCCGGATCTCACCTGGACACCAACACCCGGTTGTCCGATGTAGTGGCCATCCTCGTCAACACACGGCCCGCCCGCCTCAGGAAGCACCGGCCCCGGCGTCGTGGAAGCAGTCGTCGAGGTGACCACAGGACCCCCAGCTATCGCGTCGCCGCCAGAACACGCTGCCAGGAAGAGTGCGAAGCCAACGGCAAGAAGACGTGTGCGCATAGCCATCATCTGTCAGACGTTAGCGATGGTCGCTGAGGTTCCCATCACACAAAGCGAGGCTGGCCACCTGAGCAGGAAACTGAAGCACCATTCGACTCGCACAGCTCTCTGGTGCCAAACTACGGATCGGGCCGCCTAGATCACCCACCGTCACGGTGAGTGTTCGTGACCCCCGCACTTGGACGTGCCGCTATGCGTGGTTGAACCAAAGGTGCGATATCGCCCGATATCTAGTGATCGGCTCGCCGTGAACTTGGGGACGCTAGGTCTTGGGATCAGTCGATTCCGACCCGGTCATCTTGGACGGATGCCCTCTTGGATCTACGGCCCTTGAACCCCGAGTACATCGCCGTTGGCGCTGTAGGCCGTGAACGTGAGGTCGGCTTGTCTCGGTACGTTGTGTGGAATCTCGAGGAGAGCGCCTCCATTGATCGTCCTCTGCCAGTATTCCTCGCCGGTCGCCAGTCGCACGGCGATCACCTCGATATCGGGGTCTGTCGTTGAGATAACTGCCGTGGCGCTGGCGGTGTCCTCAGGGTGATTGAGCAGAATCCCCATATTTGAGTCATCTGGTTGGCCGCATGCCATGGAGTTCCCTGCTGGTTTCGTGGCACGGATCTGGCATGTCAGGTCCGGGTCTCCTGCTTTCGAGAACACGGCGACAAAGCCTTCAGTCTCGCCGACTCGGCCTACGAATACGGGAGCGCCACTCAGCTCGTAGTCAGCGTCGATATCAGCTTGCACATTCTTGACCAACGAAGCCAGGTCGAGATCTATGGTGGTGGGACCATCGTCAATGTGTAGTTGCACACCGAGCGCTCCTGTATCGAATAGCAGGGGCACCTCGGTGTCAGCCCGGGTCGAAGGGTTGGCTGCGGTGTCTTCCGCAATCGTCGGCTTGTTGCCCTGTGCGACAAGGGCGAGACCTAGGCCAACGATGAGGATAACGGCAGCGAAGCCCCCAGCGAGCGCCGCTACCGGGCGCCGCACGATCGGACGCTCTCGATACATCGGAAGGTCTGGCGCGGGTGGAGCCATCTGCGATGACACCCGCAAAGCGTCATGGATTGTTCTAGTTGTGTTGTCATTCATCGAGTACCTCACGCAATCTGGACCTAGCACGAACCAGGTACTGTTTCACGGTTCCTTCTCCGATTCCGAGCTGATCGGCGACCATCGACGGAGTCAGATCCTCCCAGTAGGTGAGATAGATGCATGCCCGTTGCTGAACACTCAGCCGAGCTACAGCACGGGCAACGTCAGGACGGAAACTCGGTTCCTCCACAACGAAACGCTCGGCATAGCGTTGTTCCCGCGACCTCCGCCGGAACATGCTGCGCTGCATCGAACGAGCCTTCGCCACCACCGCTCGCTGCATCAGAGCCAACGGATTGTGCGCCTCATCAAGTCCTCCGCTCTTCAGCAATGACAACATCGCATCAGAAACGACATCAGCCGCGTCATCCGGCCCTACAAGCCAGGTTGCGAATCTCGCTAAATCAGCCCGGTGACTGTCATAGAGACCGGCAACCGACCGAACCTCGACTATGCGTTCCACATCCACCTCACAACCATAAGTCGCCACCGACCACAGGTTTGGGTGCCACCAAAAACCACGGCGCTTCGCCACCAAGCCGTACCCGCCCATAACGACGGCTCCGCCGCGTGTTATCGGGCGCCCCTCCGCGCCCTCGCTAACCGGCACTCTGCGCTAGCCATCCGTTATCTGGAAAACACGTTGGGTGGCCGAAGTGTCGGTCGATGACGCGACGAGGATGACGTCGCTCCGGCGGTCACGCCACGCAGCGTGACAACCTGGCCATCTGCAGGCAGCCTCGAGTGACCGCCGCTGGGGAGATCCTGCATGCCACCGACAGCTCCTGCCACGTTTCCCGTAGAACTTCGAGCCCTCTGCTACTCGATCAGAGTGAGAACATCGGCTATCACAAGCTCGGTGGCGGCTTCGATGTCGTAGCCCTCCGGCCAGGCGGTCACCAGCGGACGGATGTCTTCGCGGTACGCCGAGCGCTTCGCCTTCTCGCGGAGGTTGAGTTCTGCGCGGCGTTTGGTGTAGCCGTCGGGGCGGTACGGAGCGAAGGCCTCACAATCGACGATGCTGGGACACCGAGCCTGGTGAGGGCTAGCCAGAGGTCGAACAGGTCGCGCCCCTTCGATCGCTGGAAAAGGGCTCGGATCTTCGTCGCCACGACCTCGTCGAGGGTGAAGGTGAGCACCTCGGCACTGCCCGTGAACCAGGACGACTCGACACGGTAGGGGATCCTGATCGGCGGGCGTGCCGGCGAACGCTCGAAGGTGTTGACCTCGATCTTGATCCGCATCTGGCCTACCCCGGTCTCGTAGGCTGCCCGGAGGAACATCTTGGGGTGCTCGCCGATTCTCGTCCGTACCTCCATGCCAAGTCGCTTGCCTATCTGGGTCACCGCTTGGGTGAGGTCACTAATCCCGCCGCCGGTGCTGCGGACGTAGTCGAGATCCTCGCTGTAACGCAGTGGCTTGGGGGCGTGGAGCTTGTGCAGGCAGGTGCCGCCCCGGAATACCAGCTCGTCGCCGAGGTAGTCGTCGTTGGCTATCTCGATGATCAGTCGGGAGAGCAGCAGGTCTTGCTCGATCTGCTCGACCGTCGGCCACGGAACTGCGCGGCCCCACTCGGTGATGGCGGCTCGGGGAATCACGACGACTCCTCGTCCGGGTACTCGGCGACGATCACGTTCCAGCGGTGGTCGATAGTCCCGGATCGCCCGTAGCCAGGATCGAGCGGTGTGGGTGTTGTCCGTGAAGATGCGAGGGGCAGCAGCGGTTCGGTGTCCACCTCCACCTCGACTTGCCCTGCCATGTAGTCGAGGAGCCATCCGGTGCGCTGAACAATCGATGCGGGATAGCCGGCCGCAGCTTCGGCGAGACGACCAACATCAACCGCTCCCTCGGTCAGCATCTCTCCGATGACGGTGGCAACGTTGAACAAGGCGCCGCTCTCATCAGGGAACGCCACCAGATCGAGCACCGTCGCTTCTGGAGTGGAGACACGCATCGTCCCGGTTGGAGTGTTCACGCTCTCGGTGGGACGATCCGAAGTGTGTACGGAGGTGATGAAATCGATGCGAACCCGCCCCAATGTCCGGTCTCGAAGCCGCGCCGATGTCATCACCTGGAACACCTGCGGACGCTGATGAGCGGACCCGTGGATCTCGGCCGCCGACAGCAGACATACGTAGTAGTCGTGGCCGAGATGCTGCATCATGGGATCCACAAAGTGAGCGGCCGGGACGGCGTCCCAGGAGCGGAACTCGGGCGGGATGGCGACATAGAGCCCCTTGGTTGGGCTGAATAGATGTCCTCGCCGCCTCGACTGAGCCAGCGACGGCGCCACATGGTGCTCTGGGATTCCGAGTAGCTCAGCAGCCTGGCTCGTGGTCACCCAATGGCGTCCCCGAGACAGAAGCCAGTCCGCCAGCTCACGGGGCTCAACCGAACCCGTCACGTCAGTCATGTATCAATACTAACCGAAATCTTTAGTTTCGCTACAACACCAACTGACGTGGCTGGTTGAGTTGGTTGCGGCGAGCAACGGCGGGTTGGTCGGTCCAGTCTCGGGCGACGGCTTGGGTGAGGACGTCGATGGCGGCCCGATTGCCTTCGACAGCAACATACGCGTGGTTGGCTTCTCGTCCCCGGGTCATTGGGGTGTAGATCCCGCGGCCGTCGGTTGGTGCGTCGACTAGGAGGAGGGCGGTGTCGACGGTGCGGCCTTGGGTGGCGTGGCTGGTTTGGGCGTATCCCAGCTCGAGGTGCTCGGTGATGTATTCGGCGGGGAGGCGGATGGTGCCGGTACGTCCGGTGGCGGTGACGCTGCGGTCGCCGTGGATGTTTGTGATGGTCCAGTGGTCGCGGTTCTTGACCATGAGTCCCTGGTCGGTACGCAGCGTCCGGTCGTTGCGTCGGGTGACGACCTCATCGCCGACAAGCATCGAGTACTCGCCGACTCGGAGCCGTGGCGCTTCGGGATGGAGTTCCTGGGCGGCGAGTCGAGTGTGTTGGGCGAGCTGGTTGAGCCGGGTAACTGTTTCGGTGCTGTTGGCCATGAGCGCCACCGTTCGGTCTTGGCTGCGGGCCTCCCGCCACGCTTCAATGATTTCGGATTCCATCTGGCCGATGGTGCCGCCGTGGAGTCGTCCGTGTTGTTGATAGTGGGTGAGGGCGGCCGGGTCGCCGTTGCGGAGGTTGAGGCTGGCTCGGCGTTCCCAGTGGTGGTTGAAGCGGTGGATCCGATCGAGTTCGACTGCTCCGAGGGTGTCGACGAGGTGGGCGAACATGCTTCCCCTGCCTACCGCTGAGAATTGGCGGGGGTCCCCAACCAGGACGACCCGCCACTGGTGTTGGTCGGCGAGCCGGGCCAGTTCGGCGAGTTTCGGCGTGGCGGCTGTGCCGGCTTCGTCGACGATCACCGTCGTACCTTTCGCCAGGTTGTAGATGGGTCCAGGTGGTCGGGTGGGATGGCGGTGCTCGGTGAGTAGCTTGTCCAGTGTGTCGGCACGCATCCCGGTCTCGGTGGCGAGGACCTCGGCTGCGGCGGCGGTCGGGGCCACCCCGAACGCCATCCGGCCACGAGCCGCGACGTTGAGTACCGCGGAGGCGAGCGCCGTGGTCTTCCCGGCACCGGCGGGCCCGACGATCAACTCCAATCCGTCACCGTCGGCTACGGCGGCCACGGCTGCCGCTTGTCCCGGGGTGAGGTGCTCGGCGAAGCGGATCGACCGAGCTTTCGCACTGACCGCCGCCGGGTCCTTCCGCTGCTCGGCCCAACCGATCAGCTTCTCTTCCTCGTCGAGGATCGCTCGGGTGGTGAGTGCTCTATCCACCGCCGATTCGGTGATTGGCCGACCGTCACGGCGCAGCCTCGCACCCGCCGGGACGGGGCGGGAGATATCGACGCAGCGGTTGTCGGCGACCTGGTCGGCGAGCCTGTCGAGAGCTGCGGTCAGTTCGGCTGCGTCGGCCGCCACCGTGGTGGGTACTGCCGCAGCCAGCTCCCGCACCAGCTCGGCTGGTCGCCAGCTCGACTGGCGGTCACCCAATGCAGCGATCGCAGCCTTGGTCAGCCCTTCGACCCTCTGGTCGTCGATGCCTCGAGCCTGCGGCGTTGGTCGACCGCCCGACCCACCACGTGGCGTGGATCGCGACCCAATACCACCGTGCGCTCCCACCATTCCCGACGCAGATCGGCAAGCGTCGCACCATGATGCTTGGACGGTCGACTGTCCACCGCCGCTTCACGCTCCAATCGCCACCTCTCCCGCCCGGTGGGATCCCTCCCCAGACCCTGACGGAAGCGGTCGAGTTTCTCTTCCAAGCGCCGCTCGACATCGCGGGTCCGTTGCGAGAACTCGGCCAACACGTCGGCGTCGATGTCTGCGATCTCGGCGATCCCATTCTCGGGTTGGTTCCATGCGACCCTGAGACGGTGGGTCAGCTCGGATCGCAGGTTGGCGTGATAGAGCGCAGAGAGGGTGCGCTGGTCGATCTTGATGAGTGCGAGCATCGAGAGCCAGCCAACGGCCGTCGGGTGCCCGTACCCGGTTGGCGATCACGGCATGGGTGTGTAGCTGGGGGTCGAGTCTGCGGCTGGTGTGCTGACGAAACACCCCGACCACGATCCCCTCGGCATCCACACACATCACATGACCGCGATGACGCATCCGAGTATGCGCATGGCGTTCGACCCAACCCAATACGGCGTCGATCGCCCGGTCGTGAGCTGCAACCACCTGTGCCCGGACCTTTCGCTGGTCTCCGAGGGCGAACAGAACCGACACCGACTTTGGCGCCGAGAAGGTGGCGTCATAGCCCCGCACCGATTCCTCCCCGAACCGGCGACCCAAGTCACGTCCCGTCGTCGGATCCTGACCAGCGATCACCGCAAGAAACGCATCAGGATCAACCTCACCGGTGAGACCAAGATCGGCCGCGCCCAGACCCCACCATCTGCCCGGTGGCTCGTCGCCCTCGAGGTAATAGCGGGGCAGGTGATCGGTGTAGTAGCGACCCGCCTCGACGCCCTTCAACGTAGTCACCCGCACCGTCACCGTGCACCTCCGTTCACCCAGCCACCGCAGGTGTGCACTCGTCTGTCGATCTCAAGCGATGGCCGGATCTAGCCGTGGCGTCGGTGGCTCGGTCGGCTTCGGCGTGTGTGCTCCTGCGTCGGTCGTGGAGCCTCGGATTGGCGTATGGGAGTTGTCGTGTGATCTGAGGCTGCTGTCGGGTCCATAACCCGCGTATCAGACAGCGACACCCTCTCACCGGAGTCTCAGTCGCGAACACAATGGCACTTGGATGGCCGTAATCGCTTACGACACAGCCGATTGCAGAAACCAGACAGAATTCCCGCCCAAATGGTGATGTTGCGGTGAGTCGTTTCAGTAATGAGATTTGATGAGAGGGTTAACGGCAATCTGGTGAAAGGGTTCCACCCGACAATGAGAGCCATGGATACCCTCGAACGGCTGCTCAGCGCCCAAGACCTCGCCAACTATCTTCAGTATACCAGTCGCCACCATCTACACCTGGCGCCACCGAGGCCACGGGCCACCCGGCTTTCGAGCCGGCCGCCACCTACGATTCCGCAGCAGCGACGTCACCGAATGGATCACCCAGCATATCGACCACAAGAACACCGAAATCAGCTCGCCTCACGTCACACTCGACCGGTAGTGTCATCACGAGGCGACTCCCAGTGGCGTAGCTCACATATGAGAGGAGGTTCCCATGGCAGGGTGGATCATCAAGACCGACCGCGGCCGGTGGAAGGCCCGGCTTTCCATCACCGGCCAAGGTACCCGCAATAAGACCTTCGATCGCAAGATCGATGCCGAGAAGTGGCTGCGCAACGAGCAAGCCCGTCTCGACCGCTCCGAATGGACCGACCCGCGCCTCGCCCGCACCACCTTCGCCGAATGGGCCATCCCCTGGCTCGACACCCGCCGCCACCTCAAACCAAAGACCCTCGCCAGCTATGAGTCGCTTCTCAGAGTTCACCTTCCTCCCACGCTTCGGTCAGCTTCCTCTTGGCGCCATCGACCCCCTCATGATCGAGACATGGGTCGTCGAGCTCACCGACGGCGGACTGTCAGCCAGTCATACCACGCAGGCGTACCGGCTGTTGTCGATGATCCTCAAAGCGGCCGTGCGGTCTCGGCGCCTCCCATCGAACCCGGCGCTCGGCATATCACTGCCGCGGCCCACTCGGCGTCCGCCTCACTTTCTGACGGCGAGCCAGGTCGACGATCTTGCCCACGTCGTACCCGAGCAATACGGCGGCCTCGTTTATGTGCTCGCATATGGAGGGCTTCGCTGGGCGGAGGCGATCGGCCTCAAGACGAAGCACCTTAATCTCCTTCGTCGCCGGATCGACGTTCGTGAGACGCTGTCTGAGGTCGGAGGGCAATTCCACATCGTGCCCCCAAAGACGTGGGAGGCTCGCACGGTTGCGATCCCGCCTTTCGTTGCCGACGTGCTCGGGGACCACATCGGGCGTTTCACGGACGCCGGCTCGGAGAGCCTCATCTTCACCGCAAGCGGCACGCCGTTGCGTCTTCGAACTTCCGGCGGCGAGTCTGGTACCCGGCCGTGGCACAGATCGGTCAGGAGGGACTGAGAATCCACGACATGAGGCACACCTGCGCCTCGATGCTCATCGCCGCCGGCGCTCACCCCGGACTCGTGCGTGAGCACCTCGGCCACTCCAGTATCCGAGTCACGATGGACGTCTACGGGCACCTCTACGAGGACACCAAGGACGAGATCGCACAGCGACTCCAGGCAATTCACCGCGAGCTGTAGCCGCGCTTCCGTCCTGCTCATTGGAACGGTCCCAGCGCCAATATCGCGCCCTCAGCGCGCCCTGGACGCGCTTCGGGCCGCCCCAGCGGGTTCTTCGAAACGACTGAAATCCCCTGTGGGACAGGGGATTTCGGTGG